>JAIPDO010000102.1 GCA_021737645.1 Desulfarculaceae bacterium
GATGCCGTTTCCCACCCCGGTTCCGGGCCGCTGAGAGCCCTCTATTGGCCGGGCCGCTCACTCGTGTGGCGTTTGTGGCCGGTCCGCCCTAGAAGGCGATGGCCAACTGACTGGTTATGGTGTCGCTGCTGTCGTCGTTGGTGTAGTCGCCGTGCAGGTATTCCAGACTAAGCACGGTGTCGGGCAAAAACTCCCAGGAAGCCACTGCACCCCAGCGGGTCTCGGGGAACTCCTCGAACACGTCACCGGCTTTGCCGTACTTGGCGGCAAAGGTCCACTGGTCCCAAGGCATGACCGCCAGCTCCACGTTGAGGGCCCAGGGCTTGGCCTTGTGCTCGCCGGCGTATTCCAGTTCACCCTCCTTGAACTCGTCCAGGGCGGTGATGTATTCCGCCTGCAGGGCCAGCATCTTCCAATTGGCCGAAGCCATAAACGACAGGCCGCCGACCAATGAGTTGAGCTGATCGTCGGGCACTTGTTCGCTCAGGAAGCCCGAAGAGGCGATGTTGTTGATGTAGGCCACGCCTGCGGCGATGCCGCCGTCGAGTATCACGCCCTCGGGGGTGCTGAACTGGGCGCGGGCATAGTAGGTGTTGATCATGTTGTCCGGATCGTCGCTGAACTCATGCACGTCGGAATTGAAGATACCGGCGCCCACGTTGATCCAGTCGGCGGAGTAGCCGATCTCCACCGCGGAATCCTGAGTCTCGAACAGCTCCTTGGTGATGGGGTCGGAGATGAAGTAGCTCTCGAACAAGCCCACCGCCGGATAGATACGCCCGGCTATGAGGTACCAGGGAACATCTTCAGTCTGGCCCAGGAGGATAAAGGCCTCGTCGATGTCCACCGGCTCGGTGCTGCCCTCTTCCCACAGGAAGTGCATCACCCCGGTGACATATTTGTTGATGGCCGCCTCCACGAACAACTCGGCGGTGGCCAGGCTGATGTCGGAGTTGCTCTGGTCACCCTTCTTGTTGCGGCTCATGCGCTCCCAGTTGGCCTCGACCTCCACCGCGCCGTAGAATTTTAGGCGCTTGCCCGCCTCGGAGAAGATGCCTTTGGGCAGCTCTTCCCTGGTGCGCGAAAGCTCCTGGGAGGCCTTGAGGGAGCGCCCGCTGGTGGCGCGAGCCTCCATGGCCACGTCGTTGGCCTTTTTGGCGTCTTGTTGAGCATTGTCCAGCTTCTGCTCCAGTTCCGACACCTTGGCCTTGAGGGCTTGTAACTCCCTGAGCATGACTTCATTGGTGTTGTCAGCGCTAAAAGCCAGGGACGGTGCCGTTAAAAGCAGGCCCATGGCGAGTATGAGAATTTTATTTGGCAAAGCCTTCACTTCTCCTGATCTCCTTTCATCGTTGTCTTAAGGCCGGGCAGGCTTGGCCAGCTAATCCTTTGCTTGGTGTTTGCAGCCGCAAGAGGCGCAGTTGCCTCCGCAGGCGCAGGGCTTGCCTTGCTTCGGCTCTTCAGGCCGCGCGGTAGGTTGCTTGTGTTGCTTTTCAGGCACAGAGATCTCCTGTCCGAAAAATGATTTCGGTTGAAATTTAATCGTTATTTCTTTCAGTTAACCCAGTCGTTGGGGCGAGAGGCGGGCTCCGGTCATCCGGGTTCGCCCCAACGGCGGCAGGACGCTAGGCGCCCGGTCGTTCTACGGGCCGCATCGTGGGTTCATGATTCTTTTTCCTTGTTTTCAGCCGTATCGCCGAAGCGGCGGCAGGTACGCACCTGTTGGAAATCGCCGCCAGCGCCGCAGCCTCCTTCCCCGCAGCCGCAACCGCAGCCCGCGCCTTGGCCCTTGGCGGCGCGCCACCAGCGGCGTCCCAGCCACAGGGCCACCGAGGCTACGACCAAAGTTACGATCAATAGATCAACCATGTCCCTAGCCCAATCCCAAAAGCTTGCCGCCCTGGTAGACCAGGATGGCCAACACGTAGGCGGCCACGGTGGTATAGGCAACCGAGAACAGGGGCCACTTCCAACCGCCGGTTTCATTGCGAATTACCGCCACGGTCACAAAGCAAGGTGCGTAGATCATGACGAAGAGCATCAGGGCGAATGCCTTGAGGGGATTCCACCCCGGCTCCTTGGCCAGCCGCTCACTCAGACCCACGGTGTCTTCGGGGTCCAACTCGCCCAGGCTGTAAGCGGTGCCCAAGGTGGAGACCACCACCTCCTTGGCCGCGAAGCCGCCCACCAGGGCCACGTTGGTGCGCCAGTCAAAGCCCAGGGGCGCGGTGATGTAATGCAGGGTTCGGCCCATGCGCCCGGCCACCGAATAGGCCAACTGATCTTGCCCCCTCTTGTATTCGATTTCCTGGCGAAGCTCCTCGGTGGCCGCCGCCCCGGCTTTGGCGTCCCAGGCCGCGGCCCGATCCTCAGGCAAGGTGGGGAAGCTCATCAGGGCCCACATGAGGATGCTGATGCCCAGGATCACCGTGCCCGCCTTTTTGATGTACTGCCAGGTGCGCTCCCAGGTGTGGATCAACAGGCCCCGCAGGGTGGGCAGGCGGTAAGGCGGCAGTTCCATGACAAAGGGCGAGGTCTCGCCCTTGAGCACCGTCCAGCGCAGAACGCGGGCGGCGATGAGGGCCATGCCCCAAGAGATAAGGGTGAGGGCGAAAAGCATCTGGGCCTCGCGGGCGGCGAAGAAGGCCCCGATCAACAGGGCGTACACCGGCAGCTTGGCCCCGCAGTTCATCATGGGCACCGTGAGTATGGTGGCCAGGCGGGCCTTGGGGTCGCGCAAGGTGCGGGCGGCCATGACGCCGGGCACCGCGCAACCGCCGCTGATGCCGCCACTGACGATCATGGCCATCACGCTGTTGCCGTGCAGGCCGAAATTTCTGAGCACCCGGTCCAACAGATAGGCCACCCGGGCCAGATAGCCGGTGTCTTCCAGAATGGCGATGGTGAAGAACATGAACATGATCAAGGGAACGAACCCAAGGACTCCGCCTACGCCGTCGATGATTCCGCTGATGACCAGGGATTTTACAAAGCCGTCCGGGATACCCGCCTCGGCGACCCCGCCCAGCCAGCCGAATAGCTCCTCCAGCCAGCCCACGGGCATTTCGCTGGCCCAGAACACGAACTGGTAGATGCCGTAGAGCACCGCCAGCAGGATCAAGGGCCCCACCAGGCGGTTGGTGAGCACCTTGTCGATCTTGTCGCTCAACTCCAGGCGTTGGGCCCTGGTTTCCTGCACCGCCTGGCGGTAGATGCCGCCGATGAAGCCGTAGCGATAGTCGGCGATCACCCCCTCGGGGTCGTCGTCCATGGTGCGCCTCAGGTGGTCGCTGAGTTTTTGGCGCAGGGGCTCCATATGCCCGGCCAGTCCGGGGTCCTGGGAAACCTGCTTTTGCACCTCCGCATCGTTTTCCAAAAGTTTCAGAGAAACCCAGCGGGCGCCCAGGGGCGACCAAGCCAGGCTGTTGCCGTTGAACTTGCCGGTCAGCTCCAGCAAAGCTTGGTCCACATCCGGGCCGTAGGAAAGCTCCAGGGGGCGCCATTGCTTTTGGCTGAGGGCGGTTTCCACCGCCTCGCCCAGCAGCTGCTTAACGCCCTTGCCCTTGCGGGCTACGGTGCACACCACCGGCACGCCCATGAGGCGGCTGAGCTTTTCGGGGTCGATGTTCAGCCCCCGGCTCTCGGCCACGTCCATCATGTTCAGGGCGATGACCAGGGGAACCCCCAGCTCCATGAACTGCACCGCCAGATACAGATTGCGCTCCAGGTTGGCCGCGTCCACCACGTCGATCACCACGTCGGGCTTCTGCTTGATGATGTAGTCCCTGGCCACCAGCTCTTCCATGGAGTAGGCGGTGAGGCTGTAGGTTCCCGGCAGGTCCACTATCTCCAGGTCGTGGCCGCCTAGGGAAACCTGGCCCCATTTTTTCTCCACGGTCACCCCGGGGTAGTTGCCCACGTGTTGGCGTGCCCCGGTGATGGCGTTGAACATGGAGGTCTTGCCGGAGTTGGGGTTGCCCGCCAGGGCGATGGTTACCTTTTCACCGGGCATGTCTAGGCCTCCTCTGCCTGAACCAGGATGTTGTCCGCCTCGTTGTTGCGCAGGGTGAGGTTGTAGCCCTTTAGCTTTATCTCCACCGGGTCCTTTAGCGGCGCCCGTCCCATGACCGTGAAAACGGTTCCAGGCACCATCCCCATGTCCCTGATGCGCCGCCCCATCTCGCCGCCCACGGTGATCTTTTTGATCACCGCGCGCTGGCCCACCTGCATCATTCGTAGAGTTTCGAAATTTTCCAATGCTTCTCTCCCGTGGCTTGCTTAGTTGAATCCCAGATTGATGAAACGTTCACCCTTGAAACCCTTGAGGGTCTGCTCCAAAGACCCACAACCTGTCTGGCGCAAGGCGCAGAAGGGTTTGGAGCAGCGCTTGCATTCTTTTTTGACGGCATCGAGGGCGGCGTGAGAGTTTATGGAGGTTATGAAAACCACCAGGTCGGCATTGGCCACTCTTTGTTTGAGGCGGCGGTGGCCACTGCGCAGCTTGCCGGTGTGGCAAACGCACTCACCCCCCAGACGGCTGACCGTTTCGCGGTAGCTGGGCTCCAGGCGATCCAAGCCGCCGATGATCATCACCTTGCGCCCCTGTAAGGGGCAGTGTTGGCAGACATCCTGCCGACAAGACCGGGGGGCGGCGCAGCCCTTGGTTGACGAGTTTTTGCCTCTAGATATTGAAGATGCCCGGCGGTCCACTTTAGCCAACTCCCATTTTATTAGGCGTGTCTAACTTAATGGTCAAAAAAACACCCCCCAGGAATATTTGGTGTCGTCGCATCAATCCCTGGCGGGTTAGCTTATCTTGTTAGATAGCACTTACTTTTTATCGTGTCAATTATTTTCTGTGGACATCAATACATTCCATGGTGGATGATCGTTTTACCAAGCAGCCTAATCGGCTATGATGCACATCCCTAGGCACACAGCGCCAGGAACAAACCGCCGGCCCATACCGGCAGCCGCCTCATTACCAATGCAGCCATGCCAATCCATCGATAAACATCATTTGACACCCTGAGTGCGAAATAGTATGTCATTTGTGACATACTGTCATTTTTGACATACTAAGTGACCCTTGGTTTCAACCGGAAGCCCCACCGGCCTACAACTTTGAATCCGATTGCTGTGGAGCCCAAAATGGCTGATCCTACCCTGATTCTCAACGGCAAGCCCGTGGAGTTCCAACCAGGCCAAACCATCCTGGAAGCGGCCCAGACTCAGGGGGTGCGAATCCCCACCCTGTGCCATCTCAAGGGCTGTTCACCCACCGGCGCCTGCGGCATTTGCGTGGTGGAAGTGGCCGGCAGCGACCACCTGATGCTGTCATGCTCCACCCCGGCCGAAGCGGGCATGGACGTAAAAATCGACAGCGAGCGGGTGTGCGCCTCTCGACGCAAGACCCTGGCCGAGCTGGTGGCCTCGGGCGATCACAACTGCTTTGTCATGGACCTGCCGCCGGACCAGTGGAGCGAGCGCCAGTTCGAGGTGATGCTCAAGTCCTGGCACGATCAGATATGCCCGGCCCACGGCGACTGCCGCCTTCAGGATCTGGTGGTGGAATACGGCGTGAGCCTGCAAAGCCAGGAGGCCGCCCCGGCGGAGCGCCCCCTGGACGACAGCCACCCGGTTATCATCCGCGACTTCAGCCGCTGCATCCAGTGCGGCCGCTGCGTGCAGGCCTGCAACGAGGTGCAGGTGAACCGGGCTCTTCCCGCACCCGAAACCTGGGAACCGGGCAAGCAGAACGGCTGGCTGCCCGTGGCCGACTACGACAACTGCACCCACTGCGGCGAGTGCGTGCAGGCCTGCCCGGTGGGGGCCCTGTTCGAGCGCAAGGCCTATGGCCGGATTCACGGACATGAGGCCACCAAGGTGCGCACCACCTGCCCCTACTGCGGGGTGGGCTGTCAACAATGGCTGCACGTCAAGGACGGCAAGGTCATCAAGGTCACCGGGGTGGAAGGGGCCCAGCCCAACCGGGGACGCCTGTGCGTCAAGGGACGCTTCGGCTACGACTTCATCCACAGCCCCGAGCGCCTCACCTCCCCACTGATCAAGCAGGCCGACGGCTCTTTCAAGGAGGCTTCCTGGGACGAAGCCCTGGACCTGGTGGCCAACCGGTTCATGGAGATCAAACAGAAGCACGGCCCGGATGCCATTGCGGGCGTTAGCTGCGCCCGCAGCACCA
>JAIPDO010000041.1 GCA_021737645.1 Desulfarculaceae bacterium
CGCCTGGGCTTCGCCTACGTCATCGGCGGCGACCCCCAGGGCATCAAGCGGGCCGGGGCCGAGGCCATGGCTTCAGCGGCCGCCAGCGACCCGGGACCGGGCATCAGCCTGGCCGGGCCGGTTGAGGACCCACCCCGGGTGGAGGTTTTCGACCCCGAGCTGGCCACCGACCCGGAGGAGGCCAAGGTGGAGAGGGCCAAACAAGTGGCCGCCGCCGCCCTGGTGGGCGATCCACGGGTGGTGCACGGGCAACCGGCGGAGTTCGCCTCCGCGGTGAGCCAGCTGCGCCTGCTCACCTCCCTGGGCCTGGACTTCAGCCACCAGGGCACCACCGCCTCGGCCGGGGCCCTGGCCATGGCCTCCCAGGACGGCGAGCAGGAGATGGGCTGGGAAAGCCACAGCGCCCGCTTCCTGTCTGAGATCGACCCCCAGGCCCTGGGCCAAGAGGCGGGCAAGCGGGCGGCGGCCTTTTTGGGGGCCCGCCCGGTGGGCGATGGCCGCTACGACGTGGTCCTGGACAACTCGGTGGCGGTGCAGTTTTTGGGCCTGTTGGCCGCTTCCCTTTTGGGCGACACCCTGCTCAAGGGCCGCTCACTGCTGGCGGGCAAACAGGGCAGCCAAATCGTGAGCCCCCAGGTGAGCCTGGTGGACGACGGCACCCTGCCCCGAGGCCTGGGCAGCGGCTCGTTGGACGACGAGGGCGTGGCCATGAGCCGCAAGGTGCTGGTGGAAAAGGGCGTGCTGAAAGGCTTCGTCTTCGACCGCCTGTGGGGAGCGCGCGACGGCCGGGGCAGCACCGGCAACGGCATGCGCGGCTCCTTGAAGGGCCCTCCGGGGGTGGATTTCTCCAACCTGTTCCTGGAGCCGGGCCAGGCCTCGCCCCAGGAGTTGGAGGGCCGCCTGGAGCGCGGCCTGGTGATCACCGACATCATGGGTGGTCACACCGCCGATCCGGTGAGTGGCGAATTCAGCTTCGGCGCGGCCGGATTCTTGGTGGAAAAGGGGGTTCGGGTGCGCCCGGTCAAGTCCATCGCCATCGCCGGGCAGGTGCTCAATCTGTTCCAGGCAGTGGCCGAGGTGGGCTCGGACCTCAGGTTTTTCGGACGCAAGGGAGCGCCGAGCCTGCTAATCAGCCGCATGTCGGTCAGTGGGCCATAAGGTACTGATAACCATTATAATTTTAATTTAATACAAGATTGTAAAGCGCTACTTGTGGGGTTGACTATAACCACCGGCCATGCTAAATGTGCTCTGATTCAATTGCTCTGAATTGTCCCGGGGCGGACACGCCCTGGCGACAGCCAAGATAAAAAGGGATGGCGTGGCAAAAAAAATAACCGTAATGATCTTCCCAGACGAGGGAACCGATCGAGTCAAAAGGCTCTGCTTCCCTCGTTTTCTTATATGGTTTTTCGTCTTCGCCTTGGCCGGATCTCTGGGTCTGGCCGGGTATTGGTTCCATCGCTATCAAGGCGTGATGGCCTACGCGCCCAGCTACCATGCCGATGAAAACCTCAACAATCGCCATCAGGCCCAGATAGCGGCCTTCGCCCAACGGCTGGAAGAGCTTAACGGCCAGGTGGGCCGCCTCAAGGGGTTCAACGAACGCCTGCGGTTGATGGCCAACCTGGGCAAGCCCAGCCAAAAGGATGACATCTTCGGTGTGGGCGGCCGCGAAGGCACCACCAGCGGACCGGGGGTGCGCCTCTCCTCCACCAGCGCGGAGCGCCGCTTGCAGGTCTTGCAGCGCGACCTGGACCGCCTTAACGCCGAGAGCGAAACCGAGCGCCAGTTGCAACGGCATTTGGCCAAGTTCCTCCAGGACCGGCGGTCCATCCTGGCCTCCACCCCCTCTTTGTGGCCGGTGCGCGGCTGGGTCACCTCCGGCTTCGGCATGCGCATTTCGCCCTTTGGCAAGGGCCGCAAGTTCCACTCCGGAGTGGACATCTCCACCCGGCGCGGCACCTCCATCATCGCCCCGGCGGGCGGAGTGGTCACCTTTGCGGGCTGGGAGGGCGGATTCGGGCGCATGCTGGCCATCAACCACGGCCAAGGCATCGTAACCCGCTACGCTCACCTGCAAAAATTCAAGGTAAAACTGGGCCAAAAGGTTGAGCGAGGCCAGGCCATCGCCTTAGTGGGCAACACCGGGCGCTCCACCGGACCACACTTGCACTACGAGGTATTGCTGTCGGGGGTGCCCACCAACCCCATGTATTACATCCTGGATTAGCAAACGTAACGTGTAGTTATCCATTTTCCCGGCGCAACGGACCGCGCCGGGATTTGCATTTTTAGCCCAAGGGGCCACAATAAGGACCATGTTAGGCAAATTCTTATCCAAGATAGTGGGCTCCAAGAACGACCGGGACCTGAAGCACCTTCAGCCCCTGGTGGAGGCGGTAAACGCCCAAGAGCCTTCCATGGAGGCCAAGAGCGACGCCGAACTGGCCGCCCTGACCCCCGCCTTTAGAGAGCGCCTGGCCGCCGGGGAAACCCTGGACGACCTGCTGCCCGAGGCCTTCGCCGCGGTGCGCGAAGCGGGGCGGCGCGCCATAGGCCAGCGCCACTACGATGTGCAGCTCATCGGCGGCATCGTCCTGCATCAGGGCAAGATTGCCGAGATGAAGACCGGTGAGGGCAAGACCCTGGCCGCCACTCTTCCGGTGTACTTGAACGCCCTGACCGAGCGCGGGGTCCACGTGGTAACGGTGAACGACTACCTGGCCAAGCGCGATGCGGGCTGGATGGGTAACATCTACCGCTTTCTGGGCCTCACCGTGGGCTGCATCGTGCACGGCCTGGACGACGACGAGCGCCAAAAGGCCTACGCCGCGGATGTGACCTACGGCACCAACAACGAGTTCGGCTTCGATTACCTGCGCGACAACATGAAGTTCGACTTGGCCGAGCTGGCCCAGCGGGACTACGCCTTCGCCATCGTGGACGAGGTGGACTCCATCCTCATCGACGAGGCCCGCACCCCGCTGATCATTTCCGGCCCGGCCGAGAAATCCACCCAGCTCTACGTGCAGATCGACCGGCTGATTCCCCGCCTGAGCAAGGAAACCCACTTCACCATCGACGAGAAGACCCGCACTGCCAGCCTCACCGAGGAGGGCGTGAACCGCTGCGAAGAGCTTCTCAAGGTGGACAACCTCTACGACCCGCGCTACATGGAGCTACTTCACCACCTCACCCAGGCGCTCAAGGCCCACACCCTGTTCAAGCGCGATGTGGACTACATCGTCAACGACGGCGAGGTGGTGATCGTAGACGAATTCACCGGGCGGCTCATGCCCGGACGGCGCTACTCCGAAGGCTTGCACCAAGCCCTGGAAGCCAAGGAAAAGATCAAGGTCAAGAGCGAGAACCAGACTCTGGCCACCATCACCTTCCAGAACTACTTCCGCATGTACGACAAGCTGGCGGGCATGACCGGCACCGCCGACACCGAGGCCGAAGAGTTCGCCAAGATCTACAAGCTCGACGTCATGGTCATCCCCACCAACCGGGACATGGTGCGCAAGGACAACCCGGATTCGGTCTACCGCACCCAGGCCGAAAAATACGAGGCCGCCGTGCAGGAGATAAAACAACTGCACTCCAAGGGCCAGCCGGTATTGGTGGGCACGGTGAGCGTGGAGCGCTCGGAGATGCTGGGGGCCAAGCTCAAACGCCTGGGCGTGCCTCACACCGTCTTGAACGCCAAGCACCACGCCAAGGAGGCGGAGATCGTCTCCCAGGCCGGGCGCAAGGGCGCGGTGACCATCAGCACCAACATGGCCGGGCGCGGCACCGACATCGTTTTGGGCGGCAACCCCGAGGCCATGGCCATCAAGGACGCCGACCCCCAGGAAGAGCCCGAAGCCTACGCCCAGGCCCTTGAAAAATACAAGGCCCAGTGTGTTGCCGAGCGCGAGGAAGTCCTGGCCGCCGGTGGCCTGCACATCCTGGGCACCGAGCGCCACGAGAGCCGGCGCATCGACAACCAGCTCCGGGGACGCTCCGGCCGCCAGGGCGACCCGGGCTCCAGCCGCTTTTACCTGAGCCTGGAGGACGATCTGCTGCGCCTGTTCGGCAGCGACCGCATCAAGGGCATCATGGGCAAGCTGGGCATGGAGGAAGGCGAGCCCATCGAGCACGGCCTCATCTCCAAGGCAATCGAGAACGCCCAGCGCAAGGTGGAAGGACGCAACTTCGAGATCCGCAAGCAGCTTCTGGAGTACGACGACGTGCTCAACAAGCAGCGCGAGGTCATCTACGCCCAGCGGCGCATGGCCATGACCGGTGAAGGGGTGCACGACTCGGTGCTGGAGATGATGGACGAGTTGGCCGAGCAGGTGGTGGACGCCTATGCCGACGACCACGTACCCGCCAGCGAATGGGACGCCAAGGGCCTGAAGGACGCGGTGAGCAACTCCTTCGGCTTCATCCCGAACCTGGGCGACATGGAAGAGCACGACGCCGAAAGCCTCATCCAGTCGGTGAGCAACCAGGCCAAGGAACTCTACGCCCGCAAGTTCGACACCTACGGCGAAGCGACCATGACCCAGTTGGAGCGCTGGCTCTTGTTGGACCGGGTGGACAGCCTGTGGAAGGACCACCTGCTCAACATGGATCACCTCAAGGAGGGCATCGGCCTGCGTGGTTACGGCCAGAAGGACCCCCTGCGCGAGTACCAGCGGGAGGGCTTCGAGATGTTCGCCCAGATGGTGGACCGCATCAAGTCCGAGGCGGTGGGCGCCCTGATGCGGGTGCAGATCGCCAGCGAGGACGACGTGCAGGCCCTGGCCCCGGAAGAGGATATACCCATGTCCTATTCCGGCGGCGACGGCGGTGCGCCGGAACCGGCCCAGCGCGAGAGCAAAAAAGTGGGGCGCAACGATCCCTGCCCCTGCGGCAGCGGCAAAAAATACAAGAAGTGCTGCGGCAAGTAGGCCAAACTTTCCCACCTGAGCCCTAAGCCTGCCGCGCGGCCCGGCGGCGTCGCCAGGCGCGGCGGTTTTTCGGGGATACGCGGCGCTGGCGTTTTAGAGCCGGATCAAAGTAAATATAGGGACAATATGGTGACAGCCCAGCCGGGGCTGGGCGCACGGCCCGGCCGGTGGTATATGTGGGGCCGGGGACGGCGGGGCGTCTTCCCCATTTGCCGTTGTTGAACCAGCGCAGGAGAACCGGACAATGCAAGAGCTTCCCGAGTTGGGCGACGCGCCCCTGAAGCAGGGCAACGAGGTGAACCAAGAGGTGGCCGGATTCCGGGCCGCCGCCGCACCCTGCGGCCTGCGCAAGGACGGCCGGGCCGACCTGGCGCTGATCGTGGCCGACGCGCCGGTGGCCGTGGCCGGGGTGTTCACCACCAACAAGCTGGCCGCCGCCCCGGTGCAGGTCTGCCGTGGGAACGTGAAGTCCGGCAAGGCTCGGGCCATTGTGGCCAACAGCGGGGGGGCCAACGCGGCCACCGGCGAGCCGGGCCTGACCGCCTGCCGCTCCACCTGCCAAGGCGTTGCCCGGGCCTTGGGTTGCGCCCCGGAGCAGGTGCTGCCTTGCTCCACCGGGGTCATCGGCCAAGTCCTGGACGACACCAAGGTCAACGCCGCGTTGCCGGGCATGGCCGCCGGGCTCAGCCCCATGGGCCTGGCCGACGCGGCCGGGGCCATCATGACCACCGACGCCTACAAGAAAATGGCCCGGCGGCAGGCCACGGTGGGCGGCCAAAAGATCAACGTGGTGGGCATGGCCAAGGGCGCGGGCATGATCCGCCCGGACATGGCCACCATGCTCTGCTTTGTGCTCACCGACGCGGCGGCGGGGCCGGCGGCCCTGGCCAAGGTTTTGGGCGAGGCGGTGGAGCAGAGCTTCAACCGCATCAGCGTGGACGGGGACACCTCCACCAACGACACGGTGCTCCTGATGGCCAGCGGCAAGGCGGGAAATCCCGAAATGGCCTCGGACGACCCGGAGTTGGCCTGGCTCACCGGGGCGGTGACCGCCGTGTGCCAGGACCTGGCCGCCATGATCGTGGCCGACGGCGAGGGCGCCGGGCATCTGGTGCGGGTGAGGGTGTGCGGCGCAGCCGACGCGGCCCAGGCCAGGGACATAGCCTATGCCATCGCCCACTCGCCCCTGGTCAAGACCGCGCTGACCGGCGGGGACCCCAACTGGGGGCGCATCCTGAGCACCGCCGGGGCCGAAAGCGCCCGCCGGGGCCATCCCTTTGACGAGACCAAGTGCGATCTGTACATCGGTTCGGCGATCGTGGCCAAGGGAGGCCTGGCCACCGAGGCGCAAGAGGAGGACAAGGCGGTCAAGGTCATGGCCCGGCCCCGCTATGAAATCAGATTGGAAATGGGCTTGGGTGATCAGGAGCACTGGGTGCTCACCACCGATCTCACCAAGGATTATATTGACATAAACGCCGACTATCGTTCCTGAAAGCCGACCCGGCCCCGGCCGGGTCTCCCCCCCCTCGCCCTTGCGGGGCGGGTGAGCCTGTGATATTCTTCGGCGGTTAATTATTACACACGCTTTCTCGGGGTGACCCTGGTGCCGGCTGCAACGCCGGTGGGTGCGCCCGCTACAACGGGAAGGCGGAGGACAAACCGAATCAGGAGGAAGCAACGTGGCCTACGTGACCATGCGTGAGCTGTTGGAGGCTGGAGTACACTTCGGCCACCAAACCGGACGCTGGAACCCCAAGATGAAGCCTTATATCTTCGGGGCCCGCAACGGCATTCACATCATCGACCTGCAACAAACCGTCACCCTTTTCCGTCAAGCCTATGACTTCATCGCCAAGACCGTGGCCCGTGGCGGCGACGTGCTCTTCGTGGGCACCAAGCGCCAGGCGGCGGACATCATCGCCGAAGAAGCCAACAACTGCGGCATGTACAACATCAACCACCGTTGGTTGGGCGGCATGCTCACCAACTTCCAGACCATCAAACGCTCGGTGGAGCGCTACAAGTGGCTGGAAGGCATCATGGAAGACGGCACCATCGACAGCTACCCCAAGAAGGAGTCGATGGGCCTGCGGCGCGAGTTGGCCAAGGCCGAGCGCAACCTGGGCGGCATCAAGGACATGAACCGGCTGCCTTCGGCGGTGGTTCTGGTGGACATCAAAAAGGAAAAGATCGCGGTCAATGAGGCCCGGCGGCTCAAGATACCCATCGTGGCCATCGTGGACACCAACTGCGACCCCGACGGCATCGACTACCTGGTGCCCGGCAACGACGACGCCATCCGGGCCATCCGCCTGTTTACCGGCGCCCTGGCCCAAGCCGCCAACGACGGCATGGCCATCAGGGAGCAGCAAGGCGGCGCGGCCAAGCCCGAAAAGGTTCAGATGCCCAAGGACATGCCTGAGTTGACCGTAGGCCGTCCCGAGGAGCAAGAGGGCCCCGAGGTGGTGGTCATCCGCAAGGAAAAAGGGGCGGCCAAAGAAGCCGTCGCTGAAATTAAAGAGGCCGTCGCCGAAGAAGCCGTCGCCGAGGAGGCCGTCGCCGAGGAGACCACCGAGGGCGAAGCCAAGGAGTAATCCTGGGCCGACGCCGTATTTTTGTGCTAAACGGGCCCGCCTCAGGGCGGGCCCGCCAGCCATAGCTTTCAAGGAGTAGAATCGCCATGAGCATCACCGCCGCCATGGTCAAAGAACTTAGGGACAAAACCAACGCCGGCATGATGGACTGTAAAAAGGCCCTTACCGAGTCCGACGGGGACATGGAAAAGGCCATCGACTGGCTGCGCCAAAAGGGCCTGTCCGTGGCCGCCAAGCGGGCCGGGCGGGTGGCCAGCGAGGGTCAGGTCGCCAGCTACATTCACGCCGGCGGCAAGCTGGGAGTCATGGTCGAGGTCAACTGCGAGACCGACTTCACCGGCAAGACCGATGAGTTCAGCGCCTTTGCCAAGGACCTGGCCATGCACATCGCCGCCAGCAACCCCCTGTGCGTGAACGAAGAAGAGCTTCCCCCCGAGGTGCTCGAGCGTGAGCGCGAGATCTACAAGGCCCAGGCTCTGGACCAGGGCAAGCCCGAGAACATCGTGGACAAAATCATCGAGGGCAAGCTCAAGAAGTTCGCCGCCGAGAGCTGCCTGATGAACCAGCCCTTTGTCAAGGACACCGACAAGACCATCGCCGACCTGGTAAACGAGCTTCGGGCCCAGACCGGCGAGAACATCCAGATCCGGCGCTTCGCCCGCTTCGTGCTGGGCGAGGAAAGCTAGGGTTTGGTCTAGGAGTCGCCAATGACCCCCGCCCCGGTATTCAAAAGAGTGCTCTTGAAGGTTTCGGGAGAGGCCCTCATGGGCGGGGAGTCCTTTGGCATATCCCCCCAGGTCCTGGACTACGTGGCCGACGAGCTGCTCAAGGCCCGCGAGTTGGGCGTGGAGGTCGGGGTGGTCCTGGGTGGCGGCAACATCTTCCGTGGGGTCAGCGAAAGCGCCCAGCACATGGACCGGGTGCAGGCCGACTACATGGGCATGTTGGCCACGGTGGTCAACTCCATCGCCCTGCAGGACGCCCTGGAACGCAAGGGCGTGCCCACCCGGGTGATGACCGCCCTGTCCATGCCCCAGGTGGCCGAGCCCTACATCCGCCGCCGGGCCATCCGCCACCTGGAAAAGGGGCGGATCGTCATTTTGGGCGCGGGCACGGGCAATCCCTACTTCAGCACCGACACCGCCGCCGCCTTGCGCGCCGAGGAAATCGGGGCCGAGGTCTTGATGAAAGCCACCAAGGTGGACGGCATCTACGATTCGGACCCGGTGAAAAACCCCAACGCCAAGAAGCTGCCCCAGGTTACCTACGACCAGGTGCTGGCTCAGCACCTGAAAGTCATGGACGCCACGGCCATCAGCCTGGCCGGGGACAACGAACTGCCGGTG
Organism: Desulfarculaceae bacterium; assembly: GCA_021737645.1. GTDB lineage: Bacteria > Desulfobacterota > Desulfarculia > Desulfarculales > Desulfarculaceae > Desulfoferula. Next base: position 8,884 of record JAIPDO010000041.1, read on the forward strand.
ATTGTGTTTGACCTGCTGGAACCGGACAATATAAAGCGGGTGCTGCTGGGCGAAACGGTGGGCTCCCGGGTGGAGGTTTAGCCATGATCGAAGACGCCAAAAAAGAAGCCAAGGATCTGATGGAAAAGGCCATCGAGGCCCTGACCCGCGACTTCAAGAGGGTGCGCACCGGCCGGGCTTCCATCTCGCTGTTGGACGGAGTGCGGGCCGACTACTACGGCGCGCCCACGCCCCTGAACCAGATGGCCAGCCTTTCGGTGCCCGAGCCGCGCCTGATCCTCATCCAGCCCTGGGACGCCAGCACCTGCGGAGCCATCGAAAAGGCCCTGCTCAAGAGCGACCTGGGCCTGACCCCCAACAACGACGGCAAGGTGGTGCGCATCTCCGTGCCCCCCTTGACCGAAGAGCGCCGCAAAGAGCTGGTCAAGGTGGTCAAGAAAATGGCCGAGGAGACCAAGGTGGCGGTGCGCAACGCCCGCCGCGAGGCCAACGACCTGCTCAAAGAGTTCAAGAAGGAAGGCGAGATCAGCGAAGACGACGCCTTCCGGGGCCAGGACGAAGTCCAGAAAATCACCGACAGCTACGTGGCCAAGGTGGACGAGGTCTCGGCCGAGAAGGAAAAGGAGATCCTGGAGTTTTAGGCCCCTGGGCCTAACCGGTTTTCATGGCTTCGACCTCCCCAGAGACCTCCCTGCTTGACCGGCTGGATACCTCCGCCCTGCCGCGCCACCTAGCGGTGATCATGGACGGCAACGGCCGCTGGGCCAAGCAAAAGGGCTGGCGGCGAGTCAGGGGCCACGAAGAAGGGGCCGAAAGCGTGCGAGTGGTGGTTCGCTCCTGCCGCAAGCTGGGCCTTGACGCCCTGACCCTCTACGCATTCAGCGAAGAAAACTGGGCCCGCCCCAAGGCCGAGGTCGAAGCCCTGATGCGCTTGCTGGGCCGTTTCCTCAAAAGCGAGCGCCAGGAGATGATCGACCGGGGCATCCGCCTTCGGGCCAGCGGCAGCGTAGAGCGCCTGCCCGCCAAGACCCGTGGGCTCCTGGAACAGATCATGGCCGACACGGCCCAGGGGGAGCACATGGTGCTCAACTTGGCCCTGTCCTACGGAGGCCGTCAGGAACTGGTGCGTGCCGCCCAGCGCTTGGCCGCCAAGGCCGCAGCCGGGGAGCTGACGCCAGATCAGATCGGCGAGGCCGAATTGGAAAACGAGCTTTACACCGTGGGGCTGCCCCAGGTGGATCTGTTGATCCGCACCAGCGGCGAGCTCAGGGTGAGCAACTTCCTTTTGTGGCAGATCGCCTACGCCGAGTTTTATTTCACCGACACCTATTGGCCCGACTTCCGCGAGGATGAACTGGCCAAGGCCCTGATGGCCTACGGCGGACGCGAGCGCCGCTTCGGCCAGACCGGGGAGCAGCTAAAGGGAGACAGCGCTTGAGCGAACCCACCCGCCGCCGGACCATGGAGACTCTGGCCGTGCGCGCCGCCACCGGCCTTCCCCTGGCCGCCGGGGTTCTGCTGATTATCCTTTTCGCCCCCTTGTGGGTCTTGGGCCTGCTCATCGCCGGAGTGGCCTGCCTGGGCATGTACGAATACACCCGCATGGTTCTGCCCGGCTCCTGGAACGTACCGGCCATCGCCGGAGTGGCCCTGACCGGGCTCACCGCCCTGGCCGCCCTGGCCGGGGGGACCGCGGCCCTGGCCGCCCTGATGCTCTCGTTGGCCGCCCTGGGGCTCATCACCGCGCTCACCGGCTTCGACCTGGGCATCTCCTGGGAAAACGCCACCCGGCGTTCCTGGGGCCTGGTCTACGTGGGCGGATTGTTCGCGGGCCTCACGGTCCTGGCCGGGCTGCCCGGCGGCCGGGTGCTTCTTATTTTCTCGTTGTTCGTGGTCATCGCCGCCGACGTGGGGGCCTATTTCGCGGGCCACATGTGGGGCAAGCGCAAACTGGCCCCGGCCATCAGCCCCGGCAAGACCATCGAGGGCGTGGCCGGAGGCGCGGCCGCCTCGGCGGTGCTGGGAGCCGTCTTCGCCGGGCTGTGGCTGCCCGACACCAGCGTGGGCGCGGGCGCCCTGTTGGGCCTGGTGCTGGCCCTGGTCAGCGTGGGCGGCGACCTTTTGGAATCGGCCCTCAAGCGCACTGCCGGAGTCAAGGACTCGGGGGTGATCTTGCCCGGCCACGGCGGGCTGCTGGACCGGGTGGACGGAATTTTGGTGGGCGGAGCGGCCTTTTTGCTGCTGAGGATGCTGCTGTGGGCGTAAAAAAACTGGCCATACTGGGCTCCACCGGCTCCATAGGCAAAAGCACCCTGGAGGTGGTGGCCGCCCACCGCGAACGCTTCCCCGTGGTCAGCCTGGCCGCCGCCCGCTCCGTGGAGGAGTTGGCCAAACAAGCCGCCCTTTTCCAGCCCCAGGTTCTGGCGGTGCTGAACAAAGAGGCGGCCGAAAAGCTCAAGACTTTGTTGCCCTCCGGCCTGAAGGCCGAGGTGGTTTACGGCCCCCAGGGATATTTGCAGGCCGCGGCGGGCTGCGGGGCGGACATGGTGCTCAGCGCCATGGTGGGCGCGGCCGGGCTGTTGCCCACCTACGCGGCCATCAAGGCGGGCATAGACGTGGCCCTGGCCAACAAGGAGACCCTGGTGGCCGCCGGCGAATTGGTCATGGCCGCCGCCCAAGAAAGCGGCTCGGCCATCATCCCGGTGGACTCCGAGCACTCGGCCATCTACCAGTCTCTAATGGGCAACGACCCCTCCGGAGTGCGCCGCCTATGGCTCACCGCCAGCGGCGGTCCCTTCTGGAGTTTCACCAAAGAGCAGTTGGCCGGGGTGACTCCGGAGATGGCCCTGGCCCATCCCACCTGGTCCATGGGCCCCAAGATCACCATCGACTCGGCCACCCTGATGAACAAAGGCCTGGAGGTCATCGAGGCCCATTGGCTCTTCGACCGGGGCTATGACGACATCAAGGTGGTGGTCCATCCCCAATCGGTGGTGCACTCGTTGGTGGAATATGTGGACGGCTCTTTCCTGGCCCAACTTGGCCTGCCGGACATGAAAACCCCCATCGCCTTCGCCCTGGCCCATCCCCAGCGCCTGGCTCTGGACATGCCCCAGCTCAACCTGGCCCAGGTGGCCCGCCTCAGTTTTGAAGAGCCGGACCTGGAGCGCTTCCCGGCCCTGGGCCTGGCCTTCGCGGCCGGGCGCGAGGGGGGCAGCGCCCCGGCGGTGATGAACGCGGCCAACGAGGTGGCGGTGGGCCTGTTCCTGGGGGGCAGCCTGACCTACGGCCAAATAACCGTTTGCGTGCGCGCGGTCTTGGACGAGCACCAGACCCATTCCCTGCCCAGCGTAGCCGCCGTCCTGGAGGCCGACCGTTGGGCCCGGACCCAAGCCCGCGCCTGGGCCGAGTCCCATGGAGGAGCCGCGTGACCATGGTCAGCGCCATCATCGTTCTGGGCATCCTGATTTTCGTGCACGAGCTGGGACACTTCCTGGTGGCCAAAAAGGCCGGGGTGGGAATCAAGGTCTTCAGTCTGGGCTTTGGGCCGCGCCTGTTCGGCGTCAAGAAAGGCGAGACCGACTACCGCCTATCGGCCATCCCCCTGGGCGGCTTCGTGCGCATGGTGGGCGAGAACCCCGGCGACGAGGTGGAACCCGAGGAAGAGGCCCGATCCTTTGCCCACAAGCCGGTGGGCTGGCGTCTGGCCATCGTGGCCGCCGGCCCCCTGTCCAACATCGCCTTCGCCCTGATCGTCTATTTCGGGGTGCTCATGATCTGGGGCATGCCCACCATCACCACCCAGGTGGGCGGCGTGTTGCCCAATTCCCCGGCCATGGCCGCGGGAGTGCAAAAGGGCGACAAGGTCCTGGCCGTCAACGGTCAGGCCACCGCCGACTGGGGCGACATGGTCCGGGCCATCCAAAAAAGCGGCGGCAATCCCCTGAAGATCACCCTGGAGCGAAGCCGCAACCAAGTGCATCTCACCATCGCCCCCCGCCAAGAGGAAGTCACTGACATATTTGGTGAAAAGCACCAGGTATTCCGGGTGGGCATAGCCGCCAGCCCCGAAACGGTCAGCCGCCCGGTGAGCCTGTGGGAAGCCACGGAGTTCGCCTTTAGGAAGACCTATTGGGCCGGTGAGCTGATCATCATGAGCGTGGTCAAGATCATCCAGGCCAAGGTCTCGGTGGAAAATCTGGGCGGGCCCATCATGATCGCCCAGGTGGCCAGCGAGGCCGCCCGCCACGGCCTGGCCCCCCTGCTGGACCTGGCCGCCCTGATCTCGGTGAACCTGGCCATCTTGAATCTTCTGCCCATACCCGCCCTGGACGGCGGCCACATCTTCTTTTTCCTGTTCGAGGCCATCACCCGGCGTCCGGTGTCGGTGGCAGCCAGGGAAAAGGCCCAACAGGTGGGCATGGTGCTCTTGATTCTGCTGATGGTTTTCATCTTCTACAACGATATCGCCCGCTTGATGGGCGCTTACGCCCAGTAGGAGACCGGCGGTGATCCTAGCACTGGACACCAGCCTGGCCGCCGGAGGCGTAGCCCTGGCCGATGGAAGCCGGGTGCTGGCCCAGGCTGTGTTGAAGCCCGGACCCGGTGACAGCCGCCGCCTGTTGCCCGCCATCCAAAAAATCATGACCCAGGCCGGAGCTTCGCGCAGCGACCTCACCGGCTTGGCGGTGACCATCGGCCCAGGTTTTTTCACTGGCCTGCGCGTGGCCCTGGCTACGGCCCAAGGCCTGGCCCTGGGCCTGAACCTGCCGGTGGCCGGGGTGTCCAGCCTGCGCCTGCTGGCGGCGAACGCCCCTGCGGGACGGCGCACCGTGTGGGCCCTGGCCGACGCCCGGCGGGAGATGCTCTATGCCGCCTGTTTTGCGCAAGACGGCGAGGCCTTCCAGCGCCGCGAGGAGGATATGGCCATAACTCCCGAGCGCTTACTCCCCTTTCTCAAGCCCCCGGCCCTGCTTTTGGGCCCCGGCGCCCGCCTTCTGGACCCCGCCGACTTGGCCCCCGGCCTGGACTTGGCCCCGGTATCGTGCGATCTGCCCAGCCCCGGGCTCTTGGCCCTAATCGGCGGCCGCCGCCTGGCCCAGGGCAAAGGCCTGGCCCCCCATCAGCTAAGGCCACGCTACTGCCGCCCCTCGGAAGCGGAAGTGCGCTTCGGCCTTCCCATGGACGATTACCACCTGGTGCAGTGAACTCCGGCTGCCCCAGCCACCGGAGGCAGGTACACGCCACATTTTAATTTAGCCAAAGGCTCACCCCCCCGAGACCGCATGCATAAAACTCCCTGCCTGCTGCCAAGCAACCCTGGTGAAATATGCGGGCCGGCCCTCCCGTGTTATAATGTTTTGGCATCCGAGGAGGAGGTTACATGCGCCGGTGGTTGATTTTCACAATGGTCCTGCTGGGCCTTTGGCTACCTTGTGTCGCCCTGGCCCAAGATTCCGTGCCCAGCATCATCGTCGACGGCCAAGCCACCTTGCGCCTGACCCCCGAGGAAGGGGTCATCACCGTGGGGGTGATCACCGAAGCCTTGACCGCCGCCCAGGCATCGGAGGCCAACGCGGCCACCATGCAAAAGGTGGTGGCGGCCCTTAAAAAGATGCTGGGCGACAAGGGCCGTTTGGAAACGGCGGGCTACTGGCTGCGGCCCCTGACCACCTGGGACAAAGAAAACAAAAGAAACATCACCACCGGTTACAAGGCCAGCCACGACGTCCGCGTTACCAGCCGCGACCCCCTGGCCCTGGCCGGGCTGTTGGACACGGCGGTGGCCGCCGGGGCCAACACGGTCTCCGGCCCCGACTGGCAACTGGCCGATTCCAAAGCGGCGGGCCGCCGGGCTCTGGCCGCCGCCTTTGCCGACGCCAAGGCAAGGGCCCAGGTGTTGGCCCGGGCCGCGGGCATGCGTCTGGGGCCGGTGCTCAAGATCAGAGTAAGCGGCGCGGTGGACTCCGCCCCGATGCTCAACCGCGCCATGGCCAAGGCCATGGCCGCCACCCCCTTGCAACCCAATGAGGTCCAGGTGCGCGCCGAAGTGAACTGCGTGTTCGCCCTGTTGCCCGCCGCGCCGGGTGTTGCTGAATAAACTTCTTTTACCGCGAGTGAGGATAAAGAGTATGGACCCCACCGACATGGAACTTATCCAGGCCAACCTGGACAACGACCCGGAACTGGCCAAGCTTTGGGCCGAGCATCTTGAGATGGAAAAAACGCTGGACGACATGAACCAGCGCCTGTACCTGTCCACCGAGGAACAGATCGAACGCAAGCGGTTGCAAAAGCTCAAGCTGGCCGGACGTGACCGCATAGAACAGATTCTGGCCACGCTGCGCGGCACCCCTTCCTAGGCGGTGAGCATGGACAAGTTTCCCCTGGCCCGCCAGGGCTGGCCTTACCTGATGTCGGCGGCGGGTTTGGCCGTGGTGGCCAGCGCCCTGGGCGTTTGGTGGCTGGCAGTTCCCTTGTGGGCCATCACCTTGATTATCGGCAACTTTTTTCGCGATCCACCCCGCCGTAGCGATGCGGGGCCGGAGGCAATCATCTCCCCGGCCGATGGTAAGGTGGTGGTGGTGGCCGAGACCACCCACCCTGAGTTGCCGGGCTCGCCGGTGCGTTTGGTGTCGGTTTTCATGAATATCTTCGACGTGCATGTGAACCGGGCCCCCATGGCCGGGCGGGTGCTCAAGGTCGTCCACCGCCCCGGCGGTTTCATGCCCGCCGACCGCCCCGAGGCCCCCACGGCCAACGAACGGGTGGACATGGTGCTGGCCGGACGCCGGGCCGCTATCGTGGTCACCCAGGTGGCCGGGCTGGTGGCCCGCAGAATCGAATGCTGGGCCGCGCCGGGGGTTGCAATGCAGCGTGGTCAGCGGTACGGTATGATTAGATTTGGCTCCAGACTGGACCTTTATCTGCCTATGAGCGCTAAGGTCCAGGTAAGCCCCGGCCAAAGGGTAAGAGCCGGTGAAAGCGTAATCGCAGAGGTTTAAATGGCACGACGCAGCCGAAATTCCCGCCGACGCAAAAGCCGCGAACAGTGGCGGCGGGGGATCTACGTCCTGCCCAACCTCTTCACCACGGCCAGCCTTTTCTCCGGCTTCTTCGCGGCCGTGGAAGCCATCCAAGGCAACTTCATGCTGGCCTGCCTGGCCATCCTGGCTTCCCTGGTCTTTGACGGCCTGGACGGCAAGGTGGCCCGGGCCACCAACACCGTGAGCCGCTTCGGGGTTGAGTTCGACTCCCTGTCGGACCTGGTGGCCTTCGGCGTGGCTCCGGCCATCATGGTGTACATGTGGGGCCTGCAACCCCTGGGCCGCCTGGGATTCCTGGCCGCCTTCCTTTTCGTGGCCTGCGGCGCGCTGCGCCTGGCCCGCTTCAACGTCCAGGTGGAAGAAGTAGGCACCAGCCACTTCGTGGGCCTGCCCATCCCGGCGGCGGCCAGCCTGGTGTCCACCATGATCCTCATGTGGCTGGAACTCAAGGGGCCCGCCCCCTTCGAGCCTTGGCTGCTGGTTATAGTCGTGTTCATACTGAGCTTCCTAATGGTCAGCAACATTCCCTACCTCTCCTTCAAGGAGCTGGGGCTGGCCAAGCTCAAGTCCTTCAACTGGCTGGTGGCCGGACTGCTGCTGTTCGTGCTCATCGCCATCCAGCCTCAATTCATGGGCTTCATCCTTCTGGCCTCCTATGTGGTCGGCGGGCCCTTCGGCGCCCGCGTCATGGCCAAGAAAAAGGCCGCCAAGCAAGAAGCCACGGCCGCCCGCACCCAGGCCACCGAACAAGACCGATTGCCCTTGTCCTAGTTTTTTAGATCCCCCCAGACATAACCCAGTGCACCCAAATCCTGGTGATGTGTCCCGGCGGGGACCATTACTGGCGTTTTTCGATTTATGGGAGATACCGCAATGAGCAACCTGGTAAAGATTTTCGACACCACCCTGCGCGATGGCGAACAGTCGCCGGGCGCTTCCATGAACCTAGAAGAAAAGATGCGCCTGGCCCATAAGTTGGCTCAACTGGGTGTGGACATCATCGAGGTCGGCTTTCCCGCATCCAGCCCCGGCGATTTCGAGTCGGTCAACGAGATCGCCAAGCAGGTCAAGGGGCCTATCATCTGCGGCCTGGCCCGCACCGGCCACGACGACATCAGGACCTGCTGGGAGGCCATCAAGCCGGCCGAGAAAAGGCGCATCCACGTGTTTATCGCCACCAGCGACATCCACCTGGAGCACAAACTCAAGCTGACCAGGGAGCAAACCCTGGAGGAGATCACCTCCGGCGTGGGCCTGGCTTGCAGCCTGTGCGACGACGTGGAATTCAGCGCCGAGGACGCCTCGCGCTCCGACCCGGAGTTCCTGGCCCAGGCCATCAGCGCCGCCCTGGCCGCCGGGGCCACCACCATCAACATCCCCGACACGGTGGGCTACGCCCTGCCCGAGGAGTTCAGCGAGCTGTTCCGCTACCTCTACAAGCAGGTGCCTGATCTCAAAAACGCCACGGTGAGCGTGCATTGCCACGACGACCTGGGCATGGCCGTGGCCAACAGCCTGGCCGGGGTAAACGCCGGGGCGCGCCAGGTGGAGGTTTGCATAAACGGCATCGGCGAGCGGGCGGGCAACGCCTCCATGGAGGAGGTGGTCATGCTCCTGGCCACCCGCGAAAAGAAGCTGGGGCTCACCACCAATATCAACCGCAAGGAGATCTACCCGGCCAGCCGCCTGGTATCGATGATCACCGGAGTCACGGTGCAGCCCAACAAGGCTATCGTGGGGGCCAACGCCTTTGCCCACGAAGCCGGCATCCACGTGGACGGCGTGCTCAAGAATCCGCTGACCTACGAGATCATGACCCCCGAGGAAGTGGGTATCGGCCAAAACTCCTTGGTGCTGGGCAAGCACTCGGGGCGCGCCGCCCTCAAGTCGCGGCTGACGGACATGGGCTATGAGCTGGACCGCGACAACGTGGAAAAGCTCTTCCAAGCCTTCAAGCGCCTGGCCGACAAAAAGAAGGAAATATTCAACGAGGACCTGGAGGCGCTCATCGCTGACGAAATCCTGCGCATCCCCCTGCGCTGGCGCCTGGACTACATGAACATCGTCAGCGGCACGGTCACCGTGCCCACGGCCACGGTGCGCCTGCACGACTGCGAGGAGCTCAAGCAGGACTTCGGTTCGGGCAACGGCCCGGTGGACGCGGTGTATAACACCATCGCCAAAATCACCGGGACCAAGGCCAAGCTGCTGCGCTTCACCATCAGCGCCATTACCGGGGGGCTGGACGCGCAGGGCGAAGTGACGGTAAGATTGGGCGAAAATGGTCTGGTGGTTCTGGGCAAGGGTCTGGATTCGGACATCCTGGTCGCCGCGGCCAAGGCCTACATCAACGGACTGAACCGCCTGGAGTACCTGAAAACCCACGGCCCCCGGCTGAGCGCCCAGGAGAGTAGCCTTTGAACCAACCCCAAACCATGAGCCAAAAAATCTTGGCTTCGCGCGCCGGGCTCCCCTATGTGGAGCCCGGCGCCATCATAGAAGCCGAGCTGGACATGGTCCTGGCCAACGACGTCTCCACTCCCATGGCCATACGCGGCTTTAAGGAGATCGGCGGCGAACGGGTCTTCGACCCCGCCCGGGTGGTGCTGGTGGCCGACCACTTCACCCCCAACAAGGACGTGGGCAGCGCGCTGATCACCAAGGAGATCAACGAATTCGCCATGTCCAACCACCTGGAGCACCGTTTCCAGGGCGGCCGTTCGGGCATCTCCCACGTGCTGTTGGCCGAGCGGGGCCTGATCCTGCCCGGCGAGCTGGTGGTGGGGGCGGACAGCCGCATGGTCACCCACGGGGCCCTGGGGGCATTCGCCACCGGGGTGGGGGCCAGCGATCTGTCGGCCGCCCTGGTCACCGGCCGGGGCTGGTTCCAGGTGCCGGCCACGACCAAGGTGGAGTTGGGCGGCGATATGGGTCCCTGGGTGGGGGGCATGGACATCGCCCTGGCCCTGTTGCGCCTGCTGGGCCCCGAGGGGGCCCATTACCAGAGCCTGGAATTCACCGGCCCCCTGGTGCCCCGGCTGTCCATGGACGCCCGCCTTACCATCAGCAACCTGATGGTGGAAAGCGGGGCCAAGGCGGCCCTGTTCCCGGTGGACCAGGTGACCACCGACTACCTCAAGGACAAGGCCAAGCGCTCCTGGGCCTCGGTGGCCCCGGACCCGGAGGCCGTCTACAGCAAGACGGTCAAGCTGGACGTAACCGGCCTGGAGCCCCAGGCGGCCCGTCCCCACCGCCCCCACGACGTGGCTCCGGCCCGGCGGGCCGGCTACGAGCCGGTGGATCAGGTGTTCATCGGCTCCTGCGCCGCCGCCCGCTTGGAAGACCTCCGGGTGGCGGCCCAGATTTTGACCGGCAAGCAGGTTCACCCTAGGGTGCGCCTGATGGTAATCCCCCCCACCCCGCGCATCATGCTGCAAGCGGTGCGCGAGGGCCTGGTGGAGATTTTCCTGGCCGCCGGGGGCATCATGGGCCCGCCCTCCTGCGGCCCCTGCGCGGGCGCTCACCTGGGGGTCTTGGCCGCCGGGGAAGTGGCGGGGGCCACCGCCCACCGTAATTATCGGGGCCGCATGGGCCACCCCAGCAGCCGCATCTATCTGGCCGGGCCCGCGGTGGCCGCGGCCAGCGCCATCTTGGGCCGGGTGGCCGATCCGGCGGAGGTTCTATCATGATCAGCGGCATGGCCTGGGTGTTCGGCGACCACATTTCCAGCGACGCCATAATACCGGCCCGCTACCTGCACCAGCGCGACCCCCACTCCTGGGCCAAGGTGGTCTTGGGCGATCTTCGGCCCGAGTTCGCCGGCCAGGTGGGCTTCGGCGATTTCATCGTGGCCGGGCGCAACTTCGGCTGCGGCTCCTCCCGGGAGCAGGCGCCCCTGGCCATCAAGAACGCCGGGGTGGGTGCGGTTATCGCCCACAGCTTCTCGCGCATGTTCTACCGCAACGCCTTCAACATGGGCCTGCTTGTCTTTACCTGCCCCGAGGCCGCCGCCAGGGTGCACGACGGCGACCGCCTAAACCTGGACCCCTACAGCGGGCTTATCGAGGACGTGGAGCAGGACACCTCCTTCCAGGCCCGGCCGGTGGACCCTTATCTCACCAATTTGGTCAGCCAGGGCGGGCTCATCAAGAAAATCCGAAAACAGATCACCGGCCGCTGACTAGGACCGCCGGTTTTTTCCCAACAAAGAGTTTGCAATAAGGCCCGGTCACGGCTAAATAAAGACCGTGGCCATCCGGAAGCCGTGTGCGCTGCCGGAATGGGCCTGAACAACCTTGGAGCAGAGAGACATAAGAAAGAGAAGAGACCATGAGCAAGCTTTATAAAGTCGCGGTGTGCGGGGCCACTGGTGCCGTGGGCAACCAGATGATCCAGTGCCTCGAAGAAAGAGACTTTCCAGTGGGCGAGTTGCGCCTGTTGGCCTCGGAGCGCTCCAAGGGCAAAAAACTCACTTACAAGGGCGAGGAGATTCCGGTCCAGGTGCTGGGCCAGGATTCCTTCCAGGACATCGATATAGCCCTGTTCAGCGCGGGGGCCTCCACCAGCCGGGACTACGCTCCCCTGGCCGCCGAGGCGGGCGCGGTGGTGGTGGACAACTCTTCCTACTGGCGCATGGACCCCCTGGTGCCCTTGGTGGTGCCCGAGGTGAACCCCAAGGCGGTGGCCGACTACCCCAACAAGGGTATTATCGCCAACCCCAACTGCTCCACCATCCAGATGGTGGTGGTGCTCCAGCCCATCCAGGAGCTGGCGGGCATCGAGCGGGTGGTGGTGAGCACCTATCAGGCGGTGAGCGGCACCGGTCAAAAGGCGATCTTCGAGCTGGAGAACCAACTCAAGGATCTGCACGAAGGCCGTGCGCCCGAGGCCAAGGTATATCCCCAGCAGATAGCCTGGAACCTTCTGCCGCACATCGACGTCTTCCTGGACAACGGCTACACCAAGGAAGAGATGAAGATGGTCCTGGAGACCCAAAAGATCATGGGCGACGACGGCATCAAGCTGAGCGCCACCTGTGTGCGGGTGCCGGTGCGCTACAGCCACTCCGAAGCGGTGAACATCGCCACCAAGAAAAAGGTCAGCGTCGATGAGGTGCGCGCGGTTTTGGCCAAGGCCCCCGGCGTGAAGGTGGTGGATGACCCGGCCAACCTGGTCTATCCCACCCCGCTCATGAGCGCGGGGCAGGACCTGACCCTGGTGGGGCGCATCCGCGAGGACATAAGCCAGGAAAAGGGCATCGACCTGTGGCTGGTGGCCGACAACATCCGCAAGGGCGCGGCCACCAACGCGGTGCAGATCGCCGAAATTTTGGCGGCTGATTATCTATAGGGACTAGGGCCTTGCTCAAGATCACCGGCGGGCGGCTCAGGGGGCGCAATTTAAAGGTCACCCCCGGCATGGCCATCCGGCCCACCGGTGCCAAGATGCGCCAGGCCCTTTTCAACATACTAGGCCCCCGGGTGGCCGACGCCCGGGTGGCCGATCTTTACGCGGGCAGCGGAGCCCTGGGCCTGGAGGCCCTTAGCCGGGGGGCGGCATCCTGCCTGTTCGTGGAAAAAAGCCGCCCCACCGCCAAACTTATCCAGGCCAACCTGGCCTCTCTGGGTCTGGAGGAGCATGGCCGGGTGCTGGCCAACGGATTGGGCGCCGCCACCGGGGCACTAAAGGCCGCCGCGCCCTTTGACCTGGTGTTGGCCGACCCGCCCTATGGCAAAGGCCAGGTGGCCCGGCTGTTGGAGTTGGCCGCCCAGGGTTGGCTTTTAGCCCCGGGTGGACTGTTGATCATAGAGCACTCGCCCAAGGAATTTCCCGAGGCTCCAGGCGGGCTCAAAACCCAGGACCACCGCCGATATGGGCAGAGTGAGCTGAGCTTCTTCGCCACCAACCAGTGACTCTAGAGGGAACGGCACATGAAAACCGCTATCTATCCCGGTTCTTTCGACCCCATAACCAACGGGCACCTCTCAATCTTGCATCGCGGCCTGGAAATTTTCGACAAGGTGGTGGTGGCGGTGGCGGTGAACCCCGATAAAAGCGGCCTGTTCCCCATGCCCGAGCGAGTGGAAATAATTCAGGAGGTCATCGCCGACATCCCCGGAGCCTCGGTGGATACCTTTGACGGCCTGTTGGTGGACTACGTTTTGGCCAGCGGCACCAACGTAATCTTGCGCGGCCTCAGGGCCTTGTCGGATTTTGAGTATGAGTTCCAGATGGCCCTTATGAACCGCAAGCTCAACCGCGAGGTGCAGTCGGTGTTTCTGATGACCGACTACAAGTGGTTCTACGTAAGCTCCACCATCATCAAGGAAGCGGCCATGCTGGGCGGGGACATCAACGGCCTGGTGCCTTCCAGCGTCTCGCGGCGGCTCAAGGAAAAATTCGCGGCCAAGAAGGCCCTGGCTGAAAAAAGCTAGGCCCTATTCAGACTCTTTTTCCCCGAAAATCTGGGCCGAGAAGATGAGAATTTCGGTGTCCGGATCGCGCCAGCAGCCCGGCCTTAGGCCCGCCTTTACGCAGGTCTGATCCAGGAACGTGTCGCGGTCCCAGCCGTATTCCGTGGCCACCTGGGGCAAAAGTACCCCCCGGCCCCGGGGGCTGACGATGTATATGCCGTGCTTACCCACCTGTATCTCGCTTACGTCTTCCACCCGCCGCAGAGGGCTAAGCACGCTGATCTCCAGGTCCACCTGCTCCAACTCATCCCCGCCAAGGGGAGGGAAGCGGGGGTCCTGGCTGGCCGCGGCCACGGCCATGTCCTCGATCAACTCGGTGAGAGGATCATCGGAGATGAAGTTGCCGATGCAGCCCCTGAGGCGGCCCTGCTTGTGCAGGGTGACGAAGGCTCCTCTTTTTATCTCCGGGCCGGGCAGTTCCCCCTGGGCGGGCCCAACGCCCTCACGGCCCACCAGGCGGGCGATGCGCTCCCTGGCCAGCTTCAGCAGGGCCTTTTGCTCTTGCGGGCTGAGTTCATGCTCGCTCATGGTCAAACTCCCCTCGTTTGCACCGGCGCGCCGGGTCGCTGCCCCGCCCGCCAGAGAAGGTAGTGGCTGATTATCAGGCCGTGGTCAAAGCACAGGGGCCGGGGCAACTCCTCCAGGTCAAAGGCCTGGGCCAGGGCCGCGTCGTCGCCGCCCTGGGGCACTCCCTTGGCCCGCCCCACGAACACCACCGAAAGGTTGTGCTGGCGGGGGTCGCGACCAGGGTCGGAATAGGCCCCCAGCAGCGCCACCAGCTCCACGGCCAAGCCGGTCTCCTCGGCCGCCTCGCGCCTGGCCGCCGCCTCCAGGCTTTCGCCATAGTCCACGAAACCGCCGGGCAGGGCCCAGCCGTGGGGTGGGTTGGCCCGCCGGACCAGCACGATGGGGCGGCCGGGACGCTCCAGTTCGATGATGATGTCCACGGTGGGATAGGGGTTGCGCGGGTGGCTGGGGCTCATGGCTTGGCCTCCCGCTTGTGGGGCGGCTCCCGGCGACGCATGTAATGCTCGCAGCGCCCCCCGCACTCGGGCAAGAGCAGCAGGCAGGCCACCAGGTGCTGGTGTTGGCACAGAGGCCCGGCCCCGGACTTGGGCACGTAGCGGGGGCAGGACAGACGGGTGATCTGGTCAAGGTTTTTTTGGATCACATGGCGCCGAGCCACCTCGCGGTCGGCCTCGTCGGCCAGATTTTTAAGGCGGTCCAAACGGTCCATGGTAGCCGCCCCCACCTTGCGCCGCTGCTCCAAGAGGGTGCAACGGGCGGCCTGGGAGGCTTCGGAGCTGATCGTGCGAGTGCAGCGCCGTCTGGTGTAGTAGGCGCAGTTTTGCCCACCCAGGCGCTGCAGCTCGGCCACCGCGGCTAGCCTCCGTCTCCGCCCAGACGGCTCACCGGATCACCGGCCTTGACCTCGCCGGGGTTGAGCACGCGCACGAAGATGCCCTGGCGGGGCATTATGCAGTCGCCCACCAGCTTGCGAATCTCGCAACCGGCGTGGCATTCCTTGCCGATCTGGGTGACCTCCACCTCGACCGCGCCCAGCATCAGATGGGTGCCCACGGGCAGGGTGTGCAGCTCAATGCCTTCGGTGGTGACGTTTTCGGCGAAATCGCCGGGATTTACATTTGCCCCCTTGTTGCGCATGAAGTCGATGGACTCCATGGCCAGCAGGGAGAGTTGGCGGTGCCAGGGACCGGAGTGGGCATCGCCCACCAGTCCCACGTCCGGCTCCAGGCAACCCTGGGGCACGGGCTTTTTGACCACGCCTTTGGTAGAACTAATATTAACTGAAACTATTTTGGGCTGGTTCATGGCCTCTTACCGTAAAAAGGAAAGCTCAGATTTGAGCTTATCGCCGCCCCCAAAGCACGTCAAGGCCGCTGTCCCCCCCCTGGGCGGCCCCTTGCCCGGTCCGGGAGTGGTTCTGGCCGGGGTGAGCGGCGGCTCGGACTCGGTGGCTCTGGCCCGCCTTCTGGCTATGGCCGCCCCGGAGCAGGGCTGGCGATTGGCCCTGGGCCATGTGGATCACACCCTTCGGCCCGAGTCCGGGGACGACGCCCGCTTCGTGGCCCAACTGGCCGACGAGTTGGGCGCGGCGTTTTTTTGCCAAAAAGTAACGGTGGACGGCAAGGGCCGCTCCCTGGAAGACGCGGCCCGCCAGACCCGGCGCGAGGCCTTGGTGCAAATGGCCGATCAAACCGGGGCGGTTGCCATCGCCCTGGGCCACACCGCGGGGGACCAGGCCGAAACGGTGCTCATGCGCCTGCTTGGGGGCACCGGGCTTTCGGGCCTGGCGGCCATGCGCCCCTGGAGCGCGCCCTGGTGGCGCCCCCTGCTGGCCGCGAGCCGCCAAGAGTTGCGCGATTGGCTGGGCGCCCAGGGCCACCCCTGGCGCGAAGACCCCAGCAACGACAGCGCGAATTTCCTGCGCAACCGGGTGCGCCACCAGCTTCTGCCCCTGGCCCGCGAGTTGGTCAACCCCCGGGCCGAAGAGGCCCTGGCCCGCCTGGCCTCCCTGGCCGGCGAGGAAGAGGAGCTTTGGCAGGCCTGGTGCCGGGAGCAGGAAGGCCAAGTCTTGCAGCGCCAGGGCACCAGCCTTCTTTTGCGGGGCGAGCTTCTGGCCGGAATGCACCCGGCCCATCAGCGCCGTTTGCTGCGCCACGCCGTGGGCCTGTTGACCGGCCAGGGGCAGCACCTTTTGGCCCTGCACGTGGAGCAGGTGCTGGAGCTTTTGGCCGGAGCGCCGGGGCGCAGGCTTACCCTGCCCAGCGGGCTCATGGCCTGGCGCGAGGCCGAGGCCCTGCGCCTGGACCGGGCCCAGCCGCCTCCGTGCCCCAGCCTGGTTTTGCACGGCCCGGCCACGGTGGCCCTGCCCCATTTGGGAGCCAGCCTGCGCCTGGAGCTGGTTCAGGAAAAACCGCCCGTGGCGGGCCGTGGCCCCTCGGCCTGCCTGCCCGCCCAGGCGGTGCGCTGGCCCCTGGAGTTGCGTGCGCCCCAACCCGGCGAGCGCTTCCAGCCCCTGGGCGCGCCGGGGAGCAAGCGGCTCAGCCGCCTGCTCATCGACCGCAAGGTGCCCCAGTGGTGGCGGGCACGCACCCTGATCCTGGCCGACCGGGAAGGCCCCTGGTGGGCTGCTCCTTGGGCCGTGGCCGAGCGGGCGCGCCTAAAAGGCACTGAAAGCGCCTATTTGAAGCTCAGTTTCGTTGACACCCCCCAAGGGTGACCATATACTATGAATTTTAATCATTATGGGCGCTTTTTGCGCCGGGCCCTCCGGGCGCCGCTGGAGATAGTCAGTTGAATCCCTTATACAAAAACTTGGCCCTCTGGCTGGTCATCAGCCTGATGATGGTCCTGCTGTTCAACTTTTTCAACCGGCCCGATCCGGGCAGCGAAAAACTGCCCTATTCCGAGTTCCTGACGGCGGTGGAAAAAGGCCAAGTCACCAGCGTTGAAATCCAGGGTAGAGAGGTGCGGGGCTGGTCCAGCGAAGGCAAGCGCTTCCGCACCTACTCCCCGGACGACCCCAAGCTCATCAGCGACCTGAGGGCCAAGGACGTGAAGATCACGGTGAAGCCGGAAGACGATTCGCCGTGGTACATGTCCATCCTGGTTTCCTGGTTCCCCATGCTCTTGTTGATCGGCATCTGGATATTCTTCATGCGCCAGATGCAGATGGGCGGGGGGGGCAAGGCCATGAGCTTCGGCAAGAGCCGAGCCCGGCTGCAAACCGAGCCGGAGGGGCGGCGCATCACCTTTGACGACGTGGCCGGGGTGGAAGAAGCCAAGGAAGAGCTCACCGAGATCATCGAGTTTTTGCGTGAGCCCAAAAAGTTCACCCGCCTGGGCGGGCGCATCCCCAAGGGTGTGCTCCTGGTGGGCGGGCCGGGCACCGGCAAGACCCTGATGGCCAGGGCCATCGCCGGAGAGGCGGGCGTGCCCTTCTTTTCCATCAGCGGCTCTGACTTCGTGGAGATGTTCGTGGGCGTGGGCGCTTCCCGGGTGCGCGACCTGTTCACCCAGGGCAAGAAGAACGCCCCCTGCATCATCTTCATCGACGAGATCGACGCGGTGGGCCGCCACCGGGGCGCGGGCCTGGGCGGCGGGCACGACGAGCGTGAGCAGACCCTGAACCAGCTTTTGGTGGAGATGGACGGCTTCGAGTCCAACGAAGGGGTCATCCTCATCGCCGCCACCAACCGCCCCGACGTGTTGGACCCGGCCCTGCTGCGGCCCGGCCGTTTCGACCGCCAGGTGGTGGTGCCCACCCCCGACGTCAAGGGCCGCGAAGCCATACTAAATGTGCACACCCGGCGCACCCCCTTGTCGCCGGACGTGGATCTGTCGGTGCTGGCCCGAGGCACTCCGGGCTTCTCCGGGGCCGATCTGGAGAACATGGTCAACGAGGCCGCCCTCCTGGCCGCCCGGGACGATAAAAACCGCATCGACATGGTGGATTTTGAGAAGGCCAAGGACAAGGTGATGATGGGCGCCGAGCGGCGCAGCCTCATCCTCAGCGAGGACGAGAAGCGCACCACCGCCTACCACGAGGCGGGCCACGCCCTGGTGGCCATGCTCACCCCAGGCACCGACCCGGTGCACAAGGTGACCATCATCCCCCGTGGCCGGGCCCTGGGCCTCACCCAGCAGCTGCCCGTGGACGAGCGCCACACCTACAGCCGCGACTACCTCATCAACAACCTGGCGGTGCTTTTGGGCGGCCGCTCGGCCGAAGAGCTGGTGCTGGAAACCTTCACCACCGGCGCAGGCAACGACCTTGAGCGGGCCACCGAGCTGGCCCGCAAGATGGTCTGCGAGTGGGGCATGAGCGAGGTCTTGGGCCCGCTCACCTTCGGCAAGCGCGAGGAGCAGATATTCCTGGGCCGCGAGATTAGCCAGCACCGGGACTATTCCGAGGAGACCGCCCAGTCCATCGACCATGAGGTCAAGCGCCTGATCACCGAGGCCCACACCGAGGCCACCGGGCTGCTGGAAGGCCACATGGAGGTGCTGCACAACCTGGCCGGCGCCCTGCTGGTGGAAGAAACCTTGGACGCCGAGGCGGTGCTGGCCATCCTGGCCGGCAAGCCCCGGCCCCGGGCCCCCCAGCCCCCGAACCCGCCGGCGCCCGAGGCCGAACAATCCCCAAGTTCCACTCCCCCGCCGGAGGCGGGTGATGACCAGGCCGGTGCCTAAGCAGACGCGCACGATACCTTTGCCCACCGGCTCCCTGGAGCTGGGGCCGCGCACCTTGATAATGGGGGTGGTCAACGTCACCCCGGATTCCTTTAGCGACGGCGGCCGGTTTTACGAAGAAGCTCAGGCCGTGGAGCAGGGCTTGGCCCTGGCCGAGGCCGGGGCCGACATCCTGGACGTAGGCGGCGAATCCACCCGCCCCGGCTCTGAAGCCACCCCCGCCGCCGAAGAGATGGACCGGGTGCTGCCGGTGATCGAGGCCCTGTCCCGCCACTGCTCGGCGGTGATCAGCGTCGATACCTACAAGGCCGAGGTGGCCCAGGCCGCCGTGGAGGCCGGAGCCGGCATCATCAACGACGTCACCGCCCTGAGCGGCGACCCGGACATGGCCCGCGTGGCGGCCCGGACCAAGGCCGGGCTGGTGCTCATGCATATGAAGGGCGAGCCCCGCACCATGCAGGCCAACCCCACCTACCAGGACGTGGTGGCCGAGGTGCGAGATTTTCTGGCCCAGCGGGCCGAGCGTGCCCTGGAGGCCGGAGTGGCCCCGGAGGCCGTCGTGGTGGACCCGGGCATCGGCTTCGGCAAGACCCTGGAACACAACCTCACCCTTATCCGCAACCTTCCCGCCCTGGCCGAGTTGGGCTATCCTGTGCTCTTGGGAGCCAGCCGCAAAACCTTCATCGGCACCCTGACCGGACGCCAAGTGCCTGGCGAGCGTCTGTGGGGCTCGGTGGGAGTGCATATTTTGGGCGCGGCCCTGGGGGCGGATATCGTGCGGGTGCACGACGTGGCCCCGCTTAGGGAGGCCCTGGCGGTTTGCGACGCGGTAATGGCCCGGGAAACACGCCATGGTTGATCTGCTGGCACCATTTTATCAGCTACGCTGGCTGGACCTGGTGGACATCGGCCTGGTGGCCTTTGTCATCTACAAGATCATTTTGCTGGTCAAAGGCACCAGGGCCATGCAGATGCTGGCCGGGCTGGGAGTGGTGCTGCTGACCCTGGTGGTGGCCCGCTGGCTGCACCTAGTCACCATCCATTGGATCATCCAGTCTTTCCTGGCCTCCCTGATCCTGGTGGTCATCATCCTGTTCCAGAGCGAC
Source organism: Desulfarculaceae bacterium (assembly GCA_021737645.1). Classification (GTDB taxonomy): domain Bacteria; phylum Desulfobacterota; class Desulfarculia; order Desulfarculales; family Desulfarculaceae; genus Desulfoferula. Next base: position 28,726 of record JAIPDO010000041.1, read on the forward strand.
ATAAGAAAAGCCCTGGCCCGCATGGGCCGCGGCCCTCTGTTGGCGGGCGGCCACGAGCAAAAGGCCGCCACCCTGGAGGAGGTGGCCCGCACCGCCGTGGCCCTGGCCTCGCGCATGACCGGGGCCCTGATCGTTTTGGAACGGCGCATCGGCCTGGCCGACTACGTGGACACCGGCGTGAGCCTGGACGCCAAGGTGAGCCGCGAGCTACTCATGACGATTTTTCAGGTCACCACCCCCCTGCACGACGGGGCGGTTATCATCAGCGAGGACCGCATCATCGCCGCCCGCTGCGTACTCCCCCTGTCCACCACCTCCGGCGGCAGCAGACAAGTGGGCACGCGGCACCTGGCGGCCATGGGCCTCACCGAGGAGACCGACGCGGTGGCCGTGGTGGTCAGCGAGGAGCGCGGCCGGGTCAGTCTGGCGACGGGAGGCAAGCTGACCCAAAACCTGGACGCGGTGGCGCTCAACAACCAGTTGGCCGAGCTGTTCCAGGTAGGTACCAAGACGCCGCGGCGCCTCTGGGGAAAAGAGCGCGGCGATGCTTAAGCTGATCACCAGCAACTACAAACTCAAGCTCATCTCCCTGGGCATCGCGGTGGCCCTGTGGACTTTCGTGGTGGGCCAGGAAAGCGCCGAGGTCACGGTTCGCATGCCGGTGGTCATAACCGGCCTGCCCGTGGACATGGTGATGGCCAACGAGGTGGCCAACCAGGTGGAGCTTCGGCTCTACGGCCCCCAGAGCCTGGTGCGACAGGCGGCCAGCCGGCCGACGGCCAAACAGCTGAACCTGGCGGGCATGGGCACCGGCGAGCATACCTTCCAGGTGCTGCCCGAGGAGTTGAACCTGCCGCCCGGGGTGGAGGTGCTGCGCATCAGTCCCGCGCGGCTAAGGGTGGTGCTGGACCACCGCTTCAGCCGCAAGGCGGAGGTGCGCCCGGTCATCAAGGGCAGCCCGAAGCAGGGTTTCGAGGTGGCCGAGGTTTCCTTTGACCCCTCCAAGGTTACGGTGAGCGGCATCAAGCAGGAGATAACCGACCTGGATTGGATATGGACCGTGCCCCTGGAAGTGACCGGCCTGAGCAAAACCGCGACCCTCAAGGCCAACTTGCGGCCGCCGGACGGCCGCGCCATACGCCTTAATCCCACCACGGTGCAGGCGGTGATCACCATAAGGCCCCGCCCGGTCAAGGGCAAGGCCCCGGCTGGGACGCCCAAGGCGCCCGCCACCGCTAAATAAGACTTCAGAAATTCGGGAGGAAAGGGTGGAGCGCAAGATTTTCGGCACCGATGGAGTGCGTGGAGTGGCCAACCAGCCGCCCATGACCGTGGAGATGGCCGTGGCCATCGGCCAGGGCGTGGCCTCGGTGCTAACCGACGGCGACCAGCGGCGCAAGGTCATTCTGGGCAAGGACACCCGCCTTTCGGGCTATATGTTCGAAAACGCCCTGGTGGCGGGCCTGTGTTCCATGGGCCGCGACGTGTTGGTGGTGGGTCCCCTGCCCACCCCGGCCCTGGCCTTCCTCACCCGCAACATGCGCTGCGCGGCGGGCATCGTCATCAGCGCCAGCCACAACCCCTACCAGGACAACGGCATCAAGATATTCGGCCGCGACGGCTTCAAGCTGCCCGACGCGGTGGAGGCCCACATCGAGGACTACGTGCTGGATGTGTTGTCCTGCGGGGAGGGCTATTCCCGGCCGGAGCAGGGCCGGGTGGGCCGGGCCCGGCGCATCGACGACGCCCTGGGCCGCTACATCGTGTTCCTCAAGAACTCCTTCCCGGTGGAGTACACCCTGGACGGGCTCACCGTGGCCATGGACTGCGCCCACGGAGCCACCTACCGGGTGGCCCCGGCGGTGTTTTCCGAGCTGGGGGCCGAGGTGGCGGTGATGGGCGACAAGCCCAACGGCACCAACATCAACGACGGGGTGGGCGCCCTGCACCCCGAGGGCCTGGCCGAACTGGTGAAAACCAGCAAGGCCGACCTGGGCCTGGCCTTTGACGGCGACGGCGACCGCCTGATCATGGTGGACGAAAACGGCGAGGTGGTGGACGGTGACCAGATCATGGCCCTGTGCGCCGACCACCTGATGACCACCGGCGGCCTGAACCACGCCACCCTGGTGGCCACGGTGATGTCCAACCTGGGCCTGGAGCTGTGCCTCAGGGAGCGGGGCATCCGCATGCTGCGCACCAAGGTGGGCGACCGTTATGTAGTGGAAGCAATGCGCCGGGGGGGCTACAATCTGGGCGGCGAGCAGAGCGGCCATATACTCTTCCTGGACCACAACACCACCGGTGACGGCATAGCCAGCGCCTTGCAGGTCTTAGGCGTGATGGTTCAGACCGGCAAGAAGCTCAGCGAGCTCAGGGCCATCATGACCCGCCTGCCCCAGGTGCTTATCAACGTGCCGGTGACGCGCAAGCCGCCCATCGCCGAGATGCCGCGCCTGGTGGCGGCCATGAAGGCCCAGGAGGAGCGCCTGGGCGAGACGGGCCGCCTGCTGCTGCGCTATTCGGGCACCGAGCCCAAGTTGAGAATAATGGTGGAGGCCGCCGATTCCGCGATGATGGACGAGGTGGCTGGGGAGCTAAAACAAGTGGTGCTTGCAGAGCTGGGAGCGGAGGGCTAGGGAATGCTATTGGCCATTGACGTGGGCAACACCAATACGGTGCTGGGGGTATTCAGCGACGATCGTCTGGTGGCCGACTGGCGCATACGCACCGAACGCGAGTGCACCCGCGACGAGTTGGGGGTGTTGTTCAAAAACCTGTTCGCCGCCAGCCCGGTGCCCATGGGCAGCATCGAGGGGGTGATAATCTCCACGGTGGTGCCGCCACTCACCAGCACCTACGAGGGCTTTTGCCACCGCTATTTCGGACTCGACCCGTTGATGGTGGGGCCCGGCATCAAGACCGGCATGCCCATCCTCTACGACAACCCCCGCGAGGTGGGGGCCGACCGCATCGTAAACGCGGTGGGGGCCTACGAGCAGCACAAGGGCGATTTGATCGTGGTGGACTTCGGCACGGCCACCACCTTCGATTGCATCAGCGCGGCGGGAGAATACCTGGGCGGGGCCATCGCCCCCGGGGTGATGATCTCCTGCGAGGCCCTGTTCCAGCGGGCCAGCAAGTTGCCCCGGGTGGAGATATTCGCCCGGCCCAAGGCGGTGGTGGCCAAGGACACCATCAGTTCCATGAACGCGGGTATCATCTTCGGCTATGCCGGACTGGTTGACGGCCTGGTAAACGCCATCAACGCCGAGCGCGAGGTGACCAGCACGGTGGTGGCCACCGGCGGCCTGGCCAAGGTCATCGCCGAGCACAGCTCCACCATCGACACGGTGGATGAGCTACTCACCCTCAAGGGCCTGCGCATCCTTTATCTGCGGAACCAATGAGCCTGACCCGCCCAGCCCGCCCGCCACGCTGGCCCGCCAACGGCCGTCCCTTGGCCGTGGCCGCCCCGGCTGGACGGGTGGCCCCCGAGGCCCTGGAGCAGGGCCTGGCCGCCCTGGCGGAGCTGGCTCCCCAATGCCGGGTGGATTGCGCCGAGGCGGTGCTGGCCTCCCTGGACTATCTGGCCGGGCCGGACGACCAGCGCGCCGCCCACCTAAGCGCCCTGTTGAACGACCCAACCCTGGGGGCGGTGCTGGCCGCCCGGGGCGGCTTCGGCTGTTTGCGCCTGCTGCCCCTGCTGGACCTGGCCGCCCTGGCTAAGGCCGGGGCATGCCTCATCGGCTTTTCCGACCTCACCGCCCTGCTCAATCCCCTGGCGGCCCAAGGACTCGTCACGGTGCACGGCCCAGTGGTGACCCAGCTTCCCCGCCTGGATCAAGCCAGCCGGGCCGACCTTGCCTCCCTCTTGGCGGGTCGCCGCCCCTGGCCCGCCGCCCTGAGCGGCAAGGGCGTGGCTCCGGGTCTGGCCGTTGGGCCTCTTTTGGGCGGCAACCTCACCACCCTGTGCTCCATGCTGGGCACCCCCTGGTTCCCGGACCTCAGCGGCGCGGTGCTGGCTCTGGAAGAGACCGGCGAGGCCCCCTACCGCCTGGACCGGCTCATCAGCCAGCTTGAGCTGGGCGGGGCCCTGGCCCGCGTAGCCGGGGTGGCGGTGGGCCGCCTCAGCGACCTGGACAACGACCCGCCCGGTCTGGCCCCGGCCCTGGCCCGTCGCCTGAGCGGGCTGGGCAAGCCGCTGGTGATGAACCTGCCCTTTGGCCACGGCGCGGCCAACCGCCCCCTGCCCCTGGGGGCCATGGCTGAGTTGAACGGCAACACCGGGGTGCTCACCGTGGGGATGGACCTTGCCTGAGGCCAAGCTGAAGCAGGCCCTAACCCAGGGCGTGGCCCAAGGCGCGGCCCCGGCGGCGGTGCTGCTGCTCTGGGCGGACGGCCAACCGGTCTTTTTGCAAGCGGCGGGCCAGGCCGAACCGGACACCATCTTCGACCTGGCCTCGCTGACCAAGCCCCTGGCCGCCGCGCCCCTGGCTCTGGAGTTGGAGCGGCTGGAAGTGCTGGCCTGGGACCAAGGGCTTTATGACCTGTGGGGCCAGGCAGTGCCCGAGGACAAGGACGAGATCACCGTAGAGCGTCTGCTGGCCCATGCCGCCGGCTTCCCCGCCTACCAGCCATATTTCCAGGCCCTGGAAAAGCAGCCGCCCGACCTGCGCCGGGCCCTGCTGCGCTCCATGCTCATGAACGAGCCCCTGGCCCATGCGCCGGGCAGCCGGGCCTTGTACAGCGACCTGGGCTACCTCACCCTGGGCCTCTTGCTGGAGCAGGGCCTTGCCCTGGACCTGGACGAGGCCCTGGCCGCCCTGTACGCCCGCTTGGGTGTGGAAGGCCCACGCTATCTGCCCCTGGACCGCGCCCCGGCCTGGCCCCTGGAGCGCATAGCACCTTGCGGCCCCCTGCCGGGGCGGCCCCAGATCCACGGTCAGGTGGAAGACGAGAACTGCTTCGCCCTGGGTGGGGTGGGGGCCCACGCCGGGCTGTTCGGCAGCGCGCGCATGGTGGCGGCGGTAATGGACGCCCTGTGCCGCTCCGGCCAAACTGCTCGCCTGTTTGAGCGCGACGAAGCCACTCCGGGATCGGGCCGCACCCCTGGCTTCGACACCCCCAGTGGTCCCGACTCTCTGGCCGGGTGCAACGCGCCCTCGGGCACGGTGGGCCATCTGGGCTTCACCGGCTGCTCCCTGTGGTGGCACCCGGCCTCCAACCGGGGGGTGGTTCTTTTAAGCAACCGGGTGGCCCTGGGCCGGGACAACGATCGCCTCAACCCCCTGCGCCGCGAGGTGCATCACCTGGCTTGGCAACTTTTGGGAGAAGCCTCGTGAAGCTGGACCCGGCCCTGAACACCGCCCCATCCCATCCCGAAAGCGTGTACCTCATGGGCATCGGCGGGGTGGCCATGGGAGCCCTGGCCGGTGGCCTGGCCGCCCAGGGCCTGGAGGTGCGCGGCTCGGACCGGCCCCTGTACCCGCCCATGAGCACTTTCCTGGCCGATCGCGACA
>JAIPDO010000005.1 GCA_021737645.1 Desulfarculaceae bacterium
CCCCAGGGCCTAAACGGCGCCCCGATCTGGGTACCCGATATCTCCGACCCACCCCCAGCCCAACGTCCCTCCTCGGCTGGGGGCGGTGGTAGCGTAATGCGCACCGCCCCCGGCTTCTTCCATCCCCCGCCCCCCAAGCCTTCACCTCCAAAAAGCCGCCTGCGCCCGCGTGAGGCGATATATCTCCGTCTGCGCGGCCCTTGATACCACCTCCTGAGGCAGAAAAGTGTAGCCGAACTGTCGCAGTTTTGCCCAGATTTGCCCAGATTTGCCCCCTAAAACAGCGATTCCCGGTTGACCTTGTGGCCAACCGGGAATCGTCTAACAGCTTAATAAAACTGTCTTTTATTTGGTGCGCCCGGCCTGATTCGAACAGGCGGCCTACGGATTCGTAGTCCGGCGCTCTATCCAGCTGAGCTACGGGCGCATATGTCTGCCGCCCTTGGGCGACAGATGCGGATTATAACAAAAACCTCTGACTTAGCAAGCCGTAATCGGCCCTTAGGCCAATTCCTCGACCGCCTCGCGCATCAAACGGGCGATGGGCAGGCCCTGTGGGCAGGCCGCCTGGGCCGGAGCGAAGTCCGTGGCCAGCAGCGCATCCGGCCCCTGAGGCAAGGCCTCGGCCAGGGTCTGGCGGGCCAAATCGCGGTCGCCGTGGCTACGGGCGTACATGAGCCCGCGCATCACGTCGGCCACCGGCGCGGCCCCGGACAGGGCCTGTTCGCACAACGAGGCGCATCCGGCGCAGTAGCAGCCCTGGGTGGAGGCGGCGTAGGCGCTGAGGGCCCGGTGGTCGGCGGCGCTCAAGGCGATGCGGTCCAGGGAGGCCGCCGCGTTGGCCCGGAGCACGGTGACGTTGGGCATCTGGGAGCAGATGGCCGCGATGCGCTTGTCGGTCCACACCGCAAGCATCTTGGCCTGGTAGGTGGTGAAGCCTTTCTTGAGAAAGCGCCCGGCCAACTGCATCTCGCCTTCGGTGTCGTCGGCCACCGGCCCGCCACCCTGGGTTTTCATGGCCGTTAGCCCGATGCCCGCGGTATGGCAGGCCTGCACCGCCGCTTGCATGCTCTCGGTGTGCATGATGCGGTAGTTGTAGGTCATCATTATGCCGTCGATAAAGCCCAGGCCCGGAGCCGCGGCCAGGCAGTGCTCCATGTTGCGGTGGGTGGAGAAGCCGAACAGCTTGATCTTGCCCGCCTGCTTCATCTTGGCGGCCCAGGCCTTTATCTCCGGGCGGTCCACATCGGAGATGTCGCTGATGGCGTGCACAAAGAAAAGGTCCACATAGGAAGTGCGCAGGCGCTCCAGGGACTGGTTCAGCTCGCTCTCCAGGTCTTCGGGGGTGCGCTTGTGAGCCTTGGTCACCAGGAAGATGCGGCCGCGCTCTTTAGGGTAGCGCTCCAGAAACTTGCCGATGCCTGTTTCGCTGCGCCCGCCAGTATAACTGTGGGCCGTGTCCCAGTAGTCCACCCCCAGCTTTAAGGCCTGGTGCAGCACCATCTGGTTGCTCACTATGTCGAAGATGCCCCCCAGGGACAGAGCGGAGACCTCCACCCCGGTCTTGCCGAACATCCGGCGGGGCACCTTGATCTCCCCGGCCGCCTGGGCCGGGGCCGCGCCCGCGCCCACCAGCAGGGAAGCCGCCCCCGCCGCGCTTACGGTCTTGATGAAATCCCTGCGGCTGCGCCCGGTCTTTTGTTTGGCCATGTCGCTAAACCTCCCTTGGGTTCACCCAAGCCCACCGCCTTCCCGGCGGAGTTGTGGTTCGTTTTACTTTAAATTATAGCAGGCCCCTGGGCGGCCACGCGGGCGAAACAAGCGCACAATTCCGCGACGTTTTCAGCCGCTATCCCGGCCCGGCCCCCTTGAGCAACAGGGAGTGGGAGCGCTCCCGGGTGGCGTTTTCCGCGCTCACCCGGATGGCCCGCTTGCCGCTCACCGGGCATTCGTGCTGGCAGATTCCGCAGCCGGTGCAGCGGGCCGGGTCCACGTAGGGACGCTGCAAGCGCACCGCCACGCTGAGAGGTTCGCCAGGGGCCGGTACGCGCCAGCCCACGCCGGGAGTCAGGCCCAAGCTATGCGCTCCGTTGGCCGCGATGCGCGCCCGCGCACCGCCCGATTGCAGGTAATAATCGCCGCTGGCCAGGGCGGCGGGCTTGAGCGCCTTGCCGCTCACCGCCAACTCGTTGCCCTTGGCCGGTCCGGCAATGAGGCCGCCCAGCACCGTCTCCCAGGCCACCCTGGTAAAGATGGCCTTGGGGCTCACCGGGCAGTTTTCCTGACACACGATGCAGGGCCGGTCCATGGCCCAGGGCAAACAGCGGCCCCGGTCCAGGAAGGCGCTACCCAGGCGAATGGGCCCCTGGGCGGCGTACTGGCCCCTGCCCAGTTTTTCATCCAGGGTGATGGGCCTAATGGCCGCGCTGGGGCATACGTGGGAACAGGCGGTACAGCGGGGTTGGCACCCGCTGGTGCCGATGGTGTTGTTCAGCACCGGGGTCCACAGGGCCTCCAGGCCGAAGGATGGCCCGGCGGGTTGCAGCACCCCGGTGGGGCACACCCGCATGCACTGGCCGCAGCGCAGGCAGCGGCGCAAAAACTCGCTCTCGGGCAAAGCTCCGGGCGGGCGGATAAGGGCCGGGTTCCAGGCCGGCCCCAGGACGCCGCTCAGGCTCAAGATGGGCGGCGCGGCCAAACCCAGGCCCAGACCGGCCAGCACCCGGCGGCGGCTCAGGTCCGGGGCGGCCTCGCCCCCGGCCGAGGGCTGGGTGGCGTAGGTGATGGCGTCCTCGGGGCAGGTGTCCAGGCAGTTCATACACAGTACGCACTCGGCCGGGCGCAGACGCCCTGCCGGGCGGGCCGCGCCGGAGCAGGCCCCGTCGCAGCTCAGGCAGGCCCCGCAGCGGGCCTGAGTCTTGCCCACCCGCCAGATGGCATGACGCCCCACCAGCCCCAGCAGGGCCCCGGTGGGGCACACGAAGCGGCAAAAGAAGCGGGGCCGCCACAGGTTGAGCAAGAGCGCGGCCAGAAACACCGCCGCGATTAGCCCGGCCCCCTGGTAAAAACGAGGCTCGGGCCAGGCCACACGGGCCGGGGCGTCGGCCAGGGGGAGAAGCACCAGGTTCACCGAGCGAGTCACCAGAGGGATGGGGTCCAGCAGGCCCGCCAACAGCCAGGCACCGCCGGATGGGGCCAGCAGGCTCCAGGCCACCCAGACGGCCAGAACCAGGCCCACGGCCAGGGCGTAGGCGCGCCCGCCCTGCCCTTTGCGCGTGGCCAGCAGAACCACGCCCAGCGTCAGGGCCCCGGCCAGGGAGGCGGCCACCTGGCCCAGGGCCAGACGGGCGGCTAGGTCGCTCATGGCCGCGCCCAGGAAAAAGGCCAGCAAAAAGTATTTGATCTGTTGAGCCGGATGGGGGGCGTTGCGCTGCACCCGCTCCTTGAGGGGCTTGCTGCGCGCGCCCAGCCAGCCCACGAACTGGTGCATGGCCCCAAAGGGGCAGACCCAGCCGCAGAAGAAGCGCCCCACCACCAGGGTCAAGGCCAACACCGCCGCGCCCCAAATCAGTCCCGCGTAAAGGCTGCCCGAGGCCAGCAGGCTGGTGAGTCCGGTGAGGGGGTCCAGCTCCAGGAACCAATTCACCGGCCAGCCGCGCAGCTTCCACAGACGCTCGCCCACCGTGGCCACCAAACAGAACCACAGGAACAGGGCCAGGAAGAAGGCTTGACTTATGCGCCGGGCAGTCGCTATGCGCATCAGCCCAGCTCCACCTTGGTGGGGTTCAGGGATTCATAGTCCGTGGTGCCCGCCCCGGCCTGGGCGGCCAGACCCAGCCAGGGCACCTGCGCGGGCTTGAGACCCAAGAGGCCCACGGCCATGGAGTCCACGGCCACCTGATCCGTGCCCAGAATCATGGTGTCAGTGGGCCTCAGGTCCTCCAGGGAGCCTCCGGTGGGGCCGTTGTGGGCTAGAGAGGCCACCCCGTCGGCGATGACCAGGCTGGGGCTCACCATGCGCCCCAGCTCGCTGATGATGCCGTTGATGTCCTGGTGGAACACATTGCGCCGTCCCCCCAGCAGGCCGTACCAGTTTTTCATGCACACCGAGGCCTGGCTGCGGTGGTGGTCCTTGACCGGGGCCAGGCCGATGAGCCGGTCCGCCCCGGCCAGAGGGCCATACATGAGCGGCCAGTCCCTGATAAGCCGCCCTCCAGCCAGGGTGTAGGGTCGAAACTCCCCGGGGTGGGGCAGCACCACCTCGGCCCCGGCGGCCCGGGCGGCCGGGCCGATGCCCGAAAGTTCGAAGCAGGAAGCCGGGTCGTTGATGGGGTTGTCGGTGACCACCACCTTGGCGGCCCCGGCCTTCAGGCACAAACGCACCAGCTCGGCCACCAGCTCGGGGTTGGAGGTGGCCCCCAGAGCGGGCGGAGTGGCGAAAGCGGCGTTGACCTTGATCACCACCTTGTGCCCCGCGCCCACGAAGGCCCCGATGCCGCCCATGGCCTCCAGACCGGCTCTGAGGGCGGGCACCCGGTGGCTGCTCTTGACCACGGCCAAGCGCTTCTCAGTGCCCTTCACGGCAAAGGAGGGCAGCTTGACTGCCTGGGCCTGGCCGATGTTGGCGCTGGGACCCTGTGTGTCGTGGGCCCACCAACCCAAAGCCAGGGTGGCGGCCATGCCCAGGCCCGCCTTGCCCGCGCGCATTAGGAAACGGCGACGGTTCATGCCTGTGTCGCGGCTCATGACTGGGCTTTCTCCAGGGCCTGGCGCAGGCGCTGGGCCAGCCCCAGGGTGGCGGCCTTGTCCTCGCCCCCGCGCACCCCGGCCAGGTAAGGCCCCTGAGCCCAAAACAGCTCCCAGGCGCCGAAGACCTCCACCAGATGCGCGCCCGGCATTTCGGCCGGGGCGGGCTGGGGATTGCCGCCGTTGTCTTTCAGAAAAGCCGCATAAGCCGCTGCCTGCTTTTGGGCCGTGGCCGGGTCGGCCCGGCGGGCCAGGAAGGCCATCAGCTCGCCGCCGCCCTGGGGATAGGTGGCGATGAACATCTGATCGAGCCCGGCCATGCCAAAGGCGTCCTTGGCCAACAGCACCACTGAGCCCGCTTTCATGCCCTGGGCCGGGAACAGTTCGGCCTCGGCGGGCGCGGCGCTGGGCGCGGCGGGCAGCTTAGCCAGGATAGCCTGGGCCGCCTGGGTGAGCCCCTGCTTTAAGGCGGGCTCAGGCAGTGAAGCCACCGCCTCCAGGTAATAAGGCCCCTGGGCCAGGTACAGGGCGTTGCTGGTGGTGTAGGCGTTGGGAGTTAGCGAGGAGTCTTGCGCCCCGCTCCGGCGCTGGTTGCTGAACACGCTGTAGGCGGCGCGGGGGTTTTTCATGCGGTAGAGCATCAGCTCCAGCCAGGCGGCCGGGCGGCCGGCCAAGGCGTAGCGCCGGGCCACCATGCCCTCGAAGCCGGCAGACAGATACAGCTCGGCCTTGCCGTCGATCTTGTCGGAGAGGGTGGCCGGGGTGAAACCCTCGCCCGGCCCCAAGGGAGTGAGGCCCGGCACGGCCAACTCGGCCAGCATCCCCGCCCCGGCCCCGGAAGCGCCGCCCCAGCCCCAGGAGGCGGGGTCGTATCGTCCCTGCTGCCAAAACACCACGGCGGCTACCAGGGCCAAAAGCCCCAGGGCCGCCATGCTCAGGAGGCGTTGGGTCAGGCTGGATTGGGACCGGCTCAGCTCCATGGGCCAAACTGCTCCCGCGCTCACGCTCCGCTAAGGTTTAGAACTGGCCGCCGCCCATGGCCCAGGCCCCGCCGCTTTAGCGGGGCCGACGGCTACGGCTGCGGCCGCGGCTGGCGGGCTTGTCGCCGGGTCGGGGCCGCCCCCGCCCGCCCCCACCACCACCGCCACGTCCGCCGCCTCCGCCGCGCTCGTCGCGCCTGGGACGGTAGGGCCGCCGGTAGGCCGGGGTGTTGTCGGGCAGGAACATGTCTTCATCGGCGAACACCACCGGAATCTTGGCGTCCAGGTACTCCTCCACGTAGGGCAGGTGGGTGGCGTACTCGTCGCAGCACAGGGTGATTGCCTTGCCCACAGCTCCGGCCCGGGCGGTGCGGCCGATGCGGTGCACGTAGTCCTCGGGGTCGGCGGGCACATCGAAATTTATAACGTGGCTCACGTCATCGATGTGCAGGCCGCGGGCGGCCACGTTGGTGGCCACCAGAATCTTGAGGTCGCCCTTTTTGAACTGCTCCATGAGCTTCATGCGCTTGGGCTGGGTAAGGTCGCCGCTGATGCCTTCGGCGGGCAGGCCGTGGGCCTGAAGCTTGAAGGTGAGCATGTCCACCACACGCTTGGTGTTGGTGAAGATCATCACCCGGGACCAGTCCTCTTTTTTGAGAAGGCCCAGAAGCAGGTTGAGCTTTTCCGTGGCCGAGCAGTGGTACATCTCCTGGGTCACCTGGGCCACCGTCTTGGTGTCGGGTATCACCGACACCCTGGTGGGCAGGTTCATGAACTCGTAGGTGATCTCCGAGACCTTCCAGCCCAGGGTGGCCGAGAACAGCATGCTCTGGCGCTCTTGGTATCTGGGCAGGCGCCGGAGCACCCAGCGCAGGTCGTCCACGAAGCCCATGTCGAACAGGCGGTCGGCCTCGTCGATGACCAGGTACTTGACCCCACGGGGGTCGAAGATGCGCTGCTTCATGTAGTCGATGAGCCGCCCCGGAGTGGCCGCCACCAAATCCACGCCGTCCTTGAGGGCCTCGGCCTGCTTGCGGTAGTCCACTCCTCCGAACACGGCCAGCATCTTCAGATCCATGTGCCGTCCGATGTCCTTGGCGTCCTGGAGGATTTGCATGGCCAGTTCACGGGTGGGGCTGATGATAAGCACCGAGGGGCCCTCGCCGGGCCGCCGGTCCTTTTTTCGGGCCAGGTGAGCGAAGATGGGCACCAGAAAGGCTGCGGTCTTGCCGGTGCCGGTCTGGGCCTCACCGGCCACGTCCTGACCGGACAGGCCCAAGGGGATGGCCTTCTCCTGGATCAGGGTGCAGCGCTCATATCCCGAATCGTGCAGGCCGCTGAGAAGCTCCTGGGGAATATCGAAGTCGGCGAAGGGCACGCCCACGGGCGCTTCCGGTGTGCGCTCAGGCTGGGCCTGCAACTCGGGATTTTCTTCTTTACTCATTCTTTAGGGGTATTCCTTTGATTGGTTGGAGAACTTTTCACGCGGGCGTAGTCCTTGTCCCGGATGTCGATCCAGGTGCGGCAGCCTTCTTTTTTGCAATCCACTGCTTCAGAGAAGAAGACCATCTTGTTGTCAAGGAAGTAAACCCAGTGAGGGCTGGCCTGGGCATTGGTCCAGCCCACTTCGCTGACCCCCAGGGTGAACACGCCGGTGATCGCACGCGCCGCGGCTGAACTGGGGCAGGCGGGTATCTCGGGCACCAGGGTGTATTCCAGGACCAGGTAATCCCTCTGGTGACCCGGAAAGCGCACCCGTTTGATGTGCTCCGGTTCGCCCAGCTTGGCGGTCACCTGCTCGGGAGTCATGCCGGGTTCGATTTTGCCCACTTCATCGCTGGCGTAGTGAGCGCATCCGGCGGCCAAGGCCAGGGCTGCGATAATCAGCCAATTTATCAGACGCATGGACTTTGTCCCACTCATAAACGTCGGCTTCCCATTCGCGCGGCGCGCACCGCCACCAACTCGGCGATGATGCTTATGGCAATCTCCTCGGGGGTTTCCGCCCCAATGGCCAGCCCGATAGGCGAATGCACCTGTTCCAGTTGCCCGGTGGTGACGCCTTCCTCGCTCAGGGCCTTGTAGATCATGGCCCGTTTGCGCTTGGAGCCGATCATGCCCACATAGGCGGCATTTTGCTTCAAGGACTGGGCCAAAACCTCCTTATCGAAGAGGTGGCCCCGGGTGACGATCACGATGTATGCCTCCGGGCCCAAACTCTCGCCCGCCAGGACCGTTTCCAGGGGGCGGTTCCAAATCTCACGGGCCTGGGGAAAACGCAGGCGGTTGGCCCACTCGGGCCGGTCGTCGGCCACCACCAGGCCGAAGCCCGCCATGGCCGCCAGGGGCGCCAGCTTCTGGCTCACATGCCCCCCGCCGAAGATATAAACCACCGGCTGAGTGGCGATGGGCTCCAGGAGCAACGGCGCGGGCAGATAGGCGGCTCCGGGGCCGTCCCACAGACGCTGCACGCTGCGCCCGGCAGAGCCCAGTTCCTCGCCCAAGGCGGCCAGCAGGCCGTCCGCCTGGGGCAGGGAGCCCAGGGCGGGATGCCCCGCGCGCAAAAGTAGCTTGCGGCCGGACGCGGTGGGCCCGCCACCGGTGACCATCATGGTGGCCAGCAAGGCCCGTCCGCCTTCGCCCGCGGCCTGGGCCGCGGCCTGGTACAGGGCCAGGTTTTCCGGATCATCGGCCGAAACCGGGTCCAGATAGACGTCCAAGTCGCCGCCGCAGATCATCTCGGTGTCGGCCACGTCGGCGCCCATCAGGCGGTAGTGCATCAATTCGGAGCGTCCCAGATCCAGAGCCAAGCCGGCCTTTTCAATGACCTGGGCCTCGAAGTTGCCCCCGCCGATGGTGCCCCAAAACTCGCCGCCACGCCGCACGAAAAAACGGCTGCCCGCCGAACGCGGGGCAGAGCCTTTTTGTCCGATTATGGTGGCCAGACACAGGCTGTTGCCCTGGGCCAGTTCTTGACTAACTGCTGCCAGAAAATCACGCATAGCTGTTTTTCACAACGGACCTCCCCGAGGTCGGCCCGGAAGTAGTTAATATAACTATATACCATCCGGCGGAATTTTACCCGGCCCAGGGAGTGACGCGATCTCCTAGCCGGTAGGCGCGTCCGCGGGGGGCCTGGCCACCAGCACGGAGCAGGGTGCTTTGCGAACCATCTTTTGGGCGGTGGAGCCGAACACGGTTTCCGCCAGCCCGCTCACCCCGGTGCTGCCCACGACCAGCAGGTCCGCGTCTTCTTCCCTGGCCAAGCGGTTGAGCTCCCGGGCGGGGTCGCCTTCCAGCAGGCGGACCTTCATGTCCACCTCGGGGGCGGCTTTCTGCCGCCGCTCCTCCAGCGCCTGTTGGCAAGACTCCTGGAGGCCCTGGCGCAGGGCCAGGGTGGTCTGGTTGACCACGAACTCGTCCAGCAGGGGATTGGGGGTGACCAAGGGAGGGAGCACGTGCACCAGCATTAGCCGGGCCTGGTGCTGACTGGCCAGGGTTGTGGCCTGGCGTAAGGCCTCCTCGGCTCCGGGGGAAAAGTCGGTGGCGGCTATGATGCTTTTAAAGCGCATGACAAACCCATCCTAAGGTGTGGAAGGGGCGCTGGTAAGCAGGAACTTGATGTCGTCATCGGAGAAGTAGATGCCACCGCCCATGAAGAATGAGGTATTGCCGTCGTCGCTGACGATGTCATCCACGCCCGCGGAAAGAAAAAAGGAGTTCCAAAAATCGTAGCTGGCCGCGAAGCGCACCCTGGGGTTGGTGTCCTTGCGCCACTCGTAGGCTTCCAGGGTCAGCTTGAGCTTATCGTTGAACAGGTAATAGTCCGCGCCCAGGCCACCGGTGGAGGAGAAGATGCCCGCCCTGAGGGTGAGGTCCCAAAAGCGCTTGCCGAACTGCACGTTGAAGGTCAGGTCGTCGCGGTTGTAGGTGACGCCGGTGGTTTCGGTCTTGGTGACCACCCCGTCCACGTCCACCGTCTTGTAGCTCTTGGTCTCTGAGCGCTTGCCCCGGGGGTCATCCACCACGCCGACAAGGAAGAACTTGTCGGCTTTGGGCTGTAGGCGCAGGTTGAGTTCGCTTCTAAGCGACTCCTCCTTGAACACGTACTCGCCCCGATACTCCACGAACACCTTCCAGGCGTCGGCTCGGGCCAGATAATCGTTTATGGAGGTCAAGGCGTCGTCGATCTTGGTCACCGTGGTGTCGTCGTTGACCAGCTTGCCGATGGTGCCTTCGCCCTTTTCGATCTTTTTGCTGACTTGCTTCAGCGAGGCCAGGGTGGAGTTGAGGTCGTCGATGGTTTGCTTGTTGTTGATCAGTTTGCCGATGGTGCCCTCGCCCTTGTCCACCTTGGTCATCACCGAATTGAGCGAGGCGATGGTCTTTTGCATCTGCACGCTGGCTATCTGGAAATTCTTGATGGTCTCGCTCAGCGCCTTCTTGTTGTCGCTGCTCAGGTCGCTGAGATCGCCGGTGAAGCGGTCCATATTGGTCACGATGCGGTTCAGGCGCGCCTCGTTGTCGTTCACCACCGTCTTGAGGCTGCCGGTCAACTCGCGCAGGTTGGCCAGGGCCTCGCTGATATTGCGGGTGGACTCAGGCGAAGCGATGGAAACCTTGAGGGATTCGGTGATCTGGCGAATGTTGTCGGCCACCTCGCCCACCCGGGCCATCACCTGGTCCAGGTCGGTGGGCACGCTGGCCCTGTTGATCTGCTGGCCGTCCTTTAGTTTGGGGGCGGCCGGGGTGCCCGGCTCCATGGCCACGTACTTGTCGCCCAAGACCCCCCGGGTGCGGATAAGAGCGCTGACGTCCTGAGCCAGGGGGACGTCCTTGGAGATCAACATGGTCACCCTGGCCTTGCCGTGATCCAGGGCGATTTTCTCCACTTGGCCGATCTGGATGCCGGCCATCTCCACCGGGGCCATCTTCTTGAGACCCGTGGCCTGGTCGAACACCGCGTAGACCTCGTAGCCCTCGGGACCACCTATCTTGAACGATCCCAGGCGGATGGTCATATAAGCCAAAACGGCCAGTCCCACCAACACGAAGATGCCGACCTTGGCCTCTGTGGAAACTCCGGACATGATGCCTCCGGTGAATGCGGCTCTTAGTATATAACGTATCCGGCCCTGTTGGCCGGTTTATATAACCTCTATTGGTCCCTCGGCCCGCCCGTGGATGAACTGCTGGACCACCTCGTCGGGGCTGTCGCGTATCTCATCAGGGGTGCCTTGGGCAATAATTTTGCCCTGATAGAGCATGGCGATGTTCTGGCCCACCTGGTAGGCCCCCTCAATGTCGTGGCTGATGACCACCGAAGTGACCCCCAGCTTCTTCTGGGTATCGGCTATGAGCCGGTTGATGGCCGCCGACAGCGGCGGGTCCAGGCCGGTGGTGGGCTCGTCATAGAGGATTATCTCCGGCTCCAGGGCGATGGCCCTAGCCAGGCCCACCCTCTTGCGCATGCCCCCGCTGAGTTCGCTGGGCATCTTGTGCTCCACCCCCGGCAGGCCCACCATGGCCAACTTTTCCGACACCTTCTCACGCACCTGCTTCTCGGAGAGATTGGTGTGCTCCCTGAGGGGGAAGGCCACGTTGTCCACCACGGTCATAGAGTCGAACAAGGCGGCCTCTTGAAAGAGCATGCCGAAACGCCGCCGCACCTCATTGAGTTGGTGGTCGCTCATGCGCACGATGTCTCCGCCATCCACCAGCACCTGGCCCTGGTCCGGTTTTATCAGGCCGATCATGTGCTTGAGCATCACGCTCTTGCCCCCGCCGGAGCGGCCGATAATCACCGTGGTCTGGCCCCTGGGAATGCCCAGGTTGATCCCCTTGAGAACCTGTTGGGAGCCAAAGGCCTTGTAAATGCCGGCCAGCTCGATGATGTTGCCGTTTTCGCTCATTAAGTTCCTAGAACATTATCGCGGTGAGCACGTAGTCCGAGGCCAGAATCAGCACGCTGCCCAAAACCACCGCGCGGGTGGTGGCCCGGCCCACGCCTTCGGCGCCGCCGGAGGTGTAAAAGCCCTTGAAACATCCCACCAGGGAAAGAATCAGGCCGAAGAAAGCCGCCTTCACCAGGCCCATGGAGATGTCCGAGAAATCCATATATTCGATTATTTTAGAGATGAAGATGCCGTGGTTGATACCCAGCAGTCCCACCCCCACCACGTAGGCCCCCACTATGCCGACGAAATCGGCGATGATGGTGAGCACCGGCAGCATGGCCACCGAGGCCAGAATGCGCGGCACCACCAAATATTGCACCGGATTGACCGCCATGACGTACAAGGCGTCGATCTGCTCGGTGACCCGCATGGTGCCCACTTCGGCGGCCATGGCGCTGCCCGCCCGCCCGGTGACCATCAGGGAGGTGAGCACCGGGCCCAACTCGCGGGTCAGGGCCAGGGCCACGGTGGAGCCCACCAGGCTCTCGGCCCCGAACAGGGAAAAGCCGTGGTAGCTCTGAAGGGCGAAAACCCCGCCGGTGAAAGCCCCGGTGAGGATGGTGACGCCCAGGGAGCCGATCCCCACGAATTCCATCTGCTTCATGAGCAGACGAAAACGAAAAGGCGGACGTATCAGCCACAAGGCTGATTGAAGGAAAAGCAGGAGCAATTCACCGGCTTCATCCAGCCAGCGAAGGAATTTCCCTCCCACATATTCCATTGGGCGCAACATGCCCATGGCAGCTTCTTCTCCACGGCGGCACCATGGTCTGGGCCGATAAGGGTTCAACGTTTCCCACTATATGGGTCCCTTGAGACGCCGTCAAGAAACGATGGCGTAACAATGGTAATCACGCCGCGGCGGCCTTGACGCTGGCCCACCCTCTTGATAGTGTTGCTGCGTGGGCCGGGGGGTGCCTCCAACGAGGCTGAGAGCGACGCCCAGGGCGGCGCGACCCCTAGAACCTGATCCGGTTAATTCCGGCGTAGGGAACGGCCCGCCCGTTTAAGGAGCTTTTTAGCACCCTGACCGAGCGGGGCCGCCAACTACGGCGGCCCTTCACTATTTTTATGGGAGGTTCCCACCCATGACCCCAGCCAGGGTCTTGATAATAGCCGGTTCCGACAGCGGTGGCGGGGCCGGCATCCAAGCCGACCTCAAGGCGGCGGCGGCCCTGGGAGCCCACGCCATGACCGTGGTCACCGCGCTGACCGCCCAAAACACCCGCGAGGTGCGCGGGGTGCACCCGGTGCCCCTGGACTTCGTGGAGCAGCAGTTCGCCGCCGTGGCCGAGGACATCGGCATGGACGCGGTGAAAACCGGCATGCTGCACTCGGCCGAGCTGGTGGATCTGGTGGCCGGGCTGCTGGCTCTGGTCAAGGTTCCGGTGGTGGTGGACCCGGTGATGATGGCCAAGGGCGGCAGCCGCCTGCTGGACCCCGAGGCGGTGGATGCGGTGAAAACCAAGCTTCTGCCCAAGGCATCGCTGGTCACCCCCAACCTGGACGAGGCCGAAGCCCTGTTGGGAAGGCCGGTCAGGGACCGGGCGGCCATGGAAGAGGCGGCCACCGAGTTGGTGGCCCTGGGGGCGGGCGCGGCCATGGTAAAAGGCGGCCATCTGGCCGGCCAGCCGGGAGATGTGCTCTTTGACGGCAAGCAGAGCTATTTTTTCAGCGCCCCGCGCATAGACACCCCACACACCCACGGCACCGGCTGCACCCTGGCCTCGGCCATCGCTTCCCTCTTGGCACAGGGCTGGGACTTGGCCCCGGCGCTGCAGCGGGCTCGTCTGTTGGTGCGCCGGGCCATTACCGGCGGGCTGGTGCTGGGGCACGGCCACGGCCCGGTGAACGCCCTGGCCGACCTGGGGCCGCGCCTGGAGCTGGGCCCTTGCCTGGCCGAGATGGACGCGGCCATCGAGCGCATGGAAGGGGTGCCCGGCCTGGGGGACATGATCCCCGAGGTGCGCGGCCAGTTGGGCTACGCCCTGCCCGGGGCCCAATCGGCCCAGGAGGTCTTGGCCGTGGCCGGGCGCATCACCAACATCGGCCCGCTGCTCAAGGCAGCCGGGCCGGTGCGCCCCGGAGCCAGCAGCCACGTGGCCAAAATCGTGTTGGCGGCCATGACCGTGGACCCGGGCATGCGCGCGGCCATGGCCTGCCGCTTCGACGAGGCCCTGGTTGCCCGGGCCAAGGACCTGGGCTGGACGGTGGGGGAGTTTTCCCGGGCCGACGAGCCCCCCGAGGTGAAAAAGCTGGAAGGCTCCTCCCTTGAGTGGGGAACCAGCAACGTTATAGAGCGCCTGGGCCTGGTGCCCGAGGTGATATTTGACCGCGGCGAGTCCGGCAAAGAGCCGGTACTCAGACTTTTGGCCCGCAATCCGGGCGCAATCGTGGATCGGCTGCTACTTTTGGCCGGCCAGGGAGCATGATCATGAGCGAAACTCAACTGCAAGCGGCCCGGGCAGGCAAGATTACCCCGGCCATGGAAAAAGTTGCCGCCATCGAGGGGCAAGACGCCGAAAACATCCGCGAACTGGTGGCCCAGGGCAAAATAGCCATCCCGGCCAACCCCGGCCACACCCGCCTGGTGCCCTGCGGGGTGGGGTCCGGCCTTACGGTCAAGGTCAACGCCAACCTGGGCTCCAGCCCGGACCGTTGCGATACGGCCGAGGAGGCCGAGAAGCTCTCCGCCGCCCTGGAGGCCGGGGCCGACGCGGTGATGGACCTGTCCACCGGCGGCGACCTTACCGCCATGCGCCGCCAGGTCCTGGACCTGAGCCCGGTGCCGGTGGGCACGGTGCCCATCTACCAGGCCGCGGTGGAAGTGACCGCCGAGGGCCGGGGCATCATCGACATCACCGCCGAAGACCTGTTCCGGGTGATCGAGCAGCAGGCCGCCGAGGGGGTGGACTTCATGACCGTGCACTGCGGGGTCACTCGCGCGGCGGTGGAACATCTGCGCTCAGAGGGGCGCATCACCGACGTGGTGAGCCGGGGCGGCTCTTTTTTGACCTGCTGGATGCTGGCCAATGAGAAGGAAAACCCCCTGTACGAGCAGTACGACCGCTTGCTGGACATCTGCCTGGCCCACGACGTAACCCTGTCTTTGGGCGATGGCCTTCGGCCCGGCTGCCTGGCCGATGCCACCGACCGGGCCCAGGTGAGCGAACTTATTACCCTGGGGGCCCTGACCCAGCGGGCCTGGGACGCGGGCGTGCAGGTGATGATCGAAGGGCCGGGCCACGTGCCCCTGGACCAGGTGCAGGCCAACGTGGTGCTGCAAAAGCGCTTGTGCCACGAAGCGCCCTTCTACGTGCTGGGCCCTCTGGTCACCGACATCGCCGCCGGGCACGACCACGTCGCCTGCGCCATCGGCGGAGCCCTGGCCGCCTGGGCCGGGGCCGACTTCCTGTGCTACGTGACCCCCAGCGAACATCTGGCCTTACCCGGCCCCAATGATGTATATAAAGGAGTGATAACCACGCGCATCGCGGCCCACGCGGCGGATATCGCCAGGGGCAACAAGGCGGCCATCGCCCGGGACCGGGCCATGGCCCAGGCCCGCAAGGCCATGGACTGGGACACCATGTTCAACCTATGCTTGGACCCCAAGACCGCCAAGGCCATGCGCGCGGGCAGCCCTCCCGGCGAAGAGGAGGTCTGCACCATGTGCGGCAAGTACTGCGCCATGAAACTGGTGAACGAGCACCTGCACGGGAAGGAATAAGACATGGGCCTGGTGATCTTCAGCGACCTGGACGGAACCCTGCTGGATCACCACACCTATTCTTATCAACCGGCCCTGCCTGCCCTGGACCAGATAAAGCGCCGGGGCATCCCCCTGGTGCTGTGCTCATCCAAGACCAGGGCCGAGATGCTCCCCCTGCACGCCGAGTTGGGCCTGGACGCGCCCATCATCACCGAGAACGGGGGCGGCATCTTCGCACCCGAAGGCTGCCCCGTGGCCAAGGGCGACACCTGGCGCGCGGCCGGGGACGGCTGGCGGGTGCTGGAGATCGGCCTGCCCATCAACGAGTTGCGCCAGCGCATGGAGGGCTTCAAGGACGAGTTGGGCCTCAAGGGCTTCGGCGACCTGAGCAACCACGAGGTGGCCAAACTCACCGGCCTGAGCAAAGACCAGGCGGCCAGGGCACGTGAGCGTGAGTTCAACGAGCCCCTGCTTCCGCCCGGCGATGAGGCGGCGGGCCAGGCCCTTACCGACGCGGCCCAAGAGGCGGGCCTGCAACTCACCCATGGGGGCCGCTTTTGGCACCTGCTGGGCGGGGGCGACAAGGGCAAGGCGGTGCGCCTGCTCTCGGTGCTCTACGCCAAGCGCGACCCGGAGATGACGGCCATGGCCCTGGGCGACGCGCCCAACGACCTGAGCATGCTTGCGGCGGTTGATCGGGCGGTTCTGGTGGCCCGGCCCGGCGGCGGCCACGCGGAAGTGGAGCTGGAGGGCCTTATCCTGGAACCCCTGGCCGGGCCAGCCGGTTTCAACCACGCGGTGCTGGCGGCTTTGGACGAGCTTCGTTGACCACCGCCGAGGCATCCACCGCCGGTCAGGTGCTGCGCCTGCTCCTGAGGGGCAACGGCGAGCGCTCGGGCCAAGACATGGCCCAGCGCCTGGGCATAAGCCGGGCGGCGGTGGCCAAGATCGTCTCCTCGCTCCGTGCCCAGGGCCTGGAGATAGAGGCCGCGCCTAGGCGAGGATATCGCCTGGTGAGCGAGCCCCCCCTGCTGCTGACTCCCATGGTGGAAGCTCGCCTGAAGCCGGGCTCCCTGGGCTTGCCTTTTCATTACTTCCCGGAGATAGACTCCACCAACCTGGAGGCCCGCCGCCGGGCCGAAGCCGGGGCGCCCCACGGAACCTGTCTGGTTGCCGAGCATCAGAGCGCGGGCCGGGGCCGATTGGATCGCCAGTGGCAGGCCCCCAAGGGCAGCGCCCTACTGTTTTCCATCATCCTGCGCCCCGAGTTGAGCCTGCGCCGCGTCTTCGCCCTGAACAACCTCATCTCCCTGGCCCTTTGCCGGGCTCTGGAAAAACACGGCGGAGTGGAAGCGGCCATCAAGTGGCCCAACGACGTGTACTTGGAGGGCAAGAAGCTGGCCGGGGTGCTCACCGAGTTCACCAGCCGGGCCGAAGCGGTGGAGTACGCCGTGGTGGGAGTGGGGCTCAACGTGAACCAGGAGCCCTCCTGGCTGGCCGGGTTGGACCAGCCCGCCATGAGCCTCATGGCCGCCACGGGCCACGCCTGGGACCGGGCTACCCTGCTGGCCCAGATATTGGAAGAGACGACCGCCCTGCATGATCACTTCATGGCCGGGGGCGGCGAGGAGCTGGCCCAGGAATATGCCCAGCGCTCCTTGATCCTGGGCCTGGAAGTCACGGTGCGCGAAGGCCAGGCGGTGCGCCGGGGCAAGGCCGTAGGCTTCGCCCCGGAAGGGGCCCTGCTCCTGGAAGAAGACGGCGAGATCAATCCTATTCACCACGGTGACGTGAGCCTGTTGTCCTGGGAAGTGCTTTCCTAAAACCCTCGCTTCGCCCCTCCGCTCGACCGCCTAACTAACCTTGCCAAGTCCGGCCTAGACTGGTAGATTGTCAACCGCTTATCAAACGAGGTTGACAATCATGCTCCCCGATTTTTCCACAGAAATAAGTAAAGCCATTCAAGATGTTATGGACGGAGGCCCCCTGGAGCCGGAAACCGCCGCCGCCTGGCTGGAGGTCAGCGACCTGGCCGAGGTGAGCCAGGTCTTGGCCGCGGCGGGCCGCTTGCGCGGGGCCCACGAGGGCGACACGGTTGAGTTCTGCGCCATCGTCAACGCCCGCTCGGGCCACTGCTCCGAGGATTGCGCCTTTTGCGCCCAGAGCGCCCACCACGACGGTCCGGCCGAGGTCTACCCCCTCATGAGCGCCGAGGAGATGGTGCGCCGTGGGCGGGCCGCCGCAGACGCCGGGGCCCAACGCTTCGGCATCGTCACCAGCGGGCGGGAGTGCCCCAAGGGCGAGGCCCTGGACGAGATATGCCGGGCGGTGGAGGTCTTGACCAGCGAGCAGGTCATCGCCCCCTGCGCCAGCCTGGGGCTGATAGACGAGCCCCGCGCCAAGCGCCTGGCCGAGGCGGGCCTGGTGCGCTATCACCACAACCTGGAGGCCGGGCCCAGCTTTTTCCCGCGCATCTGCACCACCCATAATTACGAGGACCGGGTGGCCACGGTGAAGGCGGCCCAGGCGGCGGGCCTGGAGGTGTGCGTGGGCGGCATCGTGGGCCTGGGCGAAACACCCCTGGAGCGGGTGGAGCTGGCCATGGCGGTGGCCGAGCTGGCGCCGGAAAGCATCCCGCTGAACTTCCTGACCCCCATTCCGGGCACCCCCATGGCCGGGCACACTCCCCTCAAGCCCCTGGAGGCTCTGGCCACGGTAGCGGTGTTCAAGCTGTTCAACCCCAAGGCGGTGGTGCGCACCTGCGGCGGACGTCAGCAGGTGTTGGGCAACCTGGCCCCCCTGATGTATCTGGCCGGGGCCGGGGGCACCATGATCGGCAACTACCTGACCACCGAGGGCCGCCAGCCCATTGACGATATCAACGACCTAGCGGCCCTGGGCCTCAGGCCCGCCGCTAAGCTGATGAGCGAGTAGAAAATGAGCCACACCCAGGAGATTCTCAGCCAGGATTTCGAGCACCTTTGGCACCCCTTCACCCAGATGAAACTCTGGCCCGACGAGCCGCCGTTGGTAATCGAGCGGGGCGAGGGCAATTACCTCATCGACAGCGAGGGCAAACGCTACTTCGACGGGGTCAGCTCCCTGTGGGTTACGGTGCACGGCCACAACCACCCGGCCATCAACTCGGCCATCGCCGAGCAGCTTAAGCATCTGGACCACTCCACCCTGCTGGGGCTCACTCACCCCCTGGCCGCCCGCCTGGCCGCCGAGTTGGCCCGCATAACCCCCGGCAAGCTCAACAAAGCCTTCTACTCCGAGAGCGGCTCCACCGCGGTCGAGATCGCCCTGAAGATCGCCTACCAATATTGGCAGCAGATCGGCCACCCGGAGAAAAAGACCTTCGTGGCCCTGGGCGAGGCCTACCATGGCGACACCATCGGCGCGGTGAGCGTGGGTGGCATCGACCTGTTCCACCAGGTCTATGGCCCCCTGCTGTTCCCGGTGCACCGCCTGCCCCAGCCCTTTTGCCGCCAGTGCCCCCTGGGCCTAAAGCACCCGCAGTGCGGCCTGGCCTGCGCCAACGCCCTGGAGCCCATGCTGGCCGAGCACGGCGATGAGATCTGCGCCCTGATCGTGGAGCCACGGGTGCAGGGCGCGGCAGGCATAATCGTGCAGCCCGAAGGCTATTTGCACCGGTTGTGGGAGATTTGTAAGAAGCACGAGGTGCTGTTCATCGCCGACGAGGTGGCCACCGGCTTCGGCCGCACCGGCACCATGTTCTCCTGCGAACAGGAGGGGGTGGAGCCGGATTTGATGTGCCTGGGCAAGGGCATCACCGGCGGGGTGCTGCCCCTGGCCGCCACCATGGCCACCGACCGGGTGTACGAGGCCTTTTTGGGCGAGTACGACGATTTCAAGACCTTTTTCCACGGCCATACCTACACCGGCAATCCCCTGGCTTGCGCCGCCGCTTTGGCCAGCCTGGAGCTGATGGAAAAGAACCAGGTGGTTCAGCGCACCGCCCCGGTGATCGAGCATCTGGCCAAGGGCCTGGAAAAGATCGCCCAGATGGAGCACGTGGTTCAGGTGCGCCAACACGGGCTCATGGCCGGGGTGGAAATCACCGCTGACAAGTCCACAGACACCCCCTACGAGCCCGGGCTGCGCATCCCTCACCAGATAATCATGGCTGCCCGCAAGCATGGGGTGATAATCCGGCCCCTGGGCGATGCCATCGTACTCATGCCGCCCTTGAGCAGCACCACCGAAGATATCGACCTGCTGCTGGACGCCCTGGGCAAGGCCATCGCAGAGGTGTGCGGGAGCTAACCATGGGCTCGCAACCGGCTTTGGAAATACTCAAGGAGCGGGTGGCCGGGCAGCAGGCCCTGGGCCTCACCCGCCGCCTGGTTTCGGTGGGGCCTTCCTGCGGCCGCTTTGTAAGCGTGCGGGGGCGGCGCTGCCTGTTGATGGCCAGCAACGACTACCTGGGCTTGGCCGCCCACCCCCGCCTGGCCCAGGCCTCCCTGGAGGCGGCCCTGGCCTGCGGGTCCGGGTCCGGGGCCAGCCGCCTGATCTCGGGCACCCTGGAGGCCCATGTGGAGTTGGAGCAGGCCATCGCCCGCTTCAAGCACACCCCGGCGGCGCTGTTTTTCCCCACCGGGTACATGACCAACCTGGGGGTGGTGAGCACCCTGGCCGCCGAGGGCGACCTGATCGTCAGCGACCGGCTCAACCACGCCAGCCTTATCGACGCCTGCCGTTTGTCCCACGCCGAGGTCAAGGTCTACCCCCATGGCGACGCGGCCCAGGCCGAGAAGCTGCTGGCCCAGGGCCCGCAGGGCGGCATCAGGCTGCTGGTCACCGATGGCGTGTTCTCCATGGACGGCGACCTGGCCCCTGTGCCCGAGCTGTTGGAAGCGGCCAAGCGGCAAAACGCCCTGCTGGTAATCGACGACGCCCACGCCACCGGGGTGTGGGGAAAAACCGGCCGGGGCACCCTGGACCACTTCGGCCTGGAGCCCACGCCCGAGGTGGTCATGGCCGGCACCTTCAGCAAGGCCTTGGGTGGCCTCGGCGGTTTCGTGGCCGGAGCCCCGGAGGTGATCGAAGCCCTGGTGCACGGAGCCCGCTCCCTGCTCTACTCCACCGCCCCGCCCCCGGCCCAGGCGGCGGTGGCCCTGGCCGGGCTGGAGCTGGTGGACGCCGAGCCCTGGCGGCGCGAGCACCTGCACGCCCTAAGCGCCCTGTTGCGCCACCGCCTGGCCGAGGCGGGCCTCAAGGTGGCCTGCGAGGCCGGGCCCATCGTGCCGGTCTTGACCGGCAGTGCCAAGGCCGCCCTGGAGCTGGCCGAGGGATTGTGGCGGCGCGGGGTGTTCGCCCCGGCGGTGCGCCCGCCCACGGTGCCCGAGGGGGCCAGCCGCATACGCCTGACCGTTACCGCCGCCCACGAAGAACAAGACATCGAAAAGGCAGCCCAGGCCCTGGCAGAGGCGGCGCGGGAGGCTGGCCTATGAGCCCCAAGGGCGTGGTGGTGGTCGGCACCGACACCGACGCGGGCAAGACCATGGTCTCGGCGGCCCTGGTGGCGGGCCTGCGCGACGCCGGGATTCCGGCGGGCTACCTCAAACCCCTGGCCAGCGAATGCGCCCCCGGCCCCGGCGGGCAGGTGAGCCCGGACGTGGCCCTTTTGCACCGGCTGGTGGGCCTCAAGGAGCCGCTGCACACCCTGAACCCGGTGTGTTTGCGGGCTCCCCTGTCGCCCCTGGCCGCCGCCCGCGAGGAAGGGGTGGAGCTGTCCCTGGCCGCCTCGGCGGCATCCTGCCGGGAGTTTATGGCGGGCCAGGAATTCGGAGTCATCGAGGGGGTGGGCGGCCTATTGGTGCCCATCGCGCCGGGAGCCACCTTCCGGGACCTGGCCGTGGAGCTGAGCCTACCGGTGGTGGTGGCCGCCCGGCCTGGCCTGGGCACCATCAACCACACTCTGCTCACCATTCAGGCCCTGAAAGGCGCGGGCCTGGCGGTGGTGGGCTTCATCTTCAGCCACACCCAGCCCGCCGACCCAGATGATCCCTCCATCAAACAAAACCACGCCCTGATTGTGGAGTACAGTGGCACGCCTTTCATGGGCGCCCTGCCCTACCTGGGCCCGCGCGATCAAATAACCGGCCAGGCCTTGAACCAGGCGGTGCGCGAGCATTTGGACCTGACGCCTATAATGGCGGTGAGGTGAGGTTAAATTTTAATTACTTTACGCAGCAAAATGGCTATCATTTCAGCGTAGCTCCCTGAAGGAAAGCGTAAGCTACGTCGAAGCTCGCACATGGGCATTGACCCGGCATGTCGGCGGTCGGCGTAGCCCAACCCACGGCCTGCCTGGAATACGCGAATCAAAACATGCTGCTGGACGAATTCTTACCCACCTATGATGTGCACGCCCGCTACCAGGCCCTTTTCCCTGCCCCTCCCGAGCGAGTGCATCCCCTGATCCTGGACCTGGACTGGAGCCAATCACCTTTGGTGCGCTGGTTGGTCTTGCTGCGCGGTTTGGGCAGCGCCAAGGTCAAGCTCACCCAGGCAAACCCGCCAGGGTCTGGTTTTACCCTCTTGGGCGAGGAGCCGGGCCGGGAGCTGGTGGTGGGAATGGCGGGACGCTTTTGGCTGCCCACGGCCGAGCTGCTGCGGGTGAGCCCGGACGAGTTCGTGGATTTCACGCGCCTCGGCTATGCCAAGATGGCCATGAACTTCCTGACCGAGCCCATGCCAGGCGGCGGTTGTATTTTAAGCACCGAGACCAGAGTGCTGTGCCTGGGCCCCCGGGCCCTCCGCTACTTCCGTTTGTACTGGAGCCTCATCGGGCCCTTCAGCGGCTTGATCCGCAAGGAGGCACTGCGCCTGGTGCGGCGGCAGCTGCGAGGCGACGCGGCGGTCTAGTCGCGCCAAAATTCCGGTAAGAAGAGAACCAGGACTGTATAGACTTCCAAGCGTCCCACGATCATGGCCAACGACAGCAGCCATTTGGCGGCCAGGGGCAGATGGGCGTAGTTGCCCGCCGGGCCCACCGAGCCCAGACCGGGGCCTATGTTGCCCAGGCAGGCGATGGAGGCGGTGAAGGAGGTGACCAGGTCCAGGTCCATGGCCGTGAGCAAGACCCCAACCAGGAGGAAGCAGGCCAGATAGGCCCCCATGAAGCCCCACACCGAGGCCACGATGCTCCGGTCCACGGTGTGATGCTCCAGGCGCACCGGGGCCACCACCCGAGGATGCACCAGGCGCCTGAGCTCGGCCTTGACCTGCTTGAACACCACCATCAGGCGCATTACCTTGGGGCCGCCGCCGGTGGAGCCTGCCGAGCCACCAATGAACATCAATATCACCAGGGCGGCCAGGGCCACCGGGGGCCATAGGCCGTAGTCCGCCGTGGCGAATCCGGTGGTGGTAAGGATGGTGGCGCTTTGGAAAGCGGCCAGGCGGATGGACTCCCAGGCCCCCTTGCCGGAGATGAACCACAGGGCCATGGCTCCAACCAGGGCCGCGCCCAGCCACAGGTACATGTAGGTGCGCCACTCTTCGTTGCGCCACCATGCGCTCCAGCGCCGCTGCCACATCATCTGGAAGTGCAGGGTGAAGTTCATGCCCGCCAGGATCATGAAGATGGTGACGATCACGTCCACGTAGTCGCTGTTAAAGCCGGCGATGGAGGCGTTTTTGGTGGAGAAGCCGCCGGTGGCCATGGTGGCGAATGACTGGCAGGTGGCGTCGAACCAGTCCATGCCCCCCAGCATGAGCAACACCACTTCCGCGGCGGTGATGGCCGCGTAGACCTTCCACAGCACGCTGGCGGTGTCGGTGATGCGCGGAGCCAGGCGGTCCGGGGTGGGGCTGGGCACCTCGGCCTTGAACAGCTGCATGCCGCCCACCCCCACGAAGGGCAGGATGGCCACGGACAAGACGATAAAGCCCATGCCGCCCAGCCAATGGGTCAGCGCCCGCCAGAACAGAACTCCCTTGGAGGAGGCCTCCACGTTGGTGAGCACGCTGGCCCCGGTGGTGGTGAAGCCGCTCACCGACTCGAACACCGCGTCCCCAAAGCCCGCGAACTCCCCGCTGAGGTAAAAGGGCAGCGCGCCCAGGATTCCGGCGACGGCCCAGGAGATGCCCACGATGGCCATGCCCTGGCGGTGGTTCATCTCCCGGCTGTCCTTGTCGCGGAAAAGCCAGAACAGTCCCGCGCCGAGAATGAGGCTGATGAACGCCCCACCGGCAAAGGCGTGCCAGGCGGGCTCGCCATAGTACAGGGCCACGCCCAAGGGCAGGAGCATGAACAGCCCCACGCCCATGCACAACACCCCCAATAGGGATAGGACGACAGCCAGGCCCAAGGCCAACCTCTCTTTAGAAGTATTCCAGGCGCACGGTGAGAAGCTTTTCCACCTTCTTGAGCACCTTGCGGGTAACGAAAATCACCAGGCGGTCGCCGGGTTGCACCACGGTGTCGCCGGTGGCGATCTCCACTGATTCGTTTTTGATCACCGCCGCCACCAGCGAGCCCTGGGGCAGGTTCACCTGGCTGAGCGGCTTGCCCACCACCTCGCTGGTCTCCTGGGCCTCCACCTCGATGACCTCGGTGTCCTCGTCCTTGAGCGGGGCCACGGCCAAGACCTTGCCCGCCCTGAGGTGGCGCAGGATGGCTCCCACCGCCGCGAAACGGGGGCTCACCACCAAATCCAGGCCCAGGGAGCTGACCAGGGGCACGTAGCCCAAATGAGCCACCCTGGCGATGGTGCGGCGCGCGCCCATCTTGCGTCCCAACAGGGCGATGAGAACGTTGTCTTCCTCATCGTCGGTGACCGCCGCGAACACGTCGGCCGCGCCCACGTTCTCCTCTTCCAGCAGGCTCATGTCGGTGCCGTCGCCGTTGAGGATGGTGACGTCCTCCAGCTGGTCCACCAGCCGCTCGCAGCGGGCTTCGTTCTTTTCGATGATGCGTATCTTGATGCCCCGCTCGCGGGCCCACTGGGCCACCAAGCGGCCGATGGCCCCGCCGCCCACCACCACCAGGTTGCGCACCGGCTGGCTCTGCAAGCCAAAGTGCTCCACCACCAAGTCGATGTTTTCGCTGCGGGTGACCACGTAGGCCAGGTCGTCGGAAAGGATCACGTCGTCGCCCCGGGGGATGATGGACTTGCCGCCGCGCTCGATGGCCACCACCAAAAAGCGCGGCCCCCCGGCGATGCGCAGTTCGCTGAGCGGCTGGCCCACGTGGGCGCAGGTGGGGGGAATTTTTAGCCCCAGCATCTTGACCATGCCCCCGGCGAAGTCGGCCACGCTGCTGGCCGCGGGCACCGCCAAAAACTGCATGATCTGGGTGGCCACCTCCCGCTCGGGGTTAATAACCGTATCCACGTCCAGGCTGGCCGCGCCCACTTCCTCGAAAAAATCCAGATAATCGGTGCTGCGGATGCGGGCGATCAGGGTGGCCGCCGGAGCCAGCAAACGGGCGAAACGGCAGGCGGCCAGGTTCACCTCGTCGCTGTTGGTGACCACCAACACCAGATCGGCCTTGTGCACCCCGGCGGTCCTGAGCACCGCCGGGCTCGAGCCCTGGCCCACCAGGGTCTGCACGTCCATCTGCTCGGATATCTGGCGCACCCGCTCGGGCAGGCTGTCCACCACCACCACCCGGTGGCCTTCGTGGGACAGCCTGAGCGCGGTGTGAAAGCCCACCTCGCCCGCGCCGATGATCAGAACTTGCACGGAGTCCTCCCCAAGAAATTATGGGCCGCTAAACGCCGCTGGGCCGCCATTATAGCGGCCCGCTGGGAAAAAGCTATCATCGCTCCCGGGCCGGGTCAACTTCCGAGGAAGCAAGGACCTCGGCCAGAAAAGCGCTCATGCGGCGCATGAAGACCCCGGTGTCAAAGCCAGCCGCGTGCTCGGCCAGGGCCTGGGGGTCAAAGGATTCCAGCCCGGCCTCCAACTCGTCCAGGGCGGCGGCCATGGCGCCCGCCTCCTGGCGGTGAAAAAACACCCCCGTGGGCGCACGCCCGACCGGGTCGTGCAGACCCACCACCGTCTCCATGGCTCCCCCCTTGGCATAGGCCACCACCGGGCGGCCCGAGGCCATGGACTCCAGGGGAGTGATGCCGAAATCCTCCTCGCCGGGAAACAAAAAGGCCCGAGCCTTGGCGTAGAGCCCGGCCAAGTGCTCGTCGCTCACCCATCCCATGAACTCCACCGTCGGCCCGGCCATGGCTTTGAGGCGATCCTCTTCCGGCCCGCTGCCCACCACGATCAGCCGCCGTCCGGCCTTGTTGCAGGCCTGGACGGCCAGGTCCACCCGCTTGTAGGGCACCAGGGCGCTGACCACCAGGTAGTAGTCATCCACCTGGGCCGCTGGGGCGAAGCGCCCGGCGTCCACCGGAGGGTGGATAACCTGGGAGCGGCGCCCGTAATGGCGCTCTATGCGCCGGGCCACGTGGCGGCTGTTGGCCAGAAAATGATGCACCCGGCCGCAGGTGGACACATCCCAACGCTGAAAACGCCCGCGCAGCAGGGGCATGACGTAGCGGGCCGCCCCACCCCGGCCGGGGCCGAAGTACTCGGAGTACATGTCCCAGATGTAGCGCATGGGCGTGTGCAGGTAGCTCACGTGCACCGAGCCCTGGGGCGGACGCACCGCCTTGGCCACGCAGTGGCTGGTGGATAGCACCAAATCGCAGGGCGGCAGCTTGAGCGAGTTGACCGCCTGGGGGAACAGGGGCAGATAGTGGCGGTAGCGTTTGCCCGCCAGGGGCAGCGACTGCAAAAAAGAGGTGCGGATGGGCCGCTGTTCGATGAGGCTGCTCACCGAGCCCGGCACATGCAACAGGGTGTACAGCGGCGCCTGGGGAAAGATGCGGCACAGGGCCTCCAGCACCTTTTCTCCGCCGCGCATGCCGGTGAGCCAGTCGTGCACCAGCACCACCCGGACCCCGGTGAGGGTGGGCGGCAGGGGGGAAACGCTCATCGCCACCTCGCCGCCACCCGGCGGTAAGTGGCCAGGGTGGTCTTGGCGGTGCGGGCCCAGGAGAACTTGGCCGCCTGTCCCGGACCGGCCTGGCGCAGGCGCTGGGCCAGGGCCGAATCAATCATCAAGCGCCCCAGACCCTCGGCCAGGGATTCGGCGTCCGGCTCGCACAGCAGCCCGGCCTCGCCCACCACCTCGGGCAGGGAGGCCCGGTTGGCGGCCAGCACCGGCGCGCCGCAGGCCATGGCCTCCAGGGCGGGCAGGCCGAAGCCCTCGTAGAGCGAGGGCACCACCACCGCCCAAGCCAAGCCGTATGCCGTGGCCAAGTCCGCGTCTTCCAGAGAGGCCAGCAAAATCAAATCATCGCTGGGCTTGGCCCAGTCGGCCTGCCCCGGCCCAACCCCCACCACAACCAGCGGCGGCACCTCGATGCCGCCGGGCGGGTTGCGCAAAAGCTGCTGATGGGCCTCGACCAAAGCGCCCAGGTTCTTGTGGCGCTTGGGGTTGCCCACTCCCAATACGTAGCGCTCCGGCAGGCCCGGTGGGGGATTCGCCCCCTTGGCCGGCGGCTTGAAGGCCTCGCCCGCCGCGTTGGGGGTGATGACTATCTTGCCCTCGGGCACCCCCATGAGCTCGATGAGGTCCTGCTTGGAATGTTTGCTGGGGGTGAACACCGCCCCGGCGCGTTTGGCCGCCGGAGCCACGAACCAAAGATAGAAAAAGCGGTAGCGCAGACCGTGGTCCTTGGGGAAACGCAGGTGAATGAGATCGTGGATGGTAAAGACCATGGGGCCGTTGAAGCGGGCGGGGGGAGCATAAAAGGGGCAGTGATAAATCTCGGGCTTCAGGCCGCTGATCAAGCGGGCCATGCTCATCTGGCTGGAAATGCCGTAAGGGGCCACGTTGGCGGCGATAGCCACCACCCTGGGGTCGGAGGGCAAAAATTTGGCGTATTCGGGCTTGCGCACCAACGCCCCCACGGCAAGCTCCGGCTCGGCATCCAGCATGGCCTGCAAGAGCTCCAGGGCATAGCGGGCCATGCCGTGCATCTGGCCGGTCAACAGTCTAAGGTCGTAGATGAGTTTCAAGACGCAGTCCTCATGGGGGGCCCAAGCCGCTCCCCAGGGGGGATCAGCCCCGCTGGGCCGGGGTGTAGTTAATCACCTGGCGCACGGCGTAGATGGGCTTGGCCTGGGCCTCGTAGTAGGTGCGCACCTGCATCTCGCCCAACAGGCCGATGCATACGAGCTGCACCCCGATGAACAAAAGCAAGATCGCCAGGAACAGGCCGGGTTTGCCCCACAGGGGAACCCCGGCGAAGAACTTCAGGCAGGTGTAGTAAAGGCCCAGGAGAAAACCGGCCCCAAAGGTCATGAGCCCCCAAAGGCCGAAGATCTGTATGGGCCTGGTGGAGTAGGACAAGAGGAACTTCACGGTGATCAGATCAAGGAGCACCCTGGGCGTGCGGCCGATGCCGTACTTGCTCTTGCCCGCCTTGCGCGCCCGGTGATTCACCTTCACCTCTGCGATATTCACTCCCATCAGCGAAGCGATGGCCGGGATGAAACGGTGCAGTTCGCCGTACAGGCGCACGTTCTGGATAACCTCGGACTTGAAGGCCTTGAGGGTGCAGCCGTAGTCGTGCAGCTTGACCTTGGTGATCTTGCTGATGAGCCCGTTGGCCAGCTTGGAAGGCAGCCTGCGCGAGAGGTACTTGTCCTGGCGGTCGTGGCGCCAGCCCGCCGCGATGTCATAGCCGTCGGCCAGCTTGGTCAGCAGCTTGGGAATGTCGCGGGGGTCGTTTTGCAGGTCACCGTCCATGGTCACGACGATGTCGCCTGGGCATGGTCGAAACCCGCGCTCATGGCTGCGGTCTGGCCGAAATTCTTGCGCAGGCGCACCACCACGTCGCGGGGCTCCTCGGCGGCCATGCGGGCCAGCATGTCAAAGCTGTCGTCCCGGGAGCCGTCATCCACGTAGATCACCTCATAGTCCAGGCCCAGAGGCTCCAGGGCCTCGTGCAGTTCCTGGTGCAGGGACTCCAGGTTGGCGCTCTCGTTGTATATCGGTACGACGACTGACAGATCCACTTAGTTTCGTCCTTTGGTCCGGCGGCGCTTTACTCGCCGCCAGAATAGAGCCAAGACCGCCGGCGGCCCCAGCAACAGGGTTTCCCAGACCATGGTCAAAAGATCGTGCTTCACGATGGCCCAGGTAAGGGCGTGGCGCTTAACATCAAGAAATATAGCATGATGGGACAGCATATACTCCCCGGAAAAGGGCCAGAGCAAGGGTATCCCAAAGGGGGCCTTGGTGTCCACGTTGAGGTAGTCCAGCAATATGTGGCTGGCGTAGGCGGCCAGAGCCCCCAGGGCCAGCCAACCGCCCTGTGGCCTGCGCCGGGCCCACAGCCAGGCCAGCAGCCCGGCCACCGCCGCGGCGGTGATGGAGTGGCTCACTCCCCGGTGCCAGGCGGCCCCTTGGCCCAATATCAGGCCGGGGATAAAGTCCAGGTCGGCCAGCAACCCGAAGCCCGCGAAGAAGACCAGGTCCTTCACCGGCCCCAGGATGGTGCGCCCGCCGCTGGCGGCGGTGCCAAAGGCCACTCCGGCCAGGGCGTGGCCCAGGGGGGTGGGCATGGCCTAGCTCAACCTCACTTGAGGTAGCCCATCTCTTGATACCAGAGGTAGGTGTTTTTTAGACCTTCGTCGATGCCCACCTTGGGAGCGTAACCCAGCTCGGCCTTGGCCTTGTCGATCTTAAAGGCCCGGTTCTGGCGGTACCAGTCCACCCTCCGAGGGAAGATGGGCGGGGTCACCCCAAAGGGCTTGCACAGCTTTTCGCACACGTGCCCGGCGGCCACCAGGGGCCACACCGGGTAATGGGGAATCTTCACTTCCCGGCCCATGGCCTGAGCAACCCGCTTGACCAGTTCCTCGATGGGGTAGAAGTGCTCGTCGGCGATGAGGTAGGCCTGGCCCAAGCCCTTGTCCTCCTCCTGGGCCAGGAGGAAGGCGTCCACCAGGTTGTCGATGTACAGCGGGTGGTACAGGGTCTTGCCCGAGCCGAACATGGGGAACACCCCCTTGGCCACCCGGGAGTAGATCATGAAAAAGCGCTCCGGGTCGCCGGGGCCGTAGATGGCCGCTGGCCTGAGTATGCTGGTCTTCATGCCCTGGGCGAAAAACTCCTGGGCCACCAACTCGCCGTTGTACTTGGTCTGCTGGTAATAGTCCGCCGGCTGGATTGGGGCCTCCTCACCACCGGGAGGGTTGTCCACATTGCCGTGCACTCCGCAGGTGGAGCAGTAGACCACCTTGCGCACCCCGTGGCGCACCGCCGCCTCGAAGACGTTGCGGGTACCGCCGGTGTTTACGTCGTCGTAAAAGGTCTCGGGCACGTTTAGCTCGCGGAAAGCGGCGGCCAGGTGATGGACGATCTCCACCCCCTGCATGGCCTTTTCCACCAGGTCCTTGTCGGTCACCGAGCCAATATGCACCTCGGCCCCGGCCTCGCGGAGGTTCTGGGGGATGAGGCCTTCCTTGTAGTCCAGGGCCACCACTTGGTGCCCCAGGGATATGAGCTTTTTAACCAGGGCCGAGCCGGTAAAGCCGGTGCCGCCGGTCACCAAAATTTTCATTTATTACTCCTGCGCCTCGCCTGAACTATGAGTCTATATCCTTTGAAAAACGGCAAAAGCACATCCAGGCCCACCCAGGCCCGCATGGCCGGGTAAAGGGCCTTCATGGCTCCCGCGCCGCCGCCGCTCCAGTCGGCCTGGGTGACCACCGTCCCCTTGGCCGTGGAGGTTTGGCCCCCCTTGCGGCGCTTTTTGATCACATACCCAAAATTGAGCGCCGTGTCCAACAGCTCGGAGAAAGTTTTGCAATAGGTGTTGGCGGCCGTGACGTCGAAGTATGGCTCCAGCAGGGTGGTGAGGCTGTCACGCCGGTAACCGGGCCGAAGATGCCCGTGCCACTGGTCGGTGAGGCCGATGGCGTGGCGCAGGGGCCACACCAGGGACCAGCGGGGCTCCCGTGGCACGTTGACGATGAGCCGGCCGCCGGGTCTCAGGATGCGGGCCAGCTCGGCCACAAAGGCCTTATCGCCGGGAATGTGCTCCAGAAAATCCACCACCACGATGGTGTCGAACTCGTTGTCATCAAAGGGGGTTGGGCCGCCGTCGATTTGCTCAACCCGCCCCCCCACCAGGGAGCGGATGCTGGCCACCGCCTCGGGGGCCAGGTCCGCGCTGGCCCAGTCGCCCCCGTTTTGGCGCAAGAGGAGGCTCACCACCCCGTTGTCCGCCCCTATGTCCAGGCAGCGCTGGCCGGTGGTGTCGCCCAACAGGGCCTTTATGTTGCTAAATTTTTGCTGCTTGAGCACCGAGCGCTTGAACAGCTCCAGGGCCCAGCCCGCCTTATCCTGGCTCATGGCCGCCCTCCCCGTTCCAGGGCGCTTTCCAGGCTCTCATAAAAGCCGTGCAGCTTGCGGCGGTAGGCTTCCAGGCTGTAGTGGCTTGCCATGCGCTCCTGGGCGGCGGCGGCCAAGGCCCGGCCCTGCTCGGGATGGTCAAGCAGCTCGCCGAGGCCACGGGCCAGGTCCCCGGCGTTGGGCTCCACCAATAGGCTGATGCCGTCGTCCAAAACCTGGGTGTGGGTTGCCAAACGGGTGGCCACCAGGGGGCGTCCCGAGTCCAAATAGGAGTAAATCTTCATGGGGGTGTTCTCGCCCTGGATGCGTGGGCTCACCAAAATATCGGCCTGATCCAGGTAATGGGCCAGATGGGCCGGGGGGCGCGGCCCCAGGAAGTGGGCGGTGCCTTCCAGACCCATGGCCTGGGCTTGGCCTCGGTATTTGGCCACGTCCTTGTCGCTGCCCCCGATCACCACCAGATGGGCCTCGGGGTGCTTCACGGCTGCGAGCGCGAAAGCCTCCAGCAAAAGGTCGATGCCCTGGTAGGATTCCAGATTGCCCACGTACATGATCACCGGGCCGTCCAGGCCCAGGCGCTCCTCGGGCGGCTCGCCGAGCTGCTCCAAGAGGCTCACGTCCTCCAGGCGGCACACCGGCACGCGGGCGTCATGGCCCTGGGCCACCTCCACCAGGGACTGGCACACCGCCACCACCCCGGCGCTTTCCTGCACCGCGCCCGCTTCCCAGCGCTCCCACATGCGGGCCAGGGGCTTGGCGATAGGAAACTTGTCGGCGATCTGGGCGGACATGCACGAATCCATGTCGTAGATGTATGGTAGGCCGTATAGCTTCTTTAGGCGGCGGGCCATGAAGGCCGCCTCCTCCACCGCGTGCACCAAATCGAAACGGCCTTCAGCGGCCAAGCGTTTGGCCGCGGGCCACATGTACAAATCGCAAACTATTTTTTGCCAGGAGGGGCCCGGCGGCACTCCCCGCACCCAGGAAGGCGGGGTGATGCGGTGGATTGTTACGCCGGGTATCTCCACCTCGATCCCCTCGTGGTAGCAAAGCATTTCCACGGCGTGACCCTGCTCGGCCAGTTCCGAGGCCAACAAGCGCACCGCTATAGGCGTGCCCCGCTCCTGGAAAAAGGGATGGGGCGCCAGGAGGAGAATCTTCACGGTAGGCGCTCCATCCTGAGAATCACCGGCGAGCCCAGCAGGGCGGTCAGCCCCAGGCCCCGGGCCAGGCCCTCGGCGGACTTGGTGACGCCGCCCGATTTGAAGGCCCGGTGCAGAGCCATGGGCCAGAAGTGCTGCCGCCGCCGGGTGGGATGGCCGAAACCCTGGGCCGCGAAAAGCGCGTTCACTTCCTTGTCCCAGAAGCTCACAAAGGGCCGGGTGTGCTGGTTGTCGTCCAGGGACTGCTTGGCCTTGAATAGCGAATCGGCCGCCAAGTTGAAGCTCTTCTTGGCCGGGTAGTCCACCACCACCGCCCTCCGGGCCAGGCGGCAGAGCTGGGCCGCGTAGCCCGCCGGGTCGGCCACGTGGGTGAGCATGCGATAGCTCAGCACCAAGTCGAAGCTTTTTTCCGGCCAGGGCATGTTCATGAGGTCCACCGCCTGAAACTCATAGGAGCCGGGGGTCAGCAGGCGCTCCAGGCGCTGGGCGCAGGCGTCGCTGCTGCCCGCCACGGTGACCTGGTAGCCCGCCTGGCTCAACGGCCCGGCCAGCTGGGCGTGGCCCCCGCCCACGTCCAAGACCTTGGCTCCGGGCCAGGGGGCGATAAGCTCCAGAGTGCGCGCGGTCTGCACCTTGAGGAAATAGGCCCCCACCTCTCCGCTGAAGCGCTGGGCATAGGCCTCGCTGGCGGTGACCAGATCGCAGTCCTCGCGGCGGGCGGGGCTCATGCCAGGCCCTCCAAAATCTCGTAAGGCCCAAGCGCCTGGGCCATCTCCGCCTCTTGGCGGGCTATGTCCCAGCCCAGGCGGTCGGCCATGATCTTTACGGCGGCAGCCAGGGCCTGGTCCGAGGGTCGGCCCATCTTGCCCAAGACGGTTCGCCGCAGGCTCACGTCCGCCAGGTGCTGGGCCATCTCCGCCTCCACCGCCTGCACCACCTCGCAGCCCAGCACCTGTGTGTCCGGGGCCAGGGGCTCCAGCAGAGCGGGGTCGCCGCCCGCCATGGCCGCCACCTCCGCGGCCCGGCTGCCGTATTGGGCCTTTAGGTGGGCGGCGGCGGGAGACAATTCGGCGGGCAGTTCCGCCTGCCTCTCCTCGCCGCCCCACACCGGCTCCAAGGGAAGCTCCGGGGCCTCCTGGCCCAGTTGGGCGCAGGACCGGGCCACTGCCTCGGAGGCCACCGCCCGGGCGGTGGTGTACTTGGCCCCGCTTACCACGACTAGGCCGGGGCGCTCCAAAAGGCGGCGCTTGCTGGCCAGTCCGCCGCCCACCGGGGACTTGCCCGGATGCTCCAACGGCACCCGGCCCCAGTGGCAATGGGAGATGTCCCCCGGAGTCAGCTCCAACTCGGGGCAGGCGGCGTTGAACTCATCCAAAAGGGCCAGCATTTCCTGGCGGGAGGGCCCGGCCGGCAAGGCCTGGTTTGGCCAAAGCCGGTAGGCGGTGCCCAAGATGGTGTGGCCGTGCCAGGGCACCATGAACATGAAACGGCGCCCCCCGCACACCGGGTCGTCGGCCCGGCTGGTCAGGGAGCGCAGGCCCACGGCGGACTCGCTCCAACAGCGGCGCACCACCAAATTCAGGGCCGAAGCCAGGGCCAGGGGTTGGTCGGCCCGGCCCGCCATCTCCATGGCCCAGGGACCGGCGGTAATGAGCACCACCTTGCCCCGCACCTCGAACTCCTGGCCGCTGAGTTGGTCGACGGCCTTGACCCCGGCGGCGCGGCCCTTTTCCTCGATGAGACCGGTGGCCCTAACGTAGTTGGCTGCCTGGCCGCCGTGCTCCCCGGCTCCCAGCACATAGCCCAGAGTGAGGCGCTCGGAGTCGTGCACCAGGCCGTCGTGCCAGAGCACCCCCCCGCTGAAGCCGGGCGGGGGGCACAGGCTGAAGCGCGCCGTGGTTTCGGCCTTGCTCAACAGCTTGCCGCGCAGTTTTGCATGGCCGGTCAGGTAGTTGTATATGGCCAGGGCCACGGCGAAGGCGGGGCGTCCCTGCTTGCCCAAGCCCTTGGTGGGCACCAGGCAGGGCAAGGGGCTCACCAAATGGGGAGCGATGAGCATAAGCCCCACCAGCTCGGCGGCGGAAAGGCGCACCCGGGCCAGGTCCATGGACTGCAAGTAGCGGAACCCGCCGTGGATCACTTTGAGGCTATTGGCGCTGGTGGCCCCGCCGAAATCATCGGCCTCCAAAAGCACCGCCCGTAGCCCCCGGCGGGAGGCCTCCCACAGGGCCGCCGCGCCGTAGATGCCGCCGCCCACCACCACCAGGTCCCAGGACTCCTGGCTCAAGCTGTTGATCTCGCGTTGCATGACTCGGGATTATATAGAGTTTGCGGGGCGTTGGCAATGCGGCCCCAGGCCGGGCGCGTGCGAGTCTTAGCGCAGGGAAGAAGGCACGGAACCCCCCTTGGCCTCTAGCTTTTCCAGCTCGCCCCGAACCCAGGCCCCAAGCTCGCCCTGCTTGGGCAGCTCGGCCAAAGCCTTGGCCAGACGCCGTCTGGCCGCCTCGGGCTGGCCGCTGGCCACCAGGGCCTGCGCCTGGCTCATCAGGCCGGGGGCGAAGTCAGGGTCCAGGCGCTCCACCCAGGCCAGCATGGCCGCCGCCGGGGCGGGCCTTCCCTGGCGGCGCATCAGCTCGCCCTGGGCCCAAAAGGCCCAGCGGGCCATGACCCTAAGTTGGGGCCGGGGCTCCACCTGAATTTCCACCCCGTCCAGATGCAGGGTGGACCCGGCCAGGGAGCGCAGCTCGAAGCTCCAGCGCTGGGCAGGGCCAGAGGCGGGCAGGTCCAACTCTATGGTACGGCGCCTGGTGCCCTCCCCCATGTCCGCGGGCCGCAGTTCCTTGCGCACCGTCAGGCTCTTGCCCTGGGGACCTTGGGCCACGGCCTGGAGCACGGCCAGGGGTTGGTCGGGCGCGTATGACAGGCTGCGGCGGCTCAGGCGAAGGCGCACCCGCAGGGGCCAGGGAGGCAACAGCTCCTTGAGGCGCAGCATCTCCCGGTGGCCTTGGCTGCCCTCGGCGGCCTGGGCCTGGAAACTAAAAGCGGCATGTTCTTGTTGATTCGCTTGGCCCGGCCCCTGTTCATAGTCAGTGGGCACGTAGCGCCGGGTGAGGGAGTTGGCCAGCAGGTCGGGGTAGAGCCCGGCCCAGGCGGCCAACTTGGCCAGGCCGCCGTCCGGGGGAGCGGAGCTCAAGACCAGGGCGGCCAAGCGCTCCAGGGCCTTGGCCTGATCGGCCAGCAGCGGCGCGGCGGGCTGCACCCGCCCCTGCCCCAGCAAGACCGCCGCGCCCAGGGCTCGGGGCAAAAGGGCCTGGGGCCGCGCGGCCTGGGCCTGGGCCAGCAAACGCCCGGCCGGCTCCCAGCGCTTCAGTTCCAAACAACGCAGCCCCACCAGCAGGGGGTCGCTGGTCAGGCGCATGAACACTTGGCCGGGGCTCTCCACCCACAGGGTGTAGGGATAGGCTCGCTCCACGGTGGGGGGCCAGTTCTGCGGCTGGTGAATAAAGCGCTCCCGCTGTCCCGGCTCCAGGCGCAGGCGGCGCCGGTGCAGCCCCTGCACCAGCTTGATATCCACCGCCTTCTTGCCCAGGTTTACCAGCTCCACCTGCACGGCCAAAAGCTCCTGGGGCGGGCGCAACACCCGCACCGCCCGGGCCGGGCCGCTCACCAGGGCCGCGGCGCCGTCGCCGCTGTAGGCCCGGTGGTTGGTGTAGACCACCGCATAAGGCGCGGGGGCGAAGGACGGCGGCCGCTCCAGGCCCAGGCTCTGGGTCTGGGGCAGGTTGGGCCGGGCGGCGTAGAAGCGCAGATAGGGGTCCACGAACACCGGGTACTTGAAGCGCCCCGGCAGCTTGTCCTGGGCGGTGTGGTAGCCCAGGTCGAACTCCTTGATGAGCTGCCACTTGCCAAAGGCGTCCAGCAGGCGGCCCATGGGGTTACGGGGAATCTTGTCCCACTGAAAAAAGTAGCGGTCCGCGTCCGTGGAGGAGACCAGCACGAAGTTTTCCTCGCCCAAGTACCGGGACGGGTCTTGCGAATGATAAAACTCGGTGGCCAGGGGCACCTTGGGGGTGCCGTATCCTCCTTGATACAGGTGGCCGCCGGGGGGCAGGTCGGCCCCGGCCCAGCGCGTGGCCGAAACTCTGGTCTCTTCCTGCCAAAACAAATAAGCCCCGGCCATGGAGCGGCCCAGGGGCACCATCATCAGGGCCAGGGCGACCACGGCCCACAGGGCGGCTTTGCCCCAGCGGGGCATGCGGCCCACGGCCCAGGCCAAAGGCAGCATGGCCAGGCAGATCATCGGCGCAACGATGCTGGTAAGGTCCCGCTCGGCCAGGCGGTGGGACAGGAAAAGATAGGGGAAGTAGTAGAACAGCGGGTAGGCGGCCACCACCCACACCGCGCGGTAGCGCCGCCAGATGGCCAGGGCCAGGCCCAGGGCGAACAGCGCCACCAGTTCCCAGCCGATGGCGTCGCCGATGGTGTGGGCCGACCAGGCCAGGCGGTCACCCAGGGGGCTGTTCCAAAACGAGATATGCTCGGCGAAGTGGGGCCGGGTAAAGTTGTGCACCTGCTCGGCGTACTTGAACAGGGGGTTGTCCTTGGCCAGCAAAAAACCGGGGTAGCCCACCACCATGCCCAACATCCCGCCCAGGGCGAACACCGCCGGTTGGGCCAGCAGCCAGCGCCCCCAGGGCGGCTTGCGCTCCCACACCGTGACCAGATGGGCGGTGACAAAGGCGAAGAGGATAACCCCGCCGTTGGCCTTGGTGGTCAGGGTTAGGCCAAAGGCCAGCCCTGCCACCAGATAGCGCCACCAGCGGGGGTCTTGGGCCAGGCGCACCCCCGCCCATAGGCCCAGGGTCACCGCCAGGGCCAGGGGAGCGTCCACGGTGAGGTAGTGGCAGTGCACCACCAGCAGGGGGTTCACCGCCAACAGCAGGGCCGCGGCCAACCCGGCCGCCCGGCTTAGGCCCAGGGCCCGCACCAGGGCGTAGAGGGCCCACACGTTGGCCGCGCCCAGCAGGGCCACCCACAGGCGCCCCCAAAACAGATAGGAAATCACCGGAACCTGGACGTAGGCCGGGCCCAGCAGGACCACCAGCTTGCCCAGGAGCATCTGGGCCGGGATGTAGGTGAAGCCCGACACCAGGTAGAAGACCTGATG
Source organism: Desulfarculaceae bacterium (assembly GCA_021737645.1). GTDB lineage: Bacteria > Desulfobacterota > Desulfarculia > Desulfarculales > Desulfarculaceae > Desulfoferula. The sequence goes on from JAIPDO010000005.1 coordinate 37,129, forward strand.
CCAGATCACCGGGTGGGGATAGTACCAATGGCCCTGGGCAAAGGAGGCGATAATGTCCGCGGCCCACTCGTCCGGGTGCAGGCCGTGGGGCCAGTCCAACCCCCACAGGCGTAGCGCCAGGCCCAGGGCCAAAACCACGGCCAGGCCCAGGCCGGTCCAGGGCAAACGCGGCCTCCAGTTTTTCAGCGCCCCAGGGCAACGCATGGACCATATCCTTTCGCCGCCCATCCAGGCAGCGTTTCCATCATATACATCGCGGGGAATTCATGCACGGGAAAGGGTTCACCAAATCGCCTCCCCCCGCGGCGCCCCCGAAATTCCGGCTAATCTTACACCGGGGCCTACCCGGCCCACAAGGGAGCTACTCGCCGCTTTCAACTGCACTATCAGGGTGTTGGGTGCTTGACATTTAGCGGGGTAACGTACCATCCTGTGGACCAGCCCTCGTTTGACCAGGAAAAGGAACTGTTAATGCCTACCCCTCCGGCCCCAAACAGCCCTCTCCACGCCAACCAGACCATCGTCTGGACTCTCGCCGGTGCGGCCCTGGTGGTGCTTTTGCCCTGGTTGCAGCGCTGGCTCTATCTTTGGCCCGATCTGGACTACCGGCTGTTTTTAGGGCGTGATTTTCTGGAGCTGACCGCTCAAAGAGCCTATTTTTTTCGGGATCTGGCCCAGGGCAAGCTGACCTTGTGGGACCCCCTAATCGCCACCGGCCTGCCCTTCATGGAATACCTGTTCGACCTGTTCAACCCCCTGTCGCTCATCAACGTCTTCTTCCTGGAGGAGGGCCTGCTACGCAGCGACTATCTGCAAAAGGTGCTCACCGCCTATTGCTCCCTGGCCGGGCTGGGGGCCTTTTTGCTGGGTATGCAGCTGAATCTGGGCCGGGCGGCGGCCACGGTCATGGGCGTGGTCATGGGCTGCATGGGAGTGGTGGTGGCCCACAGCGAACACTCCATGATGATCCAGACCTTCTGCTGGGCTCCTCTGGCCCTGCTGTTTTTGCAGCGGTCCCACCTGGGCCACAGCCTCTTGAACGCCGCCTGGGCCGGGGTGTTTTTGGGCTGGAGCTTTATCGGCGGCATCCCCCAGATTTTCTATTATGTGGGAGTGATGGCCACCCTTTACTCCCTTTACGTGATTATCAGCGAGTTCAACCAAGGAGGCTGGCGGCAAGCGTGGCGCCTGGGCTTGGCCCCCTATCTGATCATGGGCCTGACCTCGGTGATCTGGGCCCTGCCCAACCTGGTCCACCTGGCCGGGGCGGGAGCCGGCGACCCCGTGGGAGTGCACGACGCCCAGGCCCTGGTGGGCAAAAAACATCGTACTTTCATCGCCCAAGGCTCGGGCGACTGGTGGATACTACCCCACTTCCTAAATCCCCAGATATTGAAAGGCCACGCCGAAAACACCGCCTACGTGGGCATCGCGCCCCTGGCCCTGGCTCTGATGGCCATAGCCTGGGTGCGGCGCCAGGAAGCCGGCTTTTACAAGCTTTTGGGCCTGGTGAGCCTCATCCTGATGATGGGAGCCAACCTGGGCCTGCACAAGGTGCTCACCGACCTGATGCCCGGCTACTACCTTTTCCGGCAAACGGTGCGCTGGATGTTCCTGTTGCACCTGGCCCTGCTGGTGTTGTCTGGATACGGGCTGCACTGGTTGCTCTACCGGGCCCAAGCCCAGGAGCTTGGCACCATGTGCCGCATGCTGGCGGTGCTGGCCGGAGTGCTCATCACCCTGAACCTATTGATGTTGTGCGTACAGAGCCTGGGACTGAAGCCGCTGGGCTTTCGCCAAACCCTGCCGCCCATCAATTTGCTGGCCTGGCTGTTGTTTTGCGTGGGGGTGCTGTGGTGGGCCGTGCTACGTCTGGCCCAGCACACCCGGCCCCGGTTGGTGGCTCTGGTGTTGGTGGGGCTGGTGGCCCTGGACCTAGGCTTCTACTTCGCCCCCACCTTTGTGGGAGGCGACCCGGTCCAGCGCACCGACCCCACCCAGCGGGATCCGGCTTTGGAGGCCCGCGCGGCCCAGCTGGTGCGCCTTGCCGGGGGGCCGGGCAAGGGGCGGGTGCTCTTGCACCGCGAATACAACGTGGTGGGTTACCAGTACCCCGCTTATCTGGCCCACCTCAACTTCATCAACCCGCCGGGCGGCTACATGGACCGCCGCCTGCCCCTGGGCTTTTGGCGGATGTGGTGGGAGCCCCAGGCCAACCCCCGCTACTTGCAGCTATGGGCGGTCAAGCTGGTGGACCGGCAAAGCCCGGTGGTGGATGCCTGGCGAAGTGAATGGGCCCTGTGCGGCTACAGCCAGTCGGCGGTGCGCCTGGATGGCCCCACTCCGGTGAAAACCCTCACCCTCAGGGCCTCGGCCATGCTGCCCGGGCAGGCCAAGCCCGGCGAATTGGTGGCTCGGGTGACCCTGGTGCACCGGGGCCGAGTCAGCGCCCAATGGCCCCTGCGCCAGGGCATGGAGGTCAACGGCGGGACCCTCACTCTGCAGACTCCGCCGGGGGTTCAGGCCGACACGGTGCTAATGGCCTCGGCCCATGCCACGGCCCTGGTGAGCATAAATGATCTGGCCCTGGACGGCCGCCCCCTGGCCGACCGGCCTTGGCTGGAGCCCGGCCCCCAGGGCTTCCTGGTGAACCGGGCTTACTTGGGACGCGCCTGGTTTGTATCCCGAGCGGCGGTGGTTGATCCGGACTGGGAATACGAGCATGTGCTGGCCTCGGTGGACTCATCGCGCTCGGTGGTGTTTCGGCGGACTCCCCCGGGCTGGCAACCGCCTCAAGGCCCGGCGCCCGATGCCGGAGGCCGAGTGCGGGTGATCTCCTGGCGAAACCAGGCCATGGAAATGGAAGTGGAAGCCCAACGCCCCGGTTGGCTGGTGGTCAGCCAAAGCGCCCACCACGGCTGGCGGGCCACAGTAGACGGCAAGGACGCGCCCATTGAGTGGGCTTACGGCTTCATGACCACGGTGGCGGTTCCCCAGGGCAAGCACACGGTGCGGCTGGTCTACTCCGAGCCTTGGGTAAAGGCCTCCCTGGCCGCGCCGCCCCTGCTTATTTTGGTGCTGGTGGGGGGGTGGCTTTGGATGCGCCGCCGAAAGAAGCCGCTCCGGTCAAAATAACCCGCCAGCGCCCCAGGTCCCGCTCTTCAAACGGCGCTCCCTTGTGGCGCAGATCCTCCCGCACCTTGCCCAGGGCGGCGTCATCCACCTTGGGGCGAAACAGGTACAGCTGGCGTGGGGCCTTGAGCACCTCCCAGTAATAGGGATGGTAGCGCTGCAGGCTGGTCTGGAAGCTTTTGTGCGGGGCCAATATCACTTTCTCCCTGCTCAGGAAGTCCAGCTTGTAGGCCTCCCAATAATCGGCCCAGCCGTGGCGCACCTGGTGCTCTTGCATGTAGCGCAGCAGAGGCCCGTAGTGCTCTTGCCAGGAAGCGGTGGCCAAGGCCGCGGGATGCAGGGCCACGCCGACAATCCCTCCCCCCAGGGACGCCAGCAGCACCGCCCCGGCCAGCACCCCCTGCCAACGCGCCCGCCGGGCCAAGGCGGCAACCCCCCAGGCCAGTAGGAAGGGCCACCACACGATGCTCACCCACAGGTAGCGCACATTGCAGTGGTTGACCATGGCGGTGGTAAAAATCAGGGCCGCCAGCAGACCCAGATAGGACAGGGCGCAGGCGTAGGCCATCCAATCCCTGGCCAGGGCCGGGGCCAAGCCGCGCTGCCGGGCCGAGCGGGCCAGAGACCACAGCACCGCCAGGCAGGCGGCCAACCCGGCGGCAAACAAGAGCCAGGCCAACCAGGCCCATTGCAGGGGGGTATGGGGACTCCAGGCCTCGGATACCGTGCTGTGAACCAGCAAACCCAGATTGGCCCAGATCCGCTCCGGTGTGGCCGGCAGCAAAGGCAACACGTAGCGGCCCCAGGCGGCGATGTCGCTTTGTTGGAACAGGGCGTCCCCGCCCTGCTTGGCCAAAAAACCCACCCCCATGGCGGCCAGCCCCAGCAGGTGGGCCATTCCCTCTTGCACAAAACGGCCCAAGGCCCAGCGCTCCAACCGGGGCCAAAGGTACAGGGCTCCGGCCAAGGCTAGGGCGCACAGGGCCAGAGGCAAATCCTGATACAGAGCCAAGGCGGGGTCATTGGATATGGCCAGGCCGGGCAAAATTTGCCAAGAGAAATCCCGGCCCACTGCCAGCACCGCCAGGGCGTAGGCCAGATAGGACAGGCTCAGCACGGCCAGAATCATTGCCGCCGGGTCCCACCTAGGGGCCCACCCCCCATAGCGGGAAGGCCCCAGGCCCCGGCGGGCGCGCCCGGCCAAAAAGGCCGCGTGATAGGCCAGGCAAGGTATCACCATGAGCCAGAACATGGTCCAGGTCCACCAGCCCAGGGCGGCCACCAGGGCCAGCAAGGCCAGGCGCCAGCCCCGCCGCCCCAAATCCGGCGGCTGGGTCAGATAGATACGGGTCCAGGCCAGCCACAAGAGCACTCCCCACAGCAGCACTGCGGTGTAGCCGCCGTAGCAGAGCAAGCCCAGGCGGAAGAAAAAGGGCGGGGCCAGGGCGGCCAACAGCAGGGTGGCCAGGGCGAGGCCCCTTCCGGCCAAGCGGCGGATGAGCGCCGCATTGAGCACCAGCACCAGCATCACCAGGCCGGTCATGGCCCAGGCCATCACCTTGGGCGAGGAGCCCAAAAGCGCAAAGAACGGCGCCAGGTAGTAGGTCTCGCCGGCGCCCATGTAGCCCTGGCCGTACATGTAATAGGGAAAGTGCAGGCCCTGGGCAATGTGGCGGGCCATGAGCCCCCACAAAGCGTGGTCCGCATTTATGAACTTGTCGGCCTTGAGCAGCCAGGGTAGGCGAGTGGCCAGGTTGAGTATTACAAGGAGGCCCACCCAGGGCCAGAAGGCCTTATGCCGGACAGGATTAGGCAAAGGGCTCCTTGCTGGGGTCACCTATACTCCGCACTATATTTTCGCAGCGCCCCCCAGGTCAAGTCCGACGAGAGGGACCTTTCAATTGTTCAACATACAAAAAGTTTTTGCCAATCCGGGTATTTTAGATAGACTTGACCGCCAACCCCGCCATTCACCGAAAGATTGCCCATGGAAGCCCTGGTCGTAATACCCACCTACAACGAATCCAACAATATCCGTCCCTTGAGCGAGGCTCTGCTGGGGCTGGAGTTGGACCTGGGCATCTTGATCGTCGATGACAACTCGCCCGATGGCACCGGCCGCATCGCCGATTCCCTGGCCAAAGAAAATTCGCGGGTGCATGTGTTGCACCGGCCCGGCAAGCAGGGCCTGGGAACCGCCTACCGCGATGGCTTCGCCTATGCCCTGGCCAACTTCGACGCGCCCCTGTTCGCCCAGATGGACGCCGACTTCAGCCATCCGCCCGAGGCCATGCCCGCCCTGGTGGAGATGGCCCGCCGGGGCTCGGTGGCCATCGGTTCGCGCTACGTGCGAGGCGGCGGGGTGCGCAACTGGGGGCTGGGACGGCGCATCCTGAGCAAAGGGGCCAACCTCTACGTAAGCACCGTCCTGAGCCTGCCGGTGGGTGACCTCACCGGGGCCTACAAATGCTGGCCCCGCCGGGCCTTGGAACGCCTGGACCTGGCCACCATTGGGGCCCAGGGATTCGCCGCCCTGCCGGAGATGGCCTACCGGGCCCACCGTTTGGGCTATCGCCACGAAGAATTTCCCATCATCTTCGAGGACAGGCGGGTGGGCCAATCCAAGCTCACCGGCTCCATCGCCGCAGAGGCGTTCATAAACGTCTGGCGGGTGCGCTTCAACAAAACCTTCGATCCATCCCAAGCCCCCCCCGCCTGATGACTCCCGGCGCGGACCACCCCCACCCCCGACGCTGGCCCATTGCCCTGGGTCTGGCCGGATGCGTGGCCCTGTATTGGGTGGTGCGCCTGTGGCTCATCTCATCCCCCGCCCTTAGCCAGGTGGACTACGACGAGGCGGTGACCGGGCTCATGGCCTTGGATATCCTCCAGGGCAAGCACCAAATTGTTTTCTGGGGCCAGCCCTACATGGGCACCCTGGAGGCCTACCTGGCCGCCCTGCTGTTCAAACTCTTCGGCCCTTCCACCCTCATGCTGCGCCTGTCCCTGCTCGTCTACGGCACTGCCGGGGTGTTGGCTCTGTACACCCTGGGCCGGACGGCCGGGGGGCGGCGCCTGGGGCTGCTGGCCGCCTGCCTTTGGTCCCTGCCTCCCTTGTTTTTGAGCTTCCAGGGGGTGTATGTCACCGGCGGTCACCTGGAGGCGGTGGTGGCCGGGGCGCTGCTGTTGGCCGGAGCCTGCCGCCTGGCCTTTGATCCGCCCCGCCGGTTTGGCCTGTGGGCATTGGGCCTGGGGGTGGTGGGCGGCCTGGGCCTGTGGTCCAGCCTGTTGATTTTACCCCTGGTGGCCGCCTCTTTGCTGGGCCTGTGCTTGGCCCGCCCCTCTTGGCTGCTGGGCCGGGGCCCTTGGCTGGCCGGGTTGGGGCTCTTATTGGGCGCGGCCCCCTTGCTGGTGTGGAACGCCGAGCACCAGTGGCTCACCCTGGTGCAGGTGGGCGGCTCCCAGCTCAGCCGGGCTTGGTCCAACGCCGGGATTCTCATCGGCAACGTGTGGACCCCCATGCTCACCGGGGCCTGGTGGGACGGCCGCAGCGTGGCCTCGGAAATGCCTTCGTTCTTGCCCGTGGCGGCGCTTATCCTCGTTTATCTGCCTGCCCTGGGACTGGCCGTGGCCGCCCTGGTCAAATGGGTGCGCCGGGCCTGGCGACGCCAAAACCCCTGGCAGTCCCCGGCCGACCTGGTGGCTTTGGCCCTGTGGGTGCTGTTGTTTTTGCACGCCTCCAGCGGGCACGGCCACAAAGCCATCCTGCGCTACGCCACCCCGCTGATGGTTCCCCTGACCGTTTTGGTCGCCCTGTGGCTGGGCAAGGTTAACCATTGGCGGCCTCTGGCGGGAGCCGGATTGGTGGTGGGCCTGCTGGTTTTCAATCTCTACACCCACCACTTGTATCTGGAGCGTTTCGCCGGGGCACCCAACCGGCCGGTGGAGGCGGTGCTGGAGGTGTTGGAGGCCAAGGGGGTGGACTTTGGCTATGCCCACGGCCGGGTAGCCCTGCCGCTCACCTTCGAAAGCCGAGGCCGGGTGATGGCCGCGGACTTCTTCGGGGCTCGCAACCTTAGCCACCTCCGCCGGGTGGATGCCGCCGATCAACCGGCTTGGGTCACCCACAAGCGCCTGGCCGTGCCAGCTCCGGCGATGATGGCCACCGCCTTGCGCCGCCTGGGAGTGTGGAAAAAACCCCTGGAGGTGGAGCAATACGTGGTGTGGTACGACTTTGACCCCGCACCGCTGCTCAGCCCCATGCTTTCCCAGACGTGGCGTAGCGAGTCTCTCCAGGGCCAGGCTGCGGCGGTTTTGGACCGCAACCTGGACACCGCCTGGCGGGCCGGACCCGGCCGGCCGGGCCAACTTCGCCTGGACCTGGGCGCGGCCCGGCCGGTGGCTCGCCTGAGCCTGTTGCCCAGCCTAGCCTGGCGGGGCAAATCGGGCATGCTCTACAACCTCACCGTGGAAGGCTCGCTGGACGGCAAAACCTGGCACACCCTGGCCGGAGGCCAGGGCTGCATGGCCGGGCTCACCTGGCGGGGCAAGCGGGTCAAGCTGGACCCGGTGCCTGCCCTGGAGTTCACCTTCCCGGCCCAAACGGTGCGCTGGCTGCGCCTGCAAATAACCCCGGGCAATCCCTCCTGGCCTCCCCTGGAGATAGCCGAGCTGTTCCTCTACCAACCGGCCACGGGCCCTTCCCAATGGCCCCATGACGCTGAACAGCATTTCCTGTTGGGCCGCCAGGCCCTGGCCGCTTGGGAAAGCCGCCCCACCGCGCCCTTCCCCGCGGGCCACGCCGCTTTCGCCCGCTTCTGGGCCTCCCAGGTCAACTGGCCCAAGGTGGTGCGGCATCTGAACCAGGCCTCCTGCGAGGCGCCCGAATGGGAGCGGCCCTATCGCCTGCTCTTGGAGGCCGCCCGCAAAAGCAACAAGCCCGCCAGCGGGCTGCGTGGCGCCGCCCCCTGCCAACCCGGCAAGTCTTAGGCCAGGATACTTCCGTAGGCTAGGCCCTTGTAAAGACGGAGCGCGCTCTTTACACTGGCCCAAGGCGTCACGGCGCGGGGCCCGGTGCCGCAAACCTCTGGAGAACTAGCCCCTTGGCGGATTAGCTTTGTCCACTCACAAAGGCCCTTGCCCATACCCGCCCCATATGGAGCCCTCCGCGTGAGGTGGCATCTTCTATTGGGCCTGGCTATCAGCGCAGCATGCCTGGCCTGGCTTTTGGGGCAGGTGGACTTGCCCAGCCTGGGTCGGCTCCTGCTTCAGCTCAGCCCCTGGTACTTCCTGGCCGTGGCCGCCCTGATGGCCTGGGTCTTTTTCCTGCGCTCCCAACGCTGGCAAATATTGCTGCGTCCTTTGAAGCGCTGCCCCATCGGCCCGCTGTATTCGGCCAACCTCATCGGCTTCATGGCCAACAACGTCCTGCCCGCCCGCCTGGGGGAAATCGTGCGCGCCTACGCGGTCAACCGCTTGTGCGCGGTGCCGGTGTCCGGGGCGCTGGCCACCCTGGTCATCGAACGGATATTGGACGGCATGGCCATCCTGGCCTTTTTTTTCCTGGCCCTTTTCTTCACCGACCCCGACGCCCAGGCCGGAGCCTTCAACGTGGCCTACCTAAGGGGAGCGGGCCTGTTTTTGCTGGCGGGCTATTTGGGAATCCTGGCCCTGTTGGCCGCCCTGTGGCGTTGGCCTTCGGCCACCAGCGGCCAGTTGGCCCGGCTGGCCGGACGCCTCAGCCCTCGCCTGGGAGAAAAAACCGCCTCGCTCCTGGCCGGTTTCACCCAGGGCCTAGGGCTTCTGGGCCAGGGACGCCATCTGCCCCTTCTGATCGCCCAGTCCCTGGCCATGTGGCTGCTCATGCTGCTCACCGCCTATGTGTTCCTACCCGCAGTGGGCCTGCCCCACAGGCTGTTGATGGCGGCCATGGCCCTGGTGGGGGGCTCTCTGGCCGCGGCGGTTCCCTCCGGGCCAGGCTGCATCGGCACCACCCAACTAGCGGTCATGTGGTCCCTCATGCTTACCGGGGCCGACCAGGAGCGGGCCGCGGCCTTCAGCCTGGTCTACTGGGCGGCGCTTTACTTCCCGGTAACCGCCGCCGGGCTGGTGGAGATGCTGCGCCGTGGGTTAAGCCTGGGCTCCCTGCGCGGCGGCGGGGGTAAAAAATGAGCCCACGCCGGGCAGCGGCAACGGAGCTGACCGGCAGACAGGTGGCCTGGTGGCTGCTGGGCATCGTCCTGCTGGGTGCCCTGGTGCGCGGGATGTATTTGCTGTGGCCCCACATGGACAGCGACATCGCGGTGGTGGGGCTCATGGCCCGCCACGCCCTGAACGGCGAGTTCGTCCCCCTGTATTGGGGCAACCACTACGGCGGCAGCCTGGAGCCGCTCATCGCCGCCGGAGTCTTCTCCATAACCGGTGCCGGGCCGCGGGCCCTCAACGCAACCGCGGTGCTCATCTCCCTTAGCTACCTTCCCCTCGTCTATCTGCTGGGCAAGGAAATCATCGGGCGCCGGGCCGGGTTGGCCGCCGCCTTTTTGGCCGCCCTGGGGCCTTACATGCTGGTGGCCTACTCGGTGGTGGCCCGTGGGCTGCACGTGGAGATGCTGCCCCTGGGGGCGCTTTTGTTGTGGCTTACGGTGCGCCTGATCAAGGCCGGGCCCACCGCGCCGGGGCAGGTATGGGCCCTCATGGCCTGGGGCCTCACCGCCGGGGTGGGGGTGTGGACCAACCCCCTGTTCATCTATTTTCTGCCCCCAGCCATGTTCCTGCTTATCTACAGCGCCCCGCGCCTAGTCATAACCCCACGCTTCTGGTTGATGGCCCTGGCCGCCCTGGTGGGCGCCGCGCCGCTGATCTACCACAACTGGCTCACCGGGGGCGGCACCCTGCACTACATGGAAATACCCCGGCCCCATTCGGGCTTTGTCAACAACCTGCACTTCCTTTTGCGCCACGGCCTGCCCGCCGTGGTGGGGGCCACCTGGTTCAAGAAGGGCTGGCTGCTGCCCGGCCTGGGCCCGGCCCTGGCCCTGGCCGCCGGGCTCAGCCTGGCCTGGGCCTTGTGGCGCTGGGGCGGGGACCTGATCAAGCGCCTGGACGGACGCGGGGCTACCGGCGGCGAGGTGCTGCTTATTACCATGGGCTGCGTGGCCTATGTGTTCTGCGCGGTGGGCGGGGCCGACTCCGGCTCCTTCCGCTATTTACTGGCCCTTTACATCATCTGGCCGCTGGTGGCCGCCCTGACCTGGGACTCCCTGCGCCGCCGGGGCGGCGTCTTGGCCGGGCTGGCCTGGCTGTTCTTGGCCCTGGTGGCCGTGGGCAGCCTGTGGGGCACCGTGGCCTTCTCTCCCCTGAACCACCCCGAACAGCGGAGGGCATCCAGGGAGATGGGCCCGGAGCAGGCATCCCTGACCCGCGCCCTCAAAGGCCTGGGCATCCGCTACGCCTATGTGGTGGATTATTGGCTGGGCATGAAGGGCACCTTCCTGGCCAATGAGCAGGTGATTATGCTGCCCTTTGACCACGAGCGCCACCCGCCCTACAAACAGGCCCTGCTGCGCGCCCCCCGTTACGCGGTGGTGATGCTGGGCGAGAACAACGCCAAGGTCACCCGTCAGAGCCTGGCCACGGTGGGAGCCTCGTACCAGGAAAAAACCGTCCCGCCCCGTTGGCATGTCTTCTACGACTTTGCCCCGCCCGACCAGCAACCGGCGCCGGTGGACACCCGTGCCTGGAGCCTGCGGGAAGGCGCGGGCATGGTCTTGTGGGACCGCGACGCCACCACCCGCCTCACCTGGCCCCAGGAGCCGGGCACCGGCCCCACTTTGGATTTGGGCGGCCAGGTGGAGGGGGTGTGCCAGGTGCTCATCTTCCCCGGCAGGGCCCAATTCTTGCCCAAAGAGCTGCGGGTGCTGGGCAGCAACGACGGCCAAAACTGGCAAGAGCTGGCCAAGGCCCAGCCCTACCTGCCCTTCCACTGGAGCGGGGGGCGTTTGGCCATAAACCAACGGGCCCCCTGGCAGGAGATACGCTTCGCGCCCACCACCCTGCGCTATCTGCGCCTGGAGCAGGGCGGCAAGGCCAAGGACGTTTGGGCGATCAACGAGCTGATGGTGGGGCGAGTCGCGGCGGGAGGCAAGCCCTCGCCGCCGGTCGCGGCGGCCCGGCTCATCACCAAGGCCCGGCCGCAAGGGGAGCGGGTCTGGGCTCCCCCGGCCCTAAGGGCCTGGCTGCCGCCCGAGCTGCGCGCCGGGCCGGCCACCCGGCACAAGCCTCCCTGGCTGCCGCCCTACCTCTACGCCCTGGAGCTGATGCCATCCCAGGAGCCCCTGAGCCTGGCCGTGGAGGCCGAAATGGCTCCGGCCACGGCCCAGGCCCTGACCAGGGCGGGCTACCAACACAGCGCCCAGGCCCTGAAAGGCTGGGTGCTGTTTGGGGCCGAGCCGGGGCCTTTGGCCCGGCCCTTGTATTGGACGGGATTGCTGCCCCTGGCGGTCAGCCGGGGCGCGGGCAACTAGGAGCCGAATCGGACCTTTAAAATGCGCTTGAGGGTCCACCAGGCGCTTTTCAGGGGATCCAGGGTGCTTTCCCCGGTGCGCTCGTCGTAAGGGATGAAGATCACCTTGAGCTTCTTGCCGTGGGCCATGGGCTTCAGCAAAAGCTCCACCGGCAGGGCCGAGCCGTTGGCCTCAAACTCCATCTCATCGAACAAGCTGGTGCGATAGGCGCGCATGCCCGAATGCAGATCGGTGATGCGGCGCAAGAACAGCACGCTGGCCACCCAAGCGAAGCCCCAGTTGGCCAGGTAGTTGACCCAGGGCATGGTGGCGGGCTTTTTCTCCAGGCGCGAGGCATCCACCACGTCGGCCTGGCCGGAGAGCACGTAGTCGGCCATTTCCATGATGCGGCCGGTGGGATAGGTGTCGTCGCAGTCCAGGGTGACCACCACCTGGCCCCGGGCTTCGGTGAGGGCTCGCATCATGGCCGGGCCGTAACCCTTGGGGGGAAACTGGCGCAGCACCTCGGCTCCGGCGGCGGTGGCTATCTCCGGGGTGCGGTCATTGGAGGAGTCCACCAGCAGGATGTGGGCCTCGGGCGCGGCCGCCTTGATGTCGGCGATCACTTTGCCCACGGCTCTCTCCTCGTTCATGGAGATCATGGCCACGGTGATCTGAGGGTCGCTTGGGCTCATTTGTCCGTCCTTTCGCGTGGCTACATTTAGCATATCCGGGCGGGCCGCGCCACCGGCCACGGTTGCCAAACCCCCGGCCCTCTGATAGGTTGACCTCACCTTGGACCGGGCGCGCGCGCCCCTGCAACCGCAACCCACGCCCGCGGCCCCTCCGACCGGGAATGCCATGAAAAGCCTTCTCAAGCGCCTGATACTCCTCGCCATTACCGCCCTGTTCCTCTACCTCGTGCTGCGCAAGGTGGAGCCGGCCAAGCTTTGGCAGGCCCTCACCCAGGTCTACTGGCCCCTGCTGGTGCCGGTGGTGATGATCTACTTGGCCGGATTCATTCCCCGCGCCCAAAAATGGCGCATCATCCTGGGGCGCATCAAGCCGGTTAGCCTGGGCGGATGCCTGGGCTATATCCTGGTGGGTTGCGCGGCCAACTCCCTGTTGCCCGCCCGGTTGGGCGAACTGGTCAGGGCCTTTATCTGCGGCCGCCGGGAGCAGGTTCCCGCCACCTCGGTTCTGAGCACCATCGTGCTGGAGCGGGTGCTGGAGGTGCTTTCGCTCTTGGTGCTGTTGTGCGCGGTGGTGTGGGCAACGGGCCGGGGCGAGTTGTACCAACTGGCCCTGGTGGGCCTGGCGGTGTGCCTGGGGCTCATGGGTGGGCTGTTCTTCTTGCAGCAACGGCCCGGCTGGCTGCTCAAGTTGGCCGCCCTGCTGCCCTGGCCCGGTCTGCGGGAGCGGGCCCAGGGATGGCTCACCACCTTTGTGGAGGGCCTGGCCGTGGTCAAGAGCCCGGCCCGGCTGGCGGCCATAATCGTTTTGGGCTGGGCGGTGTACCTCATCGAGGGGGCCGCCTATTGGCTGTTGGCCTACGCCTTTGACATGCAGGTCAGCTACTTGCAGGTGCTGTTCGTGCTGTGCTTCATCTTCGTGGGCATGACCATACCCTCCACGGTGGGCAACATCGGCCCCTTGCAATACTTCTGCGTGCTGGGCCTGGGCTACTTCGGCGTGGACAGTTCCACCGCCCTGATTTACAGTGTTTTCATCAACGCAATGATGTACTTGACCGTGCCTCTGGGCCTGGCCTACATGCACGCCTACGGCGCCACCCTTAGCGGATTGCGCAGCCAGATCGGCGCGGGCTCCGGAGCGCCTCCCCCCCTTGAGGAGTAAGTTAATGCGCACCTTCATCACCGGCGGGGCCGGGTTCATAGGCAGCCACATGGTGGCCGCCATCATCGACCAAGGCCCCCTCACCGTGTACGACAACCTCTCCTCCGGCTCCCTGGATTTCCTCAAAGACCACATGGACCACCCCAACTTCAACTTCGTAGAAGGCGAGCTGTCCGACCTGGAGCTGGTCACCAAATCCATGGCCGGGCACGAGCGGATAATCCACTACGCCTCCAACCCGGACATCGCCCGGGGCATGCTGGAGACCGACCTGGACATCCGTGAAGGCACCCTGCTCACCTACAACGTGCTGGAGGCCATGCGCCTGACCGAGGCCAAGGAGATCCTCTACACCTCGGGCAGCGGCATCTACGGCGATGTGGGCACCTTCCCCACCCCCGAAGACTTCGGCCCCCTGACCCCCATCAGTTTTTACGGCGCTTCCAAGCTGGCCTGCGAGGGGCTCATCAGCGCCTTTTGTTTCCAGTACGGCATGAGAGGCTACGTGCTGCGCATGGGCAACGTGGTGGGCGACCACCAGACCCACGGGGTGGGTTACGATTTCATACGAAAACTTAAGAAAAATCCGCATAGCCTCGAAATCCTTGGCGATGGCACCCAGGGTAAAAGCTACGTGCATGTCAACGACGTTATCGCGGCCATGCTGTTTGTCATGGCCAATACCAGCGACGTGATTAACATCTTCAACGTGGCCACGGACGATGTTTTGGACGTGACCTCCATCGCCAAAATCGTCATCGCCGAAATGGGCCTGAGCGACGTGGAACTGGCCTACACCGGCGGCGACCGGGGATGGAAGGGCGATGTGCCCCAGGTGCGCCTGGTGCTGGACAAGATTCACGAGTTGGGCTGGGCATCCAAGATGAACTCGGCCCAGGCCATCACCGCCTCGGTGCGGGCCATGCTGGAGGAGGTCTAGCCCGCGTTTTTCATGAAGGTTGGGCGGCAATGAGATTTGATTTACTAGATTACGGGTTGTACCAGGGCCCGGCACAGCCAGCCGCCGGCAGACAAGGCGTCTGGCAAGCGAGGTCCGCAGGCGTAGCCGCCAGAGCTACGTTGAGGACCGAGCGCGGCCAGCAACGCGGTATGCGGGTGGCTGGCGCAGCCGGCCGCACAACCTTTATGAAATACGTGGGCTAAAAAAATGCAGGCAGCGGTTATAGCCGGTGGCCTCGGCACCCGCCTGGGTGCGCTGACCAAGGACATCCCCAAGCCCCTGGTGCCGGTGGCCGGGAGACCATTTCTGGACCACCAGCTAAAGCTGCTCCAGGCGGGCGGGGTGGACAAGGTGGTGCTGTGCATCGGCCATATGGGGGAGCAGATCCAGGCCTTCGTGGGCGACGGCTCCCGTTGGGGCTTGGAGGTGGCCTACAGCCTGGACGGCCCCACCCTCTTGGGCACCGGCGGCAGCCTCAAGAAGGCGGCCCCGCTGCTGGAAGACCGCTTCCTGCTCACCTGGGGGGACAGCTACCTGGAGATAGAGCACCGCAAGGTGTGGGCCGCTTTCCTGGCCTCGGGCCTGCCCGCCATGATGGTGGTGTGGCGCAACCAAGGAGCCAAGGAGCCCAGCAACGTGCGCCTGGAAGGCGAACGGGTGGGTGACTATGACAAATGGTCCCCCGGCCCGGAGTTCGACTGCATCGACTACGGCCTCAGCGCCCTGAGCAAACAGGTGCTTCAGGCCATACCCGAGGGCGAGCCCTTCGCCATCGAGGAGGTGTTCCGCGACCTGGCCCAGGCGGGCAAGCTGGGGGCCTACGTGGTGGAACGGGCCTTCATGGAGATTGGCTCGCCCGCCGGGCTGGCCGAGTTGGAGGCCCATATCAGGGCCCAGGAAGGAAGACAACCATGAGCGAGCACGCGGAGACCATCATCCTGGGAGGAGGCCTCACCGGCCTGAGCCTGGCCCAATACCTGGAAGGCGAAACCCTGGTGCTGGAGGCCAATGAGCGCCCCGGCGGCCTGTGCCGCAGCTTCACCAAAGACGGCTTCACCTACGACATAGGCGGGCATATTCTGTTTTCCCGCGACTCGGAGCTGCTGGCCCAGCTCACCTCCTGGCTGGAGGGCAACCTGCTTGAGCAGCGGCGCAACAACCAGATATGGTTCAAGGACCGTTTCGTAAAGTACCCCTTTGAAAACGGCCTCTACGCCCTGGAAAAAGAGGACATCTTCGACTGCCTCATGGGCTTTTTGGAGCGCAGCGACGCCGAGCCCTCCAACCTGGAGGAGTGGTGCCGCTTCCGTTTTGGCGAGGGCATCAGCGGCAAGTACCTGATCCCCTACAACGACAAGATTTGGAAGCGCCCGGCCGCCGACATCTCGGTGCACTGGGTGGAGCGCATCCCCAGCCCGCCCACGGCCGACGTGGTCAAGGCGGCCATCGGCATCGAGACCGAAGGCTACACCCACCAGCTCAACTTCCTCTACCCCGAGCGGGGGGGCATCGAGTCCCTGACCAACGCCCTGGCCCAGGGGGTGAACCTGGTCACCGGCTTTAGGGCCTCGGCCATCAAAAAGACCGCCAACGGCTGGGAAGTGAGCGACGGTGAGGACACCTACTCCTGCCGCCGCCTCATCTCCACCATCCCGGTGATGGACCTGGCCGCCTGCCTGGACGGCGCGCCCGAGGACGCCAAGAGCGCCTGCGCGGCTTTGCAGTACAACAGCGTGATCCTGGTGATGCTGGGGGTGGGCCACACCGGCCTGGCCGACAAGAGCGCCGTCTACATCCCCGACCCGGCTATCCTGCCCCACCGGGTGTGCTACATGAGCTACTTCAGCCCCTTTAATGCGCCCGAGGGCAGCTCCCACCTGGTGGCCGAGATCACCGTGCCGCCGGGCGACGCCCTGCTCTCCGCCTCCGAGGACGAGTTGGTGGGACGGGTGGCAAAGGACGTAAGCGAGCTTTGCGGCATCAGCCAGGGCGAGATCACCGCCAGCCAGGCCCAGCGCATCAAGCACGCCTACGTGGTTTATGACCGCGATTATCTGAGCAATCGGGAGCGGGTCTACCAGTGGTTGGACGGCCTGGGCATGTACACCTGCGGCCGCTTCGGCTCCTTCGAATACCTGAACATGGATCAGTGCCTGGAGCGGGCACGGGACCTGGCCGGGGAATTGAATAAAGAGTAAGAGAAGAGGCTGGTAAGGAAAGCGCTGGCGGGTCCGGGTTGGGCGGGTGGCCGATGTGCATTCGCCCCGTGGATTCGACGCGAGGCGGGATCAAGAGCAGGTAAGGAAAGATCATGGCCCCGGCTCCGGCGAGGCGGCCATTCCCCCTAGCCTCCGCGTCGGCTCAACCGGCCCGACACCCGGCCGGATCAAGGCCACGCCGGACGGCAATCCCTTTTTACCTGCCTGTTTTCATCCCGCGTTGACGTAGCATGACCACAAACTAAAACCCGGCCCTCCGCACGGAGGACCGGGTTCTTGATTTCTTCTTCTTTTTCGACGACCCTGCACAGCCCTGGGGCCGGCTGGGCGTGGCTGACTAGGCGTCCGGCGAGCGCGTTCCGGAGGCGTAGGTAATCCTACGTCGAGGAACAAGCGATGCCGGCAACGACGTCAGACGCGTTCAGACGGCTCCAGTCTCAGCAGGTCTCGCATTTTTTGGCGTCATCAAGGAACATCTTGACAGTCTCTTTGCTGTAAGGATGCACCAACATGCCGCCCAAAATGTCCGGAGTCACCGTGACGATGTGCGCCCCGGCGTGCAGCCAGGTGATCACGTTGTTGATCTCGCGCACCGAGCCGATGATGATCTGGCTCTCCAGGCCCTGCAACTCCAACAGCTCGCGTAGGCGGGTTATCTCGTCCACCGCGTCGTAGCCCATGTTGTTGACCCGGCCGCCGAACAGCGAGACATAGGTGGCTCCGGCCAGGGCGGCCAAGAGGCACTGCTGGCCGCTCATCATGGCCGTGGCGTTTACCCGCACGTCGTACTTGGTTTCCAGGGCGTGTATCACCTCGATGTTGTCGGTCTCGCCCTCGGGGCCGTGAATGGTGATCTTCACGTTGATGTTGTCGGCCAGGGCCGCGAACTCCCTGCCCTGGTCGATCATCTGCTGCGGGTCGTTGCTGGTCACTTCCAGCGACAGGGGCAGGGGCGCGATCATGGCCGCGATTTCCTGGGCCCGTTTTTTCATGCCCGCCGCACCGCCGGTCACCCCGTCCTTGAGCAGGATGGTGGGGTTGGTGGTGACCCCGCGGATCACACCCCAACGCAAAAACTTCTCCACCTGCTCGATCTTGCCGCTATCCAGGAAAATGGCCATTGCCTATCCTTGCTCCAAAATTAAATCCACTGCCTGGGCCAAATCGGCCACCCGTTGAGAGGCCTCGACCTGGGCGTTGTAATCGGCGCTTATCAGCACGGCCCGCACCCCGGCGGCGCGGGCGGCCTGCATGTCTTTGTACCCATCGCCCACCAGCCAAGAGGCCGCCAGGTCGATGCCGCGCTCGTCGGCCGCCTGGGTGAGCATGCCCGCCTTGGGCTTGCGGCAGGCGCACTCATGATGGTCATCGTGAGGGCAAAAGCGTATCTCGTCCGGCCCCGCCTCATCGGCCAGCACCCGGTGCATGGCCGCCAACTCGTCCTGGGGCAAAAGCCCCCGGGCCACGTCGGGCTGGTTGGTCACCACGATGACCACGTAACCGGCTCTTTTGAGCCGGGCCACCTGCTCCCCCGCGCCGGGAATCAGGCTGAACTCATGGCGGCTGCGTGGCGAAGCGGGCGAGCCGCCACGCATCACCACCGGGTTGAGCACCCCGTCGCGGTCCAGAAATACCGCCCGTTTTATTTGACCGACTCCCACTTCATCTCGTTCTGCAGGATGTCCGGGTGCGAAACCACCATGTGCCACACCACCGCCTGGAAGGCCTCGGTGTGGGGGGTTATGGTGGCCTCGTTCACCGTGGGGATGATTATGACCGCGTCGCCCACCTGGGCGGTGTAGCCGCCGTCGCGCCCCACCACGCCCAAAATCTTGGCTCCAACCTCCTGGGCCAGCTTGAGCGCCTCCACGATGTTAACGCTGATCTGCTTTTCCACATTGCCGCCGCCCACGCTGAACACGAACACCCCGTCCTTGGGGCCCAGGCGGCTGGTCTTGAGCCAGCGGGAGAAGACCCCCTCCCAACCCTCGTCGTTGATCAGGGCGGTCAGTTCGCTCACGTTGTCGGTGGGAGTGTAGCACTCCAGGCCCGCGATCTTGCGGAAGTCGTTCACCGCGTGGTTGGCATTGCCCGCGCCACCGCCCACGCCCACGAAGAACAGGCGGCCGCCATCGGTCCTGATCTGTTTAATGGTGCGGACCATGTTTTCGATGGCCACGGGGTCCAGGGAGGCGGTGATGCGCCCGGCCTCTTGTAAATACTGCTTTGCGTACTCGCTCACGGGCTGGCTCCTTATTTGCGCAGGTTGGCCACGATCTTGGCCCCCTCGTGGTCGAAACGGAAGGGGAAGTACCTGAGGCCCATGGCCGTGAGGCGCTGGATGACCTTGGCCTTGGTTCCGGGGCAGTAGAACATGAAGAACCCGCCGCCGCCCGCGCCCATTATCTTGCCGCCCAAGGCCCCGGCCTTGCGCGCCTCGTCGTAGGCCTCGTCGATAAAGGGGTTGCTGATGGCCGAACTTAGCTTCTTCTTGGTCGTCCAGTGCTGGTGCAACAATTCGCCAAAGGTGTCGATATCGCCCTTTTCGAACAGGCGGCGGGTCTCCAGGCCGATCTGTTTGATGCCGTGCAGGCGCTCGATGATGGCCTGGTCGTCAGCTTTGGTCTTCTTGTCCTGGGAGGCCAAAATCTCCGAGGCGCTGCGCTCGATGCCCGTGTAGAACAGGGCGATGTTGTACTCCAACTCCACCAGCTTGCCGCCCTGCATGCGTAGCGGCTCCACGTGCACGGTGCCGTCTTTTTCAAAGGTGAGCGCGGTCACCCCGCCATAGGCGGCCATGTACTGGTCCTGCTTGCCGATGGGCGCGCCCAAGATGTCTATCTCGATGTGACAGGCCTCTTCGGCCAGATCGCGCAGGGAAGCGAAGTCCCTGGTGTAAGAACGCAGGGCGGTTAAGAGGGCCACGGTGAAGCTGGATGAGGAGCCCAGGCCGCAGTTGGCGGGCACGTCGGCGATGGAGGACAGCTCCACCTGGTTCTCCACTCCGGCCAGGCGCAGGGCCTCGCGGAATATCTTGTGCTGCACTTGGTCTACGCTCTGAACCACCTCGGTCTTGGAGTAGGAGAGCTTTATGGAACGCTCGAAGCGCTGGTTAATGCAGATGAATATGTACTTATCGATACCCCCGGCGATGAGGAACCCGCCGAACTTGGAGTAGTAGGAAGCCAGGTCGGTGCCCCCGCCTCCCAGGGATATGCGCACCGGAGCCTTGGAGATAATCATGCGGTTTTCCCGGCAAAGGTTAGGCGGTTCCGGGGGTTGAAACCCGGCCGCGATTCAACCCCCACTTTTTAGCAGTTCGGGGGCCATTTGGCAATCAAGACCGTGGGTTGGGTTGCCGCTTCCCAGCTGGTTGCGTATAGTTGGGCCAGCCAGTAAAGCCATGAGCCCCCTGGAGCCTGATGCCTGGACTTCTCGAGAGCCTGCCGCCCAAGCTGGCGCCGCCACACTTGACCAAAGCGCGGTTACGCCTGCTGGGGCACGCGTTGATCATAGCGGCCCTGCTGGGCGGCTTCGTGCTGCACGCAGCCTACAACCTGCCCCACCACGCCATTGACCACGACGGCACCCACTATTTGTGCATGGCTCACAATCTGGTGCACCACGGTACCATAAGCACCCAGCGCACCCTGAGCCCCAACCCCTGGCTGGACGCCTGGCGCGCCCCCGGCTACCCCTCCTTTTTGGCTTTGGGGGTGGTCCTGGTCCCCGGCCTCACCGAGCAAACCCTGCCCGGATTCCTGCGCGCCGAATTACTGCCGCTCAAAAAGTGGCAACTGGGCTGGCTGCTGCTGGCGGCCGTCATCGCCGGAGCATTCGTGTGGCGGCGCACCGGCTCGCCCTGGCCGGGGTATCTGAGCTTCGCGCTTATCGCCTACAGTCCGGCCCTGATCTATTTCATCAACCGTTTTTACAGCGAGGTGGGCGCGGCCCTGGTGATTTTGTTCCTGTCCCTGACCTTGCACCGGGCGGTGCGCCGCCCCAGCCTGTGGGCCTTTGCCCTGGCCGGGCTGCTCTTGGCCATGGGAGCCCTCACCCGGGCGGCGCTGATGTATTTCTGGCTGCCGCTGACGATCTACTTCGTGCTGCTGGCCTGGCGGGGCGGCCTGCCCCGGAGCAAGGTTTTAGCCGGGCTGGCCCTGTTCACCCTGACCTTCGCCATTCCGGTGGGGGCCTGGATGGCTCGCAACCACTACAATTTCGGCCACTGGATTCTGGCCTACCGGGGCGGCCAGGTCTTGGACATCAGGGCCAACCACGCGGCCATGACCCCCAAGGAATACCTGGCCGCCTTCGTCTACTACACCCCCTGGGTATATCTGAACCCCTTGGTCCAGGAGTCGTCCACGCCGGGCAATGACAACTGGAACCCGCCCAAGCATCAAAAGCTGTGGGGGGTGGACCTCTACCAAGCCACCCTGGGCCGGGTGCTGACCATGGACGACTTCAATCACCTGAGGGTGCAGGCCAGGGGCGACACCTACGAGATGAAGGGGCAGGATACCTGGGCCCGCCACACCAAGTGGCTGGGCCACTACACCGTGGGCGACGCCCACAGCCAGAAGGTGGCCATACGCAAGATATTGGCCGACCCCTGGAGGCACCTTTTGGCCTCCATCCCCCTGGCCTGGCGGGGCCTGTTCGCGGACGTCTGGTGGGTGACCTTGCCCGGTTTCGCCTGCCTGTTCTATTTGGGGGTGTCCTCGCTTCGCAGGCGCGATTGGCCATTACTGGCCTTTGTGCTGCCGGCCATTTTCCTGTTCAGCTTTCACAGCCTGATAACCGTCAACGCGGCCCGCTTCAACTCTCCCCTGGTACCGGTGCTGGCCGTGTGCATCGGGCTGTGCGCCCACCGGGTGGCGCGGCGCTGGTTGCGCAAGCGCGCGGCCAAGGAGCCCAGCGATGCCTGAGGTGTATTTCCGCAACATCGATCCCCCCACCCAGGCCGGAGTGGAAGCCGCCGTGGAGCTGGCCCTGGATTTCGCGGGGCTCACCCAGGGCGAGGTGGGCAAGCGCTGCCTCATCAAGATAAACGCCATGAGCCAGGAGGTGCTGCCTGGGCGCAACACCAGCCCCTGGTTGGTGGAGGCGGTGCTGAGCCAGATGGTGCGGCGCTACCCAGGCGCCACCTTCACCCTGGCTGACAGCGACGTGGCCGGATACCCCCAGTTCGGCCGGGCCTGCCTGCATTGGGGCTACAGCGATATCGCCGCCCGCCACGGGGTCCGGATCATCAACCTGGCCCGCCAGGACTACAGCGAGGTGGAAACCGGCAACCCGGTTTGCCCGGTGCTGGCCTTTCCCCTGGCGGTGTTTACCGCCGACAGCATCATCAACCTTCCGGTGATGAAGACCCACGTGCTATCGGGCATCTCCTGCTGCCTCAAAAACCACTGGGGCCTCTTGCCCCGGCTGCGCTACCAGTTCCACCAGAGGGTGCACCAAGTCATCGCCGAGCTAAACCGCCAGGTGGCCCAGACGGTGCTGAACATTCTGGACGCAACCGTGGCCATGGAGGCCAGCGGCCCCAAGACAGGTTTGCCCCGGGCCTGCGGGCTCATCCTGGCCGGGCGCGACCGGGTGGCCGTGGACGCGGCGGCGCTGGACTACATGGGCCTGGACCAGGGCATGGCCCCCCACGTGGCCCTGAGCCAGGAGGCCGGGGTGGGCAGCATGGACTACACCCAGGCCGGGGATGCGGTGGAGCCGGCTGGTTTCATCCCGCCCCAGTTGGGCCAGGATCTGGTGTCGCTTTTGGAACGCCGCCTCAGGGCCATACCCGGCTTGGGCAAGCTACTCTACCGCCCTGAGATAGCCCCCTTGCTGGGTTGGGTGGGCACCCAATACAATGAGCAGGTGTGGTTCCGCCGTCAGGGGCGGTCCCTTCTAAGGGATATCCTGCACAACTCGCCATGGGGCGATGAGTACCGCTCGCTGCCCGGCTGCCGGGGGAGGGTTTGATCATGACCACGTCCTGCCGCATTATGGCCCTTGTCCTGGCCCTGATGCTTTGCTTGGCCGCCGCGCCGGCCCTGGCCGGGAGCGATCCCCTGGCTGGCGACCCCGCCCCTCTGCCCGGCCCCCAGTGGCGCATTCAGGAGGCGCGCGGAGTGAGTCTGGCCATACCCAAAAACTGGTACGGCTTTTTTTACGTGGGTCTCAGGCATTTCTACGGCTGGTGGGCCCGCAAGACCGCGCCCCTGTACACCAAGATGGAGTTCTCCCTGTTCCAGTTCGACAAGCTGCCCCTACCCGGCCTGGCCGACCGGGTGCGGACCAAGGCCCTGGGCCAGGCCAGCCTGGCCGGGCGGCCCGCCCTGGTCTTTGAGCAGGAGGAGTTGGAGGGTACCACCGACGCCAGGCGGCGCCAAATTCTCATCCTCAAGCAGACCATGCCCGACGGAGGCCGCCTCTGGGCCATCACCGACAGCGACAGCAAGCTGTGGGGCAAAAACCAGCCTACCCTGGAAACCATCCTGGACTCTCTGCGCATAGAGCCGTTCTTTTTCGTTCTGGGGTCTGAGTGGCGTTTCGTGGAGTGGCGTGGGATGTACCTCTCCCTGCCCTGGTCCTGGGATGGGCGCGGCCTACCCTCGGGCTATGTGTGGCAAGGCCAGGCCGGACAAGGCCGCGAAATGAGCCTGGAGTTGCACCAGGAGGCCCTGCCGCCGCTGGAGGGCTACACCCTGCTGGGGCAATCCGTGGTGGATCGGCGCAGGCTTAGTGTTTACCAACGCCGATCTTCGGGGGCCTACGAGCTTATGGCCGTAGTCCACCGCCACTTGCCGTCCGGACGCTTCCTGTGGGCCCGGGGCAGCCTGCGCGGCCAGGTGGACGCCCAGGACTGGGAGCTGCTGGGCCCGGCGATAAAGACCATGCTGCGCTCCCTGCGCATCGACTGGGACCTGTTCCCGCCCGAGTAGCCCAACCTATTTTTCTATGTATATGTCCGGCCAGCGGTCGTTGGCCTGGTTCTGGGTCAGGCGCACGGCGCTCTCCCAAGGTGTGCCCAACTTCCACAGGAAAATCTCGTAGTCGGCGATGTCGTGCTCGTGGCCCTTGGCCGCCGCCCCCCACACCATCCACTTGCCGTCCGGCGACAGGCGGGGGAAATATTCGTGGCTGTAGCCGCCGGGCAGGTCCATGAGCACCTGGGGTTTCACCGGCTCCAGGGCTGAGTGCAAAATGCGGTTGCCCCCGTTACCCCCGTTTTCCACCCACAGCACCTGGCGGCTATCCGGGTACCAGGTAATCTCGCATCCTCCGGCGATCTCGCGCATTTCTTTAGAGGCCAGGTCCAGGACCATGGTGGCCGAGAGCTTCCCCCTGGCGGTGAAGGCCAACAGGCGCTGGTTGGGCGACAGCTCCGGGGTCTGGGGCACCCCCTTCACCGGGGGCTGGGCCGCGTCATAGAGCACCTTTTCTCGGCCGGTGGCCAGGTCCTTCAGCACCACCTGGCCGCCGCGCATGAAGCTTATCTTTTGGCTCCCGACCCACTGGGGGTAGTTGCCGTTTTTGGCCACCAGGGTTTCATCCTTGGTGTTCAGGTCCAAGACCCATACGTCCCAGGGCAGCTCGTCGCGCTCGCTCACCCACAGGCGCTGGCTGCGGGCGAAGACGATGCGCTGGCCGTCCGGCGAAAAGCGGCTGTAATACTCCACCAGGTCTTTGTGGGTCAGGCGCGAAAACTCCATGTCCGGCAAGGTGAGCATGTACAGCTCGTGGTTGCCGCTACGGCTGGAGGACCACACCACCTTGGCCTTTAGCCCATGGGTGCCGCGCTGCACAGCCGCTTTTTGCTCCGGGCTAAGCCCGCCCACCACCTTGCCCAACACCAGGTCTCCGAAGTGGGAGTAGAGGTAGCGGGGGCCGAAGTGCACCACGGTGACCAGCAGCATCAGGGCCAGCACCCCCATGATGATCCAGTGTTTGAGCGGTTGTTTGTTAAACTTGCTTTTCATGGTCGCTTTCTCGCGGTTTTATCAGACTCAGGGCCACCAGGGCCAGCGCCCCCAGACTGTAGTCGATCACCTGGGTCATGAGGTGCAGCCCAAAGGGTATCAGGGCGGCCTGGGTGGGGGCCAGGCCCGCGCCCCTGAGGGTGGCCATCATCACCCCCTCGTAGGCCCCGAAGCCCGCGATGCCGCTGATGGGCAGGCTGGCCGTGGCCTCGGCGGCTATCAGGGCGAACAGCACCACCGGGAAAGAAAGCTGGGCCGCCTGGGCGGGCCATTGGGCGGCCAGGCCGGTCACCAGAATGTACAGGCCCATATACTTGAGCGCCCGGATGGCCACCGACACCCACAGCACCCGGCCGTAAACTCCCCGGCTCTTGACCCGGCCCACGTCCAGGGCCATGGCCGCCAGCTCCGCCGCCGCCCGCATGGCCCACTGACCGGCCTTGCCCGGCAGGCGCGGGGCCAGCCACTGCGCCACCCCGGCGATGACGGCCAGCACCTTTTCCAGCAAATACAGGGCCAACAGGGCGATGACCGCCAGCACTCCCAAGAGCACCCACAGCAGGGGGGCCTGCTGCCCGGCGGCCAGGCCGTGCAATACGATGGCCAGGAAGAAAAGGGGCAGCATGCCGATGAGGTCGAAGATAAAAGAAAAGGCGAATGAGCTGAAGCAGGCGGGCAGGCCCACGGCCAGCTTGCGGTTGAGGAACACGATATAGGCCAGGCTGCCGGAGCGGGCGGGCAACAGGTCCACGAAAAGGTTGCTCACAAAAGTGACCGCCACCAAGCCCGCAAAGGGCGGCGGCTTTTCCTGGCTGGAGGCTGCCAAGAGCAGGCGGTAGCGCAGGGCCTTGAGCAGCATGGAGCCCAGAAAGCAGGCCAGATAGGCCAAAAGGAAACCCAGGGCCAGCCCCTGGTAGAGGCGCGCCCAGTCGTCCCAGGTGGTGGCATGGGCCAGGTAGTAGAAAAGACCGGCGGTGACCGCGCCGGCCAGGATCAGGGTGAGCCAGGCTCCGGCCCGGCGGCGGCGAGAGCGGGGCGGGGCGGGTGTTTGGGGATTCTTCATGATGGCCCGTCTAGGAGGGCTCGCCCTCTCCCCGCATCTTGATGAGCTTGGCGGGCACCCCGCCCACCACGGCCAGGGCGGGCGCGTCGGCGGCAACCACCGCCCCAGCGGCGGCGATGGCCCCCTGGCCCACGGTGACGCCGTCCAGCACGTAGACCCCGGCTCCCAGCCAGGCCCCGGCCTCCACCTTGATGCCGCCCATGTCCTTGATGCCCTGTACGCCTATGGGCACGTCAAGGCGGTCGGTGTGGTAGTTGCCGCCTCCGGCCAGGTAGCACAGGGGTCCGATAACCACATCCGGTCCGATAACCACGGAGTTGCCCGCCACGGAGTGGATGATGACCCGGGCGCCCAGGCCGCAGCGGGGGCCGATCTCGATATAGCCCTGCTTGGCCGAGAGCATCACCTCGTTGGCCAGGTTCACGTCGTCGCCGACCACCACGGCCCGCTCCGTCTCCGGGCTGCGGCCATCCAGGATGCAGCGTTCGCTGACCACCACCCGCTCGCCCAAATGGATGCGCCCCGGATGGCGCAGCACCACCCCGGCGGCGAACATGACCCCGCCCCCGCAGGAGCCGAACAGGCGGGGCCACAGCAGCTTGCGCAGGAAAAGCCCCAAGGCGCCGGGGAAATTGGCGAAGAGCATGCACAGCTCGAAATATAACAAGCGGCCCCAGGAGCGCGAACCCACGATGAGCTCCTGGTAGCGCCTGAGCGCACTGCCCCCGCCGGTGGCCATCTGGTGGGTCTTCAGGTGGGCGGGCTGGTCCTGGGAGGGATTGGCCATTAAATCCTCTTGGGTGGCAAATGGTTAGCCTTAAGGAAAATTATCATGTGGTCGTGGAAGCTGTCCAGCCCGGGTGTTTCATGAGGGTTGGGTTAAACAAGCAGCAATTCGGTAATTATGCGGCCCTTATGAATAAACCGCCAGCTTTATGGGTGTGCGATTGATGCACGGCACCGGCACAGCCAGCCGCAGGCAGACAAGGCTACCGGTAAGCGAGGGCCGGAGGCGTAGCCTGAGTACTACGCCGAGGCCCGAGCGCCACCGGCAACGCTGTATGCCGGCGGCTGGCGCAGCCGGGGCCTTAATTTTCGAAGAAACGGCGATGCCACAGCGCGGCGTTCATCAAGGCCCACAGCACGTGGTTGTGGTTGTGGGTGCCGGCCAGGTGCTGGGCCATGAGGGTGTTCACCGTGGCGGGCTGCAAATATTCGGTGACCAGGGGGCTGGTGGTGAGTAGCTCGCGCATCACCGGCTGGAGCTGGTCGCGCAAGAGGTTCTTGACCGGCAGGGAGTAGCCCTGCTTACCCCTAAAGGCCACCCGGTCCGGCACCAGCCCCCGGATGGCCTGGCGCAGGATGTACTTGGTGGTGAAACCCTTGAGCTTGAACCACGACGGCAGCCCGGCGGTGAACTCCACCACCTCGTGGTCCAGGAAGGGCACCCTCACCTCCAGGGAAGTGGACATGGACATCTTGTCCACCTTCATCAAGACGCTGTCGGCCATGGCCAGCTTCAGGTCCAGATAGACCTCCCGGTCCAGGCGGTCGCTGGAGTTGCAATGGGACAGCACCGAGCGGATGGGAGCAAAAGGGTCGTTCAGGTTGAGCTGGGCCGCCGCATCGCGGTTGAACAATTGCCCGGCCAGGATGGGGGGCAGGAAATATTGCCAGCGCAGATGCTCGCCCTCCTGGGGCAGCACGCAGCCGTCCAGGAAGCGCTTGGCCACGTTGATGGCCCCTTTTTTCTGGGGCTGATCCGGCAGCAGGGAAGCCAGGCGGTGCAGCAGGGGGGCGCAGCCGGGCAGACGCGCCAGGTAGCCCGCCGCCTTGGAGGCCTTGAAGCGATCGTAGCCCGCGAAGATCTCGTCGCCGCCCTCGCCGGAGAGCACCACGGTGACCGTCTCCTTGGCCTTGCGGCAGATGAGCATAAGGGGAATGGCCGAGAGGTCGGTCATGGGCTCGTCCAGGTGATAGACCGCGCTCTCCAAATCTTCCATGGTCAGGCCCTCGATCATCAGCACCGTCTGGTGGGTGCCGTAGTGCTGGGCCATGTCGTTGGCGTATTCCAACTCGCTGAAGCTGGGGTCGGGATAGGCGATGGAAAAGCTGCGGATGTGCTCCACCCCCAGCTCGCGCATCAAGGCCACCACGGTGGTGGAGTCCAGCCCGCCGGACAGGAACACCCCCAGGGGCACGTCGCTCATCAGGCGGCGCTTCACCGCCAGCCTGAGCAGGGACCTGAGTTCCTCCACCGCCTCCTCGGGGCGTTTGTAGCGCGGGGCGAACTCCACGTCCCAATACTGGGTCTCGGTGAAGCTGCCGCTGTCCATTTCGAAGATGGCGAAGTGGCCTTGTTTGAGCTTGTTCACCCCGGCGAACAGGGTGCGCGGAGCGGGCACATACTCATAGCCCAGGTATTGGTGCAGGCCGGGCAGGTCCACCCGGCGCTCCAGGCCGTCCCAGCACAGCAGGCCCTTGATCTCGTTGCTGAAGATGAGCCTGTTGCCCGCGTGGTGGTAGTAGAGGGGCTTTATGCCTAGGCGGTCGCGGCCCAGCATGATGCGCCGGCGCTTGGCGTCCAAGATCGCGAAGCAGAACATGCCCGAGATGCGCTCGATGACCTCCGGCCCCCACTGCTCGTAGCCGTGCAGCACCACCTCCGAGTCGCTGTCCGAACGGAATATATGCCCGGCATCGATCAATTCCTTGCGCAGTTCAAGGTAGTTGTAGATCTCGCCGTTGACCACGATGCGCACATCGCCGTGCTCGTTGACCATGGGCTGGCGGCCCCGCTGGGAGAGGTCGATGATGGACAGGCGAGTGTGCCCCAGGCTGGCCCCGCCGCCCACGTAATCGCCGTGGGCGTCCGGCCCCCGGTGCACCAGGCGCTTGTTCATGGCCTGGACCAGGCCTTTATCTTCCCAGCTGAATCCGTTGATGCCGCACATATTTGCCCTCGCTGTCCGGCCCAAGGATTGTCCCCAGGCGCGGGATTTGGCTAAGCCTAATGAAACCTGACGGTTTGTGCAACAGGCATGGCGGGGTGCGGCGGCATGGGCTAATTGCGGCACAGGCCGCAGCCGCCTCGGGCCAAGATCCATGCGGTGGACCTTGGGCCCGGGGCGGGCGGCTAGCGGGATACGGCTTTGACTTTAGTAGATGGGCACCAGGGCGTAGCCCTGTTGCTGGTAGCCGATCAAGGAGAACCAGCCGTTATCCACCTGCTCGACCTCCGGCAGAATGGTGGACAGGTCCACCTTCAACAGCTTGGCCGCAAAGACGCATAATTCCAGCTTGATGCCGTCGGTGGCCATGGCCTTGATGGTCAGGGCCAACTTGTCCAAGGCCTTGGCGTCTGCGCTGGAAAAGCCCTTGCGCGAAGTTGTGACCAGCTTCACGGCGGGGCCGATGAACACCACCGCGAACCTGAAGTTGGGGGCGGCCTTGCGGGCCGCTTGGTCCTTGTACATGGCGTGCACCAAATTCATTTGGAGCAGCAAGGCGTTCGGCGACTTGCCCCGGACGTCGAAAACCGCATCCATGGATTTAACACCCTGCAGGGCTCCTCCGGCCCCGGCCACCGCCGCCTGGGCACCTAGAGCCAGGCAGAGGGCGATGACCGAAAAGGCCACTACTCGAAAAAGGTTTCTCCTGCGCATGACACATCTCCTTGCGTTGCAAGATAAGGTTTGCCGCAGCGCCGTTGGCGTACTGCGGTTAGCCTTGGGGCGGACCGGCCTTACCGGATTCTTGAACGCATGATCGGCGCTTGTTGCACGGTTGAAATCCTTTGCGCCGGGCACGCTCTTTACAGGCTTCCCAAGGGCTGGCCTATTGCCTACTATTATAGTCAGGTTAACCCAGACCCGCGAAACGAAACAAGGAGTGGGCATGGCCGCGTTGACGCCCAAAGAGGCGGGTGATAACTTGGCTCAGGACATTTGCCTAGGAGGCCGAGCCGCTTGAAAAAATCCGCTAAAACCTGGCTGCGCCTGGGCATCAGCGCCGGACTGCTGGTGGTCCTGCTTCTGTTCTTCGTGGACCTGAAGCAGGCCTGGCGGGCAGTGGCCGACGCCCGCTGGGAGTTTTTGGGGCTGCTTTTGGTGGCCTTTACCCTGGACCGCTGTTTGATGAGCTACAAGTGGCGGCTGCTGTTGGTGAGCCAGGGCTTTCAGGCGGGTCACGGCGAGGCGCTCAGGGCCTATTACCTGGCCACCTTTGCGGGGTGCTTTTTGCCCAGCACCCTGGGGGCCGACGCGCTCAGGGTGGGCATCTTCGCCAAGCCGGACCGCCCCAGCCAGGCGGTGGCGGCCAGCATCTTTCTGGAACGGGCCCTGGGATTCGTGGCCGCCGCCCTGGCCGCGGTCATCGGCCTGGTGCTCCTTGCCGGTATAACCACCGGGCTGCCCGCCCAGTTTTTCTACTGGGCCTTCGGGCTGTTGGCCGCGGCCTGCCTGGCGGTGCTCCTCAGCTTCACCGCCTGGGCCGAGCGCCTGCACGGCCAGGCCGAGCGCCGCTGGCGCCAGCGCAGCCGGGTGCTGGCCTGGCTGCTGGATTTCGTCAAGGCTTATCACCAGTACCGCCGCAACCGGGGGGTGCT
The DNA here is from genome assembly GCA_021737645.1 of Desulfarculaceae bacterium. GTDB lineage: Bacteria > Desulfobacterota > Desulfarculia > Desulfarculales > Desulfarculaceae > Desulfoferula. The sequence continues at coordinate 67,450 of JAIPDO010000005.1, forward strand.
GCTGTGGTTTTTGTTCCTGTCGTTCATCGAGCAGGGCGCGCCGGTGATCTTCAACTGGCTCATCGCCAAGGCCCTGAATCTGGACCTCACCCTGCTGGAGTCGGCGGCGGTGACCCCGGCGGTGTTTTTTTTGGCCCGCCTACCGGTCAGCTTTTCCAGCTTCGGGGTGCTGGAGGGCCTGTACGTGGCCTTCTTCAGCCTGGTGGGCATCGGAGCCACCCCAGCCTTTTTGATCGGCTTCCTGGTAAACCTGGGCTCCATGGCCAGCGCCCTGCCCGCCATCCCCATGTATTTGCGTGGCGGCATAAACCAGGCCGCGCCCCCTCCTCCCCCGGCCAATTAATCCGCCTTGACCCAAGGGCATAATTGCGGCCGGGATAGTCCTTGCCGGGCGAGCCCCGGCCCTGCTTACACCGTAGCCATGGGCTGCTATACTTCGGGCAATCCGCACCTAATTATAGATTTGGGAGAACACCTGAGATGAAAACCTGCAAAGCACTCCTGGCCGCTTTTTTAATCCTGGGTTTCGCCTGCCCGGCCACGGCTGGCTGGCTTATCAAAGAAAAATCCGAAGGCGCGATCAACAGCCTGTATTTCCAAAACAACCAGGTGCGCGACCAAAGCGCGGAATCAATTTCCATCATGGACCTGGCCAAGGGACGCCTTATCCTGATCAACCCCAACAATAAAACCTACTGGTCCGGCCCCTTTTCCGACATGCTCAAGATGCGCGATCAGGCCATGAACCAGATGCAGGAGCAGTTGAAGCAATTGCCGCCAGAGCAGCAGGCCATGGCCAAAAAAGCCATGAAGGAGTCCATGGGCCAAAAGGATGGCCCCCGGCCCAAGGTGGAGGTGAAAAAGACCGGCCAGAGCGCGGTGATCGCCGGTTTCAAGTCCATTAAATACGAGATATGGGCCGACGGGCAACTCCGGGAAGAGCAGTGGATAGCCCCGGCCATCGCCACGGCCAAGGAACTGGACACCAAAAAGATGAAAGAGATGATGGGCGTGTTCGCCCAGGCGGGCGGCGAGAGCACCTACGAGACCGACCCAGCGGTGCAGGACCTGTGGAGCAAAGGCTATCCGGTCAAGGTTATCAACCACCTGGACGGCGAAACCATGGTGCGCGAGGTGGTCCAGGCCCAGAAGAAGGACCTGCCCTCCGGCCTATTCGCCGCACCCAAGGGCTACCGCCGGGTGGAGCTTATGGAGATATTCCAGTAGCGCCTGCGGGAATGGCCCCCCGCAATATCTCCTTGAGTACCACCCGGTAATCGTGCTACAGGAAAAGATAGCAATAAACGGGGCCTTATACACGGCAACCCGATCCGGGCCGGCCTGGCCCGCCGCTGCAACCCGCACGCAACCTCCCCGGAGCCTGTGGCCGGGCGGGAGGTTTTAGGAGAATCCAAGTAGCTTGAGTTTGTCCTCCCTGCAACCCATACCCCAGCGGCAAGGCCTTCCCCCTTGGCTGATCGCGGTGGTGGTGGTGGTGGCGGCGGCCATCCTGCTCTGGCCCACCTTGCAGGGGCGCGAGCTTCGGCGCATCGCCGCCCAGCACCGCGTGGACACGGGCTGGCGGCCCGACTACCGCCTGTTGCCGCGTTTGGGCCTGGCCCATCAAAAAAGCGTGGCCCAGGGCGGCGAACTTTCCCGTAAGGAGCGCGACGGCCTGTGGTCCGAGTTGGAGGCCTACCAAGGCAGCTACCCGGTATTTTTCTGGCTGGAGCTGGCCTGGCTGGAGGCCAGGGCCGGAGACGACGGGCGGGCCCGCCGCGCCCTTGAACGGGCCAAAGCCGACAATTTACGCCTTTACAACGACATGACCCGCACCCGCCTGTGGGACCCCTGGCGGGAGCGCTACGGGCTGCCCCCGCGATGAGCGCCGCCATAATAAAATCAGGCGGCCTCAGCCATCCGGTGGTATGGGCCGCGGGACTGGCCTGGGGCCTGTTGGCCGCCACCCGCTGGGCAGTGGTCATGGCCGCTCAGGAGGGCGGCCAAAGCGCGGTGATCTGGCAATTGCCTCCCTGGTGGATTCCCGTGGCCGTGGGCTCGGCGGTGTTGTTGTTGCAGCTTTGGGCCGCCTCTTGGCAACATCGTTGGCTGGCCCGCCAGGGCCTGGAAGCCCCACGGGCCCGCCGCATGGCCGGCCTGGCCTGGTTGCCCTCCCTGGCCCTGTTTCTGGTGCCCTTGGCCGAGTTTTTGCCTCCCCTGTACGGAGGCAGCCTGGCTCCCCTGGCCCTGTCCCGGGAGGCCTGGCCTTTTGCCGTCCTGGCCGTGGCCGGAGCAATATTCATACAGACCCGCCTGGCCGCGCCGGAGCTGATTCGCAAGCACGAAGAGCCGCACCGCCGCTGGCTGGCCCCGGTGGTGTTCCTGCTGGCCCTGGTGTTGTTCGCCGGGGTGGGGGCGCGCCTCACCCAGGTGAGCAACCAGGTGGGGAAATTCATGGGCGGCGACGAGCCCCAGTACCTTTTCAACGCCCACAGCCTGGCCGTGGACCACGACCTGGATTTGGCCGAGGAGATATTCCTCAGGGAAAACTCCTACTACCTGAACCCGGCCAAGGTAATCGGCGGCCACGGCGGCTGGACCCATGACGGAAAGTGGATAAGCAAGCACCGGCCCGGCCTGCCCGCCCTCATGGCCCCGTTCTACGCCTGGGGCCTCTACCTGGGCCAGGGGCCGCGCAAAACCGCCACCGTGTGCCTGTGGCTGTTGGCCGCCTGGATGGTTACCGAGGTGTTCTGGCTGGGGCGGCTGTTCACGGGGCGCGAGGGCCCGGCTCTGCTCGGAGCGGCGGGAGCGGCCCTGGCCCTGCCCGGCCTCATCTACTCCAACCTGGCCTTTCCCGAGATAGCCGCCGCCGCCTTTTCGGTGAGCGCCTTCCGCCTTCTGCGCTCGGCCTCGCGCGGGCAGTGGGGCCTGGTGTTCCTGGCGGGCCTGTTCACCGCCTATCTGCCCTGGTTCCACGAACGCTTCGCCGTGCTTGCCCTGATTTTGGGGGCCTACTTCCTGGCCCGGTGGCACTGGCGCTCCATAAAGGGCCTGGCCGCCTTCGCCCTGCCATGCCTGGTTTCGGCCGGGCTGCTGGCCACCTATTTCATGTGGCTCTACGGCCATCCCTATCCCGGCCAGGAGATCCACGCCCAGGGAGCCTACCTGAATCCCCGGGGCTTCTGGGAGGGCCTCAGCGGCATCTGGGTGGACGCAGGGGAAGGCATGCTCACCTACGGGGCCATCTGGCTGGCCGCCATGGCCGGGCTGGTGTGGCTCTTGCGCCGCCGCGTGGCCGACGGCTTCTGGTGCTTGGCCATGGCCGGGGCCATGTACGTGGTGGCCGGGCTTTTCGCCGACTGGTTCGGGGGCATCAACCCACCCTCACGCTATATGGTGGCCGTGGTGCCCTTCCTGGCGGTGGGCCTGGCCGCCGGCGCCCACTGGGGGCCGCCCCGTTACATGCTTTTCGTGGTGGTGCTGGGCGCGCTGAGCCTGGCCGCCTCGTTCTGGGTGATGCACTACCCCTCGGCGGTGTATGGCCACAAGGTGGTCTTGGGCAGCGGCTTGCAGTTCCCGCTTATCGACAACCTACTGCCCGCCTTCATCTTCAACTACAAAGTGCCGGAGGTGAACGCCGACCTGGCGCGTATCTGGATGTTTTTGGCCTTGGTGGCCATGGTGGCCATGAACCTGGGCAACCAGCGCTTCGGCCCCGGCCGCTCGCTGGTAGGCCTGCTGCTGACCATGCTCCTGGTGGCCGGAGCCGGAGTGGCCGCCGATCACATAGGGGCCGGGGTGCTCAACTACACCAACCCGGCTCAGCGGGTGGTGCTGTGGAACCGCCTCTCCGACCTGCCACCGGGCGGCGTCGTCTGGAGGATGGGCGACGACGCGGTGGAGCCCAAGGCCCTCATGAAGCTTCCCCTGCCCCCCGCCCGCTATCAGCACGGGGCGTCCAAAACCGCCCCGGACGACCCCCAGGCCCTGGACATCCCCGCCGGGAACAAGCCCGATCTGTTCGTGTGGGGGCAGTATCTGGCCCTGCCGCCGGGGCGGTACCGGGCCACCGCCAGCCTGAGCAGCCCCTACGCCGGGCCGGAGCAGGTGGCTTGGCTGGACCTGAGCGAAAACAAGGGCCAGAGCACCCTTTTGGGCCGCAAGCTCAGCGGGGAGCAGCTTAACCAGCCGGTGAGCCTGGAGTTCGGTTTGCATCGCTGGGCCACCAACCTGGAGTTTCGAATAGGCTCCACCGGCCTGGCCCCCCTGCGGGTGCTCTCCATGAGCATCACCCGGCTGGAGCCATGAACCAAGCGCCTAAAGAGCAGGCAGCGCCACGCCGCGCCTGGCCCGCCGCCCTGGCCGTGACCGTGCTGTTGGCCCTGCTCGCCCTGGCCCACACCTGGCCCCTGGCCGCCCACTGGAACCAGGCCATCCCCTACGTGTATCACCCCTCGCCGGGCTGGGAGCTGGTGCCCCAGATGCCCGGCGACCATTTGCAGTTCTATTACTGGTCCTGGCTGTTCACCGACAACGTCACCGGCCCCAGCGCCTTTCCCAGCAACCCCTACGAGTTCAACACTTTTCTGCACCCCAAGGGCATCGCCCTGTACGCCAACTTTCCCTTCTCCCTGTTCTACCTGGCGCTAAAGCCCCTGGGCGCGCTGTCGGCCTACAACGCGGTGGTGCTGTTGACCTACCTCCTGGCCGGGCTGGCCGCCTTTGCCCTGGCGCGGCGCATGCTGGGCAGCTCCCTGGCCGCCCTGCCCGTAGCCCTGATCTACGCTCTGTTGCCCTTTAGGGCATCCCAGGCCCTGTCCGGCCACCTCTACGGCTTCATCGCCTTTTTGCTGCCCGCCACCCTCTGGTGTTTGGAGGTGGGCTGGGCCAAGCGTTCGGCCTGGTGGGGCGCCCTGGGCGGGCTCTTGCTGCTGGCCGTGGGGCTCATGGAAGGGCACCTGCTGTTTTACACCACCCTGCTCATGGGCCTGTACGTGCCCCTGCGCCTGCTCACCCTCACCACCCCGGCCGAGCCGAGCGGTGGTGCCCAAGCGGGCGGCGCGGCCTCTGCCTGGTGGGTGGCCGGGGCGGGGCTGGCCCTTGGGCTCAGCCTGCATTTGGCCGCCGGGCGGGGCAATGAAGGACTAGCCACGGGCCTGGCCCTGGCGGTGAGTTTGGGCCTGGGCCTGGTGCTGCTCATGTGCCTGTGGCTGGTGCTGGCCGAGTTGGCCGCCCGGCTCACCTCCCTGGGCCTCGCGGGCTCGCGTGATTACCTGGCCCGTGGCCTGGCTCCCCTGCTGCTCAGCCCCTTGTACGCGGTGCAGTACCGGCTGGACGTGCCTCACCTGGGCAAAGCGCTCATCGCCGCCCTGCTGCTGTGGGGGGCCTGGCGCGCCCTGCCCGCCTTGTGGAGGTCCCGGTGCTGGCCCGGCTTCCCTCGGGGCACCTGGCCGCCGCTGATCGCCCTGGGCATCGGCTGGGGCCTGGGCGCGGCGGCCATGATGGTGCAAAAGGCTCGGGTGCTGGATGAGAGCATCGCCAGCCAAGGCCGCAGCCTGGGCGAGGTAAAGCTGTTCGCGCCGCGCCTGGCCGACCTGTTCCGCCTCAGCCCGGCCCACTCGGAGCAGGTGGTCTACCTGGGCCTGGTCACCCTGGTGCTGGCCGGGGCGGGCCTGGTGCTGTTGGCTCTGGGCCGCCGGGACCAGGGCCTGCGCGCCCCGGCGGCGCTGTGGGCAGTGCTGGGGCTGCTGGCCGCCCTGCTGTGCCTGGGGCCCAACCTGCCCCAACTGCCGCTGTACAACTGGCTCTATGAGTACATGCCCTTTTTCAACTACCCCAGGGTGCCCGGCCGTTTGGTGATCTTCGCGGTGCTGTTCCTGGGTCTTTTGGGCGGCTGGACCATCAAGGAACTGGCCCGCGCCTGGGGAGGCGGCCGTTTGGCCGTGGTGGTCCTGGCCCTGGCGGTGAGTTTGGGGGTGGCCTGGGACTTTCGGCCCGCCCGCGATCCGGGCCTGTGCCTCATGCCTCCGCCCGGCCCCCTGGCCGCGGCGGTCAAGGACAAGCTGCCCACCGGCCCCAAGGCCGACCAGCGCTTGCTGGGCCTGCCCATCTGGCCGGGAGACTCCCACCAGTCCTCGGTGTACGAGCTTTTGATCTCCCAGACCAGGGCAGTCATGGTCAATGGCTACTCGCCTCAGGTTCCCCAGGCCTACGTGGATCAGGTTTTCTGGCCCCTGTACTCCCTGGACTTCGGCCTGGTCACCCCGGAAGCCGAGGACACCCTCAAGCGGCTCAAGGTGGGCATGGTGGCCTTTTACGAGGACGAGGAGGTCTACACCCGCAAGGTGTGCCCCTTCCCGCCCGAGCTGGCCCGCAGGCGGCTGGAGGCCGGGGGCCGCTTCCAGTCCGAACTGCAAACGGGTAACGTGTGGCTGCTTAAGCCCCAAGACCAAGCGCTGGACCCCGCCCAGGCCCTGGCCCAGGTCTCGCCGGTGACCAGTTGGTGGGACGCCTCCTGGCTGCCCGGCACCACCGGGCGGCTGGTGGAGGACCAAAACGCCTCGGGCTGGGGGCTGCTGTTCGAGGAAACCCAGCACTTCGGCGGCCCACTGGGCCCGCGCCTAAAGCGCCCGGCAGGCAACGTGGCCCTGGCCCGCGCCGGAACCGACCAGCCCGGCTGGCTGGCCAGAGGCCCGGGACGTCCCTTGCCTCCTGGTAATTACGTGGCCCGCCTGCGTCTGCGCCGGGGGAGCGGCGGCATGCCCGGCCGGGTGGAGGCGCTGGACAAGGCCGGTGGCAAGGTGCTGGCCGCCCTGGACCTGAGCCCCGCCCTGCTGCCTGATGACAAGGCCTGGCACGACGTGGCCCTGCCCTTCACCTTGGGGGGCCTGGTTCCCCTGGAGCTTAGGGTGTGGTTCAGCGGGGAGGCCGACTTGGCCCTGGACGTGGCCCTGATCAATTTCGCGGGCATGGAGCGGCCCCAGACCTATTACCCGGCCAGCCGCCTGTGGCGGCAAACCGGGGAGCTGGTGGCCGACCCCCAGGCCCCCACCGGCTTGGCGGTGCGGGCCAAGGCAGGCTGGACCCCGCCCCTGTATCTGATGCACGGCCCCCAGCAGACCTACCCGCCGGGGCGCTACGTGGCCCGTTTTTCTCTGGCCGCCCCAAAGGGCACCCCGCCGGGCGCCCTGCTGGCCCAGGTGGCGGTGGCCACCGATCTGGGGCGTCTGCCCCTGGCCGCGGCCCAGGTGCACGGCCGCGACCTGGGGCCGGAATACCGCCAAATAGAGCTGAAGTTCGAGTTGAAACGTCGTTGCGAGTTGGGCCTGCGGGTGCGTTTCGCCCAGGGTGGCCAGGTGCGGGTGGCCGGGGCCTCGGTTACTTCTTCGGAGTAGCCTCCGGCGCGGACACCTCGATTTTGCTCACTTCCAGGTGACGGCGTCCTGCGTCCTCGCCCTCGATCACCGGCAGGGCATCGCTGGCCACCGCCGGGTCCCACAGGCCCACGGTGAGGGTGTAGGCCCCCGGTTTGGTGCCGGGAGGCACGCTCAGGCTCAGGTCTTCGCGCACCACCTGACCGGCGCGCAGGGTGGTCATGGAGCGGTTGCCGCGATCCAGGCGATGGTCGTAGTTGAGCACTCCACCCGGCCCCACCAAATGCACGAAAATAGTGTAGTCCACCGGCACCGCCTGCCAGGCCCGCCAGTAAAGATTCACCTCCAGCTTACCGCCGGGCTTAACCTTGTTCTTGGGCAGATCATAGCCCAACAGGCTCATGCCGTCGTCAAAGCGGCTCACCCTTTTGAGCGAGGGCCGCAGATGGCCCAGGCGTTTGTCCACCCTGGCCAGGGCGTCCTTTTGGCGCAGGTCCTTGTACAGGGCGCCCACCTGGGCCAGGCGGTCCGGAAAGGAATGGTAGGCCTCCTCGGCCTGGTTGGTCACCTTGGCGGCCTGCTCCAATTTGCCGATCTCGAGCAGGGAGCGGGCCAGGGGCAGATAGGCGGCGCGGTAGCCGGGCGACAGATCCAGAAGCGCCTGAAAAGCCTGCACCGCCTCCTGATGCTGCCCAGCCCCCAGGGCCACCAACCCGCGGGCATCGTAGTACCAGAGCAGTATCCGGCGCATGTGGGCCTGTATATCCGCCCCCACCCTGAGGCCCTCCAGGCTGAGCCCGGCGTCTTGGGCCAGGTTCAGGCGAAGTTCCAGGCGATTGCCGTCCTCGGACAAGTGGAAGGGCATTTCCAGGCCGCCGCCCGCCAGGCTCTCCCCGGTTATGTCCCCACTGGCCACCAAGCGGCTGCCTTGGGGACCCATAGCCCTCAGTTCGGCTTGGCCCAAGACCCGCTGTGGGTCGTCCTGGGCTTGGCCACGCATTTTAACCACCGCTTTCCACTGTCCCTGGGGCCAAGGAGTCTTGAGCCACAGGTTGAGCACCAGGCCCTCGCCCTTGGCCGAACGGCGCAGGCTGCCGGTGAAGCCTTTGCCTTGCAGGCTCACCGGCCGGTCGTCCCCCAGGTAAAGCGCGCCCAGAATCTCGTAGTCCAACGAGGTGGCCCGTTTTAAAAGCTCCAGGTCATAGCCGGTGAGTTGGGCCAGATTTTTTCGCCAGGCCTGGTCCTTGACCCCGCTGGCCAGGGCGATGTAGCGGCCAGGGGACATGTAGTCGAGATGGAACAAGGCCAGGGAGGCCTCTTTGAGCTTGTTCTGCCGGGCTAGGGAACCGGCCAGCATGCTCATGGCCTCGAAGCCTTGGTGCTTTTTAACCGCCAGCTCCAGCCATTCCTGGGCCCGGCCCCACCGCCCGGCCTCCATGTCCAGCTTGCCCAGAAGCAAGGGATCGGACAACAGGCGGGCCCACAGGACGCCCTTGTCCCCCAAACCCAGCTTCACCGGATACAGGCCGTCGACCACCGGGGGCCAGCCCCGCACCGCCAAGGGGAGGTCCATCTGCTGGCCGGGGTACAAGGTCAGGTGTTGCCGGTGCCATGGCCCCTGGGTGAGTTTCGCCTGAAGTAGCCCGGCCCCCAGGTTGCGCAGGCGCAGGCCCACCGGCGGGGCTCCGCCCATGCGGCGCAGCACCCGCACCACTTGGCCGTTTGGAGAGGCCAGCATCGCCGCATCGTCGCGGCTGTAAGGCATGCCGGTCTGATAGACCAAGCCATAAGGGCGCCCGGCCCCCACCGGCGGGCGGTCAAGGGCCAGAGGCTCTTTGACATGGCTGCGGGGGGTGGGGGCATACACCGCCAGGGTGGGATTGATCAGTTCCGGCGACACCATGCCCAGACCCCAGAGGCTCCGGCCCCAAGCGCTCCTCAGGTCGAATCGTTGCAGGGGTTGGCGGGCGGCCAATGCTTCGCCAAGGCGATCGTCCGTTCCCGCCGTGCGGGCCTGCGCGGGGTCCAGCACCAGATAGGCTCCCTTGGTGTCCTGGCCGGGCCGCCAGAGCCGTGCGCCGGGGAATATGTCCAGGGGCGCGCCGGGGCCACTCAGCAGCGGGGTGCCGGGAGGCAGGTTGGCTTCCAGCCAAAAGCGGGCTGCGGCCACGGTGCCGTCCTGCCAAAACAAATAGCCCACCCCGGAGGAGCGCCACGCTCCGCCCAGGGTGATGGCGGTGAGCAGCACCCCCACCGCGGCAACCTGCCAGGCATACACCGGCAGGCGGCGGCAGAGCAGCACCAGAGGCCACACCGCAGTGACCAGCGCTCCGGGCAACCACAAGGCCAGCCAGCTCTGTCCGCTGGTGCCGGGCCAGGACAGAGCCAAAAGGGCCGGAAGCACCGGGGTGAGGGCCACCACCAGGCGGCGTCCCTGCCCTTTTTTAAGCAGTATCACCACGCTCAGCAGCCATAGGGCTGCTATCTCCAGGCCTTCCCAGCCCAACAGGACGCGGCTTTGCTGGGCAAAACGGGCCCGGATCAGCGACGGCCAGTCGGCCCCGGCGGGCAGGAGCACGCCCAGGCTGGATATGTCCCAGGTGTTGTTTGCTTCATGGGGCCACCATAGTCCGGGCGCACCCAGGCCCAGCCCCAGTATCAAACCGGCCACCAGGCACAGGGGCCAGAGCAGCCAGCGGCGCGAGGCCGGAGCCCTGGCGGAGCGCCCGGCCACCAACCATGCGGCCAGGCCCACCGGCCACAAGAGCAGGCCCAGGGCCGAGGTGGCCGCGCCCAAGCCCAGAACCAGGCCCAGAGCGGCCATGACGCCCTTACGCGGATCCTCCATGGTCTGCCAGGCCAACAGGGCGGTCAAAAGAGCCAAAAGGCCCAGAGGGGTTTCCAGGGAAATGTAGTGGCTCTGCACCACCAGCAGGGGGCTTACCGCCACCACGGCGGCGGCCAGCAGGCCGGTGGCCACGCTGTCGAAGCAGCGGCGGCCCAAAAGGTAGGCCAGGGGGATTTGCCCGGCTCCCATCAACACGGCGCACAGACGCCCGGCCAGGCGCGGGTCCATAGCCCACTCGCCCACGAAACGCGCCTGGCCCATCAACAGGGCCAGGCCGCCGCTAATCAAGGTTACGGCCCCTTGCAGCAGGGCGGCCAGGGAGAAAAAGGCCTGGGTGATCAGGCCGGGATAGACCGGCGAGGACCAACTAAGGGCGGCGATGACCCGCCAGCCCCATTGCTCGGGACCGCCCTCCCCGGTGGCGAGAGCTTCCCAGTCCAGGCCCCACAGGCGCAGGCCCAGTCCCAAAAGCAACAAGGCGGCCAGGACTATGCGCCGGGGAGGTATGTAGCGTCCCAAGGTCATGGGGCATTGTGCGGCGCGCACGCCGCCTGGGTCAAGCGGGAGGCAAGGACCGCCCACATATTGAATGAAGCTAGATCGGCTGCGGGCGGCGATTTGGTGAGTATGCGTCTCCTATGGAAAACCATCAGCTTTGCCATAGGGCCGCATATATACCAATCCCAACCGGCACTCATGAAATATGAAAGCCTAAAACTGGCTTTCCATCGCTCCATAGGAACAGGCGGCGATGCACGACTCGCACATTATGCAGTGGGAGGGCTCGAAGACGATCTCCCGGCTCACCGGCTCCACGGTCAGGGCATCGGTGGGGCACACCGCGGTGCAGGCGGTGCACTGCACGCAGTTCTCGCCGTAGTGGCGCATCTCCTGGACCATGGGGTCCACCTGCACGCCCTGCTCCTCCAGGTAGTCCAGACCGGCCTTGATGCTCTTGGCCGAGCCCTTGAGCTGCATGACGATGCGGCCACTTTCCCGGGGCACCACCCTGGCCCGCAGGATGTTGACTTCCAGGTCGAACTGGCGGATCAGATCACTGGTGACCGGCTGCTGAATGAGCCGGGGGGGAAAACTTAGAACGAGCTTTTTCTTGACCATGGCCCTGCTCCTTTCTCGCGGTGTGGTTCTACAGGCCCTGGGCCAACTCGGCCCCAGGAAGAGCGGCGGACGGACGGGTCAGCAAAAAGCTGCCCTGGGCGATGCGCTGTTTGAGCTCCAAGGCCACTTCCCGGCCACGGGCCCGGCTGGCCATGCCGCCGGTGGGCAATTTCTTGCCGTCCACCTCGATCGACCCGCTCATGAGCTGGGCCATGGAGACCCGCCCCAGGGCGCCGGGGCGCCCCAGGGGATAGGCCTCGGAATAATCCACCACGGGGAAGGTGATGTCCTCGTCGGTCACCGCCGCGTAGGCGATCACCTCTTCGTCCACCACCGGCAGGGGGATGCCCAGGCCCACGGCCAGGGAAGATCCGTAGCCGGCAATGGATGCCGCCCTGATATAGCGGTCGCTCATGCCGTTCAGGTCGCCGATGACCGCCAGGGTGGCCGAGGGGGTCAGGGGCAGCCCCTTTTCGTCGCGCTCGGGATCGGCAACATGCTGGGTTCCCGGCCAGACGACATAGCCGTCGCCTCCGCCCAGGAAGATGCGGGTGCCGATGCCCAGGGTGCGCAGCCTGGGGTCGTTGAGCAGCGGGCTCAAGGCCCCGCAGGTGGCGAAGTTGGCGTTACCCAGGCGCGGTTTCAGCACACCCATGTAGGTGTAGATGGTGCGCTCGCCCAGGTTCACCGCCACGTTGTAGAGTTGGTAGGCGTTGCGGGGGTTGAAAAGCACCGCGTTGTTCATGTCGCTGAGGCCCAACTCGGCGTCGTACTCTTTGCGGGGGTAGCAGTCGGTGCCGTAGGTGCGCACCTGAAGCCTGACCTTCTCCCCAGCCACCAGTTTTTGGATGACGTGAGCCCCGCCGAACTTGAACAGACCGGGATAGACCGCGTTGCGCGGGTCCTCGTCGGTCATGGCCGAGCAGCCGACCATGATGTCGGCGGCGGCCCAGCCTGCGTAGGCGGCCACGCCGTCCACGGTAACCCGTCCGCCCCCGCACTTGATCTTGGGGGTGGACTGCTTGATATTAAAGTAGATCCCCGAGGAGCACATGGGCCCAAAGGTGCCGGTGGTGACCACGTCAACCATTCGGGCCGTCTTCTTGACGCCCTGTTCCTTGACCATGTCCACGACCTCTTCGGCCGTGACCACCACCACTTTGCCCGACTTAATTTTGTCGTTGATCTCCTCGAGGCTCCTCATGGCTGTCTCCTTTGTTTAACCTACTGCTGCCGCCTCTGCCGCCTGGCAGGTCCGATCCCTCTCCTTTTGACGCCGAACCATTTCGGCCAAGGAGATGTTGGAAAGAAAGTCCACCAACAACTGACCCATGTCGCCCCACACCATGTGCACGGTGCAGCCGCCCACGCGGTCGCAGTAGTTGGCGTCTTGCACGCACTCCACCGGGGCCAGAGGCCCTTCCAGGCTACGCACGATATCATACAGGGAGATGCTGTCCGGGTCGCTGGAAAGTAGATAACCGCCGCGCGCGCCGCGCACGCTCTTTACCAGGCCCGCTCCCTTGAGGGGGATGAGCAGCTGCTCCAGATATTTGGCGGAAATCTCCTGGCGCGAGGCCAGATCACGAAGGGGCACCGGCCCCTTGCCGGCGTTGATGGCCAATTCCAACATGGCCCGCACACCGTAGCGTCCTCTTGTGGAAAGTTTCATGATGTCCCTATCCTTAATGGTTGTATTGACTTGTTAATCCAAGCCGAGCCCACGATCTTTCGAGCCCGGTAAAAAACCGCCAACTGGCCCGGGGCCACCGCCCCTTGCTCTTGGGTGAACAACACCCGCAAACCTTGGCCTTTTGGCTCCACCCGACACTTGACGCCTGGGTGGGAATAACGAAAACGCACCGTAAATTCTTCATCGTAGCGGGGCGGCCGGTACCACAGGGGCTCTACGGCCTCCAGGCCCAGGGTGGTCAACTCGGGCCTGGTCCCTACCCGCACCGCGGCCCGTGTGCCGTCCAGGCCGGTTACGTAGACCGGTTGGCCCATGGCCAGGCCCAAGCCCCGCCGTTGTCCCACCGTGAAGCGGTGCAGCCCATCGTGCCGCCCCAACTGATTGCCCTGGGCGTCTTCCAACACCCCGGGCCTGATCCCCCCCCGCTGCTTCATTAACTCGTCCCAGCCGCCGGGGGGCAAAAAACAGCAATCCTGGCTCTCAGGCCTATGGGCGGCTACCAGCCCCTCCTGGGCCGCCAGGCGGCGCACCAGACCCTTTTCCATCTCCCCCAGGGGGAACATGAGCCGGGCCAGCAAGGCGGGCTCCACCCGGGCCAGGAAATAGGCCTGGCTCTTGCTCCGGTCCTCTGCCTCGGCCAACCCCCAACCCTCGGAGCTTTGCTCCAGGCGGGCGTAGTGTCCTGTGGCCAGGGCCTCACAGCCCAATTCGCTGGCCGCCTCCCAAAGCAGGGGCAGCTTGACCCCGGCGTTGCACAGGGCGCAGGGGTTGGGGGTCAGCCCCCCGGCGTATGCCGCCGCCACCGGCCCCAAAACCCGGTCTTCGAAGGGACCGGCAGCCTCAACCACCTGATGCTCCAGGCCCAATTGGCCCGCTGCCGCGGCCCCAGCGCGCCAGGCCTGGTCAGGCCCCGCGCCCAAACGCAGACTCAGCCCCACTATCTGGTGACCCGCCTGCTTTAAAACAAGCGCAGCCAAGGAGGAGTCCACGCCCCCGCTCATGGCCACTGCTAGCTTCGCCAACTTTACTTCCCCCTGCCGCAAAATTCATAGAGAGTGCATGGTCTTTAGGGAGAATTAAGAATATATCTGCGGGGGTTAAACCTGTCAACGTGAATGCCTTGAAAAAACCTATGAAATAATACCTTTAACTTTTACCAGACGGCTTTATTGCGTAAAACCACGTATTTATTGATTAATAGTAAATAATTGCTTACAGGCTCACGGCGGGGTCAGCGCTTGAGGGCCCGGGCCATCTCCCTCTGCTGTTCGCGCTTTTTAATGCTTGCCCGCTTGTCGTGCTTTTTCTTGCCCCTGGCCAGGGCCAGTTCGACCTTGGCCTTGCCCCGTTTGAAATACATGGCCGTGGGGATAAGGCTGTAGCCCTGCTCGGCCAGTTTGACCCCCAGGCGCTTTAGCTCGCGCTTGTGCAACAGGAGCTTGCGCTGGCGGGTGGGCTCATGGTTGTCGTAATAGGCAAAGGGGTAGGGCTGGATCTGGCAACCCACCAGCCAGGCCTCTCCATTGCTGACCTTGGCGTAGGCCTCGCTCAGGCTGGCCTTGCCCAGGCGCAGGGATTTGACCTCGGTGCCGGTGAGCACCAGGCCCGCCTCGAAGCGGTCGCTAAGCTCGTAGTCGAAGCGGGCCTTCTTGTTGCGGGCCACTATCTTGATGTTGCCGCCTTCCATGGCCCTACCCTAGCCCAGATCTTCGGGTAACGGAGTGCGGGGGGCCAGGATCTCGGGGAAATGCCGGGCCAGCTCCCCCTGCATGAAGCGGCCCACCTCGGCGGCGGTGGCGTAGCCCAAGGCCTGCTCGGCCAGGCCCGCCCACTCCTCGGCCGAGGCCAGGCGCAGCACCTGCTTTACCCGAGGGATGGCCAGGGGGTTCATGGACAGCGAATCCAGGCCAAGGCCCAAGAGCAGGGGCACGTCGCGGGCATCGCCGGCCATCTCGCCGCACATGCCCACGGGTATGCCCGCGCCGTGGGCGGCGGTGACCACTTGGCGCACCATCCTGAGCACCGCCGGGTGCAGGGGCTGGTACAGATGGGCCACGAACTCGTTAACCCGGTCGATGGCCAGGGTGTACTGGATCAGGTCGTTGGTGCCTATGGAGAAAAAGTCGGCGTGTTGGGCCAGCAGATCGGCCACGGCCACCGCCGAGGGCACCTCGATCATGATGCCCACCTTGAGATCCGGGTCAAACGGTATGCCTTCGCCGGCCAGTTCCCGCTTGACATCTTCGAGCATCTGGCGGGCCTGCAACAGCTCGCCCACGCCGGAGATGAGAGGGAACATCACCCGCACCTCGCCATGCACCGAGGCGCGCAGGATGGCCCTGAGCTGGGTGCGGAACAGCGACGGCTCCTTGAGGCAGTAGCGGATGGCCCTGAGCCCCAAGGCCGGGTTGATCTCCGGGGCCAACTCCAGGGAGCTGGCGAACTTGTCCCCGCCGATGTCCAGGGTGCGGATGTTCACCGGCCGCCCGTCCAGGCGCTGGGCCACGGCGGCGAAGTTGGTGAACAGCTCTTCCTCGGTGGGCAGGGTCTTCTGGCTCACATAGAGGAACTCGGTGCGGAACAGGCCCACCGCCTCGGCCCCGTAGTTGAGCGCGGTGCCCACCTCCTCGGCCAGCTCTATGTTGGCCCCCACCTCCAGGCAGCGGCCGTCCGCCGTGGCCGCGGGCAAATGGGCCTGGGCCAGGATCTCCTGGGCGTAGATCTCGTAGGCTTCCTGCTTGTCCCGGTAATCGTGCAGAGTCTCCTCTTCGGGGTGCACGATTATGGTGCCGTTGGAGCCGTCCACGATGACGAAATCGCCGCTGGTAACCTCGGCGCTCACCCGCTCCAGGCCCACCACCGCCGGGATGGCCTTGGCCTGGGCCATGATGGCAGTGTGGCTGGTGGGGCCGCCCATGTCGGTGACGAAACCCATGATCCAGCCCAGATCCATCTGGGTGGTCTCGGCCGGGCTCAGGTCGTGGGCCACCACCACCACCTTCTCGCGGATGGTGGACAGCTCGATGCCGTTGTTGCCCGAAAGATGGCGAAGCACCTGCCCGGCCACATATTCCACGTCCGAGGCCCGGGAGCGGATGTAGTTGTCCTTGACCTTTTCGAAGATGCCCTTGGCCTCGGCCTCGGCCAGGCCCAGAGCCCACTCGGCGTTGATGAGCTGGGAGCGGATCAGCTCTTCGGAACGCTGGGAGATCATCTTGTCGCCCAGAATGCCCAGGTGAGCTTCGATGATGTAGGCGTAGTCGGCCAGATCGGGCCCCAGCTCGGCCTTGGCCGCGTTAAGCTCGTTTTGGGCCGCGCCCACCGCTTCCCGGAAGCGCTCCACCTCCCGATCCACCTGGTCTTCGGCCAGGGGGCGGTAAGGAACCTGCACCGGGCTGCGGCTGACCACCAGGGCCCGCCCAATGGCTATGCCCGGGCTGGCGCCCACCCCGCGCATTATTTTTTCGGCGCTGGAACTCAACGGCCCTCTCCAAACAATCCGGCGAAAAGTTTATCTAAGGCGTTCAAGGCATCCGCCGCCTGGGGCCCCTCGGCCCGCGCGGTGACCAAGCTGCCCTTGGGCGCGTCCAGGCCCAAGATGGAAAGCACGCTGGAGGCGTCCGCCTCTTCCTCGCCCTTGCACAAGGTCACCTGGCAATCGAATTTACCCACCGCCTCGGTGATCTTGGCGGCCGCCCTGGCGTGCAGGCCCAAGCTGTTGGCCACCAGGAGCTGACGTTCCTGAGGTTCTTCCCCGCTGATATCTCCGTGGATCACTGCCTCGTCCCCGTCTTGCTCCGCTTCGGCCCGGCTGGCCAGGATGATCTGATAAACCTCTTCGCGGCCCAGGCCCGTGGCCCCGGCCACTTGCTTGGCCAGGGAGCTGGGTTTCAATTCCCCGGCGTCCAGGCCCTCTCGCACCAGGCGCCGCACCTCGTCCGGGTCGGCCTCCCGGGTCTCACCCGGCCCGATCACCAGGGTAATCTCGCCCCTGAGCTTGTCCGGGTCCAGGCGCCCCGCCAACTCGGCGCAGGTGGTGCGCAAAATCTCTTCGTGCAGCTTGGTCAGCTCCCGGCAAACCACCACCTGGCGCTCGCCCAAAACCTCGCCCAAATCCTTGGCCGCATCGGCCATGCGGTGGGGGGCCTCATAGGCCACCAAGCTCCAGCCGCTGGCCCCGGCTTGCTCCAGCAGGCGCTTGCGCGCCCCGGATTTGACCGGCAAAAACCCCAGGAACACGAAAGGCGCCTGCTTTATCCCGGCCACGGACAAGGCCGCCGCCAGGGCGCTGGGCCCGGCCACCGGGCTTATGGGGTGCCCCAGCTTGGCCACCTCCTCCACCACCGCCTGGCCCGGATCGCTGAGCCCCGGCGTGCCGGCGTCGCTTATCAGGGCCACGTCCTTGCCCTCGCCCAGGGCCTCCAAGACCTTGGCCGCCGCTTGGCGGCGATTGGCCTCCCGGCAGGAGATGAGCCACTTGCCGCTTAGGCCCAGATGGGCCAAAAGCTTTTTGGCCCGCCCCACGCTTTCGGCGGCCACCACCGGCGATTCCCTGAGCACCCGCGCCGCCCTTGGGCTCAGGTCCTCCAGATTGCCTATGGGCGTTGCCACCACGAACAGCGTGGCCATATTCAGTCCCCCAGCCGAAAAGCGTCCGGCAGGTGACGCAGCTTGGGTGGCCCGGAGCCCATGTCCACGGCCACCACATCGAAGCGGCACGGCGGGGAA
Organism: Desulfarculaceae bacterium; assembly: GCA_021737645.1. Classification (GTDB taxonomy): domain Bacteria; phylum Desulfobacterota; class Desulfarculia; order Desulfarculales; family Desulfarculaceae; genus Desulfoferula. The sequence continues at coordinate 85,214 of JAIPDO010000005.1, forward strand.
GGCGGGCCCAGTTCGGCCAGATAGGCCGCCGCCGCCCGGCCCAGGCGCTCTTGTTTGCGCCGGTCCACCATTTCCTCGGCCCGGCCAAAACCAGCATTACTGCGAGCCTTGACCTCCACGAAAACCAGGGTGGGCCCATCCCAGGCCACCAGATCCAACTCGCCGCCTTGGGTGCGCTTGCGCGTGGCCACCACCTGAAAGCCGCCCCGCTCCAAATGCGCCCTGGCCAGGGCTTCGGCCTCGCGCCCCCGGGCCTCGCCCAGCCTAGCCAAGGCCCAGATCCAACTGGCGCTGGGCCACCGGGGCGTAGGAGCGCCGGTGCAGGGGGCAAGGGCCGCAATCGATCAGGGCCTGGCGGTGATCGGCGGTGCCGTATCCCTTGTTGGAGGCAAAATTGTATTGCGGCCAAATCCAGTGCATGGCCTGCATTAGCGCGTCGCGCTCCACCTTGGCCACGATGGAGGCCGCGGCCACCGCCGTGCAGGAGCCGTCGCCGCCCACCACCGCCTCCTGGGGCAGGTCAAGCTCCAAAACAAAGCGCCCATCCACCAGCAAATAGTCCGGTGAGGGCGCTAGGGCGTTCACCGCCCGCCGCATGGCCAGAAGGCTGGCCCGGTGGATGTTGATGCGATCAATCTCCTGGGGCGAGGCGGCGGCCACGGCCCAAGCCAGGGCCGTTTGCTTGATGGCCGCCGACAGGGTGCGGCGCCGCCTATGGTCCAGGCGCTTGGAGTCGTTCACACCCTGGACACTCCACTGCGGCGGCAAGATGACCGCCGCAGCCACCACCGGCCCCGCCAGGGGGCCGCGCCCCACCTCATCCACCCCGGCCACTAGACGGTATCCCGAGCGCGACAACAGGCGCTCCCGGGCTCGGCTTGGGCCGGCGGGAGAGGCGGACATTCCTACCTCCGGGAGGCCTCCTTGATGCGGGCGGCTTTGCCCCTGAGGCCACGCAGGTAGTAGATGCGCCCTTGGCGCACTTTACCACGGGTGATCACCTCCACCCGGTCCACCACAGGCGAGTTGAGCGGGAAGATACGTTCCACGCCCACGCCGTAGGAGATTTTGCGAACGGTGAAGGTGGCCCCAGGTCCGTAGCCGCGGCGGCGAAGCACCACGCCCTCGAACATCTGGAGGCGTTCCTTCTCGCCCTCTTTGATGCGCACATGCACCTTTACGGTATCACCGGCGCGGAACTGGGGGATGTCTACCCTGACCTGTTCCCGCGCAATAAGCTCAATGGGATTCATTTGTAAAAACCTCCTGGGAAGCCTCGCCGGCCGCAGAATCCGACCGGGTGCGTATTTTACCCTAAATTCCTGTCTTTGCCAGTCCTATCCTGGCTCGGCCCCGTCCATCTCGCCCCGTATCTCGGCCAAGAGCTTGTGGTCCTCTGGGCTCAAGGGGGCCTTGTCCAGCAGCTCGGGACGCTTGATCAAAGTCCGCCGCAACGACTCCTTGCGCCGCCAGCGCTCAATGGCCCCGTGGTTGCCGCTGGTGAGCACCTCGGGCACCCCCAAGCCCCTGAATTCAGGGGGCCTGGTGTAGTGGGGATGCTCCAGCAAGCCGTCGCTGAAGCTGTCGGCCGCCGCCGAGCACTCTCCGCCCAGCACCCCGGGGATAAGCCGGCTCACCGCGTCCACCACGGCCAATGCGGGCAATTCGCCTCCGCTGAGCACGAAATCGCCCAGGGAAATCTCCTGGTCCACGGCCAGCTTGCGAACCCGCTCGTCGATACCCTCGTAGCGCCCGCAGATGATCACCAGGCGCTGAAGCCCAGCCAGCTCGGCGGCCATCTGCTGGTCAAAGGGCCTCCCCTGGGGGGCCATGAGCACGATGCGCGGCCTGGGCTTGCCCGCCAGGCTCTCCAGGGCGGCGATCAAGGGATCCACCTTCATGACCATGCCGTTGCCCCCGCCGTAGGGGGCGTCGTCCACCGTGCGGTGGCGGTCAAAGGCGAAATCGCGGATGTTGGTCATCCGCACCTCGATGAGACCCGCCTTCTGGGCCCGGCCCAGGATGGAGGCCTTTACATAGGCCTTGCATACTTCGGGCAGGAGGGTGAGGATATCAAATATCACTCATCTTCCTCCCAGCCCTGGGCTTCCAGCAAACCGGGCGGGGGATCGATGACCACCCTGCCCTGTTCCGGAGACAGCTCCTTGACGATATCATCCACCACCGGCACCAGCAGATCGGGCTTGCCGGGCGAGCGCACCACCAGCAGGTCGTGGGCCCCGGCGTCGGTAACCCGGCTCACCGCTCCCAGCACCCGGCCGGAGGCGCTGAGCACCTCGGCGCCTCCGAGTTCGAACAAGTAGTACTCGTCCTCGCCCGGAGGGTCCAGATCGGCCTTGCGCAGGTACACCCAGGCCCCGCCCAGGGCGGCGGCCTGTTCGCGGGTGGCGATCTCCTTCAGGCGCAACAAGAGGCGGCCGCTGTGGCGGCGCGCCCCAAGTACGTTCAGCGGTTTGGCCGCGCCGGGTTCTGGCCCGGCGTAGATGAGTTCCACCCGCTGAAATATGCTGTCGTCCTGGGCGAAAGAAGTCAGCTTCACCTCGCCCTTGATCCCGAAGGCCCCCGCCGCCCGACCCATTAAAATAAGGTCGGGAAGGGCCATGGCTACTCGATAATTTCCAGCACCGAACGCTTGCGGATCTTGGTGGAAGCGGCGCTTAAAATGGTGCGCATGGCCCGGGCGGTGCGGCCCTGTTTGCCGATAACCTTGCCCAAATCTTCCTTGGCCACCTTGAGCTCTATCACCGAAGTCTGTTCACCCTCGATTTCATTGACCGAAACCTGATCCGGGTTGTCCACCAGCGCTTGGGCAATATACCTGATGAGCTCCTTCATTAAGCACCTCCACCGTCGCGAGAGAGCAAAATCACATGAACCGCTTCAGGACCACGGCCCTGCTCAGGATTGAGCCGCGGCGGCCTCTCCCTCACCGGCCTGGGCAAACATCCCCTGGGCCTTGAGCAAGTTGAAAACGGTGTCCGAAGGGGTTGCGCCCCTGTCCAACCACATCTGCAGGCGCTCGCCGTCCACCTTCAGCTGGGCGGGGTCCTGGAGAGGATCATAGGTGCCCAAAACCTCGAGGAACTTACCATCGCGCGGGGCCTCGGAGTCGGCGGCCACGATACGGTAAAAAGGTTTTTTCTTGGCGCCCTTGCGGGTCAGTCTGATTCTCACTGCCATGATTGTTCTTTCCGCCTATCTGCTATAGCTATTATCAACGCGAGAGTGTCTCGCTGTCTACTGCATGGCCCCCATGAGGCGGGCCAGTTGCTTCTTTTTGCCGCCCATCTTCGCCATGCCCTTCATCATCTTGCGGGCCTGGGTGAAGTTTTTGAGCAGCCGGTTTACCTCGGACACCGAGGTGCCCGACCCCCGGGCAATACGCTTGCGCCGGGAGGAATTGATGATCTGGTGGTTGCCACGCTCACCGGGGGTCATGGAGTTGATGATGGCCTCGGTGCGCTTCAGCTCTTTTTCGTCGGGCTGGAGGTTCTTCATCCCCTTCAGCTTGCCCGCTCCGGGCAACATGGACAACAGGCCGTCCAACGAGCCCATTTTCTTGAGCTGCTGGAGCTGGTCCCGGAAGTCGTCCAAGGTGAAATTGTCGGTGGCCATCTTCTTGGCCAGGGCCTCGGCTTTTTCAGCCTCAAAGGCCTCGCCCGCTTTTTCCACCAGGGTGAGCATGTCGCCCATGCCCAGGATGCGCCCGGCCAGGCGGTCCGGGTGGAAGGCCTCGATGGCGTCGAGCTTTTCTCCCACGCCCACCAGCTTGATGGGCACCTGGCTTACCGCGCGGATGGACAGGGCCGCTCCGCCGCGGGCGTCGCCCTCCACCTTGGTGAGCACCACCCCGGTGAGCCCCAACTGCTCGTGAAAGGCCTGGGCCACGTTCACCGCGTCCTGGCCGGTCATGGCGTCGGCCACCAGCAGCACCTCTTGGGGTTGCAGGCGGCTCTGGATGCGCTCCAGTTGGGCCATGAGCTCGTGGTCCACGTGCAAACGCCCGGCGGTGTCCAGGATGATGACGTCGCAACCGGCCCGTGAGGCCCCCGACAGCGACTGTATGCATATGTCCACCGGGTCCTGGGCCGGGTCGCTGTCAAACACCGGCACCTGGATCTGGGCCCCCAGCTTCTTGAGCTGCTCGATGGCCGCCGGACGCTGGGTGTCGGCAGGCACCAGATAGGGGTTGCGGCCCTGCTTTTTGAGCATCAGGGCCAGCTTGCCGCTGGTGGTGGTCTTGCCCGAGCCCTGCAGGCCCACCATCATGAACAGGTGCGGCGCCTTGCCGCCCAGGTTCAGGGGCTCGGCCTCGCCACCCATGAGGGCGCACAGCTCGTCGCGCACGATCTTTATGACCTGCTGGGCCGGGGTGAGGCTCTTCATCACCTCCTGGCCAACGGCACGGTCCTTGATCTTGGCTATGAAATCCTTGGCGACCTTGTAGTTGACGTCGGCTTCCAACAGGGCCAGACGCACCTCTCTCAGAGCCTCGGAGATATTGCTCTCCGAGAGCTTGCCGTGGCCCTTGAGCCTCTTGAAGGTCAGGGCCAGCCGATCGCTGAGGTTGTCAAACATGACTGGAGTTCGCTGCCTCTACAAACGTCTTTCACCGGTCGCTGTCCGCACCAATCCCGCCGCCCGTGCGGCCAAGGCGGGCAAAGTAGCGATTATAGGGTACCGGTCAGCATCCGTCAACCAAAGTACCAAGGTTTTTTAGGCTCTTAGTACACCTCAGGATAATACCACCCCGAGGCGGTCGGGTTCAATCATAGTATATGGTTGGCATCGGGGACTAGCCTGAAACACCGGACCCGGGTATAAACAATCCATGCCTATAAACCAGCTCTTAGCAATAGACATCGGCGGCGGCACCCAGGACATCCTGCTGTGGCGCGCCAGCCAAAACCTGGAAAACTCGGTCAAGCTGGTCTTGCCCGCCCCCACCCAGGTGGCCGCCGCCCGCATCCACCGGGCCACCGGCCAGGGCCGCCAGGTGTTTTTACACGGCTGGCTCATGGGCGGCGGCGCGGTGCACCGCGCGGTGGACGCTCACCTGGCCGCCGGACTCAAGGTATACGCCACCCCCGCCGCGGCGGCCACCTTTGCCGACGACCCGGCCAGGGTGGCGGCCATGGGGGTGGAGATCCGCGATGACGCCCCCCAGGAGGCCCAGGCCGTGCCCATGAGCGACCTGAACCTGGAGGAGCTGACCCAGGCTTGCGCCCGCTTCGAGGTGGAATTGCCCTCCCAACTGGCCCTGGCGGTGTGCGACCACGGCTACAGCCCCGGCTACTCCAACCGCAAGTTCCGTTTTGATCAGTGGCGGGCCTTTCTGGAGTCCGGCGGCGAATTGGGCCGCCTGATCTTCGACCGGGCGCCCAAGGCCATGACCCGCCTGGCCGCCCTGACCAGCCAAGCCCCCGGTTGCCTGCTCATGGACACCGCCGCCGCTGCCGCCTGGGGAGCCCTTGAGGACCCGGAGGTGGCCGCCATGGCCCAGGGCGATGGTGTCTGCATCGTCAACCTGGGCAACATGCACACCGTGGCCTTCCTGGTGCGGGGAGACAAGGTCCTGGGAATCTACGAGCACCACACCCGCTGCCTGGACACCAAAAGCCTGGCCGGCCAGGTGGAGCGTTTCATACAGGGCGTTTTGGACGAGGACGAGGTGTTTGCCGGGCATGGCCATGGGGTGGCCCGCCTGCCCCAAGCGCCACGGGGATTGCCCGGCCCACCGGTTATCACCGGGCCGCAGCGCCGCATGGCCCAGGGGCTGGGCTGGAAGACCGCGGTGCCCCACGGCGATGTGATGCTCAGCGGTTGCTTCGGCCTCTTGGCCGCCGCCCGGAATTGGGCCGGGGAAACCGATCCCTTGCCAGCCGCCTGAGATAAGGCAATAATTAGACCCAGAGAATGAATATCCCAACGCTTGGGATAGACAAAAATGGGGCGGCGATAGCCATGACGCGCAGATTGGCGGGAAAACTGGCGGCGAATTTGCTGTTGGCCTTGGGCCTAGCCGCGGTCCAAGCCATGGCCGCTTCCCAAGCCATGGCCGCCCCCCCCATGGTGCTGGAAGGCCGGGACTGTTACCTGCTGGCCCCCAGCGTGGAGATTTTGCGCAGCCCCGCCGGGGGGCTCACCTTGGAGCAGGTGCGCAACCCTCCCTGGTCCACCCGCTTCCACGCGGCCCAAGACACTCCGACCCTGAGACTGGGCATCAGCCAAAACCCGGTTTGGCTGCGTTTTCGGATCAACGAGATCAGCGGCACTCCTCCCTATTTCCTGGAATTGGACTCCTCCCAAATTCAAAATGTGGATGCCTACCTGGCCCATGCCTCTTCCGCGCCGGGAGGCGAACCTGTTTACCGCGAATATCTCACGGGTAGCGCCCGCCCCGTGAGCAGCCGCCCGGTGGCTTTCCGCACCTTTGTCCTGCCCTTGCCGCCGGACATGCCACCACAGGAGTATTCCTACATTCGCCTGGCCAACAGCGGGGCTCTGGTGGTAAGGCCCTATGTCTGGTCCCAAAACGGGCTGGAAGGCCGTATCAACACGGACAGCTACTTCTTCGGCATAATCTTCGGCGTGTTGGCGGCCATGCTGATGACCAACTTGTTTTTTTACACAACCTTGCGGGACCCGGCCTACCTCTACTATGTGGTCTATGTCCTGGGCATACTTTTATTCGAGGCATCCCTATACGGTCAGTGGGATGTTTGGTTCAATCTGTCGCCGTCCATAAACCAAAGGGTTCCCTGGATAGCGGCGGGCTTTGTGAGCACCCTGGCCGCCCTGTTCACCCGCTCTTTTCTACGCACCCGGCTGCTGACTCCGTTATATGACAAGGTCCTCAAGATCTTCGCGGGGCTGGGAGTACTGGAGATCGGGCTGGCGGCGGTTGGCAGCTACGCCCTGGCCAGCATGACCGCCCATGTGCTCGGCCTGCTCGGGCCGGTGCTGGCCATAGGCGTGGGAGTGGTGGCTTGGCGCAAGGGCCAATCCTCGGCCCGCTACTTCCTGATGGCCTGGTCGGTCATGGCTGTGGCTTTGGTCACCCTGGCCCTCAAGGGCCTGGGCCTGCTGCCCCAGGCCCTATCCTCCACCACCACCCTGCCCCTGGCCACGGCCATAGAGGCGGTGCTGCTGTCCCTGGCTCTGGCCGACCGGGTGCGCAGCCTGCGCCGTCAGCGGGAGGAGGCCCAGCAGAACGAACGCCGCTTCCGGCAAATGAGCCTCACCGACGAATTGACCCAGCTCTACAACAAGCGCTTTTTGGACAGCCGCCTGCAGAGCGAGGTGGACCACGCCATGCGCTCCGCCCAGCCGCTGTCGGTATTGGTGTTGGATGTGGACCATCTCAAGGAGTTCAACGACACCTATGGCCACGCGGCCGGGGACTTGGTGTTGATCACCGTGGCCCAGGTAATGCGCCAAAGGCTGCGCACCAGCGACTTCGCCACCCGCTCGGGCGGCGACGAGTTCGTGGTGATAATGCCCGACACCAACCTGGAGCAGGCCCGCTGGGCCGCCGAACGCATCCGGGCCGGAATATACGAGCACGACTTCCAGCTCAGCCAAGGGCCGGAGGTTCGCGCCACCCTCAGCGTGGGGGCCGCCCAGTATCAAGGCGAGGAAATCCCGGCGCGTCTGCTGGAACGAGCCGACCAGGCCATGTATCAGGCCAAGCAGGAAGGCAAGAACCGGGTGCGCGAGTCTCATACGGCCTAACCCGGCCGGGACAACCACCTGATTCAATGAACAAGCGGGCAGCCACTTGCCAGGCGAGCCCTTCTCGGGATAAACCTGGACCATGACCATGACCACCCAACAGGCCTCCGGGCGCATTGCCGAACTCTCAGCCGAGCTGCGCCGCCTCAACCGACTCTACTACCTCGAAAATAAAAGCAAGGTGGCCGACGCCGAATACGACCGCATGCTGGCCGAGTTGCAGGACCTGGAAGGTGAATTCCCATCCCTGGCCCTGCCCGACTCGCCCACCCAGACCGTGGGCGCACCGCCGAGGAGCAGCTTCGCGGCGGTGGAGCACTTCCAACCCATGCTCAGCCTGGAGTCCAAGGTGGAGTTCGCGGTGGTGGCCGACCTGTTCAAGCGCCTGGAGCAGGCCGGGAGCAAGAGCGCCGAGCTTTTGGCCCAGCCCAAAATCGACGGCCTGTCCGTGGAGCTGGTCTATCGCCAAGGCCTTTTCAGCATAGGCTCCACCCGGGGCGACGGCGCGGTGGGCGAGGACATCACCCCCAACCTGCGCACCCTGGCCGACATTCCCGCCCATCTGCCCGGCGCGCCGGAGCGGGTGGTGGTGCGCGGCGAGGTGTACATGGACCGGGAGGGCTTTTTGGAGCTCAACCGGGGCCTGGTGGAACGAGGCGGCGAGGGCTTCGCCAACCCGCGCAACGCGGCGGCGGGCAGCCTGCGCCAAATGGACCCCACGGTCACCGCCACCCGGCCGCTGAAATTTTTCCCTTTTGAGTTGAGCAACGCCGACGAGCTGGGCATGACCGACGACCGCCAGGCCTTGGAGCAACTCAAGGCCTGGGGCTTTCCCACCTACCCCGGCGACCAGCACTTCGGCACCGGACCGGAGTTTATCCAAAAAGTGCACACCGGCTACGACCAGCGCCGCGACGAGCTGATCTTCGAGATCGATGGCGTGGTTATCAAGGTCTGCGACCTGGCCCTGCGCCGGGAAATGGGAGCCCGCTCGCGCACTCCCCGCTGGGCCGTGGCCTGGAAGTTCCCGCCCCGCCAGGAACAGACCACGGTGCGCGATGTGGTGGTGCAGGTGGGGCGCACCGGCAAGCTCACCCCGGTGGCCCTGATGATGCCCGTGGACGTGGGCGGGGTCACGGTGAGCCGCGCCACCCTGCACAACTTTGCGCGGGTGGCCGAGTTGGACGTCCGCGCCGGTGATAAGGTGCGGGTGGAGCGAGCAGGTGACGTCATCCCCCAGGTGGTGGAGGTGGTGGGAAAAGGCGACCCTCGAGGCGATTTGGTGATGCCGCCACCCCAGTGCCCGGTGTGCGGCACTGCCATAGAGCAGGCCCAGAAGGTGGTCCGCCGCACCAAAAAGGGCACTGAGCGAGAAGTAGGGGCCAACCACATCTGCCCCAACCACATCGCCTGCCCGGCACAGATAAAAGGAGCCTTGCGGCACTACTCCAGCCGAGGGGCCATGGACATCGAAGGCCTGGGCGAAAAGCGGGTAGTGCAACTCATGGACCAGGGGCTTCTAAACGACCTTCTTTCCCTTTACCACCTTGCCGAGCACCAGGAGGACCTGGAAAGCCTGGAAGGATGGGGGGCGCTGTCCACCGACAATCTGCTCAAATCCATCGAGGCCACCAGGGGAGCCCCCCTGGCCCGTTTCCTTTACGCCCTGGGTATACCAAACGTGGGCGAGGCAACGGCTCGTGATCTGGCCAACAACCTGGGCACCTATCAGCAGGTTACCCAAGCGACTGAGGGTGAGTTGGTCGCCGTACCGGGCGTGGGCCCGGAGGTGGCTTCCGGGCTGATAAAATTTTTCGCGCGGGAGCAAAGCCGCCAAATGGCCGATTCCCTGGCCGCCGAGGTGCGCCCCGCCGAGGCGCCCACCGCCGGGCAAAAACGCGACCTGCCCTGGGACGGCAAGAGCGTGGTGTTCACCGGAGCCCTGGAGGGGCTCAGCCGGGATGATGCCAGCGAGATGGTGCGCTCCCTGGGTGGCAAGGTAAGCTCCAGCGTGAGCAAAAAGACCAGCATGGTGGTGGCCGGGGCCGATCCCGGCTCCAAGGCGGACAAGGCCCGCGAGCTGGGGGTGGAGAGGATCGATTTGGAAGAATTTCTGCGCCGAGTGGAGGGCGTGACCGGCAAGGCGGCCCCGGTCCAGACCGCGCCCGAGCCGGACGACGGTCCCGGCCCCTTGTTCGCACTACGGGAGGACTAATGCAGCAGGTAAGAGCCGTGGCCCTGATAAAGGGCAAGGTGCAGGGGGTCTGGTTCCGGGCCTCCACCCAGCGCGAGGCCCAGGCCCTGGGCCTGGACGGCTACGTGCGCAACTTGCCGCTCAGGCGGGTGGAGGCGGTTTTTCAAGGGCCCAAGGACGCGGTGGAACGCGCCTTGGCTTGGTGCCACCAGGGGCCGTCCGGCGCCGAGGTGCGCGAGGTCAGCGTAAGCTGGCTGGAGCCCGACCCGGACCTAAAGGGTTTTGAGGTACGCTACTAAAATTGAACGACAACAGCCGGGTATTTACAAGAGTCCCCAGGGCGGCGATAATGCCCAGTGTCGAGGTTCGCAACCAGGAGAGAAACAATGCACCGAATTAAATGCCACCCCCGGCTTCTGGCGGCCCTGCTGCTGGTGGGTATCGCCCTAACCGCCCTGGGCTGCGGGTTCACCCAGACGGTAAGCGACTACTGGCACGGCCTGATGGACAGCCAGGACACCAACCTGCGCAAGCGGGTGGTGGTAGCGCCCTTCCTCAGCCGGTTGCCCGGCCTGGAGGTCAGGGCCAAGGCCATGGGCCTGGCCATCAGCCAAAGGTTGGAGAAGCAGGGCGGCATGGTTCTGGTGGAGTTCAAGGATCTGCGCCAGGCCCTCACCCAGGTGAGCCCCCGCATTCAAAACAGCGAGGACCGCATCGTGGCCGCCGCCCGCACCCTGGGGCTTAACACGGTGCTCTCGGGCGCGGTGGTCAACCTGGCCATGCAATACGACAAGACCGGCATCTACGGCTTCCGCGAAAATCAGCCCTTCGCCCTCATGGAGCTGGACCTCAAGCTCATAGACGTGGCCACCGGGGTGCTTCTGGCTGAAACCACCCTGACCAAACGCGCCGAACTGACCGAGACCGAGGCCAGCAACGTGCGCCTGGGCCAGCCCTTCCCGCCCAAGATAGTCGACAAACTGCAAGGCGATCTGGTGAGCCCGGCCCTGCATTGGATCAACCAGAACATATCCGCCCAAGCCTGGGTAGGCTTCATCCTGGCCGTGGACGGCAACCGCATCCAGGTTACCGTGGGCCGCGATACCGGCCTTCCCTTGGGGACGGAGCTGGTGGCCTATTCCAGAGGCGAAGCCATCAAATCCGGCAGCGGGCGCATGCTCTACCTGCCCGGGCCGGTGGTGGGCCGCGTCAAGCTGGTGAAGTTCGAGCCCCGCACCGCCTGGGCCGAGGTGGTTTCTGTGGCCGCGGACGAGGACGAAAAAGCCGAGCAGAAAAAGAAAAAGGAAGAGGCCGAGCAGAAACAAGCGGAGCTGGCTGCCAAGCAAAAGCAGGCGGAGCAGAATGCCAAGGAAGCCAAGGCGGTGGTTGCCGAGGCTGGGGCAAAGCCAGGTGGAGGCAACATGCAGTTTAAGGCGGTGCCCACCGGCCAGCCCGATCCCAAGCCCAAAGTCGGGACCGTCACCCGGCGGCTCACCTTTGAGCCGGGTCAGGTGCTGCGCACCCGCTAGTCTTTGGCCTGGCGGGCCGAGTCCAGAAGCTGCCGGGCGTGTTGCCGGGCGGTGGACTGGGGCCCGCCTCCGGCCAACATACGGCTCAGTTCATCCAGGCGGCCGTCCTCGTCCAGCAAGCTGAGGCGAGTGGCGGTTCGTCCGTCATTAACCGTTTTCTCCACCGCATAGTGCCGATCGGCCCAGGCCGCGATCTGGGGCAGATGGGTGATGCAGATCACCTGACCCGCCGTGGCCAGGCTGGCCAGCTTTTGCCCCACCGCCGCGCCGGTGGCCCCTCCTATGCCCGCGTCCACCTCGTCGAAAATAAGGGTGGGCGCGGCGTGACGGCGGGCCACCAGGGTACGCAGGGCCAAAAGCATGCGCGAAAGCTCCCCACCGCTGGCGATGCGCTTCAGGGGCCTGAAGCCCTCGCCGGGGTTGGGGGCGATAAGTATCTCCGCCTGCTCCAGTCCCCGGCCGCCCAAAGGCCCGGCATCGGTTTCCAGGGCCGCGCCGCCGGGCTCGTTGAAGGCCACCTGCATGCGGCAGGAGGCCAGGCTTAGCTGGGCCAGCTCGGCCTCGGCGGCCTGGGCCAGGCGCGGGGCGGCCGCACGGCGCTCTTGGCTCAGCTTTTGAGCCAGGGACACGGCCTCGGCCAGCACCTGCTCCCGCTGGGCGCTTAGTTCCTCCAGGCGCTGCGCACCGCTTTCCAGGCCGGCAAGCTCCTCTTTGGCCTGGGCCAGGGTTTCCAGGGCCCCGGCCACGTCCCCGCCGTAGCGCCGGGTGAGGCGGCGGATGCCGTGCAGGCGCTCCTCCAGCCACTCCAGTCGGTAGGGGTCGAAGCTCAGCCCCGCCTCATAGTCGCGCACCAGGTGGGCCACGTCTTCCAAGAGGTAGAAGGCCTCTTCCAGGCGGGCGGCGGTCTCCTTCAGGCTGGGGTCAAGCTCGGCCAGCTGGGAGAGCACCGCCCGGTGGCGGTCCACCGTCTCCAGGGCCGAGCCGTCGGCCGCGTAGAGGCCCTGATGGGCCTGGCGGGCCAAAGAGGCGATCTCCTCGGAGTTGGCCATCAGGTTGCGCTCGGCCTTGAGCGCGGCCTCCTCCTCGGGGTCCAACTCAGCCTCTTCCAACTCCTTGACCACGCGCTCCAGCTCCTGGCGGCGCTGGTTGCGCATCTGAAGGGCTCGGCGGTGCTCTTGTATTTGCTGGTCCAACTCACGCACCGCGCGCACCGCCTGGCCAACCTGCCGGGCCTGCTCCTCCAGCCCGGCAAAGGCGTCCAGCAGCCAAAGTTGCTCCTCGCTTTTTAACAGCGCTTGGGAGGCATGCTGACCCACCACGCTGACCAGCTCCGGCCCCAAATCGGCCAACAGCCCCAGGGTGGCCAGGTTGCCGTTTACCTGCACCCGGTTGCGCCCCTCGCGGCTCACCAGGCGGCGCACCACCAGTTCGCCCTCCTCGCCTTCCAAGGCCTCCTCGGCCAAGCGCAGGGCCGGGTCGCTGGCCGGGTCCAACACGAACTGGGCCTCCAGCACCGCCTGGTCCGAACCCGTCCGGATCAGGTCCGAAGCGGCCCGCTGGCCGATGAGCATGCTAACCGCGGCCAAAATGATGGACTTGCCCGCCCCGGTCTCGCCGGTGAGCACGGTAAGCCCCGGCCCCGGTTCCAGCTCCAGGGACTCGATGAGCGCAAAGTTCTTTATGCCCAGGTAGGTAAGCATAACGCCTAAGATGCCACCCGGCGGGCCGGAGCGCAAGGGCCTGGCCAGCGCACCCGCACCCAGGGCAGCAGGGCCAGTGCCAGCAGGGACAGCCCGGCGTGAACCCACCAGGTGTTCATGAGGGCCGCGTCCGAGGCCCCGCCCAGCCAGAACTCGGCCAGCCACATGCCCGCCGGGGAGGACCAGGCCCAGTCGGGCCGGGTGGCCCCCAGGCGGCCCGCCTCCACCACGAATCCGCTGAAGCCCACCGCCCAGCCCAAGAGAGGGGCCCACAGGCTCACCCTGCCCGGCCCCTTGCGCCAGAAACTCAGGCGAAGCAAAAACAGCAGGCCGCAGGCCAGGGTGAACACCGCGCCCAGCCAGTCCATGGCCTCGGAAAAGATCAGATAGGCCGGGCCGCGCAGGTAGGGAAAAAGCCACACATGAACCTGCCACAGGGCGCTGCCCAAGGCCATGAGCCACAGAGGCCACCAGGCCATGGCTATAAGAAATGCCCGGACCGGGGCCTGTGGCCATAGCGGCCCAAGCAGTAGCCAGCGCCGGGCGTCCCAACCCAAGGGGGACGCCCCTTGCCGCCGGGCCAGGCCCCACAACAAAAGGGCCAGGGACGCGGCCCCGGCCCCATAAAACAGCCAGGCCGGACCCGCCCCGAAAAAGGCGCTCCGGCCCGGCTCCAGGTTCATGGCTTTTACACGCCCTCGCCGGGCCGCAAAAGGATGCCCTCCACTCTGAGGGCGTCCTCGGGGCGGTCCACCTCTGGCGAGTCGTACCCGGTGATCACGCAGCGCACCTTAAAGCCGTGCTCCAAGGCCCTGAGCTGCTCCAGCTTTTCGATATCTTCCAGGCGGCCGGTGGGCAGGGCGGCGAAGGTGGCCAAAAAATCCCGGCGGAAGATGTACACCCCCAGGTGCTTGTAATAGGTGGTCTGCTCTCCGTCCCTGGGAAAGGGGATGGGCAGGCGGGAGAAGTACAGGGCGTTGCCCTGCGCGTCCATGGCGGTCTTGACGTGGTTGGGGTCGGGTATCTCCCCGGCGTCCTTGATGGCCACCACCGGGGTGGACATGCCCAGTTCGGGCTCGGCCAACAGCGGCGCGGCGCATTCATCGAGCACCGCCGGTGGCAGCAGGGGCTGGTCGCCCTGCACGTTGACCACCAGCTCGCCGCCGCCCAGGCCCAGGGCCTCCGCGGCCAGGGCCACCCGGTCGCTGCCGCTACGGCAAGCGCTGGGAGTCATCAGAACCGTACCCCCGAAGGCCTCCACCGCCTGGGCCACCCTCTCGTCGTCGGTGGCCACGGCCACGGTCTTGACTCCCTTGGCCTGGGATGCCCGCTCCATGACGTGCTGGATCATGGGCTTGCCCGCGATACTCACCAATGGCTTGCCCGGAAAACGGCTGGAGCCGTAGCGGGCCGGGATGATTACGTGCAGGGCCATGGCGTCTACAGCGCCGCGGCGGCGCGGTTCACCGCCTCGGTCATTTGCTTCAGCTTCGCCTCGTCCCAGCCCAGCATTATCTGCCAGCTCAGGCAGCGGGACAGTATGCCCTCGGTCTGGGGCAGTGCGGCGGGGCCGTATTCGGCCCGGCCCTCCGGGCGCGCAAAGGGCCAGCCGTTCTTGCTGGTGGTGGACCCGGCGTGCAGGTGCCCCCAGTGGGGATAGGCGTGCCAGGTGTTCTTGCCCCAGGGGATGGCCGGGACGCCCTCTTCGGCCAGAAGACCGGCGAAACGCTCCGCCGCCCCGGGGGTCTCGTGGAACCAGGCCAGGAAAGTGGCCGAGTCGCCGGACTCGTCGGGCAATTGGCGCAGGCTTACGCCGGGCACCCGAGCGATGGCCTCTTTGAGCGCGGCCTTGTTGCGCCGCTGAGTGGCGACCATGCGGTCCAGCTTGGCCAGTTGGGCCAGGCCCAGAGCGCCTTGCAACTCCATCATACGAAAGTTCATGCCCACGAAGCGCCGTCCCTCGTTGCCCCGGCCCACCGGCTTGTGGTCGTGGCCGTGGTCCTGGTATTCGCTGGCGTTCAGGCTCAGCTCCGCGTCGTTGGTGATGACCATGCCGCCTTCGCCGCAGGTCAACGTCTTCACCGAGTCGAAGCTGAAGGTGCCCATGGCCCCGAAGGTGCCCAAATGCCGGCCTTCCAGCCTGGCCCCGGCGGACTGGGCGGTGTCTTCCAAGACCGGGATGCCCGCCTCATCAGCTATGGCCATGATTTCTTTTATGCGGGCCTGCGCCCCCATCATGTGCACCGGCACGATGCAGCGGGTCTTGTCGGTGATCTTTTTCTTGAGGTCGGCGGGGTCCATGCACAGGGTCTCGTCCACCTCGCAGAACACCGGTTTGGCCCCGCAGTCCAGGATGGCCTCCCAGGTAGCCACAAAGGTGAACCCCTGCGTGACGACCTCGTCGCCGTAGCCCACGCCCAGAGAGGCCAGGGCCACCTTGAGGGCGGTGCTGCCGCTGGTCACCGCGCAGGCGTGCTTGGCCCCGGTGTAGGCGGCGAACTCCTCCTCGAACCGGCGCACCAGGTAGATGCCCTTGCGCTGCTCGTCAAACTCATAGCGGAACAACACCCCCCGCTGCATCACCTCGTTTACGGCGTCTGTCTCTTCCTGACCCAGCCACTCGAATCCTGGCATAGCTACATAACTCCTAGATAAAGGCTTCGCGGTAGATGATCTCCAGGTCGGCGGCGCTGACCCGGCGGGGGTTGTTGGCTATGGGCCGGGCCACGGTCATGGCCTTTTCGGCCATGGCGGGCACCGAGTCCTCGGGCACCTTGAGCTGGCGCAGGCTGGTGGGGATGCCCACCATGGCGCTGAGGTCCGATACCTCCTCCACGCAGGCGGCGGCCGCCTCCATGGTGCTCAGATCGTCGGGCAGCTCGGCCAGGGCGTAGGCCATATCCGCGAAACGCCCGGGGCAAGCCATGAGGTTGTAGCGCAGGACATAAGGCAGCAGCAGGGCGTTGGCCTCGCCGTGGGGGATGTCGTAGAACGCGCCCAGGGGATAGGCCATGGCGTGCACCGCGCCCACCCCGGCCTGAGCCAAGGCCAGACCGGCCAGATGGGAAGCCAGCAGCATGCCTTCGCGGGCCGCCAGGTTGCCGCCGTGGGCCACGGCCGGGGCCAGATGCTGGCCGATCAGCTCGATGGCCGCCAGGGCGTTGAGGTCGCTCATTGGCGTGGCCGCCAGGCTGGTGTAGGCCTCCATGGCGTGGGTCAGGGCGTCCATGCCGGTGATGGCGGTGACATAGGGCGGGCAGCTCACGGTGAGCAGGGGATCAAGGATAGCCGCGTGGGGGTAGAGCAGGCTGCCGTTGATGCCGCCCTTAAACTTGTCCGAGCGCCGGGTGAACACGGCGGTGAAGGTCACCTCACTGCCGGTGCCCGCGGTGGTGGGCAGGCAGATCACCGGCACGCCGGGCTCCTTTACCAGGTCCAGGCCCACGTAGTCGGTGGCCTGGCCGGGGTTGGTGATCAGCACGCCCGCGGCCTTGGCCAAATCCAGGGCGCTGCCCCCGCCGATGCCCACCACGGCGGTGGCGCCCTTTTCCCGCCCCAGGGCGGCGGCGGCGTCGGCCTCGGAGGGTTCGGGCTCGCGGGTCAGGTCGCTGAACACGTCGTAGGCCACGCCTGCGGCATCCAGGCTGTCCAAGGCGGGTTTTACGGCCTCCAAGCCGGCCAGGGCCGGGTCCAGCACCACCAAAACCTGCTTGGCCCCCAATAGGGTCAGTTCCTCGCCCAAACGGGCCGCCGAGCCCTGGCCGAACACCAGGCGGCGAATGCCTTCATTGGTAAAGATCGCGGGCATGTATTGATCCCTTTCTGTGCACCGCCCATGGGCGGAAAAATTCGGTTTTTTCAGCCACCCCGCCAGGGTGACCAGCATTACGATGGTAGCACAACCCCACCGGTTGTAAAGGCCACCAAAGCGCAACTTGACCCGCCATTGCCCTGGTGCTAGCGTGCTGATTAAAGGTGGCCTTTAACCAGGAGAAATACCAAGTGCGCGAGGACCGGCATAACATCTTAGCCAATCAAACCGCTGTTCCCACCCTGGGCCCGTCCAAGATAAACAACCCGGCGGCGGCCATGTGCGGCCCGGACGGCAGCGCATGCAGGTTCACCACCGATGAAGATCGGGTGCTGGTGAATCCCTATCCCCAGGATATCAAGGGGAAAAAGACTCCCCCCACCTTCGAGTTGGCCGGGCCGCGCAGCCACATCTACTTCGACCCACCCAAGCTCAAGGCGGCCATCGTCACCTGCGGGGGCATGTGCCCGGGCATCAACTCCCTGGTGCGCTCCATCGTGCTGCAACTTTATTATATCTATGGGGTGCGCAACATCGTGGGAGTCCGCTTCGGGTTGCAGGGTTTCATACCCAAATACGGCCACCAGATGATGGACCTCAACCCAGGGGAAGTGCAGAACATCCACGGCCGGGGCGGCTGCTTTTTGGGCATGAGCCGGGGCCCCCAGCCCATGGAAGACATCGTGGACTCCATGGAGCGCCAGAACGTCGGGCTGCTGTTCATGATCGGCGGCGACGGCACCCTTCGGGCGGGACAGGCCATCTACGAGGAAATCACCCGGCGCCAAATGAAAATCGGGGTCATTTGCATCCCCAAGACCATCGACAACGACATCAGCTTCGTGGAGCGCTCCTTCGGTTTCGAGACCGCCGTGGAGGCGGCCACCGGAGCCATCCGGGGGGCCCACAACGAGGCCACCGGCGCGCCCAACGGAGTGGGCCTGGTAAAGCTCATGGGCCGCTTGAGCGGCTTTGTGGCCGCCCAGGCCACCCTGGCCCTGGCCGATGTGAACTTCTGCCTGATCCCGGAGGTGGATTTCGACTTGGAGGGCGAACACGGCCTGCTGGCCCAGTTGGAGAAGCGCCTGGACGACCGGGGGCACGGGGTGGTGCTGGTGGCCGAGGGCGCGGGGCAGAAGCTATTCGAAGGTAAGGACCTGGGCACCGACCCCAGCGGCAACCCGGTGCTGGGCGACATCGGCGTCTACCTGAAGCACAAGATCGGCCAATACTTCAAGGAAAAGAAAAAGCCCCTGACCCTAAAATACATCGACCCCAGCTACCTGATCCGCTCGGTGCCCGCCAGCAGCGACGACCGGGTCTTCACCGGCTTTTTGGGCCACCACGCGGTGCACGCGGGCATGAGCGGGCGCACCGGCATGCTGGTGTCCACCTGGGGCAACCACTTCGTGCACGTGCCGATCCCCCTGGCCATAGAACACCGCCGCCGGGTGGACCCCCAGGGCGGCCTGTGGCGGGCGGTGCGCGAGGCCACCGGCCAGCCATCGCTGCTCAACAGCAACGGCGGCAAATAGCTTTAGGCGATCAGTCGGTTTTTTGGCCCTCGCCCCCGATATCTCGGCGGGGCGGGGGCAAATCTTTTTTGTTGACCAAGGTGCGGTAGGGGAAGGGAATCTCCACGCCTTCGGCGTCGAAGCGCTTCTTGACCGCCTCCAGCATCCACCACCGGGCGGACCAGTACTCATCCATGTTGGGGCACCACATATATAGGCGCAGACCTATGGAGAAATCGCCGTGGGAAATTACCTTTACCCAGGGCTGCTCCGGGGCGGTGGACGCGGGCATGCGGTGGGGGCAGTTCTGGGCCTCTTCCAGGATCAGGCGCCGCGCCAGATCGATCTTGGTGTCGTAGCTCACCCCCATCTCCACCCGGCAAAGTATCTTGGGGTCGATGATGGAGTGGTTGAGCAGGATCATGGAGTCGATTTTTTCGTTGGGTATGATCAGGCGCTTGTTTTCCCAGGTGCGCACGATGGTGTGGCGCAGGGTGATGTCCTCCACCGTGCCGTAGTGATCCTCCAGAGTCACCTTGTCCCCGATGCGGATGGGCCGGTAAACGGCCAGGGAAAAACCGGCCACCAGATTGGCCAGGGTGCCCTTGGCCGCGAAGCCGATCACCACCGCGGTGATGCCCGCCCCGGCCACCAGGGTGCCGAACAGGCCCCGCAGTTGGGGCACCAGGCTGGCGTAGAGCACCACCGCCCCCAGGTATACCAATGCGGTTTTAAGGCGCCGGGTAAAGGCGATGATGGTGGGGTCCACCTTGCGCCCAAGGTGCCCCATAACCCATTGGGAGCGCTTGAGCAGCTGCCCCAAAAGGTGCGAAACCAGCCAGGCGGCCAGAAACAGGACCACGGCCAGTGCGATCATGCCCAACCCGGTGGAGGGGTCCAGCAGATTTTTCGCCTGAAGCCAATCCCAGTCCAAAGCCACCTCCCTGTTGAAGCTAAATCTTAGTGCTTAAAAGCCCTTTGGCCGGTGAACACCATGGCCACCGGCGGGTCGGCCTGGTTGCAGGCCTCGATGGACTCCCAGTCGCGCAGACTGCCGCCGGGATGGGCGATGCAGTTCACCCCCTCGGCCAGGCCCACGTCCACCCCGTCTCGGAAGGGGAAAAAGGCGTCGGAGATCATGATGGAGCCGGGCAGGCCGCCCTTGTCCGCCTGAGTCTGCTCATCAATGGCCCCGATCTTGGCCGGGTCCTCGCGGCCCTCGGCCACGGCCAGGGCCAGTTCGTCGTATTTCAGGCCGTGGGTCAGCCAGCAGAGCTTGTTGGCGTACTTTACATACGCCTTCTGGGCGGCGATGCGGGCCACGCCCACCCGGTCCTGCTCCCCGGTGCCGATGCCCACGGTGCAGCCGTCCTTCACGTAGATCACGCTGTTGCTGCTCACGCCCTGCTCCACCGCCCAGCCGAACACCACGTCATCCAGCTCGGACGGGGTTGGTTGACGCATAGGCTCCACCATCTCGCCCTTGTATTCGCAGCGGGCGGGCAACAGGTCGGCCGGGGTCCTGATGGGGTTGAACGATGAGGTCTGCAACACCATGCCCCCGTCCATGAGGCACTTGATGTCCAAAAAGCGGCCGTCGCGCCACTGGTCCAGCTCGGCGATGCGAGGCATACCCAGAATACGCAGGTTCTTGGCCTTCTTGAGTATATCCAGGGCCCCTTCCTCGTAATCCGGCGCGGCCACCACCTCCAGATAAAGCTCGTTCATCATCTCGGCGGTGGTCTTGTCCACCGGGCGGTTGAGCACCGCCGCCCCGCCAAAGGCGGCGATCAGGTCGGCCAAAAAGGCTTTCTCATAGGCCGAGGAGATGTCACCGGCCACGGCGGCCCCGGAGGGGTTGTTGTGTTTCATGATGGCGCAGGCCGGACGATCGGTGAGATAGCGCAAAATATGCAGCGCGCCGTCCACGTCAGTGAGGTTGGTCTTGCCGGGGTGCTTGCCCGCCTGGAGCATCTGGGCCTCGTCGATGGCGCTGACCAGGCCCATGCCCGGCCCCACCAGCTTAATATCGCCCACGCTGAGCCCGCCGCCCACCAGCTCGTACAGGGCCGCTTCCTGGCCGGGGTTCTCGCCGTAGCGCAGGCCCTTTTCGATCAACTCGCCGCCGTCCGTGAGCTTCCAGGTGCGCTTTTTATAGACCAGTTCCTCGCCGCCCACGGTGATTTTCACCTCGGGCGGGAAATGATCGGCCATGACCGTACGATATTGCGCCTTGATGTCCGCCAACTTTATCTCCTTGCCTGAACGCGCAAGCGTTCGGGTTATTTCTTACCTAGCTCCTGACCCCGGCGGGTGGCCGCCTCGATCACTTTATAAAGCACTCCACGCACTCCGCCGCGCTCCAGCTCGGCCAGTCCGGCGGCGGTGGTGCCTCCGGGGGAGGTGACCCAATCCTTGAGCACGCCGGGATGCTCGCCGGTCTTGATGACCATCTGGGCCGCCCCGGCCACGGTGTGGGCGGCCAGGGTCAGGGCGGTCTGGCGATCCAGCCCCTGGCACACCCCGGCGTCGGCCAGGGCCTCGATCATCACGTAGACATAGGCAGGGCCAGAACCCGACAGGGCGGTGACCGCGTCCATAAGCTTTTCTTCCACCGTGACCACCGGCCCCACCGCGCCGAACACCTCCCTTGCCGTGTCCAGATACTCGGGAGCCAGCTCGGGCGCGGCGCAGATGGCGGTCACCCCCTTGCCCACCAGGGCCGGGGTGTTGGGCATGGCCCTGACCAGGGCCTGGCCCTGGGGCAAGGCGGCGGCCACCGTGGCCAGCTTGAGGCCCGCGGCCAGGGTTATCACCAGGCTGCCGGGCCGAAGGGCCGAAGCCGCGTCCCGGGCCGCCTGGGCTGCATAGGCGGGCTTGACCGCCAGGATCAGCAGGTCCAGGTCGCTCAGATCAGCAGGGTTTGCCACCGTGGCCACTCCCAGCTCTGAGTTAAGCTGTTTGGCCCGTGCGGCATCGATTTCGGCAACCACCACCTGGGCGGCCTGCACCACCTCGGCGGCCAGCATGCCCTTGAGCAGGGCCCCGCCCATGTTGCCGCAACCGGCCAAGCCTACGCGTCCCTTTAGCGCCATGATATTCTCCTTGCCGCCCCGTCGCGGGCCGGTTCTGCTTTCTTACTATATCCCGTGGCCGCGCTGGGCTCCAGGGTCTGTTTAGCCCGCATATTTCACTAGGGCTAACTGCCGGGCCCACCCACCCGGTAGCGCCGCCCTCCCCGGCTTCCACTGGCCGTGGCCAATCCGGCTTTGGTCAGGGCGGCCAATATGTTCTTGGCCGTGGAGTCGGAGCAGTCCAACTCTCCCCGCAGATCCTGGTTGGCTACCTCATCGCCTTGATGATCGGCCAAAAATGCCGCCAAGTCGGCCACTCGGGCGGCGGGGATGCCCTCCACCCCGGCCAGGGCCTCGCGCCAGTCCGCCTCGTCGCCGCCGCCCTTGCCCACGATTTCGGGCGGCAGCATCTCCGGGCCTATCTCAAATTCCGGTGAGAGCACCACCAGCCGCTGCAACAGGTGGCGCAGCTCTCGCACGTTGCCCGGCCAGGCGTATTGCTTGAGCCGCTGGCGGGTCTCCGGGGCCAGGCGGCGGGTCTTCTTGGCCAACAGCCCGGCCTGGGCCAGGAAATGATCCAGCAGGAGGTCCAGGTCCTCGGGCCGTTCCCTGAGCGGCGGCAGGTACAGCGGCACCACCTGCAAGCGGTACAGCAGCGCCTGGTTGAACTGGCCCTGGGACGCGGCCTGGGCCAAGTCGCGGTGGGTGGCCGCCACCAAACGGAAATTCACCGGCACCTCGCCCCCGCCGCCCACCGGGGACACCCGGCGGTTTTCCAGCACCCGCAGCAGGCGCACCTGCAACTCGGGCGGGGCCTCGCCGATCTCGTCCAAAAACAGGGTGCCGCCCTTGGCTTGGCGGAAATAGCCTGGGCGGGCGGCCTCGGCCCCGGTGAAGGCCCCCTTTTCGTGGCCGAACAGTTCGCTCTCCAGCAGGTTGGGGGGCATGGCCGCGCAGTTCACGGTGACCAAAGGCCCCTCCCTCCGAGGGGAGATTTGATGCAGGCGGCGGGCCAGCAGCTCCTTGCCCGTGCCGCTTTCCCCCACCAGCAGCACCGGGAAGTCGCTGGCCGCCACCTGGCTGAGGTCCTTAAGCACACTACGAAAAGCCGGTGACGGCCCGGCCACCAGTTCCTCTTGAGCCAGGGCGGCCATTGCCGGGGAGGCGTTCACCCCCCGCTTGGCCAACTCCACCAGATGCTCCACATCCAGCAGCCGG
>JAIPDO010000103.1 GCA_021737645.1 Desulfarculaceae bacterium
GCTTCGCGGACGTGATCTTCCCGGCCACCGCCTGGAGCGAGGACGACGGCACCTTCACCAACAGCGAGCGCCGGGTGAACCGGGTGCGCAAGGCGGTGAACCCGCCCGGCCAGGCCAAACCCAACTGGTGGGTGTTCAAGCAGATCGCCAGGCGCATGGGACAGGACTGGGAGTCCAATTCCGGCCAGGAGATATGGGACAACGAGATTTCGGTCTTAGCCCCCCAGATGGCGGGCATCAAGTTCTCGCGCATCGAGCACGACGGGTTGCAGTGGCCGGTGCCGGACCTGGACCACCTGGGCACGCCGTTCCTACACAAAGAAGGCTGCTTCACCTGCGGCCTGGGCAACTTCAAGGCCGTGGAGTGGACCCCGCCCGCCGAGGTGGCTGACGACGAATACCCCTTGGTGCTCAGCACCGGGCGGCGGCTTTACCACTACCACACCCGCACCCAGACCGGCCGCTCCGGAGGCCTCAACGACCTGTTGGGCGAGGAGACCGCGGATATCTCCGTGGATGACGCGGCGCGCCTGGGCATCAGCCAAGGCCAAAAGGTGGCGGTGTCCTCCCGGCGAGGCCGGGTGGAGGTGACCGCCAAGGTCACCCCCGAGGTGCCCCCGGGCATGGTGTGGATGGCCTTCCACTTCCGCGAGGGCTGCGCCAACTGGCTCACCAACCCGGTGTACGACCCCGTGTCCCAGACCGCCGAATACAAAGCCTGCGCGGTGAAGATAGAACCGATCTAAACGCGCTGAAAGCAAAAGAAAGGGACGCCCGACCGGGCGTCCCTTCTTATTTGGCCAAGATGTGAGGCTTACTGGTTGAAGTTTATGTCCAGGAACTGCTGCTTGTTCAAGCCGCGCAACTCTTTCAGCGAATCCTCGTCAAAACCCAGGCAGAGCACGCCCTTGAGCTGGTTGCCCTTGCGCAAGGGAGAGCAGAGGCCCAGGCCCGGGCCGTATTGGGTGTACACCTCGAAGCTGGCTATCTTGTGGTCCTTGTACACCGGGTTGAGCTTGGTGAACTTGGAGTAGTTTTGGCCGGTGAATCCCTTGAAAGTCTTGGTCAAGTCCTCGGGATCGGGGCTGCGCCAGGCCAGGATGGTGGCATAGGAGTCCAATACGGCCAGGTCGTGGTCCAGGGGTTTGCCCCCTTTGATGCCATCTTCGAATTGCTGATCAATGTTGGCCTGGATTGTGGGGCCGGGATTGGGGCTATCCAGCAGGGGCATAAAGATTTTGGTCTGTTGTTGTAAGAGCTTAAACATGTCGGCCTTGAAGGCGGCCTGCTGAGGTGTGAGCTTTTGTTTGGGGTCGCCGTCGCAGCCCATGGCCAAAATGCCGCACAGCACCAGACCGAGCATTAGGCCCCCGTGGACTACCTGACGAATCAACCTCTTACGTCTCAGCATTGAAACCTCTCCCTTGCCTGAGCCAGGGGGATTATAACCCAAACACAGCTTGCAATGTGCAGACCTTATCTCCCCGGTGATTGCTAATCTCCGGGCGGTGCAGGTCAGCCAGGGGCCCTTGCAGGGCCTCGTGGCCCAGGATGCCCAGTTCGTGCAGGGTCTCGGTGACCGCCGGGCCCAGGGCCCTGAGCCCGCCGTCCTCGATGTTCAAGGCCACGCCCACTCCCTGCTGGGGTAGGGCCAGGGCGTAGGAGCCCTCGGAGCCTGCCTTGGCCAACACCGCCCCAGGCGCGGCCTGCATGATCCGGGTGCAGATGCGCCCGGTGCCCGCGATCATCTCCGGGTGGGCCAGGCAGGCGGCCATAAGTTGCTCGACAGCTTCGGCCAGTTCCGGCTCCAGGCCGGCTTTTTTCGGCGCGGCCAGGCGGGCGTAGGCCCCGGCCATGGCCACCAGAGGCATGCGAAACACCGGGGCCCCGCAGCCGTCAACCCCGATGCCGATCTGCTCCTTGGGGTAGCCAGACATCAGGGCCACGGTGTCCAGGATCAGCTTCTGCACCGGGTGACGGTTGGAGAGATAATCCTCGGTGGGCCAGTCGTAAAAGGCGCAGAGCACCAACATGGCTGCGTGCTTGCCCGCGCAGGGGTTGTGCAGAGGGGTGGGCTTGTCACCCGCCTTTTGCATGGCCTTGTAGGTGGCCCGGTGCAGGGGCCAGGACGGGCCGCAGTCCAAGAGCTCGGTGCCCAGGCCCGCCTTGGCCAGGATGCTGGTCACCGCCTCGATCTGGAAATCCTCGCCGTTGAGCGAACCGCAGGTGGCGGCCAGTTCGGCGGGGCTAAGGCCATAGCGCTGGGCCGCCCCGCTGGTGATCAGAGGCAGGGCTTGCAAGGGTTTGGCGGCCGAGCGCATGAAGGTGGGCATGGCCGGGTGGCCCAGTCCCTTGCTGCGCCGTCCGTCCGGGGTGCACACCGCAATGGCCCCCCGGTGCACGCTTTCGGTAAGGCCGCTGCGGCGGAACTCCACCAGGGCCGGGGCATATTCACCGGGGCCGGGGCCGCCGCCACGAGCATGCTCATGGCTGTGATCGTGGTGATGATGTCCGTGGTGCCGTGAAATTGAGAAAGATTCCTGCACGGTTACACCTTTTTTCGTCTACAAGTTGACAGGTACATAGGGCGGTATTACCTTTAAGTTGTTAGAGGGAAGGTGCAATCTAGTAACACCCCCTGCATGTAATCCGCCGAAGATGCCGCGGTAAGAACACCCCCTCTCCCCCGGCATTGAAGGCGGAAACCTTTCCTCCCCTCCTCCCAGAGGACCTCAGGGCTTGTGTCCTGGGGTCCTCGTTTTTATACTGCCTTAATATTCTGTCTTTTTTAAGCGAGGTCAAGCAATGAGTTCAACCGTGCTCACCGGCCTGAGTCGCCTGGCCGCCGATCCGCCCTCCAACCTTAGGGGCGCGGCCCTGGGCCTGCTGGCCAATCCGGCGGCTGTGGGTCCGGACCTGACCCCTGCCTGGCGGATGGTGGAGGGGGCCTTGCCCCGTGGTGTCAAGGCGTTGTTCGGCCCGCAGCACGGCTTCTTCGCCGAGAAGCAGGACAACATGGTGGAGTCGGACCACGCCGTGCATCCGGGCCTGGGGGCGCCCATCTATTCCCTGTATGGCGAGACCCGCCGCCCCACCCCGGAAATGCTCTCCGGCCTGGACGCCCTGCTGGTGGATTTGGTGGACGTGGGATGTAGGGTCTACACTTTTTTCAGCACCCTGGTGGCCTGCCTGGAGGAGTGCGCCGCCGCCGGAGTGGAAGTGGTGGTGCTGGACCGGCCCAACCCCATCGGCCGTTTGAGTGAAGGCCCGGTGCTGCCGCCGGAGCTGATGAGCTTCGTGGGGGCCCACGCCATCCCCCTGAGCCACGGCCTTACCCTGGGCGAGTTGGCCCGCCTGGTCGTGGCCGAAAGTAACCTGAACGTCGCCTTGCGGGTGATCGAGTGCGCCGGCTGGGAGGGCGGGGGTTTCGCCACCACCGGCCTGCCCTGGGTCATGCCTTCGCCCAACATGCCCACCCCGGACACGGCCAGGGTCTACCCCGGCCAGGTGCTTTTGGAAGGCACCACCCTGAGCGAAGGCCGGGGCACCACCCGGCCCTTTGAGATATTCGGCGCGCCGGGTCTGGAGCCGGAGGCGGTGCTGAGTGTTTTGGAGCCGGGTGGCCTGGCCGGGGCCATCCTGCGTCCGCTTAATTTTGAGCCTACTTTTCATAAGTTCGCCGGTCAGGTGTGCGGCGGCTTCCAGATTCACGTCGCTGATCCAGCGCGTTACCGCCCGGTGCGGGCCACCCTGGCCCTGCTGGGGGCCATCAACCGGGCCCAGCCCGGCCTGTGGGGCCTGCGCCCGCCGCCCTACGAGTACGAGCACCAGCGCCGCCCCTTGGACCTCCTGCTGGGCGACGCGGGGGCGGTGGATATGCTGGTGAACGGGGCCACGGCCGCCGATTTGGAGGCTCGCTGGCAGGGCGACTTGGCGGCCTGGCAGGCGCGGCGGGAAGGGGCGCTTTTGTACCCGGCTTGAGTCACGCCCGGTTAGCCGCTATCATTATGACAACGGCAAATCTCAGAAAAACCGGGAGAAATAAGTTTTATGCCCTTTTACACCGCTCTGCGAGGCTACACCAACAAACGGCTGGAAGAGATAGCCGAAGCCGATATCCTGATCGGCATCCCCTGCTACAACAACGAGACCACCATCGCCCATGTGGTGCAGATGGTCACCCACGGGCTGGCCGATCACTACGGCGACAAGCGGGCGGTGATCTTGGTGGCCGACGGCGGCTCCACCGACGACACCCGCGAGGTGGCCAAGGAATTCGAAATCAAGCCGTGGCAGGAGAAGATAGTCAGCATTTACCGCGGCTTGCCCGGTAAGGGCAGTGCGCTCCGGGCGGTGTTCGAGGCGGCGACGCGCCTCAAGGTGACCGCCTGCGCCATGGTGGACTCCGACTTGCGCTCCATCACCGGCGACTGGGTCAAGGCGCTCATCGACCCGGTGATGACCAAGGGCTATCAGTACGTTTCGCCGGTGTATCTGCGCCACAAATACGACGGCACCATCACCAACAACATAGTCTACAACCTCACCCGGGCCCTGTACGGCAAGAGGGTGCGCCAGCCCATCGGCGGCGACTTCGCCATCAGCCTGGACCTGGCCAAGTTTTACGCCGAGCAGGACGTGTGGGAGAGCGAGGTGGCCCGCTTCGGCATCGACATCTGGATGACCACCAGCGCCATCACCCAGGGCTTCAAGGTGTGCCAAGCCAACCTGGGCCTCAAGGTGCACGACGCCAAGGACCCGGCCTCCCACCTGGGGCCGATGTTCCGCCAGGTCATCTGGACCCTGTTCAACCTGATGGAGCGCTACGAGGGCGTTTGGAAAACCGTGGAGGGCTCCGAGCCGGTGGAGACCTTCGGCAACGGCGGAGGGGGCGAGCCGGAGCCGGTCAACGTGAACCTGGACGCGATGATCGAGAACTTCCAGAGCGGCTACAAGAACTTCAGCGCCCTGTGGAAGGAGATCTTCTGCGGCGATTGCTTCAAGGCCATCGAGGCCGCTTCCACCATGGATGCGAGCAACTTCAGCCTTCCCACCGAGGCCTGGATTCAGATACTCTACGAACTGGCCGCCACCTACCACTCCTGGGATCAGCACCGCATGCGTCTGCTGGACCTGGTCACTCCGCTGTATTACGCCCGGGTGGCCAGCTTTGTGCGCCAGAGCTGGGACATGACCTCCGCCGAGGCCGAGACCCTGGTGGAGGAGCAGGCCCAGGAGTTTGAGGACCACAAGGACTATCTGGTCAAGGTGTGGGGCCAGGGGCCCGGCAACGCCTGCCTCCGCTAAGCGGCAACCGGTAAGGGGGACGCAGATGCTCAAAAGGGTGACCAGCCAGGCGGCCAAGGATTCCTTGCCCCCGGGCAGCTTGGTGCACGTGGGCGAAGAGGTGACCGGCCCCATCCGCATCAGCGTGCTCGAATACGACGCCCAGGGAGTGCACACCCTGGAGGAGCCCGACCCCGGCGAGATCAAGCGGCTGCAGGACGAGCCCCAGGTGGTTTGGTTTCGGGTGGAGGGGGTGCACCAGGTGGAGGTCGTGGCCCGCCTGGGGGAGATATTCGGCCTGCATCCCCTGGTGCAGGAGGACATCGTCAACACCCATCAGCGCCCCAAGCTGGAAGAATACGACCACTATCTGTACATGGTGCTCAAGGATCTCAGCTTTGACCCGGAAAAGCAGGAGGTGGTGTCCCGGCAGGTGAGCGTGATCCTGGGCCGGGGCTGGGTACTTTCGTTCACCGAGGGCGGTCGCGATCCCTTCACCGCCGTGGCCGGGCGCATCAACGGAGGCCGGGGCCGCATTCGCCATCTGGGGGCCG
>JAIPDO010000107.1 GCA_021737645.1 Desulfarculaceae bacterium
AAAGGAGACATTTTGCTGTGCTATGAAGCCACGCCCATGGCGGCGTAAATACGAAACACGGGCCCAGTCAATCAGCTCCAGGGAAAAGCCGCTTTGCGGACCAGTGCGTAAAAAAAGGGGCCATATAGGGAGGTCAACGGTCCAAAACGTCAATAAAAGCTGGCCGGTCAACGCTCAGAACGCCAAACACCGGCCCCGGCGCAGGCTGTTTACCAAACCAGCCGATACAATATCCCCATAATCAAATTCCTTGCCAAAAAGACCACGCGAAGGTTTAGTGCAATCGGTCGCTGTATGGGAGCGCGCTGACGCGGCTCCCATAATCGCCTACTGAAAAACTTAACTGGATCTTGAAGACGGTTTATTTCCGACTTGTTGGGACCACCTTTACCATCCATCTCCCATCCTGGATGATTTTCACCAAACCAATCCCAACCACCAGAAACTCCAAGCGACCTAAAAGCATGGCCAAGGTTTCGGCCCACAGGGCTGCCGAAGGGGTTGTCTGAGAGGTGACGCCAACTGACAGCCCTACTGTACCCAGGGCGCTGGCAAACTCGAATAGACTGTCGGACAAAGAGAATCCAAAAACGCCAAGTAATACCGCTCCGGACAAAAAAAGGACCAGATAAAGAAATATGAACACCCCGATCTGCCTGAGCGAGGCATCATCAACCGGCTCCCTGCTGTCTTCACCCCATATCTGCGGACGGCTCACGGCGTTCCGGGGTAACAAGAGCCGACGAAACTCCCACAGCAGGGTGCGCCACATCATATAGATTCTGAATTGTTTAATCCCCCCGGCTGTGGAGCAAATCCCGCCGCCGACCAGCATGAGCGTGATGAGCATGAGCGTAGCCGCTGCATTAAATGACTTGTAATCAACTGTAGAATAACCAGTAGTGGTGAGCGCCGAGACCGTTTCGAAAATCGCCACACGTAAGGATTTACCCAGGCTGGGAAACATGGCGGCCGTGGCGCAGATGAACAGCACCGAGATCCCCACCGGCAGCAAAAATGCCATGAGGCGGACCTCACCGTTTCGCAATACCGCACGCCACTTCCCTCTCAACAAAGCGTAGGTGGTAAGGAAGTTGAGATTGCCAAGGATCATGAGCGGAATAGTGACCGCCTCGATGAGCGGGCTGTTCCAATATCCAATGGACTCCGGCCTGGTGGAAAAGCCTCCCGTGGAGACGGCGCAGAAAGAATGGTTCACCGCGTCAAACCAATCCATGCCCGCCAGGCGCAACGCCAAGATGCCAGTCAAGGCGTAAGCGGCATATATGCTGACCACCAAGCGAGTGGAGCGCCGCATATGCGGCACCAATTGAGTTTCCTTGCCCTCGGCCGCACTCAAGCCCACCCCCAGCGGCCCCCCAAATGCGGCCAACATCAGGATGGCAAGGCCAGCACCACCGGCTAACTGCATGATGCTGCGATGAAGCAGTATGAGATGGGAAGCCTTGGTTACGTCCACGACGGAAAGGCCGGTGGTGGTCCAGCCGCTGGTTGCCTCGAAGACGGCCTGAGAGAAATTCAGGCCGGCGCAGCCCATAAGCGGCACAGCGCCAACCAGCATTGCCGCCGCCCAGGCAAAAACAATAATCACCGCGCCTTCTGGGGTGCTCAATGACACCGGCTCTTTGGGCCGAAGGCTCCACCATAGAAGGGCGCCCAACGCAGCCAGGCTGCCTCCGGGCAACAGGAACCACCAGACCTGCCTGGCCTCCTGGGGCCAAACGATCAAGGCAGAAAGTGGACAAATGACCAGAAGTCCCAAGAGGAACAAGATGAGGCCTTCATAGGCCGCCATGGCCCGGTAGCGTCGCTGTAGAAATTGCTTTTGCCGCAAGAACTAAACTTCCTTACCCATCAGGCAGCGCAGGGCCGGGCCATAACTTTCGGGCGTACTAATGAGCAAAAGCCGATCGCCATCTTGAAGGCGGTCGGGCCCCCGAGGCACAGTAACTTTGTCCCCTCTTATGATCGCGCCAATAAGCGAACCGGAGGGCATATCCAGCTCCTGCATGGACCGACCCACCGACGGCAGACCTTGGTGCAGAAGAACCTCGGTCACGGTCATTTTTCCCTGAGCCACAGGCAGCAGGTTGACCACCTCCTCCAGGCCTGCCTGTTGCTCGATGAGGGTGGCCATGATGTGGGTGGTGGAAAAGGCCACGCTCACTCCCAGGCGGTGAAAGACTTCCTGATTCTCTGGGTCATTCACCAAAGCCAAGGTGCGTTCGACCTCAAACATCTTGGACGCCAACTGGCAGACCACCAAGTTGTCCTGGTCTCGGGGAGTAACCGCCAAAACAGCAATGGCCTCCCTGGCCCCCGCTTCTTCAAGGAGAACTGGACGGCTTCCGTCGCCGTTCAGCACCACGGCCTTCAGTTCCTGGGAGAGCCAAAGGCACTCATCTTTGTCTTGGTCGATGATTACCGGCTGGTAGCCCTTGCTGATGAAAACCTTGGCCAGGAAATAGACCACCTTGCCGCCGCCCACGATTATCACCTTCATGGCCGGCTCTCCTATTTATCCTGGGCCAGGGACCGCAATACGTAATCGCCGGCCAGGCTGGTGGGGCTCACGGTTTCGATGTTGAGTTGGCGGTAGGCCAACTCACGGGCAGGCTCGGCTACACGGGCTATGACCCATTTCACCTGGAAGACATCCTTGGCCACCTGGGCCACCATCAAATTGACGTTGTCTTCCTCGGCGGCCGCGATAAGGCAGTCGGCATCAGCGGCGCGCGCCTTGCGCAGCGTTTCCGATTCAACAGCGTCGCCCACCACCTTGAACCCGCTGAACTCGGCGCTGAGATCATCAAAGGCTTCCGCCCGCCGGTCGATCACCACAACGCTGTGCCCCTGCCCGCTCAAACCGTTGGCCAGAAGCGAGCCCAAACGGCCGCAGCCCACCACCACGATGAATAGACTTTTAGCCATAACCCGATTCACTTGTCGTCTTTTCGTTGTTTGCCGGCAGATTCCCATGATATTGGGCCTCGGCCTCCATGGGACGTCAAGCGGTCCAGGTTTTCCCGTGCTGGGGCGTAGCTGGGATCAGCCTCGTAGGCCATGCGGTAGTTCTTTATGGCGTCTTCACGCTGATGGAGGACTTCATGCAGACATCCAACCAGATTGAAGGCCTCTGCCCGGTACGGGTCTAAAGCGATCGCTTTTTGAGCATGGCTCAGTGCACCTTTGAAGTTGCGTTCGCCCACTGCCTTTTTGGCCAGTTCCAGGTGGGTTTGGTAATCTGCGGCTTTGTCTTCGTTCAACTGGTCGCGGGCCAGCACCTGCTGGGTCAAATCGCGGATCTGTTCGGGAGAGAACGGTTTTTGAATTAAGTCAACCGCGCCCAATTTCATGGCTTCCACCGCGCGTTCCACCGTGCCATAGGCGGTGACTATGATTACCCGGATATCCGGCCTTAACTCACTGACTCTGCGCAGTACTTCAATGCCATCCATGCCAGGCATGCGTAAGTCCAGGATGATCAGAAGAATGCTTTGGTCATCTAGCTTCCCCAGAGCCTCTTCTCCATTTACGGCTGTTTCCACTGGCCAACCCAACGG
This sequence comes from Desulfarculaceae bacterium, assembly GCA_021737645.1. Lineage (GTDB taxonomy): Bacteria > Desulfobacterota > Desulfarculia > Desulfarculales > Desulfarculaceae > Desulfoferula. Next base: position 3,585 of record JAIPDO010000107.1, read on the forward strand.
GGCCAATGCCTGACTCAGTGAGAGGCGGATGTTTTTCTCATCATCCACCACTAATATTTTTTGATCTTTCATGATCTAACTCTCCCTTGCTTGTTTCTGGGCAAGAGGCAGGGTGAAGGTGAAGGCAGCTCCCTTGCCGGGTTTGGATTTCACCCAGATGGTTCCGTGGTGAGCCTTCACCAACTCCTTGCAAAGCGCGAGCCCCAAGCCGCTGCCGCCCAGGTGCTCGCCGTCTTCTAGCTTCACGAATTTCTCGAAGATGTGTGCCTGAGCTTCCACCGCAATGCCGGCTCCGTCGTCCGCCACCCACACGCGCAAAAAATCGGCCGCCCGCTCCGCTCCCACGCGCACATGCCCTCCCGAGTCCGTATAGCGCAGGGCGTTGCCAATCAGGTTGGTAAGCACCCAGGTTATCTTGTGGGGGTCTGCCCAGACCTCGGGCAACTCCTCGTCCACCTCGCTGGCGAGTTCGATCTCCTTTTCCATGGCCTGAGGCTCCATAACCGCAACGGCCTTGTCGGCTATCTCGTGAATACTGACGGCCGAAAACGCCATCTCCAGGCGGCCTGATTCCAGACGGGAGAAATCCAACAGGTCATTGACCAGGGTTTGTAGGCGTTCAGCTTCCTCGGCCGCCGCCTCCAATAGTTGGCTCTCGGTTGTATCAAGCTTTTCCCTGGCCTTGTCCCTCAGGTTGCCGATGCTCAGGATCATACTGGTGAGGGGAGTGCGCAGTTCGTGTGAAGCGGTCATTACAAAATCGGTCTTCAAGCGGTCCAGCTCCTTGAGCTTGGTCACATCCTGGAAAAGCACCACCGCTCCCACCAGCCGCCCACTCTCGGTTTGGGCGCGGGTGACCGAAACCTGATAATGCCGAGGCTTATCATAGAAGGTGGTGCTGATGGTGATGGGCTCCTGCCGGGATTCCTCCCCTTCCGTGGCCTGCCTTATACGCTCGAACAGCTCCTGATCCCTAACCAGTTCCAAGACGTGCTTGCCGATGGATTGATCTGATTGAACGCCCAGAGCTAATCCCGCCGCCGGGTTGAGCCCCAACACCTTTTGATCTTTGTCCACCACCAGCACGCCATCGGCCACGCTTTGTATAACCGCTTCACTGCGTCTTTTTTCGGCGACCAATTTCCCCACGTTTAGTTCGTGAAACGCTTTGAGCTTGTGGGCCATCTCCATGAAGTCCCGAGCCAGGCCGCCCAGTTCGTCTCCAGAAGGATTTTCGATGTGGACATCGTAATTGCCGGAGGCGATTTCAGCCGTGGCCGAGGTCATCTGACGAATCGGCTTTACCAAAAGTGCGGTCAACCACAGGCTGAAAGCCAGTCCCACCAGCACGGCTCCACCGCCTATGGCCGCCGTGGACCAGACCGCCCGATGGGCCATGAATCCAGCTTTTTCGGAGAATTCGAACATGTTTTTTTCATTGATTTCCCGTAAGCGCTCGCACTTGGCCCGCACCATCTTGAATACTGGGAGCATGGTCTTCAGGTAAAATGTGACCAGTTGTTGCCGTTCCGTGGGAGGTATGCCCCCCAGGTGGGAGAACGCGGTCAGATATGATGTGTATCCCTCCTCAAGCCTTTTCAGAAGGTCGCCTTCGCCGGGAATGGTGATGTTCCCCTTGGCCCTGCCCAGCCATTGCAGGAACTGTGATTCGTGTTCACGGAACTGGGCGACGCCCTTATCGGTCAGACCCAGGGCAATGAGAAGAACGGCGCTGTCCTGGCGCTCTAACGCCCCGGTCATGCTCTCGGCCGCCAGTATGCTCAGGTAATTCTCCCGAAGGATTCGATCAGTCGCGGCCCCCAACCGCCACAAATTGCTGACCGCCCAAATGCACACCAACACCACCAGGGCCAAGGCGACCCCATTGCCAACCAGGATTTTGCTGCGCAAGGACATGGGACACCACTCCTCAACTTATTCCAACTCACCCACCTTCTTGATGTCCTCCTGTCGCCCCACCATTATGAGAACGTCGCTGTCTTTGATCAGGAAATCCGCCGGGGGCAACATCACGAAATTGTCCGGCACGATCTCTTTCACAGCGATGACATAAATGTTGTAGCGAGCCCTCAGATTGAGCT
>JAIPDO010000042.1 GCA_021737645.1 Desulfarculaceae bacterium
TAACAACCGGCGCCTGCTCGAGCCCATAGGAAACATTCCTCCCGTGGAACTCGAGATGGCATACTATCAGTCACTACAGGCCCAGGCCATGGTGGCCTGACTCAAACAAAAGAGCCTCCGGAAAAACCGGGGCGGTTCATTCACCTATTATCCGAGATATTTTGAAGTAATTAATTGGGTTAGGTATGCTGAGCTTGCGTCTTAGAGAGCCAGGACGTGCTAAATTGTGCACGACAGGCAGCGATTTAGTGCGATGCCCTGTGTAACAACTTGGTAGAGAGTTGTTAGGTGCCGACAGTGCTGACCCAAGAGATTTAGAATGAAATGCATGAGGAAGCTCTTTGGGTAAGTAGCCAATCCTCAGCAAGCTTTCGAGCAGCATAATATATCACTCCAGTGATTACCTTTGGAATGTCCAGAATTCCGTATTCGAACTTTTTCTGGTTTCCCCCTTCCCCCAACCAACCCGGCCCATGATAACATGGGCCGGACGTTGACTAACTTGCGGTTTGTCTCTCTACATCCCCCGCCTATACTTCCCCCCCACGTCATACAGCGCCTGGGTGATCTGCCCCAAGGAGCACACCCGCACCGTGTCCATAAGCTCGGCAAAGATGTTGCCGCCATCCAGGGCCACCCTTTGCAAACGCTTCAGCGCGGCCGGGGCCTGCTCGGCGTGGTCATCCTGGAACTCGCGCAGCCGGGCAAGCTGGGACTGTTTTTCTTCTTCCGTGGCGCGGGCCAGCTCCACCGCGCACTCGGCCTCGGCCTCGTCTATGTGGGGGTTCTTGAAGGTGTTCACGCCTATGATGGGCAGCTCGCCGGAGTGCTTGAGCATCTCGTAATAGATGCTCTCCTCCTGGATCTTGGAGCGCTGGTACCCGGTCTCCATGGCCCCCAGCACACCGCCCCGGCTGGTGATGCGCATGAACTCCTCCAGCACCGCCTCCTCCACCATGTTGGTCAGCTCGTCCACGATGAACGCGCCCTGCAGCGGGTTCTGGTTCTTGGCCAGGCCCCACTCCTGGTTGATTATCATCTGGATGGCCAGGGCGCGGCGCACCGATTCCTCGGTGGGGGTGGTGATGGCCTCGTCATAGGCGTTGGTGTGCAGGGAGTTGCAGTTGTCGTAGATGGCACACAGGGCCTGCAAGGTGGTGCGGATGTCGTTGAACTGAATCTCCTGGGAGTGCAGCGAGCGCCCCGAGGTCTGGATGTGATACTTGAGCATCTGGCTGCGCGGGTCCGCGCCGTACAGATCGCGCATGGCGATGGCCCAGATGCGCCGGGCCACCCGGCCGATCACCGTGTACTCGGGGTCCATGCCGTTACTAAAGAAGAAGCTAAGGTTGGGCGCGAATTCGTCTATGTGCATGCCCCGGGCCAGGTAATACTCCACGTAGGTGAAGCCGTTGGCCAGGGTGAAGGCAAGCTGGCTGATGGGGTTGGCCCCGGCCTCGGCGATGTGATAGCCGCTGATGGACACGCTGTAGAAGTTGCTTACGTCGCGGTCAATGAAATACTGCTGGATGTCGCCCATCATGCGCAGGGCAAACTCCACCGAGAAGATGCAGGTGTTTTGCCCCTGGTCCTCTTTTAGGATGTCCGCCTGCACGGTGCCCCGCACGTTTTTTAGCACCATGTCCTTGATGCGGCGATGCTCCTCGGGGCTGGGGTCGCGGCGGTTGGCGGCGTAGAACTTGGCCACCTGCTGATCTATGGCGGTGTTAAAGAAAAAGGCCAACATGATCGGCGCTGGGCCGTTGATGGTCATGGACACGCTGGTGTTGGGGTCCACCAGGTCGAAGCCGTCGTAGAGGACCTTCATGTCCTCCAGGGTGCAGATGCTCACCCCGGAGTTGCCCACCTTGCCGTATATGTCCGGGCGCTCGTCCGGGTCCCAGCCGTAGAGGGTCACCGAGTCAAAGGCGGTGGACAGCCGCGCCGCCTTGGCGTCGGAGCTTAGGAGCTTGAAGCGGCGATTGGTGCGGAAGGGGTCGCCCTCTCCCGCGAACATGCGGGTGGGGTCCTCGTCGGTGCGCTTAAAGGGGAACACCCCGGCGGTGTAGGGGAACCGGCCGGGCACGTTCTCGGCGCGCATCCAGGCGTAGACCTCGGCCGGGTCCTGCCAGCGGGGCAGGCACACCTTGGGTATGGCGCTGCCGGCCAGGGAACGGGTGGTCAGCGGCACGCGAATCTCACGGTCCCGCACCGTGTAAACGTATTCCTTGCCCGAGTAGTCTTTTTGCAGCTTGGGCCACTGAGCCAGCAGGCGGTGAGTCTCCTCTTCGTAGCCCTCTTCCAGCTTGTGCACCTCGGCCCGGAGCTTTTCCAAGGCCCCTTCCAGGCCCGGCTCGCCCTGCCAGGAGGAGGCCACCTCGTCGTGAGTGGACTTCATCTGCCACACCCGGCGCACCAGATCTGCCTGCTGCTTGGTGCGGGCGTGATACTCGCGGATGGCCTCGGCGATCTCGGCCAGATAGCGGGTGCGGTCCGGGGGCACGATGATGGTGCGGCTGGTGGAGTAGGCGACGCCCGTGGCCTTGCGGGGGCTGGCGAACCCCACCCCGGTCTTGGCCTTGATCTCGGCCAGCAGGGCCAGATATAGGGCGGTGACCCCGTCATCGTTGAACTTGCTGGCAATGGTGCCGTACACCGGCATTTTGGCCGTGTCCGTGCTCCAGGCGTTCATATTGCGCTGCAATTGCTTGCGCACGTCGCGCAGGGCGTCTTCGCTGCCCCGGCGCTCGAACTTGTTCACCGCCACCAGGTCGGCGAAGTCGAGCATGTCGATCTTTTCGAGTTGGCTGGCCGCGCCGAACTCGCTGGTCATCACGTAGAGGCTCAGATCCACCACGTCCACCACGGCGGCGTCGCCCTGGCCGATGCCCGCGGTCTCCACCACCACCAGATCGTACCCTGCCGCCTGGGCCACCTTGATCACGTCGCCCAACGCCCGGCTGATCTCCATGGAGCTGCCCCTGGTGGCCAAAGAGCGCATGTACACCCGAGGGTTGTCCAGGGTGTTCATGCGGATGCGATCGCCCAACAGCGCCCCGCCGGACTTGCGCCGGGTGGGGTCCACGGTGATCACCGCCACGCTACGCTCGGGGAAGTCGTTCAAGTAACGCAGCAGGATTTCATCGGTGAGCGAGGACTTGCCCGCGCCGCCCGTGCCGGTGATGCCCACCACCGGCACCTTGCGCTTGCCCTGTATCTCGGCCAGCCGGTCCCGCCAGTCGTCGATGCCCTGGCGCTCCAGGGCGGCCCGCTCCACCAGGCTGATGGTGCGCGCCACCACCGGCGGATGCTCCGGGTTCAGATCGGCCAAGTCGGGTGGCTCGATCTCCTGCCCGGCCATCTCGTCCATCTGGCGCACCATGTCGTTGATGATGCCTTGCAGGCCCATGCGCTGTCCGTCGGCCGGAGAGTAGATGCGGGTCACGCCATAGTCGGTGAGTTCCTTGATCTCCTCGGGCACGATGACCCCTCCGCCTCCGCCGAAGACCATGATGTCCGGGCGGCCGTTTTCCTTTAGCAGGTCCACCATGTACTTGAAGAACTCGACGTGGCCGCCCTGATAGCAGGAGGCGCAGATGGCCTGCACGTCCTCGGCGATGGCCGCCTTGACGATTTCGTGGACTCCACGGTTGTGGGCCAGGTGGATTACCTCAACCCCGGTGGCCTGGAGAATGCGTCTGATGATGTTGATGGCCGCGTCGTGGCCGTCGAAAAGGCTGGCCGCGGTTATAACCCTCACCGGGTTTTGGGGAGAATAGGGACGCGTCTCCATAGCCATTCTGCTCCCTTTAGTTCTTTTTGCTAGGTGAGTTCTCCCAGCAGGTAGTCGCCCTGGAGCTGAATGTATTGCTCCAGACTAAATGACGGCGCCAAGGCCCAGCGGCGAAAGCTCCACATATGCCCCACCACCATGATGTTGTGGGCCACCAGGGCTATCTCCGGGGGATGCAAAGGCCGCAGGGAAAAGTCGGCCACTCCTCGGGCCAGAAGGTCCTTGAACACCCCGGTTATCCTGAGCTCATGCTCCAACACGAAACGGCGGCTTTCAGCGGGCAGACTCTTGGTCTCCTGGTAGATCAGCAGGATGTGGTCGCTCATCTGATCGCACACCGTGAAGTAGACCGCGATGGCCGCCTCCAGGTCGCGGGCCCCGTTTATGCCGTGCCTGAGGCGCTGCTTGAGGCGCTGCTCCATCTCGCTGTGGATGGCCTGGCACACCAGATAGAGCACGTCTTCCTTGGAATTGACGTACTCGTAGAGAGTGCCGATGGAAAAGCCCGCCGCCTTGGCGATCTCGCGGGTGGTGGTCTTGTGAAAACCCTTGGAAATAAAAAGGTGCACCGCAGCGTCCACGATCTGCCGGCGCCTCCGAAAAACCAGATCCGAATCCTTGACCTCGGTATGTATCTTGGGGCCCTGGGATGGGGCCGATGTATCGCCCATGCTGCAACCTTTGATTTCTGAATTGTGTCTTTGATCTATTGAAGTCCGCCGGGGCACTGAACTTACCCCCACCCCGACTGAGCGCTCGCTCAGATGTAATATCACCCGATCAGGAAGGTTGTGTCAAGCACTATTTATTTGCCTGTAAACGGGTGATGCGAAACCAAGCCCCAGTGCTGACTAGTTGAGCGCGGTCGGCATAATGCATTATAATAATTAAAATTTACTTAATTTACCTATGACGATGTCGAAATGCCGGACCCGGCATCAGTCAATTTGTGACGGTTAAACCGTGCTTGCAATCCTCATCTCGCGCCGCACTATGGCACCGCCCCTCCAAGGCCCGAAGTCCAATTACCACCACCACCGCCCAGATTTCACAACTCGCCGTGCTTGCCCCTTGCGCGACCGGCAGGGGACATTTACACTTGGATCATCGATTTTCACCAAGGAGCCTTCATGCCTCACCCCCACGCCAAGGGCCACCCAGGAGGCCACCCCGGCGGCCATCCCCCGGCAGCCTCCCCCGACGGCACCCCAACGCTCAGGCTGGTCGCCTGGGAGACCACCCGCCGCTGCAACCTGTCCTGTGTGCACTGCCGGGCCGGAGCCGAGGACGAGCTTTATCCCGATGAGCTGAGCACCGCCGAGGGCGAGGCCTTTCTGCGCGACCTGGCCAGCATGGGCAAGCCGGTGGTGATCATGACCGGCGGCGAGCCCCTGCTGCGCGAGGACATCCTGCACCTGGCCCGCTACGGCGATGATTTGGGCCTGCGTATGGTCATGGGAACCAACGGCACCCTGCTCACCCCGGAAAAAGCTCGCGAGCTCAAAGAGGCGGGCATCCAGCGCCTGAGCATCAGCATCGACGGCCCGGACACGAACAGCCACGACCAGTTTCGAGGCCAGGCGGGAGCCTATGACGGCTCCCTGGAGGGCATGAAGGCTGCCACGGATGCGGGCCTGGAATTTCAGATCAACACCACGGTCACCAGGGGCAACCTGCCCCAGGTGCCACAGATACAGGAAACTGCGGTGGAGTTGGGCGCGGTGGCGCACCATATCTTCCTGCTGGTGCCCACCGGCCGGGGCCGGGCGCTGACCGAGGAGATCATCACCGCCCAGGAATATGAAGACGTGCTTAACTGGTTCTGCGACAAGCGGGGCCAGGTGCCCCTGGAACTCAAAGCCACCTGCGCGCCCCACTACTTTCGCATAATCCGGCAGCGTGCCAAACAAACCGGCGAGAAGCTGACCTTTGAGACCCACGGCCTGGACGCGGTGACTAAGGGCTGTCTGGGCGGCCAAGGCTTCGCCTTTGTCAGCCACGTGGGTCAGGTGCAGCCCTGCGGCTATCTGGAGCTCTCCGCAGGCAACATCCGCGAGCAGCCCTTCAGCGTTATCTGGCGGGACTCGCAGCTTTTCAAGGAGCTGCGCGACCCTGATCTGCTCAAGGGCAAATGCGGCCTGTGCGAATACCGCCGGGTGTGCGGCGGCTGCCGGGCCAGGGCCTACGAGGTGAGCGGCGATCATCTGGCCGAGGAGCCCCTTTGCCTGTACCAACCGGCCAAGGCGGGCTAGATTATAGATTTCTTCGGGACACTGAGAGGGAGAATATGATCGGCAAGAAAGCAATTCTGGGGGCGCTGGCCCTGGTGCTGCTGCTGGCCCTGGCCATACCGGTCCAGGCGGGCCCGGCCCACATCCACTTTTTGGTAGTCCCGCCCAACCCCGCGGCCGGGCTGAACAATTTGCAGGCCATGGAGGGCTTCCGCAACGCCCTGGCCGAGACGGCCGGGGGGTACACCGAGTGGGGCCCCAGCCAGGGAGCTTCCCGCGAGGGCGGCAAGCTTAAGCGCCAAACCAACTTCTCTTATCTGGTGGCCGCGGACCGCGACCTCACCGGTGATCTGGTCAAGCTGATCCAAAAGTACTTCACCGCCCCACGGCCCTTTGTATTGCACTGGACCGGAACAGCCTCCATACCGCTGGGTAAGTGAGAAACATGAGCAACCTGGACGCCACGGACAAGGCCATTCTCAGGGCGGTGCAATCCAACCTGCCCATCCAGGCCACCCCCTTTGCCAAGCTGGGCAAGGAACTGGGGCTCGGGGAGGACGAGGTGCTGGCCCGTTTGGAGGCCATGAAAGCCAGCGGGGTGATCCGGCGTATCGGGGGCAACTTCACCTCCACCGCCCTGGGTTTTTCCTCCACCCTGTGCGCCGCCCAGGTGCCAGAGGACAAATTCGACGACTTCGTGGCCGCAGTGAACGCCTTTCACGGCGTGACCCACAACTACCGCCGCCAGCACCGCTATAACGTGTGGTTCACCTTTATCGCCGAGTCCATGGAACAGATCGAGGACAACCTGGCCCAGATATCCCAGAGCACCGGAGTGCAGGACATCTGTTCCATGCCCGCCGTCGAAATGTACAAAATTAAGGTGGATTTCCCGGTCTAGCCCAAGGCTTTTTTACCGAATCCTTCGAGAGCTTTGAGCGCCTGGCGCGCTTCGGCCCGGCGCTGGCGGGCCAAGGCCTCGGCCTTGTGCTTGAGGAACACGAAGATGTCCTGCTTGGCCCCATCGTCCAAAAGGTCCATGAGCGCGGCAAACTCACGGGCCGCTTCCAAACGGGAGCGGGCCTCGACGGGCAGTTCGTCGCCCCACACCACCTGCTCGGGGCTCAGGCCGCAGGCCGCCGCCACCTGCTCCAACACCTTGTCGTGGGCCAGGCGTTTGCCGGTCTCGTAGCGGTTGTACTGGGCCTGGCTAAGGCCCAGCAGATCGGCGAACTCCTTTTGGGTCCGCCCTCCCCGCAGTTCCTTGAGCCTGCGGCCCACCCAGGCCGCTATCAGGGTGTGTGAATCGCGCAACTGCTCAGTCCTTTTGAGTTAGGCCAAGGCTATACCACGCTCCGGCACCGCGTCCAGCCCTACTTGAGTTGGGCCACCCGCATCAGGTCCTTTAGCCGAGTGCCACCCACCGCCTCCAGACGGGCCAGCATGCGCTGGAAGACCATGGCGGTGATCAGCGCGTCGCCCAGGGCGGTGTGGCGCTCCGGCGCGGCGATGCCAAAGCGCTGGGCCAGGGCCTCCAGGCGGCAGGCCTTTTGGTGGCGGCTGATGCCGTAGGGGTCCGAGGCCAGCACCACCGCCTGGCACATTAGCACCGTGTCCAGCACCAGGTTTTGCAGGGAAAAGCCGTAGCGCCCGCGCATCACCCGGTTGATGAAGTGCAGATCGAACTTGGCGTAATGGGCCACCAGGATGTCGCGGCCCAGGAAGCTCAGGAAGTCCTCGAACACCTCGGCTCCGTGGCGGGCGGAGGCGATCTTGTCCGGGGTGATGCCGTGCACCTTCACCGCCATTGCCGGGATGTCGCGGCCGGGGTTGACCAACTCGCTAAAGGCCTCGCCCAGGCGCACCCGGCCCTGAACCACACGCACCGCCCCCACGCTGACCACCCGGTCGGTCTCCGGATCCATGCCGGTGGTCTCGGTGTCCAGAACCACGAAGCGGCAGGCGCTTAGGGGCGCGGCGAGGTCCAGGCCCTCCAGGGCTTCTAGGTTGGCCCTAGCGTTAGGGTGCAGATCCCGGCTCTTGACCCGCCGCCGAAGCAGCAGATTGGCCAGCTTGGCCTTGACCAGACTCACCGGCAAGTCTCCCGCCAGGGCGCGCGCCGGGCTAGGCGGTCTTGGCTACGACCCAGATGGCGTGCACTAGGCCGGGAATGTAGCCCAGCAGGGTCAGCAGAATGTTGAGCCAGAACCTGCCCCCCAGACCGGCTGAGAGGGCCACGGCCAGGGGAGGCAACAGGATGGCCAGCAGGATCATCAAAAAGTTGGCGCTGGTGGGGCGGGGTTCCCGTGGGTCCATGAAATCGGCGGCCATGATGTTTCCTCCTTGGGTTGAGCTGTAGTCGCTTTTTAATAGGATAGCTCATTTCGCGCCTTGAGTAAGGGGAGTCTACGTAATCAGCCTAGTCTGATAGCGCTGCTCCAGCAAACTCTGCAACTCACTTACCACTTTGAAAGCCTCCTTGAGCATCTTGCGCTGGAAGTTATTCAGGCTCTCCGGGTCCACGAAGTTGTCCGGGGTGCGGCCCTCGGCCCTGGCCTCCAAATGGCGGCTGATGCGCAGCAGGGTGATGAAGCTGAAGGCTTCCACCAGGTCGGCGGCCAGCTCCTTCTTGAGCAGGCCCTGGGCCTCGATGGCCGCCAAACGCTCCAGGGTGTTGGTGGTGTCGATGCCCAACTCCAAGGCCATTACCCGCGCCCCATCCACGATGGGAGTGAGGCCCGACAGTTTGAGATTGAGCTTGTTGGCGTGCTCGCCGCCCTTTTCCACCACGAACTGCCTAAGAAAGCCTAGAGGCGGGCGGTTGTAAAGGGCGTTGGCGGCCATGTAGCGCAGGAACAGGCGGTTCTCCTCCATGGCCTGCTTCAGGCGCAGGCGCAGGGTATCCAGATAGTCGGCCTCGGCGTAGATCTCGCGGAAGTCGAAGAAGATGCTGCCCAGACGCAGGGTCACGGGCTTGGGGTCGCTGACCCAGCGAAGAAAAGTCTTCTGCCAACCCGCCTCGCTCTGGCACCAGTCCGGGTTGGAGGCCATGACCCCGCCGGTGCAGCGGGGGAAGCCGCAGCGCTCCAGGCCCGCCACCACCCGTTCGCTGAAGCCCAGGAACCAGGCTTTGACCCGCTCCTGGGAGGCCTCGGGCACGTTGGCGAAGATAAGGGCGTTGTCCTGGTCGGTGCGCAGGGTCTGCTCGCGGCGTCCCTCGCTGCCCAGGGCCATCCAGCCGTAGGGCACAGGCGGCCGCCCCGCCCCGCTGTGCTCCATGTCCTCCTCGGTCAGCGCTATGAGCTTGGTGGTCACCCGGTCGTTGAACTCGGTGACCAGGGCCAGCATTTCCCGAGCCGAGCCGCCCATCCTGAGCAGAAGCTCCACCACTCGGTCTATGCTGGGGTGCAGCCGCACCAGTTCGCCCACCGAGGCCACCTTGTCGATGGCCCTGACCACCCCCACCGGCGAGCCGCCGGTAATGGCCTGCAAGTCGCGGTCGCTGATGACGCCCACCACCCGGTCGTCTTCCACCACCACCAAGTGATGCACCCCGTGATGGCTCATGGCCAGCAGGGCCTCGAAGGCATAGGCGTCGGGGCTGATGCTGTGGGGCGGGGCGGACATGAACTCGGCCACCGGCTCGTCCAGGCTGCGGGCCCTGAGCATCACCCGCACCCTAAAGTCGGTGTCGGTGAGGATGCCCAGGGGGTGGCCGCCCGCCTGGGCCACCACGATGGAGCCCACCTGGCGCTGGGTCATTATGCGGGCGGCGGCCTTCACCGGCATGGCGGGCAGGCAGGTCACCGGCTTGGGGCTCATCAGCTCGCGCACCCGGCTGCGCATCATGGCCGCGCTCAGGCTCATGCCTTCCAGCCCTGCCAGGGCGGGCAGCTCGCAGGAGACATGCTCGCGCACCGCCTGAAGGTTGCGAGCCAGGGACGCGCCGTAGTGGCGCTCCAGGCTGGGATGGGCCGCGCAAAGCGCCTTGAACACCTCGCCGGGCAAAAGGTAGCAGATCAGGTCTTCCCTGGCGGTTACCCGGAACATGGCCTTGCCGCCTTGCAGCAGGGACAAGCCACCAAAGGTGTCGCCTTCGCCGCGCTCGTCCACCAACAGTTCGCCGCCGCCCTCCCCGGCTCCGGGCAGGCCCACCCTGGCCGAACCGCTCTGAAGGAAGTAGAGGAACCTGGAAGACGGGCCGCCCTGCTCGATGATCACCGTGTCCCTGGGGAAGTAGGCCACCTCCATGGCCGAGACCGCCCGCTCCAGGTCTTGCTGGGGCAAGGCGTCAAAAGGAGCCACCGCGCGGACGAACTCCAGAATCCGATGCCAGTGAAATTCTTCCATGGCCTGCCTTGTCAGGTGTTGAGCTTATGTACGCCCCCTATGTTATGCGAAAAACACCGCCCAAGGGCAAACCCAAAAAAATGCCGGAGCCCTGGGGGCCCCGGCACGGCAATGGATCGTTATTTTAAACTGAAGCTTTTAGCGGGCCATAAAGACCTTGCGGAAATGAAAGCCATAGATGGTGAAGGTGATGGCCATGGGAAAAAGCCGGGGACGCCGGAACAGGGACCAGAAAAACATCTGCCAATATTGCATGCGGGCCCGGTCTTTGACACCCAACAGAACCAGGGTCTTGAAAAATGCCCCGGCATAGCCGGAGTGCAAGCGCACGTATCCGGTGTGGAAGTGGCGTTTGTTTTTGGCCTGAGGGTGGTATTCCCGCAGGTAGTCACGCACCCGCTTGAAGTAGGGCTTGGGGGAGTAGATGCCGCTGATGATTTGGTGGTAGCCCTGGGACAAGGCTTCCAGGCCCATCTTGGGTTCCAGGTTGGTGGAGAAGTCGGTGTTATCGCCGGTGACTTCCATGAGCAGGCGGCCTTCTTCAACTATGCGCTTATAGAGTTGGCTGCCCTTGGGGGCGTTGAGCAGCCCCACCATGGCCGTGATGATCCGGCTGTTTTGGATCAGCTCAATCTGCTTGTCAAAGACCGAGGGGGTGTCGTTGTCAAAGCCGACAATGAAGCCTCCCCGCACCTCCATGCCGAAGCTATGGATCCTTTTGATGCAGGCCACCAGGTCGCGGTTGCGGTTCTGCAGCTTGCTGCACTCGGCCAAGCTGTCCTCGTTGGGGGTCTCGATGCCCACAAACACGCCGTCAAACCCCGCTTCCACCATCATGGTCATCAGCTCGTCATCGTCGCTCAGGTCTATGGAAGCCTCGGTGGAGAAAACAAAAGGGTTCCTGTGCCGGTGCATCCATTCGGTCATGGCCGGCAGCACCTCTTTTTTAAGTTTTACCTTGTTGCCGATGAAGTTGTCGTCGACGATGAAAAGGCTTCCACGCCAACCGGCGGCGTACAGGCTGTCCAGTTCGGCAATGATCCGGCTGGTGGCTTTGGTGCGCACTTTGCGCCCGAACAGTGTGGTGATGTCGCAGAACTCACAGTGAAAGGGGCAGCCGCGGGAGTATTGCACGCTCATGGAAGCGTAACGCCTGAGCTTCAGCAGGCTCCACATGGGCGTGGGGGTGTCGGCCAAAGCGGGGAATTGGTCCGTGGCGTAGATGGCCCTGGCCTGCCCGGCCTCCAGGTCGCGCAAAAATCTGGGCAGGGTGACCTCGGCCTCGCCCAACACAAAGTGGTCGACTCCGCTGAACTCCTGGTGGCAGGTGGTAAACAGCGGCCCTCCGGCCACTACCTTGACCCCCTTGGCCACGCAACGTTCCAAGAGGCGGGTCACGAACTTTCTTTGGATGGCCATGGCGCTGATGAAGACGTAGTCGGCCCACTCCAGGTGCTTGTCCAACAGGGGCTCCACGTTTTCGTCAACCAGCTTTTTGTCCCAGCTTTCCGGGAGCATGGAGGCCACGGTCAACAGCCCCAGCGGTGGGTGCAAAGCTTTTTTGGAAATGAATTTCAGGGCGTGTTTAAAGCTCCAGAAGGTCTCTGGGCTTTGCGGGTAGATAAGAAGAGCTTTCATTTTTCCCCTTTTTTTTAATTATACGGGAGCGGCAGGCAATAGCTTGAACTGATTTGGGCCGGGGATTAATGTCACTACTTTGACATGGGAGGGAAAAAAGGATGCGGCAGGAAGCGGCCTCGCGCCGATGGACGCAGCCTAAAAGGCCGCGCTTGCCATGGGCAAGAATTTTAAAATAGGGGTGCAAAAGACGCTAGAGCGAGCACTCGCGGGCGCGAAAACCTCTATTCGGCCAAGCCATAGCCATATTCAAAAAGCATGTGAGGCGCAAGGGCAGGCTCCCGGCTATAGCTCCGGGTCCTGGTATTTACACAAGCCGTCCACCTCGGCCTTGATGCGGTTCAGCTCATCCTCCAGCGCCTGACGGTACTCTTCGGCCTGTTCCCGGCTCAAGCGGCGGGGCACCTCCAGAGGCTTGCCGTATAGCACCAGGCACTTGGAAAAAGGCTTGGGGATCATGGTCTTGTCCCAGGAGCGCCGGAAACACCAAGCGCGCTCCGAGGACCAAATCACCGGAATCAGCGGAGCGCCGGTGAGTTGGGCCAAGCTTATCATGCCCGCCTTGGCTTTGTAGCGCGGCCCGTTGGGTCCGTCAGCCACGTTGGTGGCCACCTTGCCGCCTTGTTTGACATAGCGGATCATGGCTTTTTGCGCGGCCATGCCCCCTTTGGTGGACGAGCCTCTTATAGGATGGCAGCCCATATATTTTTCAAAACGAGCCACCCACTCGCCGTCCTTGGATAGGCTGGCCATCACCGCCGGATGCCAGCGCGGTCCCATGTAGATAACCCCACCCACCCATGCGCGGTGCCAGGTAACCAAAAGTGTGGAACGCCCAGCATCCATGTATTCGCGCTCCACCTCGGGGTTGAGCACCTTGACGGTCATGGTGCTTCCCAGAAGTTTGAGCAGAGAAGTCCCGATCCGGATACCGGCGCCGAAAAGGAAGCGCTGACCTAACGAGTGGGTATTTTGAGCAGTCAATGATCCCTCCCGGGCAGTGCTTGCTTAAGATGGTAGTTCACGCCGTGGCTCGCGGGAAAAGCACTCTGGCGCGGAGGAGCTCTTGATGAGGCTTACAGCTTTTTGGATTTACAGGATTATGCGGCTCCATGTTGCACCCGTCTCGTGCTGGCCGTTGCTTAGCCGGGGACAAATTAAACCCATGGCGGCCACCGTAGGCCAAAAACTTTTCAGATGATCTCCAAAACCGTTTTCTTCACGAATTTACTGGCAAATAGCAACTTATCCGTTGTGAGTATAGTAGCCCTTTCTCGAGTTTGCCAGTCAAACCTGTCGCGCCTTTGGGTATTCGGCAAAAGCTTATGACATATGAAAGTATCGCTGCTTGGCCGTACTGACCATGCCAGCCTGTTCCGCCAATACCAACGCCTCGGCCTTAAACTCCGGCGAGTAGCGCCGCCGGGATGTCTTCTAATGCTGCGGCCCACTCACAGAAACCATGTATGCTCCCACGACTTCGTGGCTGAGCGCACCCATGACGGCCGGGCCCCGAAGATAATTGCAGTGATCGATGAGTATGATGTGCAGGGCTTTTCCCGATAGGCACCAAAAATCTCCTGGCACACCAAAACTGGCACATGTGTCCCCGCTTTGTGTATCCGCAGCCGGGTTCCAGTGAACGGCTGATAAGTTTTTGTGGTTATATCGGCTAGTTTGATGAGAAGTGGTGGAGCTGAAGGGACTCGAACCCTCGACTTCCACGTTGCGAACGTGGCGCTCTCCCAACTGAGCTACAGCCCCACATCTAAAAAACCTTGCGCCCCCAAGTGGGGGCCTCCAGCGTGGTGGGAATATACCGGCGGCCAGGGGCAAAGTCAACCTCCTGCCGAGCCGCTCCCACGACTGCTAACAATATACCAGGCCTGACACTCTTGGCTATTGAGCTAGGTCTAATCCCTCGACAGTCAGCGCGGGTCATGCTAGCATCTCAGGCAATGGGTCCGCAGGGGCTAGGGGCGGGTTGCGCCCGCCGTTCTGCCGCAAGGAAGTGTAGCCATGAGCCGCAGCGCCGAAGTAGAGCGAAAAACCAAAGAGACCAGCATCAGCCTTTCCCTGGAGCTGGACGGCACCGGTAAGAGCGAAATCTCCACGGGGGTCGGTTTCTTTGATCACATGCTCACCCATGTAGCTTTTCACGGCTTTTTCGACCTGAAGCTCAAAGCCAAGGGCGATCTGGAAGTGGACCCCCACCACACGGTGGAGGACGTGGGCATTTGCCTGGGCAAGGCGCTGAGCCAAGCCCTGGGCGAACGCAAGGGGCTGGTGCGCTACGGCTCGGCTTTTGTGCCCATGGATGAATCCCTGGCCCAGGTGGTGGTGGATTTGTCCAACCGCCCCCTGTACCGGGGTGTGTACCAGCGTTGCCCCGGCACGGTGGGTGAATTCAACGGCCAGCTGGCCGAGGAGTTTTGGCGGGCCCTAGCTCTGTCCGGCGGCTTGACCCTGCACGTGCGCCTGATTTACGGCGACAACGATCACCACATGCTGGAGGCCGCCTTCAAGGCCCTGGGAAGGGCTTTGGACCAAGCCACTGCGCCGGAAACCCGCGAACGCGGAGTTTCCTCAACCAAGGGGGTGTTATGAAAGGCCGGAGCGTTGCCCTTATAGCCGCGGCGGTGCTAATCTCCGCCCTGGCCCTCAGCCTGGGTTGTTCAACCACTGACCAAGGCAAGGCCGCCAGGCAAGAGATCGCCTGGGTGCCCAAAAAATTGGCGGTGATGCCCTTTATCCGGGTTGATTCTCCCATACAGCCCGGCGGTACGGTGTGCTGCCCGCTAACCGGTGCGACCTTCAACACCGGCCAGATCATCCCCGGAGCCGAGCGGGTCCTGGACAACGCTCTGGGCAGCGACTTGGCACAGATGACCACCATACCTTTTGTGCCCTATGCCCAAACCGGCCTGGTTTTCGGCCAGATCGCCGGGCGGCAATACAAGGACAACCTGCGCAAGGACGTGGTGGCCACCGGCAAGAAGCTGGGGGCCGACGCGGTGCTGGTGGGCTTCATCTTCCGTTTCCGCCAGCGTCAGGGCACCGGCTATGCCGTGGACAAGCCCGCTTCGGTGGCCTTCGATCTTTCGATCGTGCGGGTCAGCGACGGTTCGGTGCTGTGGAAAAACAGCTTTGACGAAACCCAGCAGTCCTTGTCCCAGGACCTTCTTAACCTGGGGCAATACATGAAGCACGGCTTGAGCTGGTACACCGCCGAGGAGTTGGGCAAGATCGGCATGACCCGTCTGCTCCAGCGCTTCCCCTGGCGCAAGACCGACGCCAAAACCGAGTAAACACTTTGGAAGCCATACCTGCCGTAGATTTGAAAGGCGGCCGCTGCGTGCGTTTGCGCCAGGGCCGCATGGATGACGAAACCGTATTCAGCGACGACCCGGTGGCCATGGCCCTGCGTTGGCGGAAGCTGGGAGCCCGGCGCCTGCACGTGGTGGACCTGGACGGCGCGGTGGAAGGCCGCCCGGCCAACGCCGAGGTGATAAAACGCATCTGCGCCGCCTTGGATATCCCGGTGCAGTTGGGCGGCGGAGTGCGCGACCTGGCCGGCCTGGAGCGGACCTTGGATCTGGGAGTGGACCGGGTGATCCTGGGCACCCTGGCCGCCCAGGAGCCGGAGATGGCCCTGGAAGCTGCCAGGCGCTTCCCCCAGCGGGTGGTCATCGGCATCGACGCCCGCGACGGCATGGTGGCGGTGCAGGGCTGGACCGAGCAGAGCAAGCTGCACTTTTTGGACGCGGCCCGGGGCTTTGACGTCCCCGAGGTGGCGGCCATCATCTTCACCGACATCGCCCGCGACGGCATGCACAGCGGCCCCAACCTGGGCAGCACCCGCCAACTCTGCGGGGAGGTGAGCACACCGATTATCGCCGCCGGCGGGGTGCACGACCTGGACGATGTGCGCCGCCTTTTAGAGATGGCGCCCCTGGGCCTGGCCGGCTTCATCACCGGCAGGGCCATATACGAGGGCACCTTGGATTTGACCGAGGCCCTGGCCCTGGCCGCGGAAGGCTAATTGGGCGGCCCGGCCCGCTCGGGGCCAAGCTGTTAAAAAATCCGGACCCGCGCCGCCAACTCACGGTAGAGGCCCCGTAACCTGGATGAGTGCGTGAACCCCTCAGCCCCCACCACCTCGCCGACGCCTCCCGATCAGCCCCGCAAGCGGCCGACCGTTTCCATCATTTTGGGGGTGACCGGGCTGGTGGCCATGGCGGTGCTGCTGATCATCTACTGGCAGCCCCTTTGGCATTTCACCCAGCAACTATGGGTGATCCTCCAGGACCGCGAGGCCTTCCGGTCTCGTATAGAGTCCTACGGAGTGTGGGCTCCCCTGGTGTTCGTGGTGTTCCAGATTTTTCAGGTGTTGGTTTCGCCCATACCCGGCGAACTGGTTGGCGCGGCCGGCGGCTACGTCTTCGGCTGGTTCCCCTCCCTGGTCTACTCCACCATCGGCCTGTCCATTGGCTCCTGGATCAATTTTTTCGCCGCCCGCCTCTTGGGCCAAGCCCTGATCGAGCGCTTCATCCCGCCCAAGTATCTGGCCAAGGTCGCCTTCCTCATGGAACGCCAAGGGGTGATCGCCAGCTTCATCTTCTTCATCATCCCCGGCTTCCCCAAGGATTACTTCTGTTTCGCCTTGGGGCTCTCGCCCATGAGCTGGCGCATTTTCATGGTCCTAAGCTCGGTGGGCCGCATACCCGGCACCCTGATGCTCAGCTTGCAGGGCTCGGCCATCTACCACGAAAACTACTGGAGCTTTTTGGTGCTGGGGCTTTTGAGCCTGGCCTTCATCGCGCCGGTATATTTCTGGCGCGAACGCATCTATCAGTTGCTTTACCGTCTGGAAAAAAACCGGGGGCCCCTAAATGGGAATGGAGACGAAGGCGGTCCTAGCGATGGGCCGCCAAAGGCATGAGCAAGACCTGAGCCGGTCCCTCGCCGCTTTGGGCGCGGGCCCGACGGGACCACAGGGAGCAGGGGCGGCAGGAAAAACAAGGCCAGCCGCGGCGCACCACCACCTCCAGGCACACGCCGTAAAGCCCGCAGTCGACGTTGCGGTGCTCGGGCACCTGCTCGAAGGAGAGAAGCCTATCCAGGTAGGCCGGCCCGTGGGGCCTGTGGTTACGATGACGCATTTACGCCGCCGCCGATAAATGGGTTGCTGGTGGAGCAAATTTAGCACACCCTCCCACCCCCCGCCAACCCTTGCCCCTGGCGCGTCATGAGGATAATCTTGTAAGTATGGATCTTATTTTCGAAGCAGCCGAGGCCCAGGCCTATGAACGCTGGCTGGAAACTCCGACCGGGGAGGCCTATGTGCGCGAAAGCTGCGCCCTGCTGGACCGCACCCTGGACTTCCGCCCCGGCTGGCGGGTGCTGGACGTGGGATGCGGCCTGGGGGTGCACCTGGCCCACCTGATGTCCCGTGGCGCCATGGTGCACGGCCTGGAGGCCGGGCCGATGGCCGCGCGCCTAGCGGCCGGACGCCTGGGCCCCAAGGCCGACATCGACGTGGGCGACGCCCACGATCTGCCCTATGACGACAACAGCTTCGACGCGGTGATTCTGGTAGACACCCTGGAGTTCACCGAGCGACGGGCCCAGGTGGTGGCCGAGGCGGCCAGGGTGGCCACCAGCCGGGTGTGCCTGATCGCCATGAATCTCCTGGCGCCGCGCACCTGGCTGGCCCATTTGCCCGGCGGCGGCCATCCCTTTGCCAAGGGCATGCTCCTGCCGCCCTGGTCCCTGTTCCGCCTGGTGCGCGAGGTGCTGGGGCCGGTGCCCAGTTCCTGGGCGGCCACGCCACCCTGGCGCGGCTCCAACCTGCGCCACTGGCCCCTGGGCAACCTCTGGGCCCTGTGCGCCGCGGTGACCCCCCGTTACCGCACCATGCCACTGACCGTAACCAACGCCGCGGGCGCATCTCCGGCCCAGCCCATGACCAGCCACGGCCGAGTCAGCGTATTGCACCGGATCAAGTAGGAGGGCCATGAGCCGCGACCACCAACCTAGCCCTTCGTTCGACGCCATGCCGCCGGTCCCCCCCAGAGAGCAGGTGGAAAGCCTGGTTGCGGCCTCGGCCCGCATCCACGGACATCTGTGCTCCGGGCAGGTCATCGGGGTGCGCATGGCCATCCTGGGCCTGGGCCTGCTGGGCTATCCCTGTCCCCTGCCCTACCCGGAAATAAAGAACCTGGTGGGGGTGGTGGAAAGCGAACGCTGCCTGTCGGACGCGGTGGCCGTGGCCAGCGGGTTGCGCTTTGGGCGTGGTTCCCTTAAATTAGTCAACTTGGGCCTGCTGGCCGCCACCTTTGGCGAGATTTCCAGCGGCCGGGCGGTGCGCCTAATCAGCCGCGAACAAGCCCGGGAGCTTGCGCTGGTTTACGCCCCCCAGGCGGCCAACAAACACGCGGCCCAAACCGAGGCTTACATGATAATGCCCAATGCCGAGTTGTTCGACGCGGCCTGGGTGGAGCTAAACATACCGGCCCATGAGATGCCCGGCGCCAGGCCGGACAAGATGGCCTGCGAGCAGTGCGGCGTTTTGGTGCGCAGCGGCCAGGCTTGCCGGGAAAACGGACGCACCCTTTGCCCGGTGTGCGCAGGGCGGGCCTATTTCAACCTTGGCCCGAATTTGGAGTTGTGATGGAGTTTGATTGCGGCGATCAGTGCGCCGCCGGTCCGGTGGGGCGGCTGGTCGAGCTTGACGATGCCGTGGGCCTGGTCTTGGCGCACGATCTGACCGAAATAATACCAGGCCAAAGCAAGGGGCCGGCCTTCAAGAAAGGCCACATGGTCACCCCCGCCGACCTTGAACGCTTGGCCCGCATGGGCAAACGCCATCTGTACGTGCTGGAAATCGCCCCCCACGAGATGCATGAGAACGAAGCGGCCGAGCAGTTGGCCGCGGCGCTCTGCGGCCCCGGTGTGGAGCCCCTGGGGCCTCCCTCGGAAGGCAAGATCACCTTGGTGGCCGCCCACGACGGGCTGTTTCAAGTGGACCCGGCCCGCCTGACCCGCTTCAACTTGGGCGGCCAGGTGATGTGCGCCACCATCCACCGCCACTCCCCGGTGAAAAAGGGCCATCACTTGGGAGCCACCCGGGCGGTGCCCCTGGTGGTGGAGCGCCAAGCGGTGGCCGAGGCGGTGGAGTTGGCCTCTGCCCAGGGCGGCCTGCTTTGTGTGGCCCCCATGGCCCCGCTTAAGGCCGGAGTGGTGGTCACCGGCAACGAGGTGGCCAGCGGGCTCATAGAGGACCGTTTCGCCCCCATCGTGACCGGCAAGCTCCAGGCCCTGGGAGCCGGGGTCATGGGCGTGGAGTTCGCCCCGGATGACCGGGCGGCGGTGGCCTCGGCCATCAAAGGCCTGGTGCGCCGCGGAGCCGAGATCATCATCACCACCGCGGGAATGAGCGTGGACCCCGACGACGTCACCCGCATGGCCATCGCCGACGCCGGGGGGCGCAATCTGCTCTACGGCACCCCGGTGCTGCCCGGAGCCATGTTCCTCTACGGCATGATGGACGGCCCCCAGGGCGAGTTGCCCATTTTGGGAGTGCCCGCCTGCGCCCTGTTTCATCCCACCACCATCCTGGACCTGATTTTGCCCAGAGTGCTGGCCGGTGAGCGCTTCACCCGCGAAAGCATCGCAGCCCTGGCCCACGGAGGCTATTGCCAAAACTGCGCCGACGGCTGCCGGTTCCCTGTGTGCGGCTTCGGCCGGGGCAGCTAGACCCTCCAGGCCATGGGGCAGCCTTCCTCCTACGAGCAGCAGCAGCTTCCCTGGGTGATTTTGCGCCTGGGAAGCCACCGGCTGGCCTTGTCGGCCGCCTGGGTGCGGGAGATGGCCGCCCTGCCCGAGGTCACCGCCCTGCCGGGTGCCGAGCCCCATCTGCGGGGCATGGTGGACATACGGGGGCGGGTCATGCCCCTGATGGACCTGCGCCGCCGCCTGGGCCTTGCTTCCCTGAGCCACGAAGCCGATGAGCTGATCCGCGAGTTGCAACAGCAGGAGCAGGCCCACCAGCAATGGCTTGAGCAACTGGAAGACGCCGTGCTTCAGGGCCGTGCCCAAACGGCGGAGGCGGACCCCGGCCAATGCCCCTTTGGGCTCTGGCTCAACAGACGCCGGGCCGAAGGCGGGGTTCTGGCCAGGTGCCTGGAAATTTTAGAATCACCCCACCGGCAAGCTCACTTGGCCGCCGTTCAGGACGACAAGGCCTTGCGGTCCCTGGCCAGGGCCCACTCCGGCGCTGTGTGCAGCCTGTCGCGCGCCGTGGAACGCTGCCGCCGGGATCTGCGGCGCCCTCAAAAAGAGATAGCCCTGGTCATGCAACACCAGGGCTCTCCCCTGGCCCTGGCCGTGGACGAGGTGGAGGCGGTGGAGCCTTTGGAGCCCAGCGGGGTTAACTGGGGCCGGGCCGACCTGGGCCAGCTCAATCAGCGGCTGGTGTCTGGAGTGGCTCAGCGCCCCGAAAGCGGCGAAATGGTTTTCCTGTTGGAATTGGATCAGCTTCTGGAGGAAGGCCGCAGGCTGGCTACCCCTGACCAGCTCAGGCTCCAATAAGAACCCCGCCGGGGTCAAGGGATAAACCTTGCTCAAATTGCTTGCATTTTACCAATTAGTGCCCATAGTTTAATAAGAGATAACTAGCTGCATGGCCCTGCCCACCATGTCCGGCCATAACTATAAAAGGAAAGTAAAATGGTCCGCTTAAGGCAAATACGTTTGGTTCTGGTCGGGTTGGTGGCCTTGGCCGTGCTTTTGGCTGCCGGGCCCGCCTTGGCCGACACCATGAACCTCGCCTACCGGGGCAACAGCAACGTAACCGTGTGGGTGGACGGAGTGAAAAAGAACTCCATAACCGCTGAATTTTACACACCCACCGGCTACCAGGACGCCATGTGGTTCGGCTACTGTGTAGACCCCCTGCAAAACTTTAAAAATCCCATCACCCCCGGCGATCCCAACGCCTGGACCGGGCCGGAGATCAGCCCGGCGGTAACCGGTTTCAACTGGCGCGAAGCGGCCTGGCTCATGGAAAACTATGCCCCGGGCAACGACTGGCTCAGCGATCCCGGCTCGGTAAACTACAGCTCTTCAGCAGTCAAGCTGGCTATCCAGGCGGTCCAGTTGGCCATATGGGAAGTAACCCTGGACCCCAACGCCACCTACAGCGCCAGCGACATAACCAACACTTCCGGCCGCTTCTACACCGCCAGCAGCGCAGCGGCCACTTTGGCCGGCACTTACCTGGTGGCCTTGAGCGAATATAAGACCCTCACCGGCGGGAACATCGATCTTTCCGGGGAATACAAGATCAACGACCAGGGCGACCGCCAAGACCTGGTCGTGGGCACCGGCGGCGCGGCAGGCGCCCCGGAGCCGGCCACCATGCTGCTCATGGCCAGCGCCCTGGCCCTGGGCGGAGGAGTATTGCGGCGACGCCGCAAGCGGGCCTAGCCCAGCATCAGCCCAAAAAAACAACTCGGCCCCGCCGCCAATGCGGTGGGGCCTTTTTTTGTAGTACCGGCGCGTGACTTAGCTGGCTTGCAAACGCTCCAGCATCTCGCCTAAGGCCGTTAAGTGGCTTTTCTCTTCCTGACCCAGGTCGTCCAGCAACTCCCGGCTGCCCGGCGACTCCATGCGCTGGGCCAGGCGCAGGTACAGATCCAGGGCCTGGGTCTCCAGGCCCATGGCCAGCATCACCACCTCGGCCTGGCTCTGGGAAGCGCCCTGGTGCCGGGCCAGGAACTCCTCCACCTTCCCCCCCCCCTCCATCAGCGGAGCCTCGCCACGGGATTCCAACTCCTTCCCTTGGCGCTCCTCCGGGGACAACTCGTCCCAGGCGCGCTTCAGGCGATCCATGTGGCGGCCCTCGAAACCGGCCAGGCGCTGGTAAAGCTCGGACAGCTCCTGGTGGTCCGTTGCCTGGGCCATGTCCTGATAGCAGGAGGCCAGGCCGCGCTCCAGAGAATAAGCGGCGGCCAACACCTGGGCCGAACCCTCGCCATGGTCCAAAATATCCAGGCCCCACTCGGGCGGCCCCTGGGCGGTCAGGCCGTCCCAGGCCTTGATGCCCCCCTCCAGGTTGTAGACCTCCTTAAAGCCCTGGCCTTGCAGCATCTGGGCCGCCGCCCGGCTGCGCCCGCCCACCGCGCAATAGGTCAGCACCGGCTCTTCGCGGTTCAGCTCGTCCAGGCGGCCTGGCAGTTCGGGCAGGGGGATAAGCTTGGCCCCGGCCAAGTGGCGCTCCTGATACTCCCCAGGCTGGCGCACGTCAAGCAGCGTATAGTCGCCCTCCTGGTGCTCGTCGCGGAATTTCTTGAGCTGCTCTGGGCTAAGATTGGGGGCACGGCGAAAAAGCTGTTTGAGTTTCATGAAAAGCCTTTCCGGGTCTAATTCACGTATCGGGTGAAGGGCATGATCAGTAGGTGCCCCAGGCCCAGTTTTTTCTGGTCAAAGTGCCCCCCCACCCCGATCTTGATGCGCCCTTGGTCGGTGTCCTTGATAAGGGTTCCCAGAATGCGGTCCCAGATGCTCAGGATGGTGCCGTAGTTGGAGTTACGCTCATTGATGATCACCGAGTGATGAATGCGGTGCATGGAGGGGGGCACGAACAGCACCCACCAAATGCGCTCCAGCCAAGCCGGGGCCTTCAGGCTGCTGTGCTGGAACTGGGCGGCCAAGACCAGGCTGGACTCGAAGATGAGCACACCCAGGATGTCGGCCCCCAAAAAGAACACCAGGCCCAGTTTAATGGACTCGCTGATGGTCAACTCGCCCAGATGAAAACGAGTGGCCGTGGAAACGTCCATGTTCAGGTCGGTGTGATGCACCCGGTGGAAGCGCCAGAACAAGGGGACCACGTGGTTGAGCAAATGCCACACCCATAGCAAAAGATCCAGAAAAACCACCGTAACCACCACCCTGGCCCAATAGGGCAGCGGCGTGAGGTAGAGCAATCCGATGTGGTTGGCGGTGACATAGGCGCTCACCACCAGAACCGCCCCGGCATAGACCACACGCAGCACCAGGCTGTTGAACACGGTCATGCCCAAGTTGACGAACCAACGCTTGGTTTTGCTCACCGAGGGCCGCCGATAGGGCACGGCCAGTTCCAGGAGCAGAAAAAGCACCAGCCCTCCCATGAAAATGCTCATACGCAATATGGCGAATTCGCTGGGCGACAAGGCGCTCCTCCTTAAAATGAGGCCGCAGCGGGGGGTGGCCCAAGACGGCCACCCCCCGAATCACGGCATATCGAATTATGTCTCTATTGTAGTTCGGCCTTGGCCTTGTTGTAAGCCTCTTGAAGGTTTTTCATGGCCTTTTCCAACTCGGGCTTGGCCTTGGTCCAGGCCTCGCCTCCGGCTTCCTTCATGGCCACCATCTTGTCGCTCACCGCTTTTTGCTTGGCCTGCAGATCGGCCAGCACCTGCTTGGCCTGCTCCTTGCCCGCGGCGGCCTGTTCTTTGGCTTTTTGCATCAGCTCATCGCTCTGCTGCTTGAGCGAGTCATATTGCTGATTGACCTGAGCCATGAATTCGTCTTTTTTCTGCTTGGAATAAGTCATGGCCGTATCCACGGCCTCCTTGGCTTCCTTTTTCACCTGCTCGGCGGTCACTTTTTGCTCGTCGTCTCCGCTGCATCCCGCCACGGTGAACAGCGCGGCCACCGCGAACAAGGTCGTTAACCAGATCATGCGTTTCATGTTGACCTCCAGCTTGAGTTTAAAATCGGGCTGGGGCAGACCCTAGGTTGTAATTGCAGCCGCCGGGCAATCACCAGCGGCCAGGTTAGTGGGCTGCGTACCTGGGTGCGCTAGATGCGGCCCCGCCGTCCGGCGATCAAACCTGTCACCAAGAGCACTATGAACACCACCAGGAAAATGAAGAACAGTATCTTGGCGATACCTGCCGCCGCCGCGGATATGCCGGTGAACCCGAAGGCTCCGGCGATGATGGCCACTACCAAAAAGATAAGAGCCCATCGCAACATTGCCACCTCCCATGAATACCTTTGCGCGCCATGCCCAGGCGAAGAAGCATGGTACCGGTTTAAAAAACCGGAGCTAAGCGTGACGCCTCGCACCCGGAAAACCACTAATATTCATTATGCGGGAAGTGGAAGAATGAAACAAATTTTAGGGAAAATGATTTTCGCAAACAGGATTGACCGGCGCTAATCAGCGGTTGCCGTACACCGCTTTCCAGGGGGCCTGCTTTTTCTTGTAATAGTCCCGGAGAGCGGCCTTGAGAGTAACCGCGGCCAAAACCGCGCAGTGGCGGTGAGGCTTGTCCAGGCCACCAAGCTCCTCCTCCACCTCGTCGGCCCCCACTTGCAGGGCCTGGCTCACCTCGCGTCCCTTGATAAGGCTGGTGATGGCGCTGCCGCAGGCCACGGTGTGCATACAGCCTTCGGTCAGGAAGCGGGCGTCGGTGACCACCTCGCCTTGCACCCGCAGGTACAGCTCGATGCGGTCGCCGCAGGTGCCGGTGGGGTTGGCATAGCCGTCGGGATGGGGCAAGGCCCCCAGATTGACCGGGGTCAGAGCGTGGGCCAGGAACTGATCGCTCAGCCCGCCCAGTCTGTCGTCTTGGTGGTTTTCGCTCAACTTGCTTCCTCCGATTAGCGTCTTGTTGCGACAGCGGCGTATAAAAACTAGCCCCTATAAACCGTCGGTGCATACTTTTTTTGCACTGCCCATGGGCCCCGTCAGGATCGACATCTCTAACTAGCTGTTCCAGCGTCCATATTAACCAAAGCACGAGGCCTTAGGATGGCACGCATCCTGCTTTCTTTTTAGCCAACCATCAAGGACGGCGAACTTGGTTTTTAGCAGAGCGTCAGCCGCCGGTCAACGCCCCAGCGCCGACAGGACCGGGCAGGAAAAATTGTCGGCCTTCTTGACATGCGAACATTTGTTTGATACATACGTTCGAATTGGAGGGCCACACATGAGCCAAGAGCACACCAAGCAGGCCGACCCAACCCGTGAACGCCTACTAGACGAGGCGGAGCGGCTGTTTGCTGAGAAGGGATACGATGCGGTTAGCCTCAGGGAGATCACCGCGGCCGCGGGCACCCACTTGGCAGCGGTCAACTACCATTTCAGCAGCAAAGAAAACCTCTATTTGGAGGTATTCCGTCAGCGATGGGTGGACCGGGCCCGCAAAATTCAAGCGCCTCTTCGGGAGTTGGCCAAAAGGGGAAATTACACCCCGGAGGATGTGGTGCGAACCATGGCCAGGGCTTTTTTGGCCGGCCCGCTGACCGACCAGGAGCGGGTTCGCCACTCCCAACTCATCTCCCGGGAAATGGGCCAACAATCAATAGTCTTCAAGCTCATATCCCAGGAGGCCATGAAGCCTTTTATTGAACTGAGCATGGATATGTGGCAGTGCTGCCTTCCCCAAGAAACGGACATGGAGCGTCTCAAGCTGGTAATGCTCTCCATTTTTTCCCAGGTCCTCTACTTCAACTTTGCCCGCCCGGTGGTCACCATGACCATGGATCGAGAATACGACAAGGAGTTCGTGGATCAGATCGTGGAACACATCACCCAGTTCGCTCTGAGCGGGCTAAACGGGGACAAGGGAAAATGAGGCTACGTCTCACCTGGGCCCTGCCGGCCCTTGTACTAATTTCGCTTTTGGTCACCACTGGCTGCATAAAGGTAGGCCCGGACTACCAGCGCCCGGAATTCGCCTTCAAGACGCCCAATACCTACGACCAGGCCAAAAGCACGGTGCCCTATGAGAAACTTGACCGCTGGTGGGAGCAGTTCGGTGATCCGCAGCTCAATCAGACGGTGGATGAGGTTCTAAAAAACAACCTGGACCTGCAGGCGACCGCGGGTAAGGTGTTGGAGCTGAGGGCGTCCTTTGTGCAAAGCCGGGCCGCGCGCTTCCCCACGGTAAGCGTGGGTGGCACATCCCAGAAACAGCGCTCCACCTCCTCGCTCAGCCTGCCTACCACCCAGACCATTTCCACCGAGAGGGAGAGCTACGAGCTATCCCTTGCCGCCACCTTCGAGGTGGACCTGTGGGGCAAGCTGGCCAGGGCCGAGGCCTCGGCCAGGGCCGACCTGTTGCAGGCCGAGGAAAACCGGCGCACCGTGGCCCAGACCGTGGTGGCCTCAGCGGTGACCGGCTATTTCAATATTCGCAACCTTCAGCGTCGCTTGGTGGTCAACCAAAACAGCATCATCGCCTACACCAAGAGCATGAGCTTTGTGGAAGGCCGCTATCGCCGGGGCCTTACCAGCGCCCTGGACCTCAGGCAGTCCCGGCGCTCTCTGGCCCAGGCCAAGGCGGCCACCCCCTCCCTGGAACAACAACTGGGTCTTGCCAAGCAGGACCTAGCCGTGCTGTTGGGTCGCTACCCTGAGATCAAGCCCAACCCCGATCCGGGCACAGACTACCTGTCCCGCATGCAGCCGGTTCCCCCGGGCCTGCCCTCGGAGCTTTTGTTGCGGCGGCCGGACCTCAAGGCGGCCGAAGCGGGGCTCCAGTCCCTCAGCGAAAAGATTGGGGTGGCCAGGGCGGCCCGCTTCCCCAGCATCAAGCTCACCGGCGGCTATGGTTATGCCGACAACGCCCTGCACACCCTGTTTTCCCCGGCCAACGAGCTTTGGAACATAGCCTTGGGCATCTCCCAGCCCATATTCAACGCGGGCGGCCTAGCCGCTCAGGAGAGGGCCGCTAGGGCCCGCTACGCCCAGGGGGTGACCAGCTACGCCAAGACGGTGCTCAACGCCTTTTCCGAGGTGGAGGGGGCCCTGCTAACCAAACAACAACAGGAAATCAGGCGGCAGTTGCTCCAGAGCGCGGTCAGGGAGGCAGAGGCCACCCAGACCACGGCTCAGAACCGCTATATACACGGGTTGCAGGACTACCTGTCCGTGCTGGAGGCCCAGCAGACCCGTTACAGTCTGGCCGACCAGTTGGTGCAAAACGAACTGTCGGTATTAGCCAATCGCGTCACCTTGTATCGGGCCCTGGGCGGTGGCTGGGCTAAGCCCCCGACCCTGGCCAAGGCGGAGAAGTAGACAGTCATGGCCGTCAGCAAAAAAGTTGTATGGCAGATACTTTTGGTGGTTATTTTGTTGGCCGCCGGCGCGGCGGCCCTGGCCGCTTTTGCCCTCAGCAAAAAACCCCCATCGCGCAAGGTGGCCCAAGTGGTCAGCCCCATGGTGCGCATCGTGGAGGTGGGCCGAGAGCCGGTACAGGTCAGCATATATGGCGAGGGCACGGTGACCCCCATGGCCCAGCCCGTTTTGGCCGCCGAGGTGGCCGGGCGGGTGGTCTACGTCTCGCCCCACATGATGCCGGGCGGTTCGTTTAAAAAAGACGAGTTGCTCGTAAAGATCGAGCAAAAGGACTACCGCTTGGCCCTCACCCTGGCCGAGGCCTCGGTCAAGGCGGCGGAGACCAATCTCCAGACCACCAAGGAAGAGGCGGCCAGCGCCAGGGAGGAGTGGCTGCTGCTGGACAAGGACAGCGGCAAAAAGTTTGGCGAGCCTCCAGCCCTACTGGTCAAGGAACCCCAGATCGCCCAGTACCAGGCCAGCCTGGAGGCTGCTCAGGCCCAGGTGGAGCAGGCGCGGCTCAACCTGCAACGCACCGAGGTGCGCGCTCCCTTTGACGGCCGTGTGGTCAGCGAAAACGTGGACCTGGGCCAGTATCTGACTAAGGGCGGCGCCATAGCCACGGTGTTCTCCACCGAGGCGGCGGAGATCAACGTGCACATCGAGGACAAGGATCTGGCCTGGCTGGACGTGCCCGGCCTTACCACCCAGGGTAAAAACGGCTCCAAGGCAGTGGTCACCGCCGAGTTCGCCGGACGCCGGTTGTCCTGGCAGGGCCGCATCGTGCGGGCCCTGGGCCAGGTGGACCAAAGCACCCGCCTGGTGGGCGTGGTGGTGCGCGTGGACCATCCCTACGCCACCCTGCCCCCCTTGCCCATGGGCGCCTTCGTAAAGGTGGACCTCATCGGACACACCCTGCCCCAGGCCAGCCTGATCCCAAGGGCCGCCCTGCGCCAGGGAGATGTGGTGTGGCTGGTGGGGCCGGACGGCAAACTGCAATTCACCAAGGTCCAGGTGGCCCGCCAGGAGGCAGAGCAGGCATTGTTGAACCCCGGCCTGCCGGCGGGTTCCAAGGTGGTCACCACCAACCTGCGTGAGGTCAGCGACGGCATGAAGGTTCGCATGACCGGGCAGGAGGGCTAAGCCATGAAACGAATCATCGCCTGGTTCGCGGAGAACCATGTAGCCGCGAATCTGATGATGATCTTCTTTATCTTGGCCGGGACGGTTACCGCCCTGACCATGAAGCTGGAAGTGTTCCCCGAGACCAGCTTGGACACCATTACCATAACCGTGGAGTACCGGGGAGCCAGCCCCTCTGAGGTCGAAGAGGGGGTCATCGAGAAGATAGAGGAAAACATCGCCGGGCTGGCCGGCATCCGCCGCATCGACTCCAAGGCGGTGGAAGGCTATGCCTCCATCATCATCGAGGTGGTCAAGGGTTGGAACCTGCAAAAACTCCTGGATGAAATAAAAAGCGAGGTGGACCGCATCACCACCCTGCCCGACGAGGCGGAAAAACCGGTGATACGCGAAACCACCCGGCGCACCCAGGTGCTGTGGGTGGCCCTGTACGGCGATGCTCCCGAGGCCAGCTTAAAGGCCATCGCCCAGCGCCTCAAGGACGACATAACCACCCTGCCCGATGTAACCGTGGCCGAGTTGATGGGAGTGCGCGACAGCGAGATTCACATCGACATCTCGGAGCAAACTCTCAAGCGTTACAATCTCACCCTGAAAAGCGTGGCCAACGCGGTGGCCCAGGCCAGCCTGGACCTGCCCGGCGGCAGCGTGAAGACCGAGGGCGGCGAAATCCTGGTGCGGGCCAAGGGACGCAAGTACCTGGCCAAGGAATATTTCGACGTACCGGTTATCACCAAGACCGACGGCAGCAAGGTGACCCTGGGCCAGATAGCCAAGATCAGCGAGGGATTTCAGGACGACCAGGAGCTCTCCGCCCGCTTCAACGGCAAACCCGCCGCCCTGATCCAGGTGTACCGCGTAGCGGACCAGAACGCACTGGACGTGGCCTCCGAGGTCAAAGACTACGTGGAAAAGATTGCCCCAGAGTTGCCCGCCGGCATCAAGGTGGACTTTTTCGCCGACCGTTCCAAGGTACTCAAGAGCCGTATCGAGCTGCTGGTCAGAAATATGATCCAGGGCCTGGTATTGGTTGTGTTGGTGCTGGGGCTGTTCCTCAGCGCGCGCCTTTCCTTCTGGGTCACTCTGGGCATACCCATCTCCTTTTTGGCGGCGATATGGTTCTTGCCCTTTGCCGACGTGTCCATAAACATGATCAGCCTGTTCGCCTTCATCATGGTGCTGGGCATCGTGGTGGACGACGCCATCGTGGTGGGTGAGCAGATCTTCACTCTGCGCGAAGACGGCATGTCCCCCATGAAGGCCTCGGTGGAGGGGACCACGATAATCGGTAAGCCGGTGATCTTCTCGGTGCTCACCACGGTGGCCGCCTTCTTGCCCCTTATGATGGGCACCGGCATGATGGGCAAAATCATGCGCAACATCCCGGTGGTGGTCATCGCGGTGCTTATCGCCTCGCTCATCGAATCGTTGTTCATCCTGCCTTGCCACCTGGCCCGTGCCAAGGTGAAGCCGGTAAAAAAGGGCGAGGAAAAACGAAGCGCCCGCCTGCTCAAGCGCTTCATCAGAGGGCCCTACTACAAAACCCTGGACCTGTGCCTGCGCTGGCGCTACGCAACCCTGGCCGCGGGCATGGCGGTGCTTTTCATAGCCATGGGGCTGCTCATGGGCGGCTTTATCAAGTTCACCCTGTTCCCGGTGGTGGAAGGCGACATGCTCACCGCCAACCTGGAGCTGCCCGCCGGGGCTCCGGCCGAGCAGACCATCCAGGTTGTGGACAAGCTGGAAAAGTCAATGGTCAAGGTCCTGGACGATGCGGACCATAAACGCCCCGAGGGCTCCGAGCCACTGCACAAGTACACGGTGAGCCTGATAGGGGTCAGCACCGGCGGACGCGCCAGCCACAGCGGGGGCTCGTCCAGCGCCGGAGGCAACCTGGCCACCGTGTTCGTGGAGCTTTTGGAAGGCGAAAAGCGCAACATGAGCACCAAGAAGATTGTGGCCGACTGGCGCAACCAAACCGGCCAGGTCCCCGAGGCTGAATCGCTGACCTTCACCGGCGAGCTGTTCAGCGCGGGCAACCCCATTGAGGTGCATCTGTCCGCGCCCAACGAGCAGGAGTTGGTCGCCGCCTCCGACGAACTCAAGGCCAAGCTGGCCACCTACACCGGGGTGTTCGATATCGCCGACAGCTTCATCCCCGGCAAATGGGAGATGCAGCTCAAGCTCAAGCCCGCGGCCCGTAGCCTGGGCCTCACCTTGCAGGACTTGGCCCAGCAGGTGCGTTACGCCTTCTACGGCGCCGAGGCGCTGAGGCTGCAACGCGACCAAGACGAGGTGCGGGTGCTGGTGCGCTACCCCGAGCAGGAGCGCCGCGCGCTGAGCGACGTGCACCAGATGCGCATACGCACCGCCACGGGCAAGGAGGTGCCCTTCAACCAGGTGGCCGAGGTTACCATGACCCGCGGCTATACCAGCGTGGATCGGGCCCAGCGGCGGCGGGTCATAAAGGTGACCGCCGACGTAAACCCGGACCAGGCCAATGCCAGCGAGCTTAGGGCTTGGCTGGAAAAATCGGTGATGCCGGAGATGACCACCAAATATAAGGGCCTGCGCTACGCCATGGAGGGCGCGGGTCGCGAGGAGCGTGAGTCCCTGAACGACGTGCTGCAGGGATTCGTGATCGCCCTATTCCTCATCTACGCCCTGCTGGCCATCCCCTTCCGTTCCTTCAGCCAGCCTTTCATCGTCATGGCCGCCATCCCCTTCGGTCTGGTGGGAGCCCTGGCCGGGCACTTCATCATGGGCCTGGGCACCAGCCTGCTGAGCCTGTTCGGCATGGTGGGCCTCACCGGCGTGGTGGTCAACGACTCCCTGGTCTTGATCGACGCGGCCAACCGTCTGCGCGACGCGGGGCTCAGCCCCGGCGAGGCCATCCGCGAAGCCGGGCCCATGCGCTTCAGGGCCATCATCCTCACCTCGCTGACCACATTCGGCGGCCTGGCCCCCATCATCTTCGAGCGCAGCCTACAGGCCCAGTTCCTCATTCCCATGGCGGTCAGCCTGGGCTTCGGGGTGCTGTTCGCCACGGGTATCACCCTGCTGCTCATCCCCTGCGGCTACTTGATACTGGAGGACATCCACGGGATCATCGAGCGCATCCGGGAACGTTTCCGGAGAAACGCTCCGGTCCAGAGCGAAGACGCCTAGGCCGCCCCATTTGTTAAGCAAAATCGCC
>JAIPDO010000043.1 GCA_021737645.1 Desulfarculaceae bacterium
GCGTGGCCACGGGCATGGGGGTCTCCATGCTGCCCCGGTCGGCGGCGGAGGTCTCGGCCTGCAAG
This sequence comes from Desulfarculaceae bacterium, assembly GCA_021737645.1. Taxonomy (GTDB): domain Bacteria; phylum Desulfobacterota; class Desulfarculia; order Desulfarculales; family Desulfarculaceae; genus Desulfoferula. The sequence continues at coordinate 66 of JAIPDO010000043.1, forward strand.
GCCGATCTGGCGGTACATGACCTACCCCCGGAGCTGGCTTGGATCTCCCTGGTGTTCATCCGGCGCAAGGACGGCCTGGGCACCAAGGCCATGGACGCCTTGTGTGAGCTCATGGCACAGCGCCTGGTCCCACCCGGCTGGCGGCCCCCTAAATACAAAGCCGCCCTTACACCGGAAGGCCAGTGCGCCTAGGCGATTGCGGATTGTAAAGGCGTCGGCTTAGATGCAGTCCAGCGAGATCTTGAGCCCAGAGGGCCGCCCCGAGCAGTGGCAGGGGGCGCAGGTCAGGCGCACCGGGAAGGCGCGTCCGTCGGCCCGCATCAGGGTGTAGATGCTTTGGTGCTGCTTGCCGCTGGTCAGGCTTAGGCCCAGGGCTTGGCCGGCGCGCTTGCGGTCCCAGGTGGCGAAATGGCTGAGCAGGTTGATGCGTTTGGGGGCCTGGTCTCGCCCATAGCCCAAAAAGCCCAGCACCGCCAGGCTGTGGCTGGAAACATAGCCGCTTTCGTCCACCAACAGGGCGGTTTGCAAGGGTGGGGGATGTGGCATGGCGCCGACGGCTTGGCCGTTTTGACCCGGGGTCTCCAAAGTCATGGCGATTCTCCCGAATTTCGGATGGGCCGGATTCGATCAATAATACTTTACTATTATTTAAAATAAATAAGCAACGTTAATATAAGCTTAGCTAAAAAATATTCCCTAAGTCCAGCCCATCGAAACCGGCCGGTGCATTTGACGAAACCGCCGGCACAGGTTAAGCTCATCCTGGCACAACCCATTAAATTTATGAGGTAAGCGTGGCAGACAAGGCCCACACTCGGAACTTTTCCATCATCGCCCACATCGACCACGGTAAATCCACCCTGGCCGACCGGCTCATCCAGCTTTGCGGGATGGTCACCGACCGGGAGTTCCAGGATCAGCTCCTGGACAACCTATACCTGGAGCGCGAACGGGGCATCACCATCAAAAGCCAGGCCATAACTCTGCCTTACACCGCCTCCGATGGCGAGGTGTACGAGCTGAACCTCATCGACACCCCAGGGCACGTGGACTTTTCTTATGAAGTAAGCCGGGCCCTTTCCTCGGCCGAGGGGGTGCTTTTGGTGGTGGACGCCTCCCAGGGGGTGGAAGCCCAGACCCTGGCCAACCTGTACATGGCCCTGGAGCACGACCTGGAGGTGGTGCCGGTAATCAACAAGATCGACCTGATCAGCGCCGATGTGGACGAGGCCCGCCGCCAGATAAGCGACGAATTGGGCCTGGACGGCGACGAGGCGGTGGCGGTGTCGGCCAAGACCGGCGAAAACGTGCCCGCGGTGCTCGAAGCCGTGGTGAAACTGCTTCCCCCGCCCACCGGAGACCCCGCCGCGCCCTTGCAGGCCCTGATCTTCGACGCCCAGTACGACCCCTACCGGGGCACCGTGATCTTCGTGCGGGTGGTGCAGGGCACCCTGCGCCAGGGACGCAGCATCCACTTCATGCACGGTGGGACCACCCACAAGGTGGAGGAGGTGGGGGTGATGCAGCTCAAGCGCATCGCCAAGACCGAGCTTCGGGCCGGGCAGGTGGGCTACATCGTGGCCGGGGTCAAGACCGTGGCCGACACCAACATAGGCGACACCATCACCGACGCCGACGCCCCGGCCGCCGAGCCCCTGCCCGGTTTCCGCGAGGCCAAGCCGGTGGTGTTTTCCTCCATCTACCCAGTGGCCACCGACGACTACCCCGACCTGGCCGACGCCCTGGACAAGCTGAAGCTAAACGACGCCAGCCTCATATATCAAAAGGATTCATCCCAGGCCCTGGGCTTCGGCTTCCGTTGCGGCTTCTTGGGCCTGTTGCATCTGGAGGTGGTCCAGGAGCGCCTGGAGCGGGAATTCGGCCTGTCGCTGATCCTCACCACCCCCAGCGTGCGCTACAATATCTTTCTGCACGACGGCACCGAGCTGGAGATAGAAAACCCGGCCTACTACCCGGACCCGGCCTCCATAGACTATTGCGAGGAGCCGTTCGTCAGGGCTTCCATTCTCATGCCCGAGCGCTATATCGGCTCGGTGATGCCCCTGTGCCTGGACCGCCGCGGCGAAAACACCAACCTGAACTACCCCAACCCCGGCCGGGTGGAGCTGAGCGTGGACCTGCCCCTGGCCGAGGTGATCTACGATTTCTACGACAAGCTCAAGACCGTGACTCAAGGCTACGGCTCCTTTGACTACGAGATGATCGGCTACCGCCGCTCTGACCTGGTGCGCCTGGACATCCTGGTAAACGGCGAGAAGGTGGACGCGTTGTCCATGCTGGTGCATTCGGAAAAGGCCCGGCCCCGGGCCCTGCACGCGGTTAACAAGCTCAAGGAGAGTATTCCCCGCCAGCAGTTCAAGATCGCCATCCAGGGAGCCATCGGAGCCAAGATCATCGCCCGCAGCACGGTCAACGCCTTCCGCAAGGACGTTACCTCCAAGTGCTACGGCGGTGACGTGTCGCGCAAGCGCAAGCTCTTGGAAAAGCAGAAGGCGGGCAAAAAGCGTATGAAGCTGGTGGGCAACGTGCCCATCCCCCAGAAGGCCTTCCTAGCGGTATTGCAGACCGATACAGACGACTAAGGCTTAAGGTCTAACCTTGACAACCTTCTTTTGCGCTCCTATTATTCAAGTCGCGAAAAAGCCAAGACCGCCAAAGGGCGGCTAATTACATAGGCAGGCAGGGTTTAGACCGCGCTTGACCACAAGGGAGAGATAAAAGTCATGCAACCTACACCGGTTGACTGGGGAGAGGCATTCCGCATAGTGGGCGGAGGCCTCCTGGTCGTGTTCCTGATCATGTCGCTTTTGGCAGTGGCCACCACCATCATGGGCAAGATATTCATGGCCCGCGAGGCCAAGAAGAAGGCTGAGGCCAAGGCCAAGGAGGCAACGGCATGAACGGGTGGATTTCCAACCACGACGGCGTGTTGAAGATACTGGACGTGCAGGTGGGCTTCGGCAACCTGGACCTTCCGCACATAATCATGATCCTGGTGGGCCTGGGCTTCATCACCCTGGCCATTCTCAAGGAGTGGGAGCCCTACGAGCTGTTGCCCATCGGCGCGGGCATGATCCTGGCCAACCTGCCGCTCACCGGTTTGACCTCCCAGCCCGAACCGGGCATGCAGCCGGGTATGGCGGGCGTGTTGGGCATCATCCTCAAGTACGGCCTCTACACCTGGACCATCTTGCCCCAGTTCATCTTCTTCGGCATCGGGGCGCTCACCGACTTCAGCCCGCTGATCGCCAACCCGAGGGCTTTCCTGTTGGGCGCGGCGGCCCAGGTGGGCATCTATTCCAGCTTTCTGGGCGCCTTGGCCGTGGGCCTGCTGTGGCCCGATTGGGGATTCTCCCTAAAGGAGGCCTGCTCCATCGGCATAATCGGCGGGGCCGACGGTCCCACCACCATTTACACCACCGGGCTTCTGGCTCCGGATATCATGGGCATCACCGCCACGGCTGCTTACTCCTACATGGCCATGGTGGCTATTATCCAGCCGCCCATCATCAATTTCCTCACCTCCAAGTCCGAGCGCTCCGTGTACATGAAGCCCATGCTCCGGCCGGTTAGCCGCGCCGAACGCATTCTGTTCCCCATAGTGGCCATGCTTCTTATCATCCTGATCATCCCCAAGAGCGCCCCCTTGGTGGGCTTCTTGCTCCTGGGCAACCTGTTCCGCGAGTCCGGGGTGGTGGAGCGTCTTAGCCACACCGCCCAGAACGAGTTGATCAACATCATCACCATCTTGTTGATGCTGGGCATCGGCGCCTCCATGCCCGCCGACCGAGTCATGGACCCGCGCACCCTGCTGGTGCTGTTCCTGGGCCTGGCCGCCTTCTGCGTGGGCACCGGGGCCGGAGTGATCTTCGGCAAGATCATGTCCAAGTTCTCCAAGGAGCCCTTCAACCCCATGCTGGGCGCGGCCGGAGTGTCGGCGGTGCCCATGAGCGCGCGTATCGTGCACCACATGGGCCAGAAGAACAACAAAAAGAACTTCCTGCTGATGCACGCCATGGGCCCCAACGTGGCCGGCGTCATCGGTTCGGCGGTGGCCGGCGGCTACTTCCTGGGCCTGTTCATCAACTTCTAATACGTTGCTAACATGGCAGGCCCCGCGAAAGCGGGGCTTGCTTTTTTTTTGTGACCCGGCATCCAAGTCGCATGCTTGCCCACTGTCGGCAAATGACAAATATGCTAGAGTAGGCCCTATGCGAGATTTCAACCTCCTCCTGCCCATGAGAGGGGAACTTGGTGAGCAGCCGCAGCCACAAGCCCAACTCCCGGTCCATGATCCGCAACGAAAGGGACGTGACCCGGAAAACCCTAATTGTGACTCTGGTCTCCCTGGTGGCTTCCTGGATCATTACCGGCACGGTGCTGTTGCTGGTCGGTGACTTGAGCACCCAAGCCTTGGTGGTCCCCGTGGTGGCCAGCACCGTTGCTCCTTTGTTGGCGGCCCCCCCTTTTGCCTGGCGCAACTTCAAGCTCATGCTGGAGGTTAATCGGTCCCACCAGGAGATCGAGCGGCTTTCGCGCACCGACGCCCTCACCCAGACTTTCAACCGCCGCTACTTCATGGAAGTGGCCGGACGAGAGATTCGCCAGGCAGCGCGCCACGGATACCCGGTGTCGCTTTTGCTCATCGACCTGGACCGCTTCAAAAAGATCAACGACGGTCTTGGCCATCTGGTGGGTGACAGGGCCCTGATCGCTTGCGCGGACGCCATACGCCACACCGTCCGCGGCGAGGATCTCGTGGGGCGTTTCGGGGGGGACGAATTTTTGGTGCTGGCACCCCACAGCGATCTGAGCAGCGGCGCCGAACTGGCTCAGAGGCTGTGTGAGGCCTTGGCCTCCATCGATCTGGTGGTGGGGGGACAGTTGGTGGGCATCAAGGCCAGTATCGGGGTGGTGAGCAGCCAGGGCCGAGGCGATGACGCCGACCTCCTCCTGCGTCAGGCGGACCAGGCCCTGTACCGCGCCAAGGCATTGGGCGGCGATCGTTGCGAGCTTGCCGCCTAACCCCAATCATCCGCGCTTTTTTATGCCGTCCTCTTGGCCCAGGCCTGCCAACATCCCATTGATTAGCGACACCCGCCCTCGCCCCTAGCGGCCCAAACATGGTAAAGTAGCTCTGCTTTTGACACCCATTCGCCCTTGGTTCGTAGAGGGGAAAACTTGGCGCAGGTTGCAAGAGACAGGGCCGATATCTGGTTCAGCGTAAAAAATAAAAAGGATGTGGCCAAAGCCACCTTTTTAGTCACGTCCATCGCGGTTCTGGGCTCGTGGGCGGTTACCACGGCTTTGATGCTCTTGGCCGGGCACACCGAGGCCGAGGACTGGGTCGTGGGGCTCACCATCGCCACTCTGGCTCCCCTGGTCGTGGCCCCGCCGGTCGCCTATAAGGTGCTGAACCTGATGCTGGCCTTGGTCGATTCCCGACGGGAGATCGAGCGTCTTTCGCGCACCGATGACCTCACCCAGACCTACAACCGCCGCCACTTCATGGAAATGGCCCAGCGGGAGCTTTCCCTGGCCACCCGCCACGGCTATGTGGTTTCTATGCTTCTCATAGACCTGGACGACTTCAAGCAGGTCAACGACCGCCTGGGTCATCTGGCCGGGGACCGGGCCTTGGCCGCCTGCGCGGCCACCATTCGGAGCAGCATTCGCCGCGAAGACGTGGTGGGTCGCTTCGGGGGCGACGAATTTTTGGTGCTGGCCTCTTACAGCGACCTGAGCAGCGCGGCCATGCTGGCCGGACGGATTCGCCGGGCCTTGGCCTCGGCGGATTCCGTGGTGGGCGGCCAGGCGATGGGCTTTAAGGCCAGTATCGGGGTGGTGAGCAGCGAGGGACGCACCGGCGACGCGGATGAACTGTTGCGCCAGGCCGACAAGGCCCTGTACCGCGCCAAGCACATGGGCGGCGACCGCATCGAACTGGCGGCTTAACCCGCCAACGGCCCCAAGCCTATTTCCAGGGGTTTTCCCCGTTTTCCCAAGCCAGCAGCGCCTTTTTGTTGGGCAGGCCCGAGCCGAAGCCGGTCAGGCTTCCGTCAGCCCCTATGACCCGGTGGCAGGCCAGGAAAAGGGGCAGGGGGTTGTTGTGCAGGGCCTGGCCCACCGCGCGGGGGGCCTTGGGGCGGCCCACGATCTTGGCCACCTGGCCATAGGTCAGGGTCTGGCCGGGGGGTATGTCCAAAAGGGCCAAGAGCACCGCCTGGGTGAAGGGAGTGAGCCCCTCCAGGTCCAGGGGCACCTCCAGAGAGGCCTGGGGGTCCTTGAAGTAGGCCGCGAGCCGTCGGCCCGGCTCGGTGGATTTGGCGGCAACTTGTTTGCGCCCGGCCCCTGGGGCGCGCTTTTTCAGCAGCTTCTCCAGATATTGCCCATCGTCTTGGCGCATGGTCAGCGCCACCAGGCCCTTGGGGCCGACTGCCCCGCGCAGGGTGCCCAGGGGCGTTTCCAGGGTGAAAAGCTTGAGCTGGTTCATGCCAGGTCTCCTTGGTGCAGGTTTGCCTCTTCCAAAGCCTGGGCGATGGCGCTGAGCACCGCGTCTTTACCCGCCGCCCACTCCGGGGCCAAAAGCCGATCCGGGCCTGGGTCGGCGGCTAGGCGGTGCACCAGCACCCGGCGGGGCAGGCGAGCCAAAAAGGCTGCCGCCGCCCGGGCGTATTCCTCCCGGCTCCACAGGGGCAGCTCCCCGGCGCGGTGCTCCCTGGCCAGGGGGGCCCCGGCCAGCACCATGAGGTTGTGCAGCTTGACCCCCCACACCTCTTGCCGGGCCAGGTGGCGAGCGGTGGCGTTGGTGTGGCTTATGTCCTCGCCGGGCAACCCCAGAATAACATGAGTAACCACCCTGAGCCCACGCCGCTTGGCCTGGCCCAGGGCTTGGTCGAAACAGGCCACGTCGTGGCCCCGGTTTATGCGCTCCAGAGTGGCGTCGTGGGCGCTTTGCAGGCCCAGCTCCAGCCACAGGGGGCGGCGGCGGGCCATCTCGGCCAGTAGCTCCCAGGTGGCCGGGGGCAGGCAGTCGGGCCGAGTGGCCACGATGATCCCGGCCACCGCCGGGTGGCGGGCCACGGCCATGAACAGGGGTTCGAGCGTTTCGGGTGCGGCGTTGGTGGCGGTGTAGGCCTGGAAATAGGCCAAAGCTCGGGGAGTGGGGCCGCGCCGGGAGCGGGCCCCCAGGCGGGCCAAACCCTGGCGGAGCTGCTCGCCTACCGAGCCGCCTCGGCCCTGGCCGGAGCCGCCGGGGGGGCAATAGATACAACCGCCCGGTCCCACCCCGTGCGGGCGATGGGGGCATCCCAGGCCCGTGTCCAGGCTGATCTTCAGGGTGGGGCCGCCCATAACCCGGCGCAGCCAGGGGCCCAGCAGGTTGACCCTTCGCGCCAGCCGGGCCGCGTCCACCTTAGTACTTGCCCTTGTCCTTGGGGGAGTGGTGGATGCGGGCCTGCTCGGTGATGACCCAGATGCGGTTCTCGTAGCCGGGAATGGGTTGGCCCTCGCCGTAGCGTCGCCGGTATTCCGGGTTGGCGCACAGGCGGCGGTATTCGTGGCGTCCGTTGGGGCCGGTGAACTCAAGGCACACGTAGTGTCCGCCCTTGCCGTTGGGGCCGGCCTCGAAGTCGATGAGCCAGCGGTCGTCCCAATGAATATAGCGGTCGTCCAGCCCGGCGGGGCGGCGGGTGATGATGCCGTCGGGAGGGTAGGCCCCGCCGTGGTCGGCGGCAAAACGGTGCGCCGCCTGGTCGATCAGCTCGGCCCGTTCCAGAAAAACCCGTACCGGATGGGGCTCGCGCAGGTAGTAGCCGTGCAAAGCCAGCCCCAGGGTAAGACCCAGGATAAACACCAGGGCCCACCACTCCCAGGTCTTGAAACGGGCGGGTTTGAATGCTTTAGTTGCGGACATAAAAATACATATTCCTCAAGTGCCAGAATATATCACAGCGGGCTTTGCTTGTCCCCCGGCCCGGCGGCGTGCTATAGGAAGATATGCAGCGGAGGAAGCCATGGACCAGGCGGCGGGTAAGGACAAGGGGCTGATGAGCCTCAAGGAGGTGGTGGAGCGCACGGGCATACCGGCGGCCACCATCCGATATTACGACCAGCAGTTTGAGGAGTACCTGGGTATCACCAGGGGGGCGGGCCGTAGAAGGCTGTTCAGCCAAGACTCCCTGGGGCGCCTCGGCGAGCTGCGCCGTCTGCTAAAGGACGAAGGGCTCAGCCTGCGCCAGGCCCGCAAGCTCCTGTCCGGAGACGGCGGGGGCCCCGGCGACGCCTCGCGGCAGGGTTCTTTGCAGGACGAGGTCGCGGCCCTGCGCCTCAAGGTGCAAAGCCTGGAAGAGCAGGTGATGCGCCTCAAGGAGATTCAGAGCCGCACCCTGGCCCTGGTGGACGGCCTGACCCAGCGCTAGGCTGCGCACAAAAATTTGCTCATGACCCGTTTCGCCTTTCGGCGGATCGGGTTTTCTTTTGTCCTGGCCATGGCGCCAGGCAATCGCGGGGCGGGGAAAGGGTGGGCATTACGCTCCACGGGCCTCCTTGGCTGGTCAACTCCAGGCAGCCCTGCCAGTTGGTGCCGTAAATGGCGGCCCCGGCCTGGTTGGCCCTGGCCTGGGCCTGGCGGCTGGGCGAGGGCCAGCGCCCCCAGCAGCCCGAGGAGAATACCACCGCCTGAGGCCGCATGCGCCCCAACAGGGCGGGGGTGAGCGAGTTCTTGGACCCGTGGTGCGGCCCCAGCAGCACCTGGCTGCCGGTGGCGGGCAGCAGGGGAGCCACCACCCTTTCCACCTTGGGCCCGCCGTCTCCGGGCAGCCACAGCCAAGCCCGGCCCAGACCCACCCCCAGCCACAGGGAGTGGTCGTTGGAGTTCTTGCCGGTCAGGCCCACTCCCAACGGGGGCCACAGCAGGCGCAGCGAGGCCCCGCCCAGCCGGCGCACCCGGGCGATTTTTTCCGGCCCCAGCACGGGTATGCCCCGCTCCCTGGCGGTTTCCAGCAGGCGGCCGTACCAGCCGCCCGAGGCGGCCTCGCCGTTGGTCCATATTTGGCGGGGGGAAAACCAGCGGGCCACGAATGGCAGTCCACCGGCGTGGTCCGTGTCGCGGTGGGAGCAGGCCACCACCTCCACCCGGCCAAAGCCCATGCCCCACAGGAAGGGGGCGATGACCTGGCGCCCGAAGTCAAAGTCGCTGCCGCCCCAGCCGCCGCCGTCGATCACCATCATCTGGCCCTGGGGCAGGCGCAGCACCGTGGCCGAGCCCTGGCCCACGTCCAAGACCCAGGCCCGAAGCTTGCCGTCGGCTGGTGACGGGCCGGACAGGCCCAACCACAGCGCCAGGCCCGCCGCGCCCAGCCCGGCCCCCAGGCCCCAGGCCCAGCGCCGGGGCAGGGTGAGGGCGGCCATGGCCCCGGCATAGAACATGAGCGCGGCCCAGGGGCCCGGCCCGGCCAGGTAGTGCACCGCGCCGGGCAACCCGGCCAGCCACTCCACCAAAAATACCGCGCCCTCGGCGGGCCAGGCGGCCAGGGAGAAAAGGGCTTGGCCACCGGCGGCCCACACCATACCCACCCCGGCGGCCACCAGGGCCAGGGGCAGGGTGAGCATGGCCACCAAGGGAATGAGCAGGGCGTTGGCGGGCAGAGAGTACACCGGAAGCTGGTGGAAATTCTGCACCGCCAGGGGCCATACCGCCAGGCCCACCACCCCGCTGAGCCCCAGCCAACCCATCACCGTCCCGGCCAGGCGTGGGCCGGGGGCCAAACCCCGCAGCCAACGGGCCAGGGGCGCGGCGGCCAAAAGAATGGCGGCCACGGCCACGAAGGACATCTGAAAACTGAGGGTAAGGGGAGATTCGGGCCACAGCAGGCCGATGACCAGGGCAGCCAGGGCCAGGCCTCCCGAGGGGCGATAGGGCCGCGAGGCCCACAGGGCGGACACCAAACAGGCGATCATCACCAAGGCCCGCAAGGTGGGGGTGGAGCCGCCGGCCAAGCCGGCGTAGCCTGCGGCGGGCAGCAGGGCCAGGGCGGCGGCCCACTTGACCACCGGCCAACGCAGGGCCAGGCCGGGCCAGGCGGCCAGGGCCCAGCGCAGCAGGGCATAGGCTAGGCCCCACACCAGGCCGATGTGCAAGCCGCTGATGGCCAGCAGATGGGCCGCGCCGGTGACCCCAAAGGCCTCGCGCGTCTCGCCGCTCAGGCCGCCACGCTGGCCCAGGACCAGGGCGCGCAACAACTCTCGCCCCTGAGTCGGAGACAAGGCCTCTATCTGATAGGCCAGGCGCTGGCGGGCGGCCAGGAGCCAGGAGCGGGGCCAGGGCACATTTCCCCGGCCCAGCACCGCGAGCTTGGCAGAGCGCCCGGCATAGGCCTGTGCGTGGATGCCCTTATCGGCCATGAACTGGGCGTAGTCAAAGCCGCCGGGATTGGCCAGGCTGGTCACCGGGCGCAGGCTGGCCCGCATCACGAAGCGGCTCCCGGCTGGCGGCGGGGTAAGCTCCGAGGCCAGGGACAGGCGCAGCAAACCGCTCACCCGCTGGCCGTCCAGGCGCACGACCTGGGCCAAGAGGCGCACCCCCCGCCCGCCGGGCTGGGCCGGGGACAGGGCCAGAGCTTCGATGCGGTGGGTCTTGCCATCGGCCAGGAAGGCCAGGTGGTCGGCGGGCAGGGTGGCGGAGCGTTCCAGGGACAGGAGCCCGGCTCCGGCCAAGAGGCAGGCCAGGGCCAACAGCGCCGGGCTGATGGCCTTGCCCCGCAGCCCCAGCCCCAAAGCCACGGCCAGCGCCAGAGCGGCCCCGGCCAATAGGGGCCAGCCCGGCCACGGCCCCAGCCACGCGGCCAAAAAAATGCCCCCCATGAGGGCGGCGGCGGGCAATATCAAGGGATGCAACCGGCTCATGGGAGAGTATTGTAGTGGAAACGAGGGCGGCCGCGCCAGGCTGAGGGATACTGCGTTGCGGGCATCACTCCAGCCTCGACGTAGTTTTCCCTACGCCTGTGGCTGTCGTTCTCCCGCGCCTTGTCTGCCGCCGCCTGGCTGGGCCGGTGACGAGGCGGGGCCGTGGTCCTGGCGCCCATAGGAAACCGCTACTCAACCACCGGTGGGGGTGCGAAGCTGCCGCCCTGCATGTTTTCGTTTCCTGTTGCTTTTTTGTTCGGCGGTCCGCCGTGGGACAGGAGAGGGCTGAGAAAATTCCGGATAGTCCCGCTTTCCTCACTATGGCCTATTTCCCTATTTCTTGCCCGGTCCCGGCTCGGACTCCCGGCGCACCGTGGCCCCGGCGTTGGTCAGCTTCTGGTCTATGGCCTCGTAGCCCCGGTCCAGGTGGTACACCCGGCTGATGTGAGTTTCGCCCTCGGCGGCCAGCCCGGCCAGGACCAGGCAGGCCGAGGCCCTGAGGTCGGTGGCCATGACCTGGGCTCCGGCCAGGTGGCGCACCCCCTTGACCACGGCGGTGTAGCCGGTGACCTCGATGTCCGCCCCCAGGCGGCGAAGCTCGGGCACGTGCATGAAGCGGTTCTCGAAGATCGTTTCCTGAAACACCGCGCTGGAGTTGTTCAGGCTCATCAGGGCCATGAACTGGGCCTGCAAATCCGTGGGGAAGCCGGGGTAAGGGCCGGTGATGATGCTCACCGGGCGGGGAGCCCGCCGGGCCGAGACCACCAATCCCTTGGGGGTGGGTTGGAAACGGATACCCGCCTCCTTGAACTTGCCCACCACGGCGGTGAGGTGCTCCAGGGGGGCGTCCACGATGGTCAACTCGCCACGGGTTATGCCCGCGGCGGCGATGTAGGTGCCCGCCTCGATGCGGTCGGGCATCACCCGGTGGTCCAGGGGGGCCAGCTCGGCCTTGCCATCTATGGTGATGGTGGCGGTGCCCGCCCCGCTTATGGACGCTCCGGCGGCGTTGAGGGCGTTGCACAGGTCCACCACCTCGGGCTCCCGGGCGGCGTTGCGGATAATGGTGGTGCCCTTGGCCAGGCAGGCGGCCATCACCAGGTTTTCGGTGCCGGTGACGGTGACGATGTCCAGGCTGATGTCCGCGCCCCTGAGGCGCTTGGCCCAGGCCATGACGTAGCCCCCGGCGATCTCCACCTTGCAGCCCATGGCCTCCAGGCCCTTTAGGTGCTGATCTATGGGCCGCTCGCCGATGGCGCAGCCGCCGGGCAAGGAAACCTTGGCGCTGCCCTGGCGGGCCACCAGGGGTCCCAACACCAGCACCGAGGCGCGCATGGTCTTGACCAGCTCGTAGGGGGCCTCGTCGCCTTCGGCCCCGCTGGTGTCGATGTACAGGTTGTCCTTGCGGGTGCTCACCTTGGCGCCCAGGGTGCCCAGGAGCGAACCCATGGTGCGCACGTCCCTGAGGTCGGGCACGTTGCTCAGGCGGCTTTTGCCCCTGGTGAGCAGGGTGGCGGCCATCAGCGGCAGGGTGGCGTTCTTGGCCCCGCTTATGCGGACCCGCCCCACCAGGGGATTTCCTCCGGTTACGACCAGCTTATCCATAATCCTTCCGTTCGCAGACCAGCACCCGTTCTATGCCCGCCAGATCCTTGACCAGGCTGACCTCGGCAAAGGCCCCGCAGGCCTGGGCCAGGCGGGCGGCTTGGGCGGCTTGCCCGGCGCCCAACTCTATGAACAGCCAGCCCAGGGGCCTCAAGTGGGCTCCGGCCCCGCCGATGATAGAGCGGGCTATGTCCAGGCCATCCTCGCCGCCCTCCAAGGCCAAACGGGGCTCGAAGCGGCCCACCTCGGGGGGCAGCTCGGCCATCTCCGCCGTGGTCACATAGGGCGGGTTGGCGGTGATTATATCGAAAAAACCACTGCCCGCGGCCACCGGCTCCCAGAGATCGCCCTGGAGCCAACGCACCCGCTCTTGTAGATCAAGATTGTGGGCATTGCGCCGCGCCCAGGTCAAGGCCTCGGGGGAAATATCGCAGCCGGTCACCGCCGCGTCGGGCCGCTCGTGGGCCAGGGTCAGGGCCACCGCCCCGCTGCCGGTGCACAGATCCAGGATGCGGGGAGCCTGAACGTCCTTCAGCCGTGCCAGGGTCTCTTCCACCAGGTGCTCGGTTTCGGGCCGGGGCACCAACACCCCCGGGCCCACCAAAAACTCCAGGCCGTAGAACTCCCGGCTGCCCAGGATGTAGTCCACCGGCTCCCGGTTTTTGCGCCTGAGGATCAGCTTTTTAAACTCGGCCAGCTCTTCGGGCTTCAGGGGCTGCTCAAAGCGCAGGTATAGCTCCAGGCGGCTGCAACCCAACACATGGGCCAAGAGCAACTCGCCGCTCAGGCGCGGGGAGTCCACGCCGTGGCCGCCAAGATATTCGGCCGCCCAGGGAATCAGGCGGCCGACGGTCCAGGCTGGAGACAATGGAACGGCCTATGCCGCGTCGGCCTCGGCCCTGAGCGCCTCGGCCTGGAACTGTTGGATCATCTCCGGGAGCAGGTAGTCCAACTCGCCGGCCAACAACAGCTCAAGCTTATACACGGTCAGGCCGGCCCGGTGGTCGGTGACCCGGTTCTGGGGGAAATTGTAGGTGCGGATGCGCTCGGAGCGGTCGCCGCTGCCCACCATGGATCGGCGGGTGGCGGCTTGCTCGGCGGCCTGGTCGGCCAGCATCTGGTCGAACAGGCGGGCTCGGAGCACCTTCATGGCCTTGGCCTTGTTCTTGTGCTGGCTCTTTTCATCCTGGCAGGAAACCACCACCCCGCTGGGGATGTGGGTGATGCGCACCGCGCTTTCGGTCTTGTTGACGTGCTGGCCGCCGGGGCCCGAGGAGCGGAAAACGTCGATCCTCAGATCCTCGGGGTTGATGTCCAGCTCCACGTCTTCGGCCTCGGGCATCACCGCCACGGTCACCGCCGAGGTGTGGATGCGTCCCTGGCTCTCGGTGGCCGGCACCCGCTGCACCCGGTGCACTCCAGATTCGTACTTGAGCCGGCTGTAGGCGCCCTTGCCGTTGATCAGCACGATGACCTCCTTGAACCCGCCGGAGTCGGTGGGGTGGGAGTCCATGGTCTCGTGCTTCCAGTTCTGGAGTTCGGCGTAGCGCAAATACATGCGCAAAAGGTCAGCCGCGAAAAGGGAGGCTTCTTCTCCGCCGGTGCCCGCCCGGATTTCCAGGATGACGTTCTTGTCGTCGTTGGGGTCCTTGGGCAGCATCAAAAAGCGCAGGCGCTCGATAAGCTCCGGGAGTTGCTCTTCGGCCGCTTGGATTTCTTCCTGGGCCATGGCCGCCAGCTCTTCGTCCTGATCTTCCAATAACTCGCTATTGGTCTCGATGTCTTCTTCCAGTTTGCTGATCTGGCTGAACACTTCCACAGTTTTGGACAGGTCGGAGTGTTCCTTGGCCGCCTTTTGGTAGCGCTCGTTGTCGCCCAGCACCTCGGGGTCGGCCAGGCTACGCTCCAGGGCTTGGTAGTGCTGCTCCACGCCTTGGAGCTTTTTCTTTAACTCAGGGTCCAGAAAGGGCATGATTTTTTTGGCTCCGGGGGTTGGCCCGCATATTTCATGAGAGTTGCGTGTCAGGCTTCGCCAGGCCCCGCATGGCGGCGCCCACGGCGTCTCTCGGTCTTCGCTGTAGGTTTGGCTACAGCTACGTCCCTCGTTCGCCTGCCGCCTTGCCCTGCGGCATCTGGCTGTGCCGGCGATGGGGTGAAAAACTGCACCTTGATAGTGTGAACACCTTTTTCACAACGGCCTTGTCCACACTGATTCGTTGCTCATCGCCACCCAACCCACATGAAACATGCGGGCTAAAGCACGCAGATGCTCGGCCCCTCGTCATGGGAAGTTGCGGTGGCGGCCTTGAGGGCGGCCAGAGCGATCTCGATTTGATCGTCGCTGGGCTCGCGGGTGGTCAGGCGCTGCAATTGCAGGCCCGGCCAGATCAGAGCGCCCCAAAAGCCGCGTCCCTGTTTTTTGCCGGCCAGGCGGATGATCTCGTAGGAGGCCCCGGCAATGGGCAGCATGAGCAGTATTTTAAGGCCGATCAACAGGGCCTGGTTAAGCCAGCCGTTTTCGGCCAGGCGGGGCAAAAAGGGCAGGGCCACCGCGAAAACCAGGATGGATACGGCCAGCACCACCAGCAAAAAGGCGGTGCCGCAGCGGGGATGCAGCCTGGGGTAGCCCCTGGCCGCTTCCACGCAAAGCTCGCCGCCGGATTCATAGCAGAAGATGGCCTTGTGCTCGGCGCCGTGGTACTCAAACACCCGTCTGATGTCGCGCATCAGGGAGATGAGCCACAAATAGGACCCGAAGATGGCCACCTTGATCACGCCGTCCACCGCGTGGAACCAGAAGCTGTGGGTGTCGTACCCGCCGGGCACCACCCGGCCCAGGGCCAGGGACAGCAGGTGGGGCAGGGCCACGAACAGCCCCAGGCCGGCGCCGATGGCCACCAGCAGGGTGAGCAGCAAGGCCCAAGAGCCCAACTCCTCGCCTTCTTCTTCCAGGGCCTGCTGGGCTGAAAAGGACAGGGCCTTCATGCCCTGCACCAAGGTTTCGCCCAGAATCACCGGGCCGCGCAAAAAGGGCCAGCCCAGCATGGGCCAACGGGAAGTAAGCGAGCGCAGAGGGTCGTTTTTTACCAGAATCTCGCCGGATGGACGGCGCACGGCCACGCAAAGGCGCGAGGGGGCTTTCATCATAACCCCCTCGATCACCGCCTGGCCGCCCACGTTGGCCGGATTCATGGTAGCGCCTCCGGCAGCCGGCTACTCCTCGTCCTTGGCCTTGGCCTTGGCTTCCGCCTGCGCCAAACGCTCGGCTTCCATCTCGGCTGCCTTGCCCTTGTACTGGTCAATGTGGGAGTACTTCTTGTAGAAGCGCTCCACGCGGCCCGCGCTGTCCACCAGCTTTTGCTTGCCGGTGAAGAAGGGGTGGCAGGCCGAGCAGATTTCCACGCGGATCTCGTCCTTGGTGGACCCGGAGGTGAACTCGTTGCCACAGGCGCAACGCACGGGTACCTCTTTGAACTTAGGATGTATATCGCTTTTCATTTCCGCCTCCTCGGGCGTTTAATCCTTAAAGCACCAAAGTATAACGCTCGCCGCTTTTTTTGCAACTTGTTGGCTCGCATCATTAGCGCGGATCAGGCGCTTGCAGCACCCGGCCCGCGAGCAGCTTTCGCCCTCTAGCGGCTCATGGAGTCCAGGAACTCGGCGTTGCCGCTGGAGCCCTGCATCTTTTCCAAGAGGAATTCCATGGTGTCCACCGGGGTGAGCGGGCCCAGGAGCTTGCGGAGAATCCAGATGCGGTTCAGGTCGGCCTCGGGCAACAGCAGCTCTTCCTTGCGGGTGCCGGAGCGGTTGATGTCGATGGCCGGGAAGATGCGCTTGTCGCTGAGCTTGCGCTCCAGGTGGATTTCCATGTTGCCGGTGCCCTTGAACTCTTCGAAGATCACCTCGTCCATGCGGCTGCCGGTGTCGATCAAGGCGGTGGCGATGATGGTAAGGCTGCCTCCGCCCTCGATGTTGCGGGCCGCGCCGAAAAAGCGCTTGGGCCGGTGCAGGGCGTTGGAGTCCACGCCGCCGGAGAGAATCTTGCCGCTGGGGGGCACCACGGTGTTGTAGGCCCGGGCCAGGCGGGTGATGGAGTCCAGCAGGATCACCACGTCGCGCTTGTGCTCCACCAGGCGCTTGGCTTTTTCGATGACCATCTCGGCCACCTGCACGTGACGCTGGGCCGGCTCGTCAAAGGTGGAGGAGATGACCTCGCCCTTGACCGAGCGCTGCATGTCCGTGACCTCCTCGGGCCGTTCATCGATCAAGAGCACGATAAGGACCACCTCGGGGTGGTTGGCGGCCAGGGAGTTGGCGATGCTTTGCAAAAGCATGGTCTTACCGGTGCGGGGCGCGCTGACGATAAGGCCGCGCTGGCCCTTGCCGATGGGGGTCATCAGGTCCATGACCCGGCCGGAGTAGTTCTTGGGTTTGCCCTCCACCTCCAGGGTGATGCGCTCGTCGGGGTACAGGGGCACCAGGTTGTCGAAAAGGATCTTGTCCCTGGCCACCTCGGGAGGCTCGTGGTTGATGTCCTCCACCTTGAGCAGGGCGAAATAGCGTTCGCCCTCCTTGGGGGGGCGTATCTGGCCGCTGATGGTGTCGCCGGTGCGCAGGTTGAAGCGCCTTATCTGGCTGGGAGAGACGTAGATGTCGTCGGGCCCCGGCAGATAGTTGTAGTCCGGGGCGCGCAGGAAGCCGAAACCGTCGGGCAATATCTCCAAAACACCGGAGCCGTAGATGGCCCCATTGCGCTGGGCCTGGGCGGTGAGCAAGGCGAAGATAAGATCCTGCCTGCGCATGCCCGCCGCGCCCTCGATGCTGTACTCGCGGGCCATGCCGTTCAACTCGCCGATGGGCATTTCCTTGAGTTCCAGGATGTTGAGTCTACCACCCTGGCCGGTGTCGCCGTTGCCGTTGCCGTCGCCGTTGCTATCGCCGTTGTCATGGTTTTTGGGGGGCGCGGGGGCGCGGCGGCGGCTACGAACCGGGCGGCGCTCGGTGTTTCGTGGGGTCTTGTTCTCGCTCATTGATCTTTCACTGCTTGAGTTTGAATGCCTCGGCGGCCTTGCCGCCTGGGCGGCCCTTTAGCGGGGGCGCAGAGACAGGACTATGCGCCGGAGGTCGGTGCCGCTGGAAGGGCGTTATCTGTTTTTCTTGCTATGCCGGTTGCATGCTCGGAAATATGGACTTTTGGTGCTGAGCCCCGGACGCACCGCACACCTTCATGACTTAAGGACTCGCAGGTAGGGTGAAATCTTTCCGGGAGTCGATTATGACCGGGGTTAAGTGGAGCGGGCTTTGTCCAACAAATCTTGCCAAAGGCGCTGCACCTGTCTGAGAGTTTCGTCCAGGCCACCGGAGTTGTCAACTAAAAAATCGGCCTTTTTCTTCTTATTTTCCAAGGGCATCTGGGCGTCCAGGGCTTCCTGGGCCGTTTGTGGGCCGCAATGGTCCCTGGCCATGAGCCGATCCATTTGCACCTGGTGCGGCACATAGACCAGCACGGTGCAGTCGAAGCGCTTTTCCCCGCCGGTTTCGAACAAAAGCGGCACGTCCACTATGGCCACCCCCTGGGGGGCCCGGGCGGCCAGACGAGCCAACTCGGCATCAACCAGTTGGTTGATGCGTGGATGCAAGATGGCGTTGAGTTTGGCCCTGGCCTGGGCATCGCCGAAGGCTTTGGCGCGCATGCGCGCCCGGTCCAGGTTGCCGTCGGCGGCGATCATATTGGGGCCGAAGGCCGCGGAGATTGCGGCCAAGGCCGGGGAGCCGGGCTCCACCACCTGCCGGGCCAACTGGTCGGTGTCCACCAGATGAGCGCCCATTTTCACCAGCATGCGATCCACCGTGGATTTGCCGCTGGCAATGCCGCCGGTCAGCCCCACTTTAAGCATAAGCCGCTTCCAACGACCGCAGCACCGCCCTGAAATCCTCTGGCAGGGGGGCGGTAACCTCCACCCGGCCGCCGCTCACCGGGTGGTCGAAAGCCAACAGGGCCGCATGCAGCATCTGGCGCCCCGCGGCCTTGAGGGCCAGGCCCGCCTGCCCCGGCAGCCCGGCGCGGGCCCGGCGTCCGCCGTAGGTGCGGTCGCCGCATACCGGGAAGCCGGACTCGAACAAATGCACCCTGATCTGGTGGGTGCGCCCGGTGAGGATGTTCACCCTGAGCAGACTGGCTTCCTGGCCGAAGCGCCGGGTAACCCGCCAGCGGCTCACGGCGCTTTTGCCGTGCCGGGCGTGGGTGGACATGCGCTTGCGGTCCACCGGGTGACGGCCGATGGGGCTGGAGGCCTCGCCGGACAGGGGAGGGCGGCCGTGCACCAGGGCCAGGTAGGTCTTGTCCACCCGGCCCGCGGCAAAGGCGGCCACCAGGCCCCGGTGAGCGGCTTCGCTTTTGGCCGCCACCAGGGCTCCGGAGGTGTCCTTGTCCAGGCGGTGCACGATGCCCGGCCGCAGTTTGCCCCCGATGCCGCTGAGATCGCCGCAGTGATGCAGCAGGCCGGCCACCAGGGTGCCGCTGGTGTGTCCCGCCGCCGGATGCACCACCACGCCGGCGGCCTTGTTGACCACGATGAGGTCCGCGTCTTCGTATAGCACCCACAGGCCCTGATCCTCGGGGGCCAGTTCCAGGGGTTCGGGATCGGGCACCTGCACCACGATGGCCTGTCCCGGCTGCACCTTGGCCGAAGCCCTGACCGGGCGGCCCTCCAGGGTGACCCGGCCCTCCTTGAGCAGACGCTGCACTTGGGCCCGGGACAACTCAGGGCCCAGTAGTTCGGCCACCAAGGCGTCCAGGCGCTGGCCCGCGGACTGGGAAGGAACTTCTAATTGATGTTGTTTCATGGCGATTAAAAAACCCCCGCCGCCTTAAAAGCGGCCGGGGTGCAAAGTTTTTGAAGGGGAAGGGCCATCAGGCGTGGAAGATCTTCTCCACCTCGGCTTCGATTTCCTCTTCCTTGGCTTGGCGGGCGATGGAAAGCTCCTTCACCAAGAGGCCGCGCGCGGTGTCGAGCATCTTGCGCTCGCCAAAGGAAAGTTCTTTGTCCAGCTTGAGCAGAAAAAGGTCCCTGAGCACCTCGGCCACTTCAAAGACCGAACCGGTCTTGATTTTCTTCATGTAATCGCGGTAACGGCGGTTCCAAGTCTGGTTTTCTATAATGACGTCGCGGTCCTTGAGGATCGAATAAACCTGGGAGACTTGTTTCTGGTCGATCACCGGCCTGAGCCCCACCGTATCAGCGTTGTCGGTGGGGATCATGATTATCATGTCGTTTTCCAAGATGCGCAGAATATAAAAGCGTTGCGCCAGACCGCCGATATGTTTTTCTTCTTCAGACTCGATGACCCCTACCCCGTGTGCGGGGTAGACCGCTAGTTGTCCCTTTTTGAACAAAATGCGCTCCTGAGGATCGGTAAGAGGCGGTAGGTTGGGTAACCTGTACGAATTGTTATTATATCAGGCTGCGGTTTACTGTCAAGCTTAATCGGGCTAACCATGGGCTCCAACCCGCCAGGATATTTCATGAAAAACGGGCGTTAAAAGGCAACGAAATGGCATTTTTCGGGGAAGCGTTTGCTATCTCGGGGCTTGGTTTGCAACCGGCTCGGCACAGCCATCCGCCGGCAGCAGAGGCGACTGGCAAACCGAGGCACGGGTGAAGCCGGGAACGCGGTGTGCCGGTGGCAGGCGCAGCCTGAGAGCAAAAAAAGGGACCGGCCCCAGGGGGCCGGTCCCGATTTTTTGGGTCGGTTGGCTCTTAGTTCAGGAAGCCGCTGAAGCCCAGCAGCACCGGAGCCATCACCAGGGAGACCACGCTCATCAGCTTGATGAGAATGTTCATGGCCGGTCCGGAGGTGTCCTTGAAGGGGTCACCCACGGTATCGCCCACGACCGCGGCCTTGTGGTTGTCGGAACCCTTGCCGCCGTGATGGCCTTCCTCGATGTACTTCTTGGCGTTGTCCCAGGCGCCGCCGCCGTTGGACATGAACAGGGCCAAGAAGGCGCCCATGACCGTGGCGCCCAACAGGGTGCCGGCCAGAGCGGTTGGGCCAAGGATGAAGCCCACGACCACGGGGGTCAGGACCGCCATGAGACCCGGAGCCATCATCTCTTTGAGGGCGGCGCCGGTGGCGATGCTCACGCAGGTGGCGGAATCAGGCTCCACGCCGGGCTTGCCTTCCAGCAGGCCGGGGATTTCGCGGAACTGACGGCGGATTTCCTCCACCATCATGAAGGCGGCGCGGCCCACGCTCTCCATGGTCATGGCCGCGGCCAGCATGGGAACGATGGCACCGAGCAGCACGCCGATGACCACCATGGGGTCGGTGATGTTGACGGTGGTCAGGCCGGCGGCCTGGGTGAAGGCCACGAACAGGGCCAAGGCGGTCAGGGCGGCGCTACCGATGGCGAAGCCCTTGCCGATGGCCGCGGTGGTGTTGCCCAGGGCGTCCAGGGAGTCGGTGATCTTGCGGGTCTCTGGACCCAGGCCAGCCATCTCGCTGATGCCGCCGGCGTTGTCGGCGATGGGGCCGTAGGCGTCCACGGTCATGGTCGCGCCCACGGTGGCCAGCATGCCCACGGCGCTCAGGCCGATGCCGTAGATGCCCGCGACCTTGTAGCCCACGAAGGTTGCAACACAGATGCCCAGGATGGGCAGGTAGGTGGAGCGCATGCCCACGGCCAAGCCGGAGATGATCACGGTGGCCGGGCCGGTCTCGGTGTTCTCGGCGATGTGCTTCACCGGCGAACCGCTGGTGTAGTACTCAGCCAGCAGGCCGATGGCGATGCCGCAGAGCAGGCCGCTGATGATGGCCCACCAGGGACCGGCGGTCATGCCCAGGCCCTTGATGACGAAGAAGGAAAGGATCGCGAAGATGATCGCGGCCACGAAGGTGGTGTAGCGCAGGGCCCCGGCGGGGCTGCCCTTTTCAAACACCTTGATGGAGAACACGCCCACGAAGGACGAAACCAGGCCGGCCATGACGATCAGCAGGGGGGCGGCCATCATGGCCACGCGGGACATGAGGGGATCGCCGGATACCACAGTGACCTTGTCCATGGCCACGGCCTCGGCAACCTTGGCGCCAGCTACGGCCACCGTCTCGGCTACCGCCTTGACCTCGATGAGGCCCAGGTCGGCGACCAGGGTCAGGCTGGCGGTGGCGGCGATGGCCATGGTGGCGATGACGGAGCCGCAGTAGGACTCGAAGATGTCCGCGCCCATACCCGCGATGTCGCCCACGTTGTCGCCCACGTTGTCGGCGATGACGCCGGGGTTGCGGGGGTCGTCCTCGGGAATGCCCGCTTCGATCTTGCCCACCAGGTCGGCGCCGACGTCGGCGGCTTTGGTGAACACGCCGCCGCCCACACGCGCGAACAGCGCGATGGAGCTGGCGCCCATGGCGAAGCCGTTGATGTACTGGGCGGTCTCAGGGTTGCCGCCGTAATACCAGAACCAGAAGCCAACGCCCAGCAGGCCCAGGCTGGCAACCGCCAGACCCATGACCGCGCCGCTGAAATAGCTGACGTTCAGAGCCCTGGCCTGGCCGAATTTGTTGGCCGCCTCGGCGGTGCGGCTGTTGCCGCGGGTGGCCGCGGTCATACCCGAGTAGCCGGCGGCTATGGAGCACAAGGCACCAGTCACAAACGCGATGGCTGTTGGCCAAGCGATGCCGAAGCCCAGAAGCAGGAACACGATGACGATAAAGATCGCCAGGATCGAGTATTCCTTCTTCAAAAAGGCCATGGCCCCTGCGTGAATCTGGCCCTCGAGCTTTTGCATAAGCTCGTTTCCGTTAGGCTGTTTTTTTACGTAGCCGTACAACAGGAAGGCCACCAACAGCCCGAACAGGGCCAAAAATGGCGCTGCTACGGTTAGTTGAAGCATTACCCCTCTACCTCCTCATTGCTTAAAGGTCGGTGAAATCTCTGCATGGCCGCCGGGGGCCCTTCGGATAGAATTACCTCCAGGCAATCCGCCGCGGCCAGCACCATATCTTCTGCCAACTGTCGCTGGTCGGCGTAAAAACCGCTCAGCACAAATTTTTCGATCGGCTCCTCGTAACGGGGACGCCCGATGCCCACCTTTAGGCGGACGAAATCCGGGCTGCCGGTCCGCTGGATTATCGAGGCCACCCCTTTGTGACCTCCCGCCCCTCCTCCCAGGGCGACTTTCAGCCTCCCCAAGGGCAAATCCAAATCATCGTGCACCGCGATGAGGCGGCTGGGCTCCAAGTCGAAGTAGCCAAGCAGGCTCTGGGCCGCCTCGCCGCTGAGGTTCATGAAGGTCTGCGGCTGGGCCATTATCACCGTGCGGCCGGTCACCCGGCCCTGCCCCCAGAGGCTGCGGTGCCCGCTACGCCCCAAAGACAGTCCGTGGCGCTGGGCCAGCATGTTGGTGACCGCAAATCCCACATTGTGCCGGGTCCCCTGGTACCCAGAGCCCGGATTGCCCAGTCCCAGAACCAAAAGCGGTCCCTGGTCCCAGTAATCGGCCAAAGCGTCTTACTCGCCGCTTTCCTCGGCCTTCGCCTCGGCGCCTTCTTCGCCCTCGGCGCCTTCTTCGCCCTCGGCGCCTTCTTCGCCCTCTTCGCCCTCTTCTTCCTCTTCCTCAAGAGCCAGGATCGCCTCGGACAGGGAGACCACCATGTAGTTGTCGTCGCCGGCCAACTTCACTCCCTCGGGAAGGGAGAGGCTTTCGGCGTAGAGGGCGTCGCCCATTTCCATTTCGCTGATATCCAGGGAGATGGAGTCGGGGATGTCGGCAACCAAGCCGATCACCGAGGCGGTGTAGGCGCTCTGGCTGATCAAGGCGCCGGTGGTCATGCCCTTGGGCTCGCCGGTGAGCTCGATGGACACTTCCAAGGTCAGCTCCTGATCGGCCCTTACTTCATAGAAGTCGGCATGCAGGATGCTCTTACCCAAGTAGTCGAACTGGAGGTCCTTGATCACCGCCATGCGGGGGGATTCGCCCTCGATGGTCAGCGACAAGAAGGCGTTGCCTCCGGAAGTGCCGCGCAGCAGGCGCTCGATTTCAGCCTGCTCAATGGTGAGTTTGGCTGCGTCCTGGCCGCCTGCATAAAAGACGGCGGGCACCAGTCCTTTGGCCCGCATCTGCTTGGCGGGGCCTTTTCCAGTGCTTTCGCGGCGGATTGCCGTAAGGGGTATTTGTTCCATGGCTGCTAACTTCCTCCGGCCGGCCCATGTTTACAGGGTCCGCCCGCTGAGTCAAGTGACTATAATGCGATTTTTCACAAAAGGCAAATGTTTTCCTGCCACCAGGGGGTTAGCCCCAGGGCGGGTCTTGCCTGGCTTTCAACAAGCTGATTGCCGGCGGCATCGCGCGGCAATCAGCTTTGATCACGTTATGTTATATCCCGCCCCTAGTTAGGGGATGGGTTTAGCTACACAAACAGGGAGCTTACCGAGTCTTCCATGTGTATGCGCCGGACCGCTTCGCCCAGAAGCTGGGCCACGGACAGGCTGTGGATTTTGGGGTTGGCCGCCGCCTCTTCGGCCAGGGGAATGGTGTTGGTCACCACCACCCTGGTCAGGGGGCTCTCGGCCAGCCGGTTCAGAGCTGGGCCGGACAAAACCGGGTGAGCGGCGCAGGCCCACACCTCCCTGGCCCCGTGCTCGGTGAGCGCCCTGGCCGCCTCGGTCAGGGTGCCGGCGGTGTCTATCATGTCGTCCAAGATCACCGCCAGCTTGCCTTTGACGTCGCCGATGATGTTCATGGCCTCGGCCACGTTGGCGGCCTCGCGGCGCTTGTCGATGATGGCCAGCCCCGCCTGCAGGCGCTTGGCAATGGCCCGGGCCCGCTCCACGCCGCCGGCATCGGGGCTGACGATGACTGCTTCGCCGGTCAGGTGCTTGCGCAAATACTCCAGCATGATCGGCGCGGAGTAGAGATGGTCCACCGGGATGTTGAAGAAGCCGCCGATCTGCCCGGCGTGCAGGTCCATGCACAGCACCCGGCCCGCTCCGGCGGTGGTGATCAGATCAGCCACCAGCTTGGCGGTGATGGGCACCCGGGGGGCCACCTTGCGGTCCTGGCGGGCGTAGCCGTAGTAGGGAACCACCGCGGTGATGCGCCGGGCGCTGCTGCGCCTGAAGGCGTCGAGCATGATAAGAAGCTCCATCAGGTGGTCGTTCACCGGAGGGCTGGTGGACTGCACCACGAACACGTCCGAGCCGCGCACGTTTTCGCCCACCTCCACGAAGACCTCGCCATCGCTGAAGCGGCGCACCACGGCCTGGGAAAGCGGCAGGTGCAGATAGTGACAGATCTCCTCCACCAGGTGGGGGTTGCTGTTGCCGGTGAATACCTTGAGCTTATTAAACATGGCTCACTAAAGATTCCCCGGGCCCCAAGGCCCTATAGCCGGTGCCCGGCCGCTAAGATGGCCATAACTGGAGCAACGCATTCCCAGCCTGGAAGACCTGGTTGCGTGCCCATGACTTTTTCTTATTTAACAGGTTTGAGCAAAAAAGCCAATCCAGTCCACACCACCACACCGGAGCCTTAAGCTCCCTGGTGGTTGGAACCCGGATCAGTCGATCTCCGCACCGGCGGCAGGCTATGGGCCCAAAGGCCCTAGCCGCTGGCTTCGCTGACCTCCTGCCCTTCCGTCCGCACCCGTTCGTATTCGCCTAGAACCGCTTCTTCGATCATCCGCCGAGTATCCCTGTTAAGGGGATGGGCGGTGTCCTGGTAGGTGCCATCCTTGCGTTTCTTACTGGGCATGGCCACGAAAAGACCTTTATTACCGTGTATGATCTTGAGGTCTCTAACCAGGAAGCAATGATCTAGGGTGATGGTTGCATAGGCCTTTAGTCGCTCTTCCTCTACCGGGAAGACCCTTACCTCGGTCACGTCCATGCTCAGCCCCCTCCTCGTAGCTCAAGCTCTGACGCCTTGGCAAGACC
Source organism: Desulfarculaceae bacterium (assembly GCA_021737645.1). Lineage (GTDB taxonomy): Bacteria > Desulfobacterota > Desulfarculia > Desulfarculales > Desulfarculaceae > Desulfoferula. Next base: position 25,528 of record JAIPDO010000043.1, read on the forward strand.
TGACCCACCAGCGGCCCTGGGTCCGCAAACTTTGGGCCGCTTTCCCCGCCTGGGCGGCGTCGGCGAACACCCCGAAAACGGTGGGTCCGCTTCCGCTCATCAAACACCCCCTGGCGCCGGTCTTGCTCAGCGTCTCCTTGATCTGGCCCAGGATGGGGTGCTCCCGCAATGAAACCTCCTCCAGATCGTTGACCAGCAAGTGGTCTATGGATGGAGTCTTCCTTAAGGGGCGCCTTATTCTAGTTGTTTGATGGCTGTTTGTCCAATAGAAATCAAATTGTTGATACACGTGAGCCGTGGAGAGGGCAAAGCGGGGATTGACCAAAACCAAGTGAAGCAATGGAAAATCCGGCCAAGGCTCCACCATCTGGCCGATGCCGGTGCACCAGGCGGTGCACCCGGCCAGGAAGAAAGGAACGTCCGCGCCCAAACCGGCGGCCAGCCCGGCCAGGTGGCCGGGTTCCAGGGCGCCGTGGTGCAAGGCGTTGAGGGCCAGCAGCGCGGCGGCGGCGTCGGAGCTGCCCCCGCCCAAACCGGCGGCCACGGGGATGCGCTTGGTCAGCTCAAAGGCGGCGGCGGGCTCCCGGCCCAGAGCGGCGTAATAGGCCCGTGCCGCGGCGATCACCAGATTGTTTTCACCGGAGAGTTCGGCTTTGTCGCAGATCAGCGACAGGCCGGGGGCGCCCAGGCGCACGGTGAGGGTGTCGGCAAGGTCCAGAGGCTGCATCAAGGTGGCCAACTCATGGTAGCCGTCGGGCCGCCGGCCAAGCACCTTGAGGAAAAGATTAACCTTGGCCGGGGCTTGAATGGTCAGTTGCATTAAGGGCCGCCCAACCTTCATGAAATATCCGGGCCGAAAAATGGGGGCCCCGAAGGGCCCCCACCAAGGTTTGGATTTACTTTTTATCAGGCGATTTGATCACCACGAACAGGGTGGAATCGCGCCGCTGGATAAGCAAAAGCAGGCCTTCGCCCGACTTCAGCTTGCCGGCCATTTCCTTGAACTGGCTCACCTTGGTCACCGGCTTTTGGGCCGCTTCCAGGATTACGTCGCCGCGCATCAGGCCGGCTTCGGCCGCCGGGCCGCCTTGCTCTACCGAGGTGACGATCAGGCCCTTCTTACCCGCGATGCCCATCTGCTTGGCCAACTCCGGGGTCAGCTCTTGCAAGCCCATGCCCAGCTTGACCTCGCTCTCCTGGGCCGCCTTGGGCTCGGCCTGGGCCTCGGCCTTAAGCTCGCCGATGGTCACTTGCAGGGGGCGCTTTTTGCCGTCGCGCACCACCTCCAGGCTCACCTCGTTGCCCACCTTGGTCTCGGCCACCAGCCTGGGCAGGGCGTGCATGTCCTTGACCGGTTTGCCTTCGTAGCCGATGATCACGTCGCCGCGTTTTATGCCCGCCTTGTCCGCCGGGCTGCCCGGCACCACATCGGCCACCAGGGCCCCCATGGGCTCGTCCAGGCCGAACTTCTCGGCCAATTCCTTGGTCACCGGCTGGATGGTCACTCCCAGCCAGCCGCGCACCACCCGTCCCTTTGCCCTGAGTTGGGCCATGATCTTCTTGGTGGTGTTCACCGGGATGGCGAAGCCGATGCCCTGGCCCTGGGGCGCGATGGCGGTGTTGATCCCCACCACCTGGCCCGCCATGTTGATCAGGGGGCCGCCGGAGTTGCCCGGGTTGATGCTGGCGTCGGTCTGCAGGAAGTTGTCATAGGGGCCGGCCCCGATGATGCGCCCCTTGGCGCTGATGATGCCAGCGGTTACGGTGTGCTCCAGGCCGAAGGGGTTGCCCACGGCCAGCACCCAGTCGCCCACCCTGAGCTTTTCGCTGTCGCCCAAAGGCAGGAAGGGCAGATCATGCTTGGCGTCTATCTTGATGAGAGCCAGGTCGGTCTTGGGGTCGCGGCCTATGATCTTGGCAGGCCACTCCTCGCCGCCCTTGAGGCGCACCAGGATCTCATCGGCCTCGGCCACCACATGATTGTTGGTGATGACATAGCCGCTGGCGTCCACGATGACCCCCGAGCCCAGGGCCCGCTGCTTGAACTCACGGGGATGAGCGTTGCCGCCCGGTCCGCCCTGGCCGCCGAAAAAGCGGCGGAAGAATTCGTGCAGATCAGGGGGCTGGCCTTGCCGCCCCTCCTGGTCCTGGCCTTGCTGTTGGCCGGGGAAGGGCATGATGCCGGTCATGGGGCCTTGTTTGATGGTCTTGACGATGCGGATATTGACCACCGCCGGGCTGACCTTACCGGCCAGATCGGCGAAGGAGTCGGGCACGTACTTGGCCCCCGCCGGAGCGGCCAGGGCCAGGGCCAGAACCAGTGCCAAAAGAATCAGCGCGGGTTTGGCTGCGGGTCTTGCTTTACAAAAAGTCACTTTTTTCCTCCTAGTGGAAAAAGGAGGCTAGCCGGCGATCTGGACAAAAGCCATGCGCAACTCCACCAGCGCGGTGTCTATCAGCTTTTGCTCCTCGGGATCAAGATTGCCCTTGGTCTTTGCCTGAAGCATGGCGATGGTGTCTATGGTGTGGCGGGCCAAATCCAATTCCGGGGGCATGGGCTGACCATCCGGGCCGGGGATCTGTCCCAAATGCATCATGGTCGCATGAGCCAGGGATAGGATCAGTCCGCTGAAATCAACCGGAGGCAGCTGGTGACGCCGTTCGGCCTGGGGGCCTGGGCCACCCGCCTGTTGCTCCTGGGGCTCGGCCTCCAGGACCGGCTCTTGGGGCGGAGCTTGAGGCTCTGGCTGGGGTTCGGGTTGGGGCTTTTGCTCCGGGGCCTTTTCCTGCTCAGGCTCGGCACCGTTGCGGGTCTCGCCGCTGGAGTCGAACCTGCGCCGATCTTTTACCGTAAAGCCCTTTTCTTGCTCGCTCATTGACTAGCCTTTCATGAATAATTCCACCGGGACGCACCTAACCGGATTTAATATCTCTAACTATAAGTACGGCGAGGGCCCCGCGCAACCGGACAAAGAAAAGCCCGGCCGCATATGCGGCCGGGCTTGAGGAATTTCTGGGAAATAACCTACTTTTTGGGGTCGTTCACCGCGAACTCGGCCGGTCCGCCTTTCAAGTAGGCGCTCATCTGGTTAGCCACGGCCACCGCCACATTTTCCTGGGCCTCGAAGGTGTTGGCCCCCAGGTGCGGGGTGCAGGTAAGCTCATCGGCGTATATCAGGCGGCTGTCCGCCGGAAGAGGCTCCACCTCGAACACGTCCAGGGCCGCACCGCCCAGCTTTCCGCTGGACAGGGCGTCGCACAGGGCCACTTCGTCGACGATGCCGCCGCGGGCGCAGTTGATCAGATAGGCCCCGTCCTTCATCTTGGCCAGGTTGGCCTCGCTGAACAGGTTGGTGGTCTCGGCGGTCTTGGGCACGTGAATGGAAATGTAGTCCGCCCGGGCCAGCAGTTCCTCGTAAGGCACCGGCTCGGCGCCACGGGCCTTGATGTCGGCATCGTCCAGGAAGGGGTCGAATCCGATGACCTGCATCTTAACGCCCGTGCCCAACTCGGCCAGGATGCGACCGATGTTGCCCATGCCCACGATACCCAGGGTCTTGCCCTTGAGCTCGCGGCCCCGAAGCTGCTTTTTCTCCCACTTGCCGTCCTTGATGCCCCGGTTGCCCCGGGCGATGTGGCGGCTGAGCGCGAAGATATGGCCCATGGCCAACTCGGCGGCGGCATTGGAGTTTTGCCCCGGCGTGTTCATGATTATCACGCCGTGGGCGGTGGCGGCGGGGATGTCCACGTTGTCCAGGCCGGTGCCGGCCCGGCCCACCACCTTGAGTTGGTCTGCGGCGTCCAGCAGTTCCTGGTTCACCTGGGTGGCCGAGCGGATAACCAATCCGTCCACCCCCTTGATGGCCTGGCGCAGGTCCTCAGGGGACAGGCCGGTGTTGACTTCCACCTCAAAGCCTTGGTCCTTGAAAATCTGGATTCCCATCTCATGCAAAGGATCGGAGACGAGTATCTTCATGATCAGGCCTCCCCGAAAATCTTCTGGGCCGCGGCCACGCCGGAGCCCATTTCAAAGTCATACCCCAGGCCGGCCAGAGCCATCTCGATGGCGCTGATAGCCTGCAAGGTGTCGAACTCGCTGATATAGCCCATGTGCGCCACCCGGAAGATCTTGCCCTTGGCCTGGGCCTGGCCGCCGGCGATGAAGATGGCGTACTTGTTTTTGAGCCAGCCCACCACGTCCTGGGCGTCGATGCCAGCCGGGGCTTCCACGGCGCTCAGGCCGGTGGAGGCGTTTTCCTTGGAGTAGAGCTCCAGGCCCCAGGCGGCCACGGCGGCCTTGAAGGCCTTGGACTTGATCTCGGTCTCTCTATAGATGTTGTCCAGACCCATCTCGTCGATGACCTCGAAGATGTCCAGCAGGCCCATGAACAGGGTCACCGGCGAAGTGAAGGTGCCCTTGTTGATGCCCTGGTTCTTGAGCTCTTTGGCCCAGGAGAAGTAGAACTTGGGGCACTTGGAGGTCTTCATCATCTCCAGGGCTTTGGGGCCGATGGCGGCGAAGGCCAGGCCCGGAGGCAGCATCAGGGCCTTTTGAGAACCCGAGATAACCACGTCCAGCTCCCACTCGTCGGTGGGAATGTCGTAGACGCCCAGGGCGCTGACCGCGTCGACCACCAGCACAGCGCCGGTGCCCTTGGTCACCTGGGCCAGCTCCTTGATGGGATGGGCCACGCCGGTGGAGGTCTCCAGGGCCTGCACGTACACCGCCTTGATGGAGGGGTCGGCCTTGAGCAGGGCGGCCACGTCCTCGGGCTTTACGGCGTAGCCCCATTCCACGTCCAGGTTCACGGCCTGGCAGCCGTAAGCCTCTAATATCTCGGTCCAACGCTCACCGAATTTACCACCGCGAACGGCGATGGCCTTGTCGCCGGGGGAGAGCAGGTTGGCCACCGAGCTCTCCATGGCGCCGGTGCCGCTGCAGCAGAAGACCAGAACGTCGTTTTTGGTCTTGAAAATTTTCTTTAGACCTTCTCGCACCCGTCCGAATATCTCCAGGAAATCACTGGAGCGATGATGGATCAGGGGCTGGGCCATGGCCAGCAGGGTGCGAGGAGGAACCGGCGTGGGCCCCGGTGCCAAAAGGGAGACTTTTTTCATCAGCGAGCTCCTTCCTCTTATGAATTGACCTCGGGTTGCCACAGGCCGAAGGCGGGCGGGCCCGATGTCCTGCAATTTTCCGGTATATCGTTCCAGCCGGTTACAAAAACTAATTCACCTCTTCCGGGGAACGCAACGCCCCACGAAACTTGGTGAAAAATACCGCCCCGTCATATGGCGCAAGCGGTACCGGCTCTTTTTCCGGATGCAATTTATTAAGCCCAAAAAACCCGGGCTGTCAAGATTATTGTATCCAAAGTCTTTAAGCTACCACCGGGGAGGGTGGTGTGCCACCAAAAGAAAGGAGGCCAGGGCGCTGGGCCCTGGCCTCCTTGGGGTGATTTTTTAAGCGTTCAGATTCGTCTTAGAAGACGAAGCGGAACTGCACGCCCAGCAACCACTCGTTGCCCATGTCGTTGCCGGTATTGGGGTTGTCGCCGTACTTGTAGTACGAGAACTCGGGGTGGATACCGAAGTTCTTGGTGAACTGGTAGGGCACCGCGATGAAGGCACCCCAACGGGTGGTCTCGTCTTCGGTAGTCCAGGTGTCGT
>JAIPDO010000044.1 GCA_021737645.1 Desulfarculaceae bacterium
CCGGCTTCTACGCCCCTTCCCTGTACCAGGTGGCCTATGGCCCCGGAGGCGAACTGGCCTCCTTCACCCCGGAACCGGGCCTGCCCGCCAAGGTGGCCGCGCCCAAGTACCGGGGACCGGCCGGTGGCCTGGCCCGCAGCGTTATTTCCGCGCCGGGGGTGGAATTCGGCGAGATGACCCTCATCGAGGTGGGCCGGGGCTGCGGCCACGGCTGCCGCTTCTGCGCCGCCGGGCATATCTACCGCCCACCCCGCCTGGGCGAAGCCACCGACTTCGCGCCTCTGGCCCTGGAGACGGCGGCAGGGGGCGGCAAGCTGGGCCTGGTCTCGGCGGCGGTGAGCGACATCGAGGGCGTGGCCGAGTTGGCCCAGGAGATCGTGGCCGCCGGGGGCTCGCTGTCGGTGTCCAGCCTTCGGGCCGACCGCCTGAGTCCCGGCCTGGCCCAAGCCCTGGCCGCCAGCCGCCACCAGACCGTGGCCCTGGCCCCGGAGGCGGGCAGCAGCCGCCTGCGCCGGGTGATAAACAAGCACCTGAACGAAGATGACCTGAGCCGGGCGGTGGAAACCCTTATCAGCGCCGGGGTGCCCAATTTGCGCCTTTATTTCATGGTGGGCCTGCCCGGCGAAACCGATGAGGACATAGACGAGCTCATTGACTTGGTGCGCTCCCTGCGCCAGCAGGTAGTGAGCTTTTCACGGGCCAAGGGCCATCTGGGCCGGGTCACGGTGAGCCTCAACGCCTTTGTGCCCAAGCCCTTTACCCCCTTTCAGTGGGAGCCCATGGCCCCCCTGAAGCTAATCAACGCCAGGGTGAAGCGCATTAAAAAGGCCCTGGCCGGGGCGGCCAACCTCAAGGTGATCAGCGACGTGCCCAAGTACGCCCGCCTCCAGGCGGTGCTGGCCCGGGGCGACCGCCGCCTCACCCCCCTGCTGGAGCTGCTTTCCCAGGGGATCGCCCCGGAGCGGGCTTACGGCGAGGCCGGGATCGACCCGGAGTTCTACGCCCACCGCCGCCGGGACAAGGGCGAGCTTTTGCCCTGGGACTTTATTGACCACGGCATCAGCCGCGACTATCTTTGGAAAGAGGCCGAGCGGGCCCAGGCACAGAAACAAAGTCCGCCCTGCCAACCCGACACCTGCCGCCGTTGCGGCGCCTGTTCCTGAGGAATAATGGATAAGCACGACACCCAGAGCCCCACCCAAGGGCCCGCCGATATTTTGAAACTGGCCAAGCACGACCCCCGCCGGGCCGAGGCCCTGTGGCACGGCCTGAGCCGCGATGACCGCCTGCGCACCGTGTTGACCGCCAGGGGCATAGAGCGCGAACGGCTCATCATCCTGGCCGCCGACAGCCGGGAGCTGACCCAAGCGCTGGCTCCGGACGAGTTTGCGGCCACGGTGCTGGAGGTGGGGCCCGAGGACGCCGGGGCTCTCATCGAGCTTTGCAGCGACGAGCAGCTCACCTACCTGCTGGACCTCACCGGCTGGCAGCGGGAGAGCTTCTCCCCGGAGCGCTACCAGGTATGGCTGCCCATGATACTGGAGGCCGGGGCCAATCGTTTGCAGCGCTGGCTGGCCAACACCGACCTGGAGGTGCTGGCCCTGCTTCTGCGCCACTGGGTGCGCATCGTAAAGTTTTTGCCCAGCCAGGAACAGCAGGAGCCGCCGGACGATCTGCCGGAATTCACCATCGACGGGGTCTATTTCCTTGAGTTCGTGGACCCCAAGGTCCATGGCTTCGTGGCCCAGGTTTTGGTGCTGTTAAAAAGCGAGCTGCCCGACCTGTACTACAAGACCCTGGAGGCCTCCCTGTGGGAGCAGACCGCCGAATTGCAGGAGTACGCCTCCCGCTGGCGGGACGGCCGCTTGGCCGACCACGGCTTCCCCACCCGCCTGGAGGCCCTGGAGTTGTGGTCCTCCCCGGCTCCGGGCGAGACCAACTGGCAAAAGCTGCCGCCCAAGGTTGCATCTTCGCGGACCACCACGGCCCGCTCGGACCGTATCAGCTCCTTGTTGCCGGAGCGTGAGTTTTTGCCCGCCCTGGCCGGGGAGATGGGCGGCGATGCGGGGGACATCCTGCGGGCCGAGATGGCCTATATCGCCAGTTGCGGAGTGGCCGCCCTGGAGGCCGACCCCGCCCACCCAGAAGAGGTGGAGCGGGCGGCGAGGGAGAGCCTGGGCATGGTCAACCTGGGCCTGGGGGTCCTGGCCCAGGGCGACGCCGCCAAGGCGCGGGACATCGTCACCCGCCTGAGCCTGGCCGCCCTGGCCCGCCACGGCTCGGCGGCCGTCCGTGGCCTGAGCCGCCGGGCCTGGGTCTTGGCCCGCGAGGGTTGGCTCAGCAAGATGCCCACCGGCCTGCACATCCTGGAGCCGCCCCTGGACCGCTGGATGGCCGGGCTGCTCTACGCCCGGCCCCGCTGCTACGACCCCAGCCTGGGCAAAGACCGCGAGTACCGGGCCTTCGTGGGCCAGGCCGACCTGGAAGCCGCCGACGACGCCCTGGCCCAGGCCGGCTTCTGGGGCACGCTGTTGCTGGAGCTTTTGGCCCTGGACCCCCAGGAGATACGCGGGCTCTATGAGGCCAACGTGCTCCCGGCGGACATCACCGAGATCAAGCTGAGCCACATCCTGGGCACCTGGCTGGCCCGGCGGGAGATGGGGCTGGAGGGCCTGGCCCCCATCCCGGCCGAACGCCTGCCCGAGGCGGTTACCGCCCTGCAAATCGCCCTGAAAGGCGGCCTGGAAGAAGAGCTTGCCGATTCGCTACGCGCCCTGCCCGATCCGGCCCAGGCCTCCCTGGCCGGGCGCTCCCTGCGCGGGGTGCTGCACCGGCTCAGCCAGGAGCTGGCGGGCCTCAATCCCCAGGGCGAGCTTGACCCGCGCTTCATCGCCGGATTGGTGGTGGAGGCATGAGGGACGAAGCCACTCAGATCAGCCAGGTGCGGCGCATCTTCAACCAGGTGGTGCCGGTCTATGATCTGCTGAACCACGTCTTGAGCGCGGGGCAAGACCTGCATTGGCGCTATTTCACCGCCAAGGCCATGCGCCTGGGGCCGCAGGCCAAGGTTTTGGACGTGGCCACCGGCACCGGCGATCTGGCCATGGCCGTGGCCGCCCTGCCCCAAAAGCCCCTGGTGGTGGGCCTGGACTTGGTGCCGGCCATGCTGGGCCCGGCGGTGCGCAAGGTGGCCCGCCGGGGAGCCAGGGTGCGTCTCATGGCCGGGGACGGCACGGCCCTGCCCTTTGCGGGGGCCACCTTCGACGCGGTGAGCATCGCCTTCGGCATCCGCAACATCCCCCGCCGGGTGGCGGCCCTGGGCGAGATGAACCGGGTGCTGACGCCCGGTGGCCGGGTCTACGTTTTGGAGTTCACCACTCCCCAGCGGCCTCTGGTGCGCCGCTTGTACCAGCGCTACCTCATGCACCTGCTGCCCAAAATCGGCGGCTTGATCTCCGGCGACGAAGCCAGCTACCGCTACCTGGCCGAGACCATCATGGAGTTCCCCGCGCCCCAGGCCTTTAGGGACGAGATGGCCCAGGCCGGGCTGGTGCGCCCGCGCAGCCACGCCCTGACCAACGGCGTGGCCTGGCTGCACGTGGCCGAGCGGCCCCTTTAGAAATTCAGAGATTAAATTGGGCTAAATGGGTCTGGGGACGACACTGACTTTTTTGTCCAGCACCTTGCCGTAAAGGCGCACCGACTTTTCCAGATATTCGGCAAAGGGCATCCGGTGTTCGGCGGCCTTTGCCCGCGCCCGTTCCAGGGATGCGGCGTCCATGACCAGGGAGGCCGCCACCCGCAGGAGCTCCTGTGATTTGGCGACATGGTTTTTGGCCATGGCTTTGTCTGACCTCCCAACAATGCTACATTGATCGCCAAGGGCCCATGCGGGCCCAAGCCCGCAAATTTCACGAGGGTTGGGGAGAGTATAGCATGGAGTTGATTTTCCTGGGCACCGGCGGGGCCTGGGGCCTGCCCGAACACCGCTGCCCCTGCGCCACCTGCCGCCATTTGCGCAAGATCGGCGAGAGCCGCACCCGCACCAGCCTATGGCTTCAGGGACCGGCCCGCTTGCTCATAGACCCGGGCCCGGACCTGAGAGCCCAACTGATGCGCGAAGACCTGCCCCGGCCCGACGCGGTGCTTATCTCCCACGAGCACGGCGACCACTATTTGGGCCTGGACGAATTGCTCTGCTTCCGGCGGGCCGTGCCGCCCGAGGAATGGCAGCCCATCCCGGTGTACGCCACGGCCCAGGCCTGGGAGCAGATCGAGCCCCGCTTCGGCTACCTCCTGGGCAGCCTGTTGGAAAAGCGCCTGGCAGTGCCGGGGGAGGAGCTAAGCGGCGACCCCTTCGGCCCCGAACTGGCCGCCCGGCCGGTGAAGACCTTCCACGGCAACATGGCCAAGGGCGCGGTGGGCTACGTGCTCACCCTGGCCACGGATCAGGGGCCTTACCGCCTGGGCTACACCAGCGACCTGGTGCGGGTGGAAGAGCCTGAAGGCTTTGCGGGCCTGGACCTGTTGGTGTGTCAGAGCCACTTTGTGCACGAACCCAAGGTGAACCGGGCCAACCACCTGAGCCTGCAAAACGCCCTGCCGCTGCTTGCCGCCTGGCAACCGGGGCGGGTCTATCTGGCCCACCTCTCCTGCCAGGACTACATACCCGGCGACGAGGCGGCCAACGCCATGCTCAAGAAATACGCCCCCGGCGACCCCCTCAAGGACCCGGACGGCGCGCCCTACACTGTGCCCCAGGACCAGGCATCATGGCAGGCCCTGGCCCAGCTGGTGTTGGCGGACCACGGCCTGGCCGTGCCGGTGCGGGTGGCCTTTGACGGCCTCAGGGTGCCCTTGCCGTGAAGCGTGGCGCCAAAAGCCTGCTGTGCGGCGCGGCCCTTGCGGTCCTGCTGCTCATGGCCTCCCTGGCCTGGGCGGGTGCCGCCACGGTGGAGGTGGCGCGAATCAACGACGGCGACACCATCACCGTGCATCTCAGGGGCAGGCCCGAGCTGGTGCGCCTCATCGGGGTGGACGCGCCGGAGACGGCGCACAGCAAGTCCCTGGCCCGCAAGGCCAAGCGCTCCGGGCGCAGCGCCACCCAAGAGGCCCAGGCGGGCGCGGCCAGCCGGGCGGCCATGCTTAAGCTGCTGTCGGTGGGGGACAAGGTGCGCCTGGTGGACGGGAGGCCCCAGACCCGCAAGCGCGACCGCTACGGACGGCTGCTTGCCTTTGTGTACCTGGCCGACGGCCGCTTGCTCAATCAAGAGATGATCGCCCAGGGCTGGGCCAAGGGATATCGCAGCTTCAACTTTCGCCACAAGAGCGACTTTTTGCGGGCGGAAAGCCAGGCCCGCCTGGAGCGGCGCGGCCTTTGGGCCAAGGGCGAGGCCTACGACTTGGAGCGCAGGACCAGGGTCTCCCCTTCCAGGCTCAATTCCAGGCCATAGTTGGCCGCCACCTCTCGGGCCGGGCGGCCCAACACCAGGTCCAGCGCCTGGGGGCTGTAGCCGTAGCGCTCACTGATGGCCCCGCGCAACATGTGGTCCAACTCCAGCAGGGCCAGGGCCGGGGCCGTGTCTTTGCCCTGGGCCGCGTCGGCCAAAGCCTGGTGCAAATGGGCGGCGGGCAGCTTCACCTCGTACTCCCTGGCCAGGGCCAGGGCGGTCTGATCTTCGGCTAATAGAGCCTCCCGGTTCAGGCGGGGACGCTCGCCAAGCTGCCCGGCGTGGCGGCCGGACCAGCACTCCAACCAGCGGCACTGCAAGGGCCGGTGTTCGTAGATGCCGCAGCCCTCGTCCCCCAGCCAGGCGCAGGCCCCCCCCCGCTCCCGCAGCTTTATCAGCTCATGCTCCAGGGTTTGCAGGCCGCCCAGGCGGGCGGAGTGCGCCTTTTCCCCGGCCCGCAGGGTGACCAGGCTCTCCCAGCCCAGGCCGGCGGCGGCCAGGCGGGGCAGGTCCTCGGCGTACAGGGTGGGGCTGGAGGTGCGGCAGCAGGTGGCGCAGCCGATGCAGCGGGCCGCTTGGGCCAGGTCCCGCAAGCGGGCGGCCAGGCGCTCGGCGGAAGCCGCCTCGGCGATTAGCCTGGCTAGTTCCCGGTCCTGGGCCACGGCCCGGACGGCGGCGGCAATTTCCACGCCCCTGGCCTCGGCCAAGAGCGCGGCGCAGGCCTGAGCCAAAGCGCCGGGGCCGGCACTACCGGCCTCATGCAGGCGCCGGATCAGGGAATCAGACATTGACCCCCAGGGCACGCTCCACCAGGGCCAGCGAGTTGGCGAAGCACTGCTCCACCTCGTCCTCGCTGAGCCCGGCGTACAGCCCCACCCGGCGGGCGAACACGTGATCGATGAGATCGCGGGGGGCGTGGGCGTCGGTGTTGATCACCAGGCCCGCCCCGGCGGCCCTCGCCAGGGAGGCCACCCGGCCGTTGCCCAGGCTGTGCCCGCCCCGGGCGCTGATCTCCAGGCACACCCCCTTCTCGGCGGCCAATTGGCACTCCTCGGGGCTGATCATGCCCGGGTGGGCCAGGATGTCCACCCCGGCCTCGATGGCCGCCAGGTTGGTGCCCGCGGCCACCGGCTCCACCGGGCTCTCGCCGTGCACCACCACGATCTGGGCGCCCATGGCCCGCGCCTTGGCGGCGTAGGGACCGATCAGCGCCGGGGGCAGATGGGTAAGCTCCACTCCGGCCAACAGGCGCATGGGGTGGTGACGGTCCAGTTCGGCGGCGGCGGCGAGCAGGCGGGGCAAAATAAGCTCCAGGTTGCTCATATCCGCGTGGTCGGTGAAGGCCAAAGCCTCCAAGCCCATTACCTGGGCCCGTTGGGCCAACTCGGCGGGAAGCAGCTCACCATCGCTGAACAGGGTGTGGGTGTGCAGATCGATCATAGAAAGGCCTCTAGGGGTTGGCCGGGGGCGCTTAGGCCGAAATAGCCACCTCGCCCACCCGGCAACAGTTGCGTCCTTGCTCTTTGGCCAAGTACAGAGCCTTGTCGGCGGCGGCGGGCAGGCATTGGGGGTTTTGCCCCGGATGGGGCAGGCAACAGGCCACCCCCACGCTTATGGTGACCACGCCGTGGGGCACTCCCAAGTTTTCCACGGCCAGGGCTTCCACCGCCTCCCGCAGGGTCTCGGCCACCACCTGGGCTCCCGCCGCATCAGTCAGGGGAAGCAGGGCGGTGAATTCCTCGCCGCCGTAGCGGGCCAAAAGGTCAGAAGGCCGTTTAAGGCTTTCTTCCAAGGCCGTGGCCACGTTTTTCAGGCACTCGTCGCCGGCCAAGTGCCCATAACGGTCATTGTATTCCTTGAAATGATCTATGTCGATCATCAGCTGAGACAAAGAAGCGCGCTCCCTGGCGCACTGTTTCCACTGTTTGTCCAACTGCTCCTCGTAAAAACGGCGGTTGGCCACCCCGGTCAGGCCGTCCTGGGAAGAGAGCATGCGCAGCTCCTGGTTGGCTTTGGCCAACTGGCGGGTGAGCTTTTGCAACTCCTTTTCCCTGGCCTTGCGCCGGTCCATCTCCAGCTTGAGGGCCAGGGCCGAGCGCACTCTGGCGGTCAATTCCACCGCCTTGATGGGCTTGTTGATGTAGTCCATGGCCCCGGCCTGGAAAGCCGCTTGCAGGTCTGCCTGGCCGTCCTGGGCGGTGACCATGATCACCGGGATGGCCTTGAGCAACGGGTTGTTTTTAATCTGGCCGCAGGCGGTTATGCCATCGGCGTCGGGCAAGACAATGTCCAGAAGCACCAGATCCACACCTTGGCCCATATCGGCGGCGACCCTTTGGTTCAGCAGACCCAGGGCCTCCTCGGCGCTACCCGCCTCCAAGACTTTGTGGTAGCCCGACCCTTGCAGGATATCAGCCATGGCCGCCCTGGCCAGGCGGCTGTCGTCGACCATGAGAATGGTGGGAGCGTTGTCGGGCATTTATCGTTGTCCATCCAGCTCAAAGTTACCCCCCCACCCTGGGGCCCCGTACCATAGCCGCGAGGCATGGTTCAGGCGCGTATATATTTGCACCGGCGATAGCCGAAGCAGCAGCTTTGGCCGGTAATTGTAGCATAAAACCTATGAAAGATCGGGGCTAACCGGATGCGGAAAGATCCAGGGCGAAACTCACATTTTGTACTTGCCGAAATCATCAGGGTCCATGGACTCCAGCAAATCCTTCCATTCCTTGTCGCCCTTGGCCTGGCCCCTGGCCGGAGACGCGGCCGCGGCGGTGAGCACCTCCTCGGCCACCAGAATGGGCGCGTCGGCCCTGAGCGCCAGGGCGATGGCGTCCGAGGGGCGCGAGTCCACGGTGGTGACGCCTTGGTCATCTTGTAGATGCAGCAGGGCGTAGAAGGTGTTGTCCTTGAGCGCGGTCACCTCCACCTTGAGGATTTTGCGGCCCAGGTGGGTGATCAAGTTGATGGCCAAGTCGTGGGTCATGGGCCGGGAGAAGGAGACCTTCTCCAGTTCACTGGCGATGGCCGTGGCCTCCAGCAACCCGATCCAGATGGGCAGGGTCCGTTCACCGGTCAGCTCCTGAAGGATCAGAATGGGGTTGTTGGTGGCCGGATCGATGGTCAATCCCTGCACCTTCATATGGATCATGCCGTATATTCTCCTGTGGCCGGGAGCAACTCACCGGCCAGCGAGTTTTCCCGTCCCTGGGTGACGCGCACCATTACCAGGCGTCCGGCCAACTCCGGCGGGCCGGGGAAATTCACCACCCGACCGGCCCGGCTGCGCCCGCTCATAAGCCCCTGGCCATGCTTGGCCGGGCCCTCCACCAGCAGCTCTTCCACCCGCCCCGCCTGGGCCTGGTGCTCCTCAAGGCCGATGGCCCTTTGCAGGGCCTGCAACTGGACCAGGCGGCTGCCCTTGGTGTCTTCGTCCAGCTTGCCCTCCAACCGGCCCGCCTTGGTGAAGGGGCGGTCGGAATACTTGAAGCTGTATAGGAAATCGTAACGGACTTCACTGAGCAGACTCAAGGACTGTTCGAAATCTTTCTGGGTTTCTCCGGGGAAGCCCACGATGATATCGCTGCCCAGGGCCACCTGGGGAACCTTTTCGCGCAGGCGCCTCACCTGCTCCAGGTACTGCTCCCTGGTGTAGCCCCGGTTCATGGCTTTGAGCAGCCGGTTGCTGCCCGACTGGGCGGGCAGGTGCATCTGCTCCATCACCTTGTCCAGACCGGCCAGGGCGTCGATGAGCCCCTGGCCCAGGTCCTTGGGGTGGCTGGTGGTAAAGCGGATGCGCCAGAGGCCCTCCACGTCGTTGACCCGCGCCAGAAGCCCGGCAAAATCCAGGCCGCCGTCCGGATCGTGGTAGGAGTTCACGTTCTGGCCCAGCAGGGTGATCTCGCGCACCCCGGCGGCCACCAGGGCTGCCACCTCGTCCAATATTTCTCCGGCCGGGCGGGAGCGCTCCCGACCCCGCACATAGGGCACCACGCAATAGGAGCAGAAGTTGTCGCAACCGGTCATCACCGTGACCATGGCCCGAAGGCCGGGATCGGCGGGCACGATGATCCCCGCCGGGCCGGGCGGCGGGCCCAGTTGGGTGCGGGCCTGGCGCTTGCCCTGGAGGGCCTGGGTCACCAACTCGGGCAGGCTGGTCACCGCGTCCGGGCCGAAGACGAAATCCAGGTGGGGCAGGCGCCTCAGCAAGCTGTAGCCCTCCTGCTGGGCCACGCAGCCGCCCACCCCGATAATCAGCCAGGGCTTTTCGCGCTTGAGCCGCTTAAGCTCGCCCACGTAGGAATAGACCTTTTCCTCGGCCCGGCGGCGCACCGAGCAGGTGTTCAAGACGATCAGGTCCGCCTGATCCGGGTTCTGCACCGGCGTGTAGCCCATGTGGGCCATCATGCCGGCCATGCGCTCCGAATCATAGGCGTTCATCTGGCAGCCAAAGGTGGCTATGTGTACTCTTTTATCGTTGTGCGAGGCCACGATCCAACCTTAGATAATCGGGAAATATGCTAAAAACTATACCCAGGGCCGGGCAGGGCGCAAGCGCGGGCTTGAAACCGGGCAATAGGAGATGTTTTGATCCCCATTCGTGATGAAAACCCGATCCAGGGCACGCCCTACGTCACTCTGGGGATCATCGCCCTCAACGTGCTGGTCTATCTCTATCAACTGGTGCTGCCCGCCCAGCGGGAACTGGTCTTCGTATACCAGTATGGGGTGGTGCCCGCCCTACTCACCGGCTCGGTGGCGGTGCCCGAGCCCCTGGCCTGGCTGCCCCAGCCGCTGACCCTGGTCACCTCGGTTTTCCTGCACGGCGGCTTCTTCCACCTAGCGGGCAACATGCTCTATTTGTGGATATTCGGCAACAACATCGAAGACCGCCTGGGACCGGTGCGCTTTGTTGCCTTCTACCTTTTGGGCGGGGTGCTGGCTTCCCTGGCCCACGTGCTGGCGGGCCCCGCCTCCCAGTTGCCCATGATCGGGGCCTCGGGGGCCATCGCCGCCGTGCTGGGAGCCTATTTCCTGCTCTACCCCCGGGCCAACGTGGTGGTGCTGATCTGGTTCTTTTTCTTCGTGCAGCTTATCCGGGTGCCGGCGGTGATCGTGCTGGGAGTCTGGTTCCTGTTCCAGGTGCTGGGCAGCGGCGGGCCGGGGGTGGCCTGGATGGCCCATATCGGAGGATTCGTGGTGGGTCTGGTGCTTATCCGCTTTTTCCTGCCGTCTGGGAGCAGACCCCGCGGGCGCGGTCCAAGCATCTTCTCCTAGTCGTGCTTCACGCCCCGCAGCTGGATGCGGCCCACCTCTTCCAGGGGTATGCGGTAGTTGCCGTAGGAGGTCTTGCCGGTGGCCTTGAGGCTGCCCTTTACCGTAATCAGCACGGTGCTGCCGTCGGCCAAGGCCACCTCGGCCTTGAACTCGCCGTCCTTGTGACGCAAGACCACGTCCTTGACCTTGTCCAAGGGCACGGCCAACTCGCCCCGGCCCATCTCACCCGCCAAGAACACCACGCCCTCGATGGAGAAGTGGCTGAGTTCCACGGTGGTGCCGCCCATGTCGGTCAGGGTCACCAGATAGTTGACCTTGGGCTCGGGTATGCGGGTGGGCACCTCGCTGCTCCCCGTGCCCATGGCCATAATGAGCGGCAAACAAAGCAGCAAGGCGCAAAGAACTAATATTCTGACGCTACGGGCCATGGGGAATCTCCTTATGCTTTCACGGGCAAACGGCAGGCCCCGGAAAAGGGTCGCCCTTGACCTGACATCTTAAAAGATTTGGTAGCACGCCGCCACCCCTAGCGCCAAGTAAAAACACCCAGGTCCAGCTTGGCCCCGCCTCTGGGGGGTGCTATGCTGAAGCAGTTCTCAATTTTTTGGCAGTCCCCCTGGGAGTTTTTACACCGGCATGATCGATGAATTGCGCCGCCGCTGGAGCATCGTCCCCACCTGGATCAAGGTGGTGCCGGTGGCCATGTTGCTGGCAGGCCTGAGCCTGGCTCATTGGCTTCTGCTCCCCCTGCGCCCCGATCTCTCCGCCCTGGTGCAACGCTTTTTCTTTCTGCCCCTTTTCATGGCCAGCCTGCTCTTCGGCCTGAGGGGCGGCCTTATCTGCGCGGCCCTGATCTGCCTAAATTACCTCGATCTTTTTTCCGCCCCCGCCACCGGGCGGGCCGCCGCCTTTTTGGTGGTGCTGGAGATGCTGCTCTATTTCCTCACCGGAGCCCTCACCGGCTTTCTGGTGGACCGGGAGCGCCGCGAGGCGCGCCGCCTCAAGGAGGCCGAGAACCTGGCCCTGTTGGGACAGGCGGCCGCGGCGGTGGCCCACGAGCTGAAGACCCCGCTCATTGCCATCGGCGGCTTCGCCCAGCGCATCCAGCGGGACCTGAAGCCGGACCATCCCTACCGCCACGAGCTAAAAATCATCGTGGACCAGGTTAGCCACATGGAGACCCTGCTGCGCCAGATGCTCGACTACACCCGGCCCCTGGAGCTGCGCCTAGTGCCGGTGGAGTTGTCGGGGTTGGTCAAGGAGGTCTTCACCCTCACCGAGGCCATGGCCAAACAAGGGGCGGTGCGCCTGGCCGACGAACTGGACGGCCGGGGCCTGAAAGTTCCCGCTGATGCCGGGCGGCTCAGGCAGGTGCTCATAAATCTGGTGCAAAACGCGGTGCAGGCCTCGCCCCGGGGCGGGGTGGTGGTGGTCAGGGCCCAGGTGGACAAGGAGCACATCGCCCTGGAGGTGATGGACCAGGGGCCGGGCATCGCCCCCGAGGATCAGGAAAAGATATTCTTTCCCTTTTTCACCACCAAACGGGGGGGCACCGGACTGGGGCTGGCCATCACCCGCAAAAACGTGCTGGCCCACCACGGCGTCCTGGAATTGCAGAGCACTCCGGGCAAGGGCAGCATTTTTCGGGTGGTGTTGCCCCGCATAAACGGAGACGCTGCGCAAGAAGAGAACTAACCCCAGCGCAGCTTGGTTTTCAGGATTTCGAAGTAGTCCCTAAAGGGCGATTGAATCAGATGCACGATATGCTCCGAGCGCTGGAAGCGGATCTCGTCGCCGGGCTCCAGTTCCAGGCCCACCTGGCCGTCGCAGGTCAGGGTGGTTTCCTGGGCCCGCTGGCCCAAGGTGACCGACAGGGTCATGTCCGGGGACAAAAGCAGGGGCCGGTTGGTCAGGGTGAAGGAGCAGATGGGGGCCATCACGATGCAGTTGAGGGCCGGGTGGCAGATGGGCCCGCCCGCCGAAAGGTTGTAGGCGGTGGAGCCGGTGGGGGTGGATATTATCAGGCCGTCCGCCTGGAAGGTGGTAAGGGGGCGTCCGTCCACCACCGCCTCCAGCTCCACGATACGGGCCAATGCGGCCTTGTTGATCACCAGGTCGTTGAGGGCGGTGAAGCGGGCCAACTCCACACCCCGGCGGTGCACGATGCTGTCCAGCATGAGCCGGGGCGAGGCCTGGTAATGACCATCCAGCACCTTTTCCATGGCCGGCAAAAGCTCGTCCGGAGCCAGGGCGGTCAAGAAGCCCAGGCCGCCCAGGTTCACCCCCAGGATGGGCACTCGCTCCAAGCCGTTGGCCACCACCTGGCGCACCGCGCCCAGCATGGTGCCGTCGCCGCCCAAGACCACCACCAGCCCGGTGTCCGCGGGCAGGGGCTTTTCCACTCCGTTGCCCGCCCTGGGCTCGCCGCCCTTGGCCTCCAGCAGATGGACACCCGCGCCGCGCTGGGTGAGCCACTGCCCCAGGCTCTGGGCCTGCTCCTGGGCCGCGGGGGTATTGGCCTTGTATATTATAGTAACCTTGGGCATTGTGGAGGCTCCTTGGGGGCAAAACTAACAAAAAGCGCCCTCTATAACAACCAGTATGCCATCACGAGGAACTAGATGGGGGATGATGCATATATTCAGGCGCTGAACCAAGCGGTCAAGCAGGAAATAATACAGAACTATTTCCGCGAGCGCCGCATCATCGAGGAGGAAATCCTCCTGGTCACCGAGGCGGTCAGCGGCCTGCTGGGAGGTTTGTACGCCTGGGAAAAGCACCGGGCGCGCCTGGGCCGGGCCCTGGGGGACGCGGCCATCCGCGAGAAGTTTTTCGCCGCCGCCGGCATAGACCCTCCCCGGCCGGAATCGGTGGCCGGAGCCGCCCCGGCGGTGGGGCTCACCCCCATCCGGGGGATCACCAGGGCGGCCCGCTACGGCAGCCTGATCCGAGGGCTGTACAAGGTTCTGGTGGACGAGGCTGCGGGCCTGGAAGACGAGCGTCAACGGGCCATCAAGCTCAAAAAAGAGGTGAACCGGGACATCCTGTCCTTTGAGGCCAACCACGACCTGATGATGCTGGAGTCGTATTTGCGCTCCCTGAACCCGGCGGAGCTGCAAAAGCGCAATATACTGGGGGTCAACTTCACGGCCAAAGAAAGGGCCGTCTCCGCCGAGGCCCTTTCCTTCAAGCCGCTCAAGGCCAAGGATATGTGCCTGGAAGACCCCCTGCCCAAGCCCAAGCCGGTTTCCCAGGTCATGGAGCAGGTCGGAGGCCTGCTCAAACAGGCCCTGAAGCGCAACCCCCAAGCGGGGCACGAATTCTTCTAACCCTTGCGGCTTGATGGGCCGCTCTGCTATGCCTGAATAGCTTAATTCCAGCCGAGGGGGTTCATGGGCAAGGCGCGCGACAAAGTGAAAAGCCTGTCTCGGGCGGTGAGCGAGTTGGTGCGCCCCGGAGACAGCGTGGCCCTTTCCGCCGCTCTGGAGGGCTTCATCCCCTACGCCTCGGCCCACGAGATCATCCGCCAAGGCATCGGCCCGTTGACCCTGGTGGCCCCCATCTCCAACATCAGCATAGACCAGATGATCGGGGCGGGCCTGGTGGAGCGGGTGATCGCCGCCTGGGTGGGCAACGTGAGCACCGGCATCGGCTATAACTTCCGCCGGGCGGTGGAACACGGCACCCCCCGGCCCCTGGAGGTGTTGGACCACAGCAACTTCTCCATAACCCTGGCCCTGGAGGCCGGGGCCCGTGGCCTGCCCATGGCCGTGGGACGCTCGCCCCTGGGCAGCACCATGGCCACGGAAAACCCCCAGTTCAAAAGCTTCACCTGCCCCCACTCCGGCCAGAGGCTCCTGGCCATCCAGGCGGTGAACCCGGACGTGGCCTTGATCCACGTGCAGCGGGCCGACAAGGAGGGCAACTGCCAGGTATGGGGGGCGGCGGGCTTCACCAAGCAGGCGGCCATGGCCAGCCGCCGGGTGCTGGTCACCTGCGAGGAGATCGTGGACAGCGAGGTGATCCGCCGCGACCCTGACCGCACCCTGGTGCCGGGCCTATTGGTGGACGCGGTTTGCGAAGTCCCCTGGGGAGCCCACCCCGCCCCGGTGCAGGGCTATTACGATCTGGACAACCAGTATTATCTGGATTACGCGGCGGCCACCCGGGACCCGGATCAGGCCCAGGCGTGGCAGGAGGAATGGGTGGACGGCCTTAGCGGACGCGAAGCCTATGTGGCCAAGCTGGGCAGCGCCCGTTTGCAAGGGCTCATGGTCAGCCACAGCCGCCCCAGCGCGCCCCTGGAGTACGGCTGGTGAGCGCCTACACCCAGGGCGAGATCATGGTCACCGCCGCCGCGAGGCGGATCAACGACGGCGACGTGGTGTTCGTGGGCATGCGCCTGCCGCTTTTGGCCTTCATGCTGGCCAAACAAACTCACGCGCCCAGAGCCTTGGGCTTGTTCGAAAACGGGGTGCTGCGCGACCGGCCGGCCGCCGCGCCCATCATCACCATGGGCGACGCCCCCAACCAGGCCGGGGCGCTGTGTCTGCGCGGCCTGGACGAGGTGATGAGCCTGCTCTCGGGCGGGCGGGTGGATTTGGGTTTCATCGGCGGGGCCCAGGTGGACCAGTGGGGCAATGTGAACACCCATCGGGCCATCAAGCCGGACGGCGGAGTGGTGCGCCTGCCCGGCTCGGGCGGCGGGGCGGACATCGCCTGCCTGGCCCATAGGTTGCTGATCATCATGAACCACGAGCGCCGCCGCCTGGTGCCCCAGGTGGACTACATCACCTCCCCCGGCTGGGGGCCCTACCCCGGTTGGCGCGGGGAGCAGGGCCTCACCAGAGGCGGCCCGGCGGCCCTGATCACCTCCCTGGGGGTATTCAGCTTCCCCCAGGGCCGGGCCGAGCTGGCGGGCCTGCACCCCGGCGTGAGCCGGGAACAGGTGGCCCAGGCCACCGGATGGGAGCTGACATGCTCCTCCAGCCTGGAAACCACCCCGGAGCCCACGACCGAAGAACTGGAAATAATTAGGCGTTTCGACCCCAAGCGATTCTGGACCGCCTGATTTTTTGGGTTGACAATTTTTCGCTGCTGACCTATCGTCACAAAATAGCTACAAATTAATTACTATGTAGCATAGATTCTTGGCCCACCACGACGGCCGGCCAGGGCCCCAACTCAATAACCGCCGAGGGCCTCAGGAGCATGAGCGAAACTGACAGTGCATCCCGCCGGGAGCGTTCCGGTCCCGAGGAAAGAGCCTCCGATCCTCGTCACAAGGCCAAGTTCGAGGTCTACGGTGAGGAGATGATCGAGAAGGAGGTCAAGCAGAGCGGCAACTCCGGCAGGGTATACCTGCCCCCGGAGTGGGTTGGCAAAAACGTTAAAATCATCCGCATTGATTAAAGGCGAGGCGAACAAGTGCCCTTGAATCTGCGCCCCATGACCTTGGATGACCTCGCAGAGGTCCAACGCATACAGGCCCGCATCACCCGGCAGGCGGTCCCCCAGCCCTGGATGGACATGCTGGCCGAGCATGTGGACAAGATCTACCGCCTGGGCTACATAGCCGAAGAAGGCGGCGTGGTGCGGGGCTTCATCCTGGGAGAGATCAAGATCGGCGGCTTCGGCACCGAGCTCTCCGGTTGGCTGGAGTTGGTGGGAGTGGAGCCGGACCACATGGGCTCCGGGGTTGGCGCGGCCCTGGTCGAGGCATTGTTCAACGCCCTGCGTGAACGGGGCGTACAGGAAATTTACACCGCGGTGCGCTGGGACTCCGGCGACATGCTGGCCTTCTTCAAAAAACTCGGCTTCGACCAAAGCGCCTTCATCAATCTGCGCCTCAAAACTTAGGTATCCTTGCGGGTTGCCCTGCCTCGCGGCCGGGCGCCCGCAATCCACCGCCTCACCAGCCTTTCATCGACCAAGACACGCACCAAACAAGCACTGAACGGATCGGCCGGCCAACCACGCTCCCTGGCCGCTACGGCCCGAGGATCCCCTCCCCGGCCTAGCCTGCACATTTCATGAAAGCCTTGCGTCCGGCTTCTCCAGCCGCCGGCATACCGCGTTGCCGACTGCGCCATAAATACTGGCTTGTGATCCAATGCCACCCAACCCCCATGAAATATACGAGCTAGGGGGTGGCAATTGCCCGGCAAGTTTGGCTACAATGGAACCCATATAGAATTATAGGAATTTCATCCTGGCAACCACATCCGCCCAACAAGGAGGGAAGGTCCGCTAACCTTTCAACCGGAAAGGGGGGTTTCATGAAACAAATCCAACTGACCCATCCCCAGGATCAAGCGACCCTTTCTTCCAGCAATCGCCGCCTGCAGTGGGAGCCAATCCGCGACTTCGCCTGGTCCGGTTCGCTACGCTACGTCTTGGTCGTATCGGCCACCCGCCCAGGCCCCCGGCCGGGACGCCGGACCAAGCCTTTGCCGCTTTTCACCAGCAAGGAACTCAGGCGTAACTTCTTCGATCTCCCCATCCGCGAAAAGGGCCTAAAACCGGGCCGGACCTATTGGTGGCAGGTACGGGCCATGGACCGCGACGGCCAGGTCGCGGCCGCAAGTGAAAAGCGCCGCTTCAAGGTGGAAAAAACCGTCGAGGCGGTCACCGAGGTCAGGGGCGAAATTCACTTGCCTGAAGGCAGCCACTACCTGAACGCCGAGTTCGGCAACGTGTTGGCACCGCCTCTTTGGGCCGGCTTGCGCGAGAATATGATACCTCCCGCGCCGGTGGTCTGGGGCAAGCCGGTCAGGGTTCGCTTGCGCGGGGACCTGGGCTCCGAGGACCCCGGCGCCCCTCCAGAGGGCCCAGGCGCCACCGAGCCCCTGGCCATGGTGTGGGGCCACGAAGCCGCCGAGGTGTACCTCCCTTATTACCTGGCGCACAACGCCTCCCTTTCCTGGGACTTTAGCTACATAGACGGCTGCCAATGGGTTCTTTTGCAGGTCAGCGGCCAGGACGGCTTTAGCGAACCCAACGACGGCAACGTCCTGGAAGACGCCGGCGTTACCAACTATTACTGGGGCCCGCCGCTGGTAACCTGCGGCTTCGAGGAGATCGAAACCAGTTACGGCCCCCCGCCCAGGGGCTCGCTTATACCTGCCCAAGAAATAGATTTACTACGGGGCTTGGATGCCGCCCTTTCCGTCTTGCCACCCAGCGAGTTGATTCCCGAAATAGTGCGCCGGATCAGGACCGTGCCCTGCAATGAAGACCGGCAGCCGGTGGACCTGGCCTCGGACCCGGTCACCATACGCTGCGTGCGCTACCCGGTGGTCGATATCGGCGCGCTGACCGTGGAGTGGACCTGGGGCGACCATCCCGGCCGGGTGATGGATTTTTCCCTTCTCTTTGAGGAGCCCTTTCCCAACGTCCTAGCCATGCGTCTGGACGAGGAAACCGGGACCATGGTGCCGGTCACCGCCCCATCAACTTTGTTGATCTACGCCCCACCCCTTCCTTCCCTGATGCATGAGAGCTCCTGCGTCAATCTGAGCCTGACCATGAACGGCGAGCCGGTGGAGCGGCAAAACCGCGTCTGCCTGGCTTCGGGCCATCCCGTCTGCGATTGTTATGTGATACCTCTGGACCCCTGGCCCAGGGTCGCGGGCTATGACTTTAGGCTGACCCAGGAATGGCACGGCGGTATGTCTTACAACGCCCTGTGGGATTTTCTGGACCCCGGCTTGGTCGCCGCGGTAATACCGGGGGTGCACCCATCCTGGCATTATTGCGGGGGGGTGTATCAGGATTTCGACTCGCTTTACGGCAGGGAGGACCTGCCCGAAGAGAGCACCAACTCGCCATTTTACTACTACCACGCGCTCACCGGCAACTGCCTCCCCCGCGGCATCGTGGGCAACTGGGGCTCGCCGGTCACCACGGGCATCGGCCGGTTCAACGACTTCCTGAGCCGTACCTTTAGGGGAACCCGCACCGTGGCCCACGACCTATCGGGAGGCACGGTAGAGGAATTTTACCTGGACGAGCCGCCGGGCGAGCAGGAGGTGGTGGTGCGTTTCGAAACCGACAACCCCAGTGAGCTTAGGTTCATCCTGCCCAACACCCACTATCCGGTCACCATGCGCGAGACCAGAGGCTCCCACGAGGTGCGCTGGCAGGTCAGGTACCTGGACGGCTTCGCCGCCGGTCTGTTTACCGTCGGCCGCTCGGTGAATATCTTCTACGGTGGGCGCAGGGGCACTTCGGCGGGCCGGTCGCGCTTAAACCCGCCCCAGTTGGAGATATGGCTTTCGATCCTGGTAGGACGGACCACACGCAACGGGGAGGTCTGGGCCGATATTCATTACGACCTGCGGGCGGAGTGATAGCTTAGTCAGGCCCGGGGCGGCCCATTCCAAGGGCTCCTCTGGTACCTTATTGGAAATACGTGCCGATACAGCCCAGGCCGCCGGCGACCTCTCCCGGCCCGTTCCCAAAACCGGTAAACCCCAGGCAGAAAATCAGCATAACCAATAGATAATTCACTAATTATTCAGCCATACCCATGGGGAGGCGCGAGTGAATTTGTTTGTTTTGTTATGTCATAAATGACATAATGTCTTTGCTATGTCATTTATGACATATTTTTTCTAGGCCAACTTGGAAGGCAATTGTCTGTAATTATTGCTGATTAAAGTTCGCACCCGCCGAGCGCCCCTGCCGGGGAAAATTTCCGGTTGACATCTCTCCCGAGACCTATATAAAGTCACAATATAGCTACAATCTAGTTATTTAGTAGCGTCTATATAGTTACATTGTAGCTATTGGAAACGGCGATGCCGCAGCGAGACCATCTACTGCGGCGACCGGCCACCCATAGCGAAGAAGACATCATGAACCCTGAGCAAAAGCCGGCCAAACGACCCCGTGCCCAGGCGCAACACGCCGAAGAAAAGCCCGGCGGCTTCGGTGGCAAGACCAAGTTCGAGGGTTACGGCGAAGAGATGCTAGAAAAAACCGTAAAGCAGAGCGGCAACTCCGGCCGGGTGTATCTGCCCCCGGAGTGGGTCGGCAAAAACGTAAAGATCATTCGCATCACCTAAAGACAAGGCGAGGAGCCCAGCCGTGAATCTGCGCCCCATGAAACAAGAAGACCTGCCCGAGGTCCAGCGCATCCAGAGCCGCATCACCCGCCAGGAGGTCCCCCAAGCCTGGATGGACATGCTGGCCGAGCACGTTGACAACACCTACCGCCTGGGTTTCGTGGCCGAGGATGACGGCGAGGTGCGGGGCTTCATCCTGGGAGAGATAAAAATCGGCGGCTTCGGCACCGAGCTCTCCGGCTGGCTGGAGCTGTTGGGGGTGGAGCCCAGGCAAATGGGTTCCGGCGTGGGCGCGGCCCTGGTGGAGGCCCTGTTCGCGGCCCTGCGGGGGCGCGGCGTGCGCGAAATATACACCGCCGTGCGCTGGGACTCCGGCGACATGCTGGCCTTCTTCAAAAAGATCGGATTTGACAAGAGCCCCTTCATCAACCTTAGATTCGAGCAACCACTTTAGCCTTAAACCGGCCCGGCCATCCGTCAGGTAGTGGAAGGCCAAGGCAAACCACCGCGCCAGCCCCCCTGATCTGCGGTTCAAGTAAATAGCGCAACCAATGGGTTGCCCAAGCGCCCGGCCCAGGCCGGGCCCAGGGATGAACCGCCGCGCCCGCCCCCCGACGTTCTGCGGCCCAACCGACCCCGCGACCAAGGACCAGGCCCTCCGGCGGGTGCCGGACGCCTGAGCAACAATCGGCCTCGCGTTAAGCGCCGCGCTCCGGGCCAAGGGGCCGGGCTGGGGCGAGGCTTCAGAGACCACCGAGGAGGTTTGGCCATGATCGAAATGTTCGAGGAGTGGTACAAGTCCCGCCACGAATACGCCAATGAGTGGAAGGACAAAACCGGCGGGAAAGTGATGGGCTTCTTCTGCACATACGTGCCCGAGGAAATCCTCTTGGCCGCCAACGTGTTGCCGGTGCGCATCCTGGGCTCCCACGAGCCCCAGAACGTCACCGAGCCCCACATTTTCGGCATGTACTGCCCCTTTTGCCGCGACTGTCTGGCCCAGGGGCTGCTGGGGCGCTACGACTATCTGGACGGCATGATGATCGCCCAGAGCTGCCTGCACATCCGCCAGGCCTTTACTTCCTGGAAAAAGCACCGGCCCCCGGAGTTCACCTACTACCTGCCCATGCCTCATCAGGTGCAAAGCCCCCGCTCCATTCCTTTCCTGCGCTCGGAGCTGGAGACCTTCAAAAGCGCCGTTGAGCAGTGGGTGGGTAAGGAGATCACCGACGCGGACCTGGACCGGGGCATCGAGCTGATGAACGCCTCCCGCCAAGCCATGCGCGATCTCTACGACACCCGCCAGGCCGCCAACCCGCCCATGACCGGCCTTGAGGCCATGTACGCGGCGGTGAGCAACCAGTGGATCGACAAGGCCGAGCACACCGCGGTGGTGCGCGACGTGCTGGCCAAGGAGCTGCCGGGCCGCGATATGGGCCTTGCGGACAAGCCCCGCCTGATGATCCTGGGATCCGAAGACGACGACACCGCCTTTGTAAACATGGTGGAGGGCTGCGGCTCGGTCATCGTCACCGACGACCACTGCACCGGCAGCCGCTATTTCTGGAACCAGGTGGAGCCGGAGGAAGACCGCCTCCTGGCCATCGCCAAGCGCTACGTAAACCGCCCCGCCTGCCCCACCAAGGACTGGCCCCAGCGCACCCGTCTGGACCATGTGCGCATGCTGGCCAAACAATGGGACGTGGCCGGGGCCATCATCATCCAGCAAAAGTTCTGCGACCCACACGAGTTGGACATCCCCGAGCAGCGCAAAAGCCTGGACGGCATCGACGTGCCCACCTTGTTCCTGGAGCTGGATGTCACCGTGCCGGTGGGCCAGTTCAAGATTCGCGTCGAGGCCTTCCTGGAAATGCTGGCTGAAGACGATCTGTTCTAGGAGCAACCCATCCCCGCATATTGGGAGGTATCTAAAAATGGCCAAGTACCCCACGGAAATCCTGCTCTCTTGGAGCAAGGCCAAGGAGATCAGGGAGACCTATTACAAAAACTACGCCGCCGCCCACGACAAGGGCGGCATCCGCTGGGTAGGCGGCGCCTGGACCTTCGACGCGGTGCCCGCCGGGTTGGGCAGCGACGTCTATTCCCTGACCAGCGAGCCCTACGGCGCTTCCTGCGCCTTTAACAAGGACTTCTCCACCCGGGCCATGGAGGCGGCCGAAACCGCCGGCTACGCCCGGGACCTGTGCGCCTACATGCGCAACTACTGGGGCTCCATCCTCATGAACGAGTACGCCTTTGGCGGCCCCTTCCCCAAGCCGGACTTCATCTGGCAAGACCACATCTGCTGCTCCCACGCCAAGTGGTATCAGGTGGTCAGCGAGTTGGAAGGCGGCATACCCATGTTCTGCGTGGATGTGGCGGTGGGCCCGGCCGAGCCCTTCGGGACGCTCACCGAGGCCAAGATCGACTACGTGGCCGGGCAGATCCTGGACGGCATCGAGTGGCTGGAGAAAACCACGGGCCGCACCTACGACGACGAGCTGTTCATCGAGGCCTGCTGGAACGACTTCCGCAGCACCTCCAAGTGGGCCCAGGTCTGCGAGCTGAACAAGGCAGTGCCCGCGCCCCTGGACGAAAAAACCATGTACTCCCTGTACGTGCTGGCCACCCTGCAAAAGTCCTGGGGCGTGGTGGCCGACTACTACGACGAGCTATATGACGAAGTAAAGGACCGGGTGGAGCGGGGCATCGCCGCGGTGCCCAACGAGCAGGCCAGGGTGATGAGCGACACCCAGCCGCCCTGGAGCGCCCTGAAGCTCTTCCGCTACCTGGAGCAATACGGGGTGGTCTCCGTCGGCAGCCTCTACACCTTCGGGCTGGAGGGCATGTGGGACTTCGACCCGGCCACCGGCGACCTGGTCCCCCGGCCCATGCCCGCCCAAAAGCCCACCACCCGCGAGGAAGCCGCCCGCGAGCTGGTGCGCTGGCATTTGCACAAGCCCGAGTACCAGCACTTCTACGACTGCGACTACAAGAGCCAGATGATGATCGCCCTGTGCAAGAACTGGGGCCTCGGCGGGGTGATGTTGCACTACAACCGAGGCTGCGAAGGCCTGAGCCTGGGCATCGCTGAAAACCGCCTGGCCATTCAGGAAGCAGGTTATCCGGTGATGACCTTTGAAGGCAACATGGGCGACGAGCGCGAATTCGACCTGGGCCGCACCATGCAGCGCGTGGATGCCTTCATGGAAACCCTGGGAGTCAAGAAGGTGGCGGCATAGGGCCGAGCCTTCGGGAGGATAGACTAATGTTTACCGCTGGAATCGACGTTGGAGCCAAGACGGTCAAAATCGTGGTGACCCAGGACGGCAAAATCGTGGACCGCCAGATAGTTTCCGCCGGTCAGGACGCCGAGACGGCCATCGAGGAGGCTTGGCAGCGCCTGGACACTCCCATTGCCGACATCGGCCTAATCGTGGCCACCGGCTCGGGGCGCAACAGCACCAAACGGGCCAACGGCTACGTAACCGAGGTGGCCGCCGCCTCCAAGGGGGCCATCAAGACCAACCCCGAGATTCGCACCGTCATCGACATCGGCGCGGAAGAAGGCCGGGCCATCCGAATCAACGACGACGGCAAGGTGGTGGATTTCGCCATCAACGAGAAATGCGCCGCCGGGGCCGGGGCCTTCACCGAGGCCATGGCCCGGGCCCTGGAGGTGGACTTGCCCACCTTGGCCGAGATGAGCCTCCAGTCCACGGGCAACGTGGCCATGAACGCCCAGTGCGCCGTGTTCGCCGAAAGCGAGCTGGTCACCCTGGTGCACTCCAACACCCCCAAACAGGACATGGCCAAAGCCATCCACGACGCCATCAGCGACCGCATCGTATCCATGGTGCGCCGGGTGGGCATGGCCGAAAGGGTGATGCTCATCGGCGGGGTGGCCCTGAACAAGGGCTTCTTGGCCTCGCTGGAGAGCGACCTGGAGACCTCGGTTATGGTGCCCCAAGACCCCCAGCTGGTGTCCGCCTTCGGGGCCGCCATCCTGGGCGAGGAAGGCAACTACGCCGCATCTCTGTCGGAAACCATGCAATAGCTGGCTTCCCCACGGGAGGATGAAAAATGGCTGAAGAATATTGGAGATGGACTGAGTCCCGCTGGACCAATCCCGACATCAACTGGAAAGACGCCGACATCATCACCGGCGGCGTGGACGTGGGCTCGGTCAGCTCCCAGGCGGTGGTGTTCGTGGACGGCGAGCTCTACTGCTACGGCAACACCCGCACCGGCTCCAACAGCCCCGACAGCGCCCACAAGGCCATGGGGCTGGCCATGGAAGACACCGGCATGAGCCTGGAGGATTTGCAATACACCGTGGGCACCGGCTATGGCCGGGTCAACGTGCCCTTCGGCACCCGAGCCATAACCGAAATCGCCTGCCACGCCCGGGGGGCCAACTTCATGTACGGCCCCACGGTGAAGACGGTGTTGGACATGGGCGGCCAGGACTGCAAGGCCATCCACTGCGACCCGCGCGGCAAGGTGACCAACTTCCTGATGAACGACAAATGCGCCGCCGGAACCGGCCGGGGCATGGAGGTTTTCGCCGACCTGTTGCAGGTGCCCATCACCCAGATCGGCGAGCTGAGCCTCCAGGTGGAAAAGGAGCCCCCCCCGGTGTCGAGCACCTGCGTGGTGTTCGCCAAGAGCGAGGCGTCCTCTCTGTTGCGCGAGGGCTGGCCCAAGGAGAAGGTCATCGCCGCCTACTGCTCGGCCATGGCCCACCGGGTGGTCACTCTGCTGGAGCGCATCGGGGTGGAGGAAGACTTCGCCATCACCGGCGGCATCGCCAAGAACGTCGGCGTGGTGGGGCGAATCGAAAAGGAGTTGGGCATCACCGCACTCAAGCCCAAGATCGACACCCAGATAGCCGGCGCGGTGGGCGCGGCCCTGTTCGGCGATGCCCTGGTCAAGAAAGAGCGCAAAAAGAAGGGCTAGAAAACCATGATCGCCAACTACGGATACAAAGACGGCAGCGGCGATTACTTCATCGCCATCGACACCGACAAATGCGATGGCTGCGGCGCCTGCGTGCCGGTGTGCCCCAGCTCGGTGTTCATGGTGATGGACGAAGACCCCAACGACCCCTTGCGCGAGGAGCCGGTGGCGGTGGTGACCGATGATCAACGCAAGAAGATCAAGTACGCCTGCGCCCAGTGCAAGCCGGGCGGCGACCGGCCGCCCCTGCCCTGCGTGAACGCTTGCCCGGTGGAGGCCATCGCCCACTCCTGGTAGGCCGCTCACCTGTTGAACCTCCACGGGGGGCGGCCTGTTTCAAAGGCCGTCCCCCGTTTCACCATGCCGCCCCTTGGGAGGAGCCATGAGCCTGATCAATATCAGCATCGACGGACAGCCGGTGGAGGCCCAGGAGAACGACACCATTGTTCAGGCCGCCCGCCGGGCCGGGATCTACATCCCAACCATCTGCAACCACCCCAACCTGCCGCCGGGCAAGGGCAAGAAGCCGGCTGCGGCGGTGTGGCAGGGCGGGGTCAAGATAGAAAACGCCAAGGACGAGGAACTGAGCGGCTGCGGGTTGTGCGTGGTGGAGCTGGCCGGGGTGGCCGAGCCCCAGCCCGCCTGCATCACCCCCGTCGGCGCGGGCATGGAGATCACCACCAGCAGCGAGGCCCTGAACAAGCTGCGCCAAGAAAAGCTCATCCCCATCCTGGCCCGCCACCCCCACGCCTGTTTGGCCTGCGCCCAGGCCGCGGGCTGCTCGCGCACCCAGTGCTCATCCAACGTGGCCGAAGCCGAGCGCTGCTGCGAGCAGTTCGGCAACTGCGAGCTGCAAAAGGTGGTCAACTACCTGGGCATCCACCAGGACACTCCCCGCTGGATTCCCGGCGAACGCCCCAAGCTCACCGACGACCCTCTGTACAAGCGCGACTACAACCTGTGCATCGGCTGCACCCGCTGCGTGCGGGCCTGCGAAGACCTGCGCGGGGTTGGTGCCCTGGGGTTTGTGTTTGATGCTGACGGCCTGGTGCAGGTGGGCACCATGGCCCAGGGCCTGGCCGAGAGCGGTTGCCGCTTTTGCACCGCCTGCGTGGAGGTGTGCCCCACCGGGGCCATCCTGGACCACAAGCTGCCCAGCGGAGAAAAAGCCAAGGCCCTGGTGCCTTGCCGCAGCGCCTGTCCGGCGGAAATCGACGTTCCAGAGTATCTCAGGCTAATCGCCGCCGGCCGTCCGGACCAGGCCCTGGCGGTGATCCGCCAGCGGGTGCCCCTGCCCGGAGTGCTGGGCCGGGTGTGCATCCATCCCTGCGAGGACAACTGCCGCCGGGGCTCGCTAAACGAGCCCATCAGCATTTGCTTGCTCAAGCGCTACGCCGCCGACCAGGGCGGCGCTGCCTGGAAAGAGCAGTTGACCAAGCTGCCCGCCACCGGCAAGAAAGCCGCCGTGGTAGGGGCGGGGCCGGCCGGGCTAAGCGCCGCCTTTTACCTGGCCCGCAAGGGCCACGCCGTCGCCATCCTGGAGGCCGAGGAGCATCCCGGCGGCATGCTGCGCTACGGCATCCCCGCCTACCGCCTGCCCGTGGAGGTGCTGGAGTCCGAGATCGCCGACATCGCCGCCCTGGGGGTTGATATCAAGACCAACGCCAAGGTGGACTCCCTGGAAGAGCTGACCGCCCAGGGCTACGACGCCCTATTCCTTTCAATGGGGGCCCAGCTTTCGCGGCGTCTGGTCATCGAGGGGGCTGAGCTGCCCTCGGTGCTGTGGGGCTTGGACTTTTTGAAAAACATCCGCCGGGGCGAAGACCCCCAGGTGGGGCCCAAGGTGGTGGTGGTGGGCGGCGGCAACGTGGCCGTGGACGTGGCCCTGTCCGCCCTCAGGCAAGGAGCTCAAGAGGTGGACCTGGTCTGCCTGGAAAAACGTGAGGAAATGCCCGCCCACCCCTGGGAGGTGGCCCAGGCCGAGGAGGAAGGCGTGCGCGTGCGCAACTCCTGGGGCCCGCTGCGGGTGGCCCCGGACGGCACGGTAACCTTCCGCCGCTGCACCTCGGCGTTCGACCCGCAAGGCCGCTTCGACCCCTCCTACGATGACGCCGAGACCATGGAGTTGGCCGCGGACCAGGTGATCATGGCCATCGGCCAGGCCACGGACCTGGAGTTGCTCGGCTCGGGCGGCGGGGTCAGACTGGCCCGGGGTCTCATCGAGACCGATCCCGACACCCTGGCCACGGGCATGGCCGGAGTCTTTGCCGGTGGCGACGCGGTGGTCATGCCCGGCGCGGTGATCCACGCCATCGCCGCCGGACGCCGGGCCGCCCGGAGCATGGATGAATACCTGGGCGGCGACGGGGACATCGACTTCAGCCTGAGCGATCATGAGCCACCCAGTCCTTGCCTGGGCCGTGTGGAGGGCTTCGCCTGGCAGCCAAGGGTGGCTCCCGCCGAATTGGCCCCGGAGCAGCGCGGCCAAGGCTACGCCGAGATCTGCCTGGGTTTCAGCAGCGAGCAGGCCGTTGCCGAGGCCGGGCGCTGCTTGCAGTGCCAACTACGCCTGATGATCGACCAGCCTCCCTCCCCGCCGGAGCACCTTTTGCTCCTGAACGAGGAGGCAGTGAGCCAAGTGCCCGAAAGCGAGGGAGTATTCGTACTCTTTGACCAGGAGAAAAACATCCTGGTCATTCAGGGAGCCATGAATCTGCGGAAGGGCCTGGCCGAGCACCTGGAGGCCGGCTCAAGCGCGGCGTATTTCGAATACGAACCAGCCCCCATGTACTCCAAGGCCGAGAGCGAGCGCATGCAGGCATATCTGCAACTGCACGGCTCAATGCCGCCGGGCGACGGCTCCGGCGGCGGGGACGACCTGGACGATCTGTTCTAGACGCCCGCTGAGGGTGAAGTTATATTAGAGGGGCCCGCCGTGGCCCCTCTTTACGTTTTTCCCGGCCTGCCCCGGCGGTAGAGGAGGCTCCCTTGTCCTGCTCATCTCAACGAGAGTCCCAGCTTTTGTCAAACGGCTGGGTCAAACGGTTCATGGCCGACGAACCACGCCTCAGCGAGGTGGTGGAGGAGTACACCGGTATGGGCTTTCAGGTGCACCTGGAACCGGTGGACCCCGCGGCGTGCGCAAACGGATCAGGCTGCACGGCTTGTTTTGAAATGCCCGAAGTGGCGGCTCGGTTCAAAGTAATCTTCACCCGACCCGGATCAGATGATCATGGGGAAGGCAATCTATTCTAGAGGCGATGCGGCGGGCCGGAGCCCGAGGGCATGAAGGGCGGAATATGCGCTGGACTAAAGGTATGGGCTTAAAGGCCAAGATGGCCATTATCTTCGTTTCGGTGACCCTGTTCACCGGCCTTTGCGGACTTGTCGGCACCCTTTATATTTTTTACGTGGTCAACGGCGCCACCACATCAATTAATCACCACGAAGTGCCTCTACTCTCCAGCGCCTCCCAGTCGGTTCTGTCCCTTTATCGCCTGCGCGTGAACGGAGCCATATACCAGAGCACTTGGAGCGCCCAGGCCCTGGAGCAACAGGACGCCAAGATCAAGGAGTTCTGGCAAAGCCTTAACCAGTCGCTCAGCAACTTGGCGCTGGAAGTCAGGGAGTTGGGCCAGGGCGGCGATAATGAATCGTACCGGCTTCTGCAGACAATCGCCGGCAGGGTTCAGGGATTGGCTGCGCGCTACAAGCAGGAGCAACAGCGCCTTCACCAACTACACCACGAGTTGGGCCAGTTCATGGTCCAGCCGAAGCCCGATGGGCCTTACCTCCCGGTGCATCTTTTCCTGGATGAAATTTTACTGGCCCACATGAGCTGGCTCGAGAAGCTAAAAGTGGCCGTGGAAAACAACTTCCCCTTTCGGGGCCAAACCGACCCCCGCCTATGCAAGTACGGGCTTTGGTACTACAACTCCACACTCAGCGACCCCAAGCTGCTTTCCCTCTTGGAGCAGGCCGAAAAAGCCCACCAGGAAATGCACCTTACCGCCGGGCGGATCAACATGCTCATTGCCCAGGGCGACAAGGAAACCGGCCTGCGCCGGGACTTCAAAAAGGACTCCGGCAATATTGAAATCTCCCTGGCCCTGGGAAAGGCTCGGGAACTGTCGGCGGTGCTGATGCGCCAGCTGCGCGCAGCCCAAGCCTACAGCGCCAAGCGCTATGTGGATCTAAGCGCCCAGCGCAAAAAACTGGAGGACAAAAATCTGGCCATCGCCCAGGAATTCAGCTCGGATATGCGCAAGGTCACCGAGGCCACCCAGCAATTGATCAGCGGGGCCACCGAGCGCATGAACAACCTGATGACGGCCACCATAATAATCGTTGGATCGGTAATTTTCGCGGTGATCCTGATTTCCCTGTGGATCGGACGCGCCTTCTCTCACAATTTGCTGAGAATAATTCGCCTGACCAACGACAACCTGGAAAAAACCGCCAACAAGGACCTGACCGACCAGATGCCCCCGGAGGTGCTTGAGCGAGGCGACGAGATCGGTCTGATGGCGCGCAACGCCCAACTGATGACCGACACCCTGGCCAACACGGTGAAAGAGGTCGCCACCGCTTCCCAAAGCGTGGCCTCCAGCGCGGCCCAGATAAGCCAAGGCAACCAGGACCTGAGCGAGCGCACCCAGCAGCAGGCCAGCGCCGTGGAGGAAACCGCCAGCGCCCTTGAGGAGATGACCAGTTCCGTAAAGCTCAACGCCGACAACGCCCACCAAGCCAACAGCATGGCCCGCCAGGCCAACGAGATTGCGGACAGAGGCGGGGAGGTGTTGCAACAAACCGTGGAGGCCATGAAGGAAGTCTCCGTCTCCAGCAGCCACATCGCCGACATCATCGGGGTGGTCAACGACATCGCTTTCCAGACCAACCTGCTGGCCCTCAACGCGGCGGTGGAGGCGGCCCGGGCCGGGGAGGCGGGACGCGGCTTCGCGGTGGTGGCGGCAGAGGTGCGCAACCTGGCCCAGCGCAGCGCCCAGGCGGCCAAGGAGATAAAGACCCTGATCAGCGAAAGCGGTGACAAGGTGGAGCAAGGCGAACAGCTGGTGGCCCAAAGCGGCCAATTGCTCCAGGGAATCATCGCCAAGGTGCATGACCTGGCCGACACTATGGCCGAGATCTCGGCGGCCAACACCGAGCAGGCCAGGGGAATCGACGAGATCAACCGGGCGGTGGCCCAGATGGATCAGGTGGTGCAGCAAAACGCGGCCCTGGTGGAGGAGGCGGCCGGGGCCTCGGAAAGCATGGCCACGGTGGCCGAACAGCTACGCAGCCAGGTCAGCCGGTTCCTGCTGCCCGAGCCCGCCACCACGGGCGGCGACCAAAAGAATTGGTTTCAGGGGCAAACCCCAGGAGCCAAACCCGAGGCCAAGGCCCCGTCCGCCGAGCGCGCCGCCCGTGGCGAAGATTTTTTCACCTCCGACAACCTGAAGGGCTTCGAGGAGTTTTAGCCCCCGGCCTCGCCGGGTGTGGCGGCGGTTGTTTCCTGGCCCGTGCCGGGCTATGATTCCCCATGTTCCGCTGCACGCTCATAACCACTGTTGCCTTCATGCTGTGGCTGCTGCCCTGGCTGGCCGCCCCGGCCTGGGCCCAGGAGGCCGTGCCGCCGGCATGGCAGATCCTGGCGCCGGGGCTGGAGTTCGCGCTGTGGGAAAACCTGGTCCCATCGCGCAGCGGCAGCTCCCAGGTGGCGCTGCTGCGGGCGGACCCAACCCGCTACAGCTTCAAGGTGCTGGCCGCCCCCAAGGGGGAAGATGGGCACACCGCCGGTCAGTGGCGGGAGCAGAGCGGGGCTTTGGCGGTGTTCAACGCCGGGCTTTACACTCCCGAGGGACGCCACTTGGGCTATCTGCTGCAAAACGGCCGGGAACTCAGCCCCCAGGTGCCCCAGCAGGACGGCCTGTTTCTGGCCGGTCCTCGGGAGCCGGAGCTGCCCGCCGCCCGCATCCTGGATTTACGCTACACCCCCTTTGACCTCCGCCTGAACCCCTACCGGCAGGCGGCCCAGTCCTTGATGCTCCTGGACCGCTTCGGCATGATTAGGGTGCGCCGCTCGCCCAAGGTGGCCAACCGCACCGCCCTGGCCATCGACGAGAAGGGACGCATCCTGGTGGTGGTCACCGAAGGCGGCCATACCCTCTGGGAGCTGGCCCAGGCGCTGAAAAACAGCGGACTGGCTCTCAGAGAGGTTATGACCATGGACGGTGGGGCCGAGTCCCAGTTGGCCGTGGCGGTGGGCGATTACACCTACGAGCACTACGGCCGGCTCAGCCCGGCCCCGGACCTGCCCTGGACCCGCCAGGCCCTGCCGGCGGTACTGGCCATCTTCAATAAAAAATAGTTACGCCCAAAAGGTGGGGACCGCCGGGACCGGGGGTGCGGTCCCGGCGGCCGTGGGCATGGTGTCC
>JAIPDO010000006.1 GCA_021737645.1 Desulfarculaceae bacterium
GCATTCGCCATCTGGGGGCCGACTATCTGGCCTACGCTCTTTTGGACGCGGTGGTGGATCACTACTTCGGGGTCTTGGAGAGCTTGGCCGAAAGCACCCAGGATCTGGAAGATGAACTGGACACCGCCGCCGACCAGAAGGTGCTGCACACCCTGCACCGGCTCAAGCGCCAGGGCCTGCGCCTGCGCAAGGCGGTATGGCCGCTAAGGGAAGTGGCCGGATGGCTGGAGCGGGGCGAGCACGAATTCATAGACCAAAAAGTGAGGCCCTATCTTCGCGACGTGTACGACCACACCGTGCAGGTGATCGACGCCACCGAGAGCCTGCGCGACAGCCTGGCCAGCCTCATGGACCTTTATCTGAGCGTGGTGAGCAACCGCATGAACCAGATCATGAAGGTGCTGACCATCATCGCCACCCTGTTCATACCCCTCACCTTCATAGCCGGGGTCTACGGCATGAACTTCAAGTATATGCCTGAACTTGAGTGGAAGTGGGGTTATTACACCGCTCTGGGGCTGATGGGCCTGGTGACCCTGGGCATGCTCTACTACTTCTGGCGCAAGCGCTGGTTGGGGCCCGGCAGCTAGCGCGGCCAAGCGACAGCCATAAAAAAGGGGCGTGGTCAATACCACGCCCCTTGTTAGTGCATATGCTCCAACCTAGATGATCTCGCAGGCACCGCCGCCGCAGGCGATGGTTTCTTCCACCGTGGTGTTGTCGCATTCCTCGATCAGCTCGGTGTAGTCCACGTTTACGTATTCCCGCTGCAAGTCTTCCCAGTGCTTGCAGTTGTGCACCCTCTTGAGGCAGCGGGTCATGCGCAGCACGTCGCCGTCAAAGTAGTTGCGCGCGAATTTATTGGCCCGGCGCACCCAGTCCTTGCGCGCGAAGATCACCTGCTCGATGGCCTCCATGGCCCGCCGGGGCAGGTCCGGTTTGAGCAAGGCGTCCAGGTCGTGGCCCCGGCCCAGGGCGGCGTCGCAGGCCTCCCACAGGTTGTCGTCAAAGGCGTGCAGCCCGTCCACGATGAGCCCCGAGGACATAATGGCCCCCACCCCGTAGTGGGCCACGGTTTCCTCGGCTGTGTAGACCTCGCAGAAGGGGGCCTGGGGGTAGTCCAGGTCCCCGCCGTGGGGCAACAGGGAAACGCCCGAGAAGTAGCGGCGGTTTTCATAAATGAAATCGGCCACCTCGTCCCATTGGCCCTCGGGCACCGTGATGGTGTTGGACACGTTGTGGCTGAGGAACGGCTGGATGCAGCGCTCGGGGCGGCGGCCCGCGTCGATCCAGTTGGCCTTGGTGAGCTTCACGTATTCCAAAAGCTCCACCGGGCTCAGCTGCTCGCGGATCTTGGCGTGGCCGTTGGCCTCGATGCAAAAAGTGATGACCACGCTGTTGCCGTTGGGGTCCCAGACGCTCTCCTCCACGGCCAGGGGGTTCTTCTGGCGGAAGAAGTCCACGATGGCCTCGCCCTCGTTGGCCTGGGCCCGGCGGAAATAGCGCCTTGCGTGGTGGGGGTGGATGCCCGAACTGGTGCCCAGGATGCAGCTGGTGCTGCCGGCGGGCTTGATGCAGGTGGCCCGCGCCGCCGGGGCCAGACCGATGCGCGCCGCCACCTCCTCGTTGACCTCCACGATCAGCTCGGCCATGCGCCGCTGGATGCCTGGGTCAAAGGCCACTTCCGGGTTTTCCATCATGCCGGTCATGGACACGCCCAACAGGGCCTCGCGCCGGGCGATCTGCTCGCTCACCGGCCCCAGGTAGCTGAAATCGGTGTAGTCGGCCTGTAGGGTGCCCAGGATGGCCGCCGCCCGTGCCGCCTCGGCGAATTTTTCTTCGCTGTCCACCCGGCCCATGTTTATCTCGCACAGGTTGCAAAAGGCCCAGCCGGAAACGCCGTCGAGTTGGGGGAACAGACCGATCTCCACGCAGGGGTTGTAGGTGATGTCCCGGTGATCGGCCCACACGAAGCCCGGCTCGCCGAACTCCTTGACCGCCTGCATCAACTCCATGAACTGCTCCTGGCCGATTTCATCGCGCAGCAGCAGGGCCGAGTTGTTGGAGCGGGCCCGCTGGGGATTTTCCACAAACCAGTTGCCGGTCTTGGCGGTGGCCATCTCCTGGTCGTCGGGCGAAAACAGGCATATGGTGGCGCTGCGCCGCACCCCGCCGGAGAGCACCGCGTCCGAGGCGTGCATCAACAGGTCGTAGGCGTGGATGGGACGCAGGCGGCGATGCCCCTGGGCCAGGATGCGGTCCAAAAGCCGGCGTATAAGCTCCAGGCTGCGCTTGAGGGGCTCGGGGCCGGGAGCCTTGCCCGCTCCGCCGGTTATGGAGGCGCCCTTGGGGCGTATCTGGGAGTAGTCGAACTCCACGGTGAACCCCTGGTATTCGGGGTAGGGCTGCTCGCTGGTTAGGTAGGAGGAGAGCAGGGCCCCCAGGGCGTCGGCCCAGCCTTCGATGGTGTCGGGGATGGTGTAGGTCACCGCTTCGCCGCTGGGCGGGGCGATTTCCGGCAGCTTGGCGATGTGGTGCCACTGCACCGAGAAGCCCACCCCGCAGCCGCACAGCAGGAGCCACAGGGCCTCCTGGAAAAAGCGGGGCCGGTCGCAGTAGGAGGTGGTGCAGTTGTACATGCGGGCGTTTTTGTTGATGATCGGCTCGCCGCCGAATTGCAGGGCCCGCTGGCTGCCCAGCACTAGGCGCTTTTGCATGGCCTGGCCCACCTCGCGCAGCAGGTCCTCGATGACCAGGCCCTTACGCCCAAAATTGCGCCGGTGCATGTCCAGCACCCGGTCCACGGCCTCGTCAAAGGTCTCCCGGCGCTTGAGAGCGGGATTGTAGCGGCTGTATTTACTGGCAAACACGTACTCTTGCAGATTCCAGATACTCATTGGGCCTCTCGTATAATCAACATGTAGGATAATGTCGTTACGTTAATACTACATATTGTGCCATCAAGCCAACTAAAAAAGCGATAATAATTATTAATAGCTGCCAATTCCGGGGATTTTTTAGGGTGTTTTAGTCTGGTGGGAGGGGAACCGGGCGCACTGCATATAAAAGGGCGGGGGATGGACCCCGCCCCGGCGTTTTTATTGCCTGGCTGCCTATCGCAGGAAGTCGTTGGTCTCCCGCTCCTGCTTCACGGTGCTCTTGGCCGCGGGGCCGTAGTGGTGGCCGGGCCACACGACGGTGTCGTCGGGCAGGGTGAGGATGCGGCTCTTGATGGAGTCCAGCATCTTGGGCCAGGAGCCGCCCGGCAGGTCGGTGCGGCCCACCCCGCTCACGAACAGGGTGTCGCCGGTAAATACGTGGCCGGGGGTGTACAGACAGATGCAGCCATCGCTGTGGCCGGGGGTGGAGATGACCTTGAGCTTCACTTCCTCGCCCGCGGTGATGACCTCGCCGTCTTTCACCGTCTGGTCGGCCGGGGGCAGCTCGTTGCAGCCCAGCATGCGGGCGAAGTCCAGGGAGTGGGGGCTGGTCATGGCCGCCTCGTCATCCTCGTGGATGATGATCGGCGCGTTGGTGAGCTTTTTCAGCTTGGCGTTGCCGCAGGTATGGTCCGGGTGGGCGTGGGTGTTGACGATCTTGACGATCTTCAGGCCGTTTTCCTGGGCCTTGGCCACGATGGCCTCTTCGTTGCCCGCCGGGTCGATGACCACCGCTTCCCCGGTTTTTTCGCAGCCCACCAGGTACGCGAACACCTGCATCTGACCCACCAGCATTTGAATGACCTTCATGTTATCTCCCCCGATCCAACGCGAGAAATTTTAGATGATTTCCCAGAAGCTAGCAGCTTCACCCCTACCTGTCCAGCCCGCACTTCTTGCTTGGGTGCCGGTTTGGGCGTTGCAACGCCTACGGCCTCCTCGGCACAGCCATGCGGCGCCTGGCGAAGCCGGCTATTTACCAGTGGCGTAGGAGTGCAGCCCGCTCAGCAACAGGTTCACCCCGAAATAGGTGAACAGCACGCAGCCGAAGCCCACCAGGGAGAACACGGCCATGCGCTTGCCCTGCCAGCCGCGCATGAAGCGGCTGTGCAATAGCGAGGCGTAGACCAGCCAGGTGATCAGCGACCAGGTCTCCTTGGGG
The DNA here is from genome assembly GCA_021737645.1 of Desulfarculaceae bacterium. Classification (GTDB taxonomy): domain Bacteria; phylum Desulfobacterota; class Desulfarculia; order Desulfarculales; family Desulfarculaceae; genus Desulfoferula. The sequence continues at coordinate 4,102 of JAIPDO010000006.1, forward strand.
TCCCAAGACCAGTAGGTGCCCCAGGCGCTGTTGGCCCAGATGCTGCCGGTTACGATACCCGCTGTGAGCAGGATGAAGCCAACCACCACGGTCTGGTAGATGAGGTTGTCCAAAACCAGGGCCCGGGGCGAGGCCGGGTCCTTGGCCTGACCGGTGGCCAGGTACATGGCGCCCAGGGCGGCCGACACCGCGAACCCGGCGTAGCCCAAGAAGCAGGTGATGACGTGGGCGATGAGCCAGTTGCTCTTGAGCGCCGGCAGCAGCGGCTTGATGCTGGGGTCCAGGGTCAGGGCGTAGAGCATGGACAGGAAGGCCAGGGGCACCGCGAAGGCCCCGATGGTGCGCATCCAGGTGGACAGCTCGATAATCAGGTATATGGCCGCGATGGTCCAGGCGAAGAACACCAGGGACTCGAACAGGTTGGAAAAGGGCGCGTGTCCTATGCCCATCTGGTGGCTGGCCACCCAGCGCAGGACGATGGCCAGGGTCAGGACGCCCAAGGCGGCCCAGGTGACCCCGCTGGCCGCCCAGCCGAACACCTTGGACTTGAAGGCCCAGTGGCACAGATACAGAACCGAAGCGGCCAAGAAGGTGAAGGTGACCGCCACCAGGATTTGATTACTCAAGGCTTCCATGGATCACTCCGCCTTTTTGGGTCCGCCGCCCAGTTCATGGCTCAAGCGGCTGATAAGCCTGGCCAGGCTCTGACGGTTCTTGTTGGTGGCTCCGGCTATCTCCAGCTTGGTGCGTCCCTGGCCGGTGGGGCTTAGGCGCAGCCACACCTTGCGGTGGCTGAAGTAGAAGGCGATGAAAAAACCGATGACCATCAGGGTGCAGCCCACCCAGATGAACCACACGCCGGGGTCGTATTTCACCTGCAATCCGCTGTAGGCCTCGGTCTGAACCTTGACGATCTCGAACTTCAGGGGGCCGGACTGGGGCATCTTCACCCCAGGATTGAAGGCGGTGTAGGCCTGGGGCTCGCCCCCCTTTTCCTGGTAGAGGATACGGGCCACCGGGCCGTCGTACATGGCCCCCATCTGCACCCGCTCCCGCCAGCCCTGGATGGCCGCCTTGGCCCCGCCGGGGAGCTGATTAATCTCACGAGCCTTCAGGGTCAGGGGCTGCTTGCTCCCGTCGGCCCGGATCAGCTCCACCTCCATGGCCTCCAGGTCGTTGCCGTAGGAGGACTGGTAGAAGTCGATGCCCTTGTATTCAGCCGGGTCGTTGACGATGAGGGAGGATTTTTGAACCTCCTTGCCGCCGTCGATAAAGGTGACCTCGCTGCGGTACTCGCTGGGCATGCCGTTGGGATAGAAGGCCACGTTGAACTTGTCCAGGCGCAGAGTGAAGCCCAGGGGCTTGGCTTGGCCGTTGTCCAGCATTATGTGGTCCACGCTGCTGCCCACCGGGATGTTCATGAAACCGGAATAGCCCCAGAAGTTGCCCACCAGGGCCCCGGCCATGATCACCAGCACGCTGGTGTGCACCAAATAGACCCCGAAGCGCGACCAGCCTCCCCGCTGGGCGAACAGCACGGTGCGCTCCCCGTCCTTGGCCTGGGCGCTGTTGCCCACTAGGCGCTCCAGCACCAGCCGGGCCTTGTCCAGGTTGGAGGCGGGCTCGCCGGTCAGGGTGAAGCTGTCCTTGGCTTTGCGCATGGACCCCGCCTCCTGGGCCGGGTCCTTGCCCAAAATGCGCATGGTCAGCGACAGGCGGTTAATGGAGCAGATGACCAGGTTGGCTGCCAGAAGGGCCATGATCAGCACGAACCAGGGGGCGTGGTACAGGTCGTTGAGCCCTATGGCCGAGATGAAGCGCCAGCCAGCCTCGCCGTAGGCACGCACATAGGCGGCGGCGCCTTCTTTTTGGGGGATCAGGGTGCCGGCGATGGAGAGCACCGCCAAAAGCAGCAAGAGAAAAAAGGACAACTTCACCGAGGCGAAAAAGTCCCAGATTCTCTCCGAGATCGGTTTGCGGGGCTGGTCCTGGCTCACACGGCCTCCTTGGCGAGGTTGCCGAAAAAACTGAGAAGTAAAGCTACCAGAGGGCTAGGGTAGGGGCAACCGCCGCCCAGGCGCGGAGCGCATCCGGCTGTGGGGTGGGTACGGGCCAAGGTCAACGGGCGGCCTAATGGCTAGTCTCTGGTAGGGGGCACGATGCCGTTCAGGCTCACCGCGCCGCGCCCCAGCAGGTCGTGCAAATGCACCAGGCCCAGCACCTTGCCTGCCCGGTCCACCACCGGCAAGGCGGTGATCTGCTTGCTCTCCATGGTGTGCAGGGCCTCGGCGGCCATGGTGTCCGGGTCGGAGGTGAGAGGGTCTTGAATCATGAAGCGGCTCACCGGGGCGCTGTCCAGGCTTTGCCCGGCCACCACCGCCCGGCGCACGTCGCCGTCGGTGAAGATGCCTCTGAGCATCCCCCGGCTGGTTATGAGCACCGTGCCCAGGTCGCCTTCGTCCATCACCTTCACCGCCTGGGAGACGGGGGTGGCCGGGCGCACCGTCGGGACCGCCTTGCCTTTGGTCATCACTTCGCTGACCTTCAGAGCCAGGCGCTGGCCCAGGCTGCCGCCGGGGTGATGGCGGCGGAAATCCTCGGCCTTGAAGCGGTGCTTTTCAATGAGCACCACGGCCAGGGCGTCGCCCATGGCCAGGGCCGCCGTGGTGCTGGTGGTGGGGGCCAGCCCCAGGGGGCAGGCCTCGCGCTCCACCCCGCAGTCGATGACCAGATCCGCCACCTGGGCCAGGGGCGAGTCCAGGCCGCCGGTCATGGCCACCACCTTGGCTCCGTGCTCCCTTAGCTGGGGCACCACGTTCACCAACTCTTCGCTGCGTCCGCTGTGGCTCAGCGCCAACACCACATCGCCGGGGCTGACCATGCCCAGGTCGCCGTGCAGGGCCTCCACCGGGTGCAAAAAGATGGAGGTGGTGCCGGTGGAGCTCAGGGTGGCGGTTATCTTGCGGGCCACGATGCCGCTTTTGCCGATGCCGGTGGTTATCACCTTGCCCGGCGAGGCCAAGATCATCTCCACCGTTTGCTCGAAGCTGGGTCCGAGGCGCTTTTTGAGCTGCATGATGCCCTGGGCCTCTAGGCTCAACACCTCGCGGGCGATCTTGAGTATCTGAGACAAGGCTTCTAATTCTCCATGCAGTACTTGCCGGTCATCGCATCCACGGGCACCGGGTACTCGCCGTCAAAGCAGGCCAGGCAGAAACCCTCGCGGCTGGCGGAGGTGGATTCCAGAAGCCCCTCGATGGACAAATAGCCCAGGGAGTCCAGGCCCAGCATGTTCCTTATGTCCTCCACCCGGTGGTTGCAGGCGATAAGCTCGCCCTTGGTGGAGAAATCGATGCCGTAGTGACAGGGGAAGCGGTGGGGCGGGCAGGACACCACCATGTGCACCTCGGCGGCGCCCACGTTGCGGATGTTCTGCACCCTGGCCATGGTGGTGGTGCCCCTGATGATGGAGTCCTCCACGATGACCACCTTCTTGCCCTTGATCAGCTCGCGCACCGGGTTGAGCTTTACCCTGACCCCGAAGTCGCGCATGTCCTGGCTGGGCTGGATGAAGGTGCGACCCACGTAGTGGTTGCGGATCATGCCCATCTCAAAGGGCAGGCCCGCGGCGCAGGCATAGCCCAGGGCGGCGTAGTTGCCGCTGTCGGGAAAGGGCATCACCAGATCCGCGTCCGGGTGGGGGAACTCCTCGGCCAGCCTGGCCCCCTGGCGCTTGCGCACCGAGTACACCGTCTGGCCGAAGATGTGGCTGTCGGGACGGGCAAAGTAGATGAACTCGAAGATGCAGTGGGCGTGGCGCTGGCGGGGGAAGGGCTTTATGCTGCGCAGGCCGTTTTTGTCTATGAACACCACCTCGCCCGGCTCCACTTCCCGAATAAAGCGGGCGTCGATGAGGTCCAGGGCGCAGGTTTCGCTGGCCACCACGTAGGCGTCGCCCAAAGCGCCCAGGCACAGGGGGCGGAAGCCCTGGGGGTCGCGGGCGGCCACCAGGGTGTCTTCGGTCATGAACAAGAAGCTGTAGGCCCCCCGCAGTTGGCCCAGGGCGGCGACCAGCCCTTCCTCGAAACCCATGTGGATGTTGCGGGCCAGCAGGTGCATCACCACCTCGGAGTCCATGGAGGTCTGGAAGATGCTGCCTTCTTTTTCCAAATGGCGCCTGAGTTCGTGGGCGTTGACCAGGTTGCCGTTGTGCCCCACGCACAGGCCGTGACCGGCGTAGTTGATGATGAAGGGTTGGGCGTTGCCCAGCACCGAGGAGCCGGTGGTGGAGTAGCGCACATGGCCGTTGGCGATGTGGCCCTTGAGGCCCTTGAGGTCGCGCTCGCTGAATATGTCGGGCACCAGGCCCATGGCCCGCTTCTGGTGAAGCTGCTTGCCGTCGCTGGTGACGATACCGGCGGATTCCTGGCCACGGTGCTGCAAGGCGTAAAGGCCGTAGTAGGTCAGACGGGCGGCCTCGGGGTGGCCATATACCCCGAAAACGCCGCAATATTCTTTGGGCCCCTGGCTACGCGCGCGCCACATGGCGGCCATCTTATCACAGTACATCGCTGTTTGCCTCACTGAGGAGTATGTAAACAGTCAACGGTAACTCGCAGATAATACCCAAGTTTTGGTTGGGCTACTGAATTTTATCCCGTTTAGAAAGATTGTGCTTTGCACAAAGCAATTGGATGTTGTCAGCCACCAGTGAGGAGCCGCCGCGAGAGTATGGAATAACGTGGTCGAAGTGTAGGTTCTTTTCACTACCACACTTAACACATCTGCCTTGGTCTCTCTTCCAAACTTCTAATTTAACAGAAGATGGAATAAGGCGATCATGGGGTAGGCGTGTTTTTGGCCGCTGCTTTCTTAGCGCAAAGTCATCGTCAGTTAGTTTGAGCTTGAACTTGAATACATTCCTGCCATTTGACTGCTCTGCCCAGGCATCAACCAACTTGAACAATCCATTATAGACCCAGATGCTCTGTTTGATCTTTTCATAAACCCGTACCAACTCCGGCTCTTGCTGGTTGTCTCTGAACCGTTGAGCAGCGCGGGAAAAAAGTCCGTTTTGTGTGAGCTTACCTGTTGCCGTCTGCGTCTGCTGGTCAAAGGACTTTGGAACAGGAACTTCGTCACATTTAGGAACGTCGTGTCCTTCATAAATCAAAGTCCTGCCTTCGTCCTCCACGCGATCTTCGTAAGGAGCTCCTGGGCGTTGACTCATGAGGATCACGCTCATTCCTGCTCGTAAACGGAAATTCATGCCCCTTTGGAGGCTGTTGCCCCCTTCGAGCTGGCACATCTCCAGATACGAAACTATATCCCCTGGCTTTGCCTCTGATAGACCCATAGGCTTATTAGCCCGCAGCGTAGTAATCCTGCAATGGGGTTACGGTAAGGGTGTCGTTTTTAAGTAGAGCCTCCACCGCGTCGGCGGTGGCTCTGGCCGCGGCCAGGGTGGTGCAATAGGCCAGGCCCCGCTCCAGGGCGGTGCGCCGGATCTGATAGGCGTCGCTGGCCGGGCCCTTGCCCTCGGTGGTGTTTATCACCAAATTGATTTCGCCGTTGACCATGGCGTCCACCACGTGGGGCCGGCTTTCGGAAACCTTGAACACGTGGCGGCAGTCGATGCCTTGTTTGGTCAAAAATGCGTGGGTGCCGGTGGTGGCCACCAGATCGAAGCCCAGGCGGTGCAGCTTGGCGGCGATGGGTGCCACCGCCGGCTTGTCCGCGTCCTTTACGCTGATGAACACCGTGCCCTTGGTGGGCAGTATCTGCCCGGCCCCGAGCTGGCTCTTGGCAAAGGCCAGGCCCAGGTCGCGGTCGATGCCCATCACCTCGCCGGTGGAGCGCATCTCCGGCCCCAGCCAGGGGTCCACTCCCGGGAAGCGCACAAAGGGGAACACCGCCTCCTTGACCGAGTAGTGCTTGGGCACCACCTCCTCGGTGATTCCCAGCCCGGCCAGGGTCTGGCCCATCATCACCTTGGTGGCCACCTTGGCCCAGGGGATGCCCGTGGCCTTGGACACGAAAGGCACGGTGCGGCTGGCCCGGGGGTTCACCTCCAAGAGATAGAGCAACCCGTCCTTGACCGCGTATTGTATGTTCATCAGGCCGAGCACCCCCAGCTCCCGGGCCAGGGCGTAGGTAGCCTCTTTGATCTCTTTGACCATGGCCGGGGTGAGGTTGTGGGGGGGCAGCACGCAGGCGCTGTCGCCGCTGTGCACTCCGGCCTGCTCGATGTGCTCCATGATGCCCGCTACCACGCAGCCGCCCTCATGGTCGGCCACCGCGTCCACATCCACCTCCACCGCGTCTTCCAGGAATTTGTCCACCAGGATGGGGTGGTCCGGCGAGGCCTCCACCGCAGTGGTCATGTAGCGGGTCAGGGAATCGTGGTCGTAGACGATCTCCATGGCCCGGCCGCCCAAGACGTAGGAGGGGCGCACCACCACCGGATAGCCGATGCGCTCGGCCACGGCCAGGGCCCCTTCCACACTTGTGGCGGTGCCGTTTTCCGGCTGCCTCAAGTTCAGCAGCCTAAGCAACTCCACGAAACGGTCGCGGTCCTCGGCCCGGTCGATGGCGTCGGGCGGGGTGCCCAGGATGGGCGCTCCGGCCCTCTCCAGGGGCACCGCCAGGTTCAGCGGGGTCTGGCCGCCGAACTGCACGATGATGCCCTCGGGTTTCTCCGAGTCGATGATGTTGAGCACGTCTTCCTTGGTCAGGGGCTCGAAGTATAGCTTGTCGCTGGTGTCGTAGTCGGTGGAGACCGTCTCGGGGTTGGAGTTGACCATGATGGACTCGATGCCCATCTCCCTGAGGGCCATGGAGGCGTGCACGCAGCAATAGTCGAACTCGATGCCCTGGCCGATGCGGTTGGGGCCGCCGCCCAGGATCATCACCTTGCGCTTGTCGCCGGCCCGGCACTCGTCCTCGGTCTCGTAGGTGCTGTAGAAATAGGGAGTGTATGCCTCGAACTCGGCCGCGCAGGTGTCCACCAGCTTGTAGGTGTGCTCCACCCCCAGCTCCAAACGCCGGGCGCGCACCGTGTCCTCGTCCGAGGAGAGCGCGTGGGCGATCTGGCGGTCGCTGAAGCCCATCTGCTTGGCCCGGCGCATGAGCCCTGCGTCCATCTCCTGGAGGGAGTTTTTCAGCCCGCCCCAGGGGCGGCGGCTTTCCAACTCGCCCTGGAACTCCACGATCTGCTTGATGTTGAACAGGAACCAGGGGTCGATGCCCGTGATCTTGTAAAGCTCGTCCACGCCCATGCCCTGCTTGAGGCCCTGGGCCACCCAGAAGATGCGCAGGCTGCTGGGCTTGGTGATGAGCTGGCGCAGTTTGTCCGGGGTCATCTCCGGGCGCTCGGGGGCCGGGTCCTTGCCGTCGCCCAGCAGGCCCGCCCGGCCGATTTCCAGGCCCCTGAGGCCTTTTTGCAGCGCCTCCTTGAAGGTGCGGCCGATGGCCATGGTCTCGCCCACGCTCTTCATGGCCGTGCTCAGCACGTCCTCGGCGCCGGGGAATTTCTCGAAAGCCCAGCGGGGAGCCTTGACCACGCAGTAGTCGATGGTGGGCTCAAAGGAGGCCATGGTCTCCTTGGTGATGTCGTTGGGCAACTCGTCCAGGGTGTAGCCGATGGCCAGCTTGGCGGCCATCTTGGCGATGGGGAAGCCGGTGGCCTTGCTGGCCAGGGCGCTGGAGCGGCTCACCCGGGGGTTCATCTCGATCACCACCAGCTCGCCGTCGGCGGGGTTGATGGCGAACTGCACGTTGGAGCCGCCGGTCTCCACCCCGATTTCGCGCATGATGGCGATGGATGCGTCGCGCATCACCTGGTATTCCCGGTCGGTCAGGGTCTGGGCCGGGGCCACGGTGATGGAGTCGCCAGTGTGCACCCCCATGGGGTCCAGGTTTTCAATGGAGCAGATGATGACCACGTTGTCCTTGCGGTCGCGCATCACCTCCAGCTCGAATTCCTTCCAGCCCAGCACCGATTCCTCGATCATAACCTCATGGGTCAGGCTGGCCGACAGGCCGTGGGCCGCGGTGCGCTCCAGGTCTTCGCGGTTGTAGGCCACGCCGCCGCCGGTGCCGCCCAGGGTGAAGGCGGGGCGCACCACCACCGGGTAGCCGATGCGCTCGGCCGCGGCCAGCACACTGGGCAGGTCCCGGCAGATGTCGCTCTCGGGCACCCTGAGGCCGATGTTGTTCATGGCCTCGCGGAACAGCTCGCGGCTCTCGGCCTTTCTAATCACCTCCGGGGTGGCGGCGATCATCTCGATGCCAAGGCGCTCCAATATTCCCGTCTCGGCCACCATCAGGGCGGTGTTGAGCGCGGTTTGGCCGCCCAGGGTGGGCAGGATGGCGTCGGGCCGCTCGGCCTTGAGCACCTCGATGACCACCTCGGGGGTGATGGGCTCCACATAGGTGCGGTCGGCCATCTCAGGGTCGGTCATGATGGTGGCCGGGTTGGAGTTGACCAGCACCACCTCCAGGCCTTCTTCCCTGAGGGCTTTTACCGCCTGGGTGCCCGAATAGTCGAACTCGCAGGCCTGGGAGATAATGATCGGCCCGGAGCCGATGATCATGATTTTCTTTAGGTCGGTGCGTTTGGGCATCTCGTTAGCTGTCTTTTCCTGCCATGCAATTTATCTATTAGGCCCAGCAGGCCTTGTCTCTCGTCTTGGTTGGGGAATCGCCGGAATCCCCAAACCATTTAGTTTACCCTTGGGCGGTGGTTTGTACCGCCTAAATTCATAGCGATTTCACGGTCAACCCTGCGGCCTAGCGCTGGGGCTGGTAGCCGTCCACCAGCATGGCCTTGAGCATCTCCAGGGGGCTGGCCAGCCGGTTGGCGTCCGCCGCCGCCTTTAGGGTCTGCGCCGGGCCCATGGCCAGCCCCGCCGCCTTAAGCCGGGCCTGGACCGTTGCCGGGGTTTGCCCCGCCGCCTGGGCCACTTCTCCCAGGGTATTGTTGCCGATGCCAGTGCCCGCGAAACGCTCCTCCACCTCCTGGGCGGTGTAGGCGTGCCCAGCCGGGGCCGCAGCTTCCACCGCTTTTTCCAGAGGCTTGATCAGGGCGTAGATAGCCACGGGTGAGGTTTGGTTGCGCCGGGCGATTTCGATTACCGGGGCCTGGAGCGACACTCCCTTAAACCCCTTTTGGGTCAACAGGGCCACCGCCTTGTCCACGGGGATGCGCATCTTCTTGCAGAACACCGAGAGCTTCAGCTCCTCGGCGTGGCCAAAGGGTGGCTCGTGGGCCGGGCTGGTCACCCAGGAGTTCTTGAGAGCGGTGTTCAGATCCACCAGCCAGCTAAAGGGCGGGAAGGGGTGGATGCCCGCCGCCACCACCACCACCAAGGCGGCCAGGGTTATCCACAGCTCGCGCTTGCGGCCGGCCATCTGGGCGGCTTTGCCCTTGAGGTAGCTGATAAAGGGCTTCCAGTTAAAGTAGATGTGGAAGCCCATGGCCACCAGGAACAAGATGGCGCTGATTATGTGGATGTTGCCCCACTGGGTCTTGGTGAGCCCCAGGAAGTGCCAGTCGTTCCAATAGGCTATGCGCCCATGCGGCATGAGGAAGGCCACCAGGCCGCTGAGGCCCATGACCACCAGGCCCGCCGCGCTCATCAGAGAGGTCAGCCCCCGGTGGCTGAAGCTGGCTTGGGTGGTGCTCATATGGCTTCCCGGTTCCCTGAAAGCTTTGCTCTAAGCCAGGGGTTGCTTGCTCTGCATCATGTCCTGGAAACGGTCGAACAGATAATCCGCGTCATGGGGGCCCGGCGCGGCTTCGGGGTGGTATTGCACACAAAACACCGGCACCTCCCGGTGGGTGAGCCCCTCCAGGGTGCGGTCGTTGAGGTTCAAATGGGTCATCACCACCTGGGGGTCGCTGATGGTCTCGGAGTCCACGCAGAAGCCGTGGTTTTGGCTGGTGATCTCTACCTTGCTGGTTTTGAGGTCCATGACCGGTTGGTTGGCTCCCCGGTGGCCGAACTTCAGCTTGAAGGTCTTGCCGCCCAGGGCCTGGCCGATCATCTGGTGGCCCAGGCAGATGCCGAAGATGGGCGAGCGGCCCATGAGGCTCTTGACCGTGTCCACCACGTAGGTAACCGCCGCCGGGTCGCCGGGGCCGTTGCTCAGAAACACGCCGTCCGGCTGGAGTTTAAGGATCGTATCCGCCGAGGTGGAGGCGGGGACCACGATGAGCTTGTTGCCCCGTTTCTCCAGCCGCCGCAGGATGTTGTACTTGATGCCGCAGTCCAGGCACACCACCTTGTAGCTGCCCTCGCCGCCGTCCCACATCTCCTCGGGGTCGAAATCCCCGTTCAGGTCCAGCTCCGGGCCGGGCGCCCCGTCCTGCCAGCGGTAGGGCTGGGGGCATGTGACTTCCTTGACCAGATCGATGCCCACCAGGCCGGGGCTGGCCTGGGCCTTGGCGGCCAGGCTGGCCGGGTCCAGGTCTTCGGTGGAAAGCACCCCCCGCATTGCCCCTTGGATGCGCAAATGGCGGGTCAGGGCCCTGGTGTCCAGGCCTTCCACGCCCATGATCCCGGCCTCTTCCAAATATTCGCTGAGGCTCTGGGTGGAGCGAAAGTTGGAGGGGAACTCCTGGTATTCCTTTACTAAAAAGGCGCTGATCTGCACGGCGCGGCTTTCCGCGTCCTCGGGATTGGTGCCGTAGTTGCCTATCAAAGGATAGGTCATGGCCAGCATCTGCCCCTTGTAGGAGGGGTCGGTGATGGCTTCCTGGTAGCCGGTCATGGCCGTGTTGAAGCAGACCTCGGCGGCCACCTCGCCAGAACCGGCGAAGGTGCGGCAGGGGAATGCGGTTCCGTCTTCCAAAACTAGTAGAGCATCTAGGGCCACAGGCTTTTTTCCTTAAGCGCTTGAACCACTTGCGAGTGATCCAGGGGGCTTAGCTTCGTTACGATGTACTTGCGCACCGCCTCTCCAGGAGGTGTGCCTTGTTTGTAACACAGAAAGGCGGTTTTTACACCCATGGCCTTGGCTGCCCGGCTGGCCAAAAGGGGCCAGATTACCCCCAGGTCGCCGGTGAGGGGCAGGGCGCCGGGCACGCGAGCGAAACCGCTCATTTCCATGCGGAAGGGCAGCTTCATGCCGGTGGCCTTGGGCGTGCCCTGGTCTATGGCCTGGGCCACCGCCTGGCCGTCGCGCTGCATCTGCCAGGCCCGCTCCAGGTTGGGGTCCAGGTCGATGCGCACCACCGCCTTTTGGCCCAGGCTGAAGGTGTCCAGGCCCTCGTGGCGGGCCCACAGGCCATGGCCGGTGAACAGCTCAAAGGGACCGTCGTGGATTTCCTGCGTGAGCGCCACTCCGCTCTCGATAATCAGGTCCGCCGAGGCCAACAGATCGGCCACCCGGGCCGAGCGCGAGGATATGCTGATGGAGTCGCCCACCGCCAGTCCCACCTGGCCTCCGCCCACCAGTTGGGGCACCGTGACCAAACAGGGCACTCCCCGCCGGGCGCAGGCACCCAGCATGGTCAGAGGGTCGCAGCCGGGACCGGCCACCGCCTCCAGGGGCAGGCCCGCCGCCTTGGCCATGGGCTCCAGAAGCCGGGCGGTGCGCTCCACCCACAGGCCGGTGGGGTAGGCCAGGTTTCCGGCCACCTTTATAATGTCGTTGCCCGGCGCGGAAACCATGCGCCGGTACAGGTCGCGGTCTATGATCGTCTGCCGGGCCAGGCCCGCCAACTGCTCGGGGCTCAGCAGCGAGACCTCCACCTTGCCGTCGGCGGGCAGGGCCGCCGGGTCCAGGCCCAGCTTGGCTCCCTCCACCCGGCGCACCCGCTCCAAGACCCCGGCCATTTCGTGGCCCACCACCGCGCTGGAGGTGAGCACCCCGTCCACCAAGCCCAGGCGCACCAGCTCGGCCACCATGCAGGTGACCCCCTCGTGCAGGTTGGGGCCAGAGCCGGTGGCCACCACCACCCGGCCGCCCGCCTCCTTGACCTGGGCCCACAGGCGCACTGCTTTGCCCAGGCGGCGCTTGGTCTCCGGGTCCAGGGCCTTGGCCAGCCGGTTCAGGGCGGCCTGGCTCACCAGGGGGCGGGAGCTTAGCTGGGGCTGGTGCTGAGGCATGCGCTTAAACCCCCTGGCGTTTTAAGGCGCCCAGAATGTGCCCGGCCGCCGCCTGGGCCGCTCCGGACCAGCCGGCCACCACCGTGCGGGCGGCCTGGCCCATCTGGGCGGCGCGTTCCGGTGAGAAGAGCATCTGTTCCCACCAGGCGGCCAACTCTTCGGCATTGATTGTCATCCGTGACGCGCCCGCCAGCTCCAGGGCCTGGGCTGCGTCCAAGAAATCGGCCATGTCCGGGCCATAGGCCACGGGCACTCCCCAAGCGGCGGGCTCCATGGGGTTTTGCCCGCCCAAGGGCACCAGGGAGGCCCCCACAAAGGCGGCGGCGGCCAGGCCATATAGGGTCAGGAGCCGGCCCATGGCGTCCACCACCACCACTCTGGTGTCGCCCCGGCGGGGTTGGGTGGGGCTAAGCTCGCCCCAGGCCTGGGCGCTGAGCCCCAAATCCCTGGCAGCGGCCAGCCAGCGGGGGGACTTCTCCACGTGGCGCGGGGCCACGGCCAGCACCGCCTCGGGGTGGCCTTGCAAAACCTGCTTGAAAGCCCCCAAGACCACCTGCTCCTCGCCAGTGCGCACACTGCCTGCCACCAGCAGGGGCGCTCCGCCCAGGGCCAGGCGCTGCGCCAAGTGCTCAGGGTCCAGGGCGGCCACCCGCTGGGCCAGCCCGGCGTACTTGGCGTTGCCCTCCACCCTGACCCGCTCCGGCGGCGCGCCCAGGGCCTTGGCCCGCTTTGCGTCCTCCGGGCCGATCATGCTGAGCAGGGAGAAGCGCTCCAAACAACCGGCCACAAAAGGCCGAGCCTTCATATATCGAGGGAAGCTGCGCGGGCTGATGCGCCCATTGAGTAGCAGCAGGTCGCAGCCGCGATTGTCCAGCCAGGCCAGGAAGTTGGGCCAAAGCTCGGTCTCCAGGGAGGCATAGACCTGGGGCCGCACCTTTTGCCAGGCCCCGGCCACGGCCCAGGGGGCCTCCAGGGGGAAGGGCAGCACCTTGGCCCGGCCCGCGAACAGCTCGGCCGCCCGTTCCAGGCCCTTGGCCGTGGAACTGCTGATGCTCAGCTCTATCTCGGGCCGCCTAGCCCACAACTCTTCGGCCACGGCCATGGCCACGGCCACCTCGCCCACGCTCACCGCTTGCAGCCACACCCGGGGGCCGTTACCCGCTGGCGGCAGGTCGCGGTAAAGCCCCAAACGGGGCCAAAACTCGCCCCAGCTCCGGGCCAGGCGCGAGCCAAGCCACAGGCCGGGCAGCGAAGTGCCGGCCAGGCCCAAGGCCAGGTTGTAAGCTATCAGGGATTTATGCATTGCCGCCCGCCAGCCCCAAAGGGCCAGATGTCCCGAAGGTTCCACCAGTTATAGCGGGGGCGCCCCGGCCCGTCAAGAAGAGCTACCCCTGGGTTTGGTTCATGGGGCTGGGCAGGCCGGGCCGCGCCCCCAAAAAGTCCAGCAGAATGCTGTTGATGAGCCAGGGCCGCTCCAAGGGGCCGTAGTGAGTCACCCCCGGCACCACGGCCAACTGCCCACCGGGCAGGGCACGGGCCATGTCCCGGGCGTGGTCCAGGCGCACCAAATCGTATTGGCCCAGCAGCACCAGGGTAGGCGCTTCGATGGCGGCCAAATCCTCGGCCAGCAGATTGGGCGAGGTGAGCCACATGTCGCGCACCGTGTCCACCAGGCGGGGCAGATGCTCCGGCCCAAGGGGAATGTGCGTGGCCAAGAGCTCCTTGTCATCGGGGGGCAGGTTGTCCCAGGTGGCGGCCTTGGCCAGGTTGTAGAACTCCTCGCTGTAGCCGCACACATGGGCCCCGGCCCCGATAAGGGCCAGGCGCTCCACCAGCTCGGGGCGGTCCCGGGCCAGATACAGGGCCAGCACCCCCCCGTCGCTCCAGCCCACCACCTTGGCCCTCTCCAGGCCCATGGCCTGCATGAAGGCGGCGGCGTCGGCCGCGTACAGGGGGTAGGAGTGGGGCTGGGGGCAGTCGCCGCTACGGCCGTGGCCCCGGCGCTCGGGCAGGTACACCCGGTAGTGGGGCATCAGGCCGCACGTCAGGCTATGCAGCGATTCCAGAGTGACCAGCCCGCCCATGAGCAGCAGCAGGGGCTCGCCCGCGCCGTGCACCTCGTAATAGGTGCGCACCCCGGCGATGTCCACATACTTGCCGCCCTGGCCCAGGACCTGGCCGTCGGGCAGGAGCATGGGGTTTTGTTCCGTTGCGCTCATAGATACCTCTCAGTGCGCCTCGGCCCAGTTGGCTCCCCAGCCGATATCCACCTTCAGCTCCACGGCCAGCTTGTACACCCCTTCCATCTCCTGACGTACCCGCTCGGTGAAAGCCTCCACCTGCTTCTCGGGCACCTCGAACACCAGCTCGTCGTGCACCTGGAGGATCATCAGCGCTTCGGGGAACTCGGCGGCCATCATCTCCGCCACCCGGAGCATGGCCAGCTTGATGAGGTCCGCCGCCGTTCCCTGGATGGGGGTGTTCAGCGCGATGCGCTCGGCCCCCTCGCGGGCGATGCGGTTGCTGGAGTTTATGGCCGGCAAAAAGCGCCGCCTGCCCAACAGGGTGGTCACGTAGCCCTTGTCCCGGGCCGAAGCCAGGTTGGCCTGCTGGAAGGAGGCGATGCCCGCGTAGCGCCCCAAATACTTGCTGATGATGTCCTGGGCCTCCTTGTTGCTTATGCCTTGCTCGCGGGCCAGGCGGAAGGCGCTCATGCCGTAGAGCACCCCGAAGTTCACCGTCTTGGCCCTAGCGCGCATCTCCTTGGTCACCAGGCCGGGCATCACGTCGAACAGGCGCGCCGCGGTCTGGGTATGCACGTCCAGGCCCTGGGAGAGGTCTTCCAGCAGCAGCGGGTCGCGGCTCAGGTGGGCCAGCACCCTCAGCTCGATCTGGGAGTAGTCGGCGCTTAGCATCACCATGCCCGGCTCGGTGATGAAGCACCCGCGGATACGCATGCCCAGCTCGGTGCGCACCGGGATGTTCTGCAGGTTGGGGTCGGACGAGGACAGCCGCCCGGTGGCGGTGACCGCCTGGTTGAAGCTGGTGTGCACCCGTCCGGTGTCCGGGTTCACCAGCACGGGCAGGGTGTCCACATAGGTGCCCTTGATCTTGGTCAAGGTGCGGTAGTTCAAAATTTCGGCTGGCAGGGGGTGCTGGGCGGCCAAAATGGTCAGCACGGTTACGTCGGTGGAAAAGCCGGTCTTCTTCTTGGTCTTTTTCACCTGGGGCAGGCCCAGCTCCTCAAAGAGCACCGTGGCCAGTTGGGACGGCGAGTTCAAATTGAACTCGTGCCCGGCCAGCTTGTAGCAGGAGGCCTTTAGCTCGGCCAACTGTCCGCCCAATTCCTTGCTCAGCTCGTTCAGGGCATCCACGTCCAGCTTGACCCCGTTCATTTCCAGCTGCGCCAACAGCGGCACCAGGGGCATTTCCAGGTCCAGGAACAGCGGCTCCAGGCCCGCCTCTTCCAGGCGCGGCCCCAGCACCCGAGCCGCCTGCCAAGCCACGTCCGCGTCCTCGGCGGCGTAGGGCGTGGCCTTGTCCAACTCGGCAAAGGCGAAGCTTTTGTTTTTGCCGCCCACCGCCTCCTCGTAGGGGATTACGCTGCGCCCCAAAAACTCGGCGGCGATGGCCGCCAGGCCGTGGGAGGTCTTGCCGGGGTTAAGGAGATAGCTGCCCACCATGGTGTCAAAAGCGATGTTGGTGAGCGGCGCGCCCGCCCTGGTCAAGACGATGTGGTCGTATTTGAGGTTCTGGCCTATCTTGGCCACCTGGGGGTCAGCGCACAGGGGGCGCAGCAACTCTAGGGCCACCTCGCGATCCATCTGCTTTTCACCGTCCGGGAGCTGGTGCCCCACCGGCACGTACACCGCCTCGCCTTTCTTGGTGCACAGAGAGAAGCCCACCAGCTCGGCGGCCATGGCGTCGATGCTGGTGGTCTCGGTGTCGATGGACACCTTGCCTTTCTTGTAGGCCTTGGCGATCTCGGCCTGGAGTTCTTCTGGCTTCACCACCAAACGGTAGTTACCTTCCACCGCCACGGGCTGGGGCGCGAACTGCTTCATCAGGGAGCCGAACTCAAGCTGGGCCAGCACCGGGGTGATCACCTCCGGGTCCGGCGGGGCCATGGCGAACAGCTCGGGCGAAAACTTCAGCGGTGCGTCATCGGCCAAACGGGCCAGCTCCCGGCTCATGAGTGCGTCGTCGGCGTGGGCCAGGAGGTTTTCCTTGAGCTTGGATTTTTTCATCTCCGGCGCGGCGGCCAAGACCGAGTCCAGGTCGCCGTGCTGGGCCAAAAGCTTCACCGCCGTCTTGGGTCCCACGCCGGGCACGCCGGGGATGTTGTCGGTGCTGTCGCCGGTCAGCGCCTGCAAATCCACCACCAACTCCGGGGCCACCCCCATTTTCTCGACCACCTCGGGTGGCCCCAGGCGCAGCTCCTTCATGGTGTCCCACATGGTCACGTCCCCGCTCACCAGTTGCGACATATCCTTGTCGCCGGTGACCAGCACCACCTTGAATCCCTGCTCCGTGGCCTGGCGGGCCAGGGTGGCCATGAGGTCGTCGGCCTCGTAGCCCTCCATCTCCACGGCCGGGAGGTTCAAGGCGGTGACCACCTGGCGCACCAGGGGCATCTGGGCCTTCAGCGCCGGGTCCATGGGCGGGCGGTTGGCCTTGTAGGGCTCGTAGAGCTTGTGGCGGAAGGTGGGGCCCTTGGCGTCGTAAACCACGGCCAGATGGCTGGGCTGGGCTTCGTCGAGCACCTTTAAGAGCATCTGCACGAAGCCGTACACCGCGCCGGTGGGCACCCCGTCGCTGGTGGTCAGGTTGCGGATGGCGTGGAAGGCGCGGTGGATGTAGCTGGAGGCGTCCAGCAGATATAGGGTGGGCTTGGCGGCCAAAGGCGCCCTCCTCAATCTAATAGTAGTGGGGCTGGTGGGCCCTTGAGATTTAAGATTAGGCTTCCAGCGCTTCCAGGGTCAAGGCCTGGGCCTGGGCCCACTTGAGCACCCTGGCCAGGTCCCGGCGCTCGTCCCCTAGTTGGGGAGCCAGCTCCAGGGCGGCTCGGCTGAGAGCCTCGGCCTCGGCCTGCACCATGTCCCACCCGGCGGTGGGGTAGCTCTGGCCTTGGTCAAAGCCGGAACGGGGGCACACGTGGGCCTCGTCCCCGCTGGCCACGGGTATGCCGTACAAGCGGCAGGTGAGGGGGCGGACCTCGTAAAGCATGCACAGGCCCTTTTCCAAGAGGGGGCAGGCCACGCGAGCGCGAGAGAAAGTGGTCAGTCGTTCTTCGGGCGATTGCTCCAGGGCCTGGCGGGCCACCTGGTCAAACAGGGCCTCGGCCTTTTCAGCCCGGCGCAGGGCCTCCCGGCGGGCGTTGCGGGCCAGGCGGCGAAAGGCCAGGGCCAAGGCCAACGCCTCGGCAGGGGTGAGGTCGAACACCGCGTGGCAGCAGTCATCGCAGCCCGAGCCGCAGCGCACCTCTTTGGGGAAGGAGGCGGCCACCTGGGCAAAGGCCGCGTCGCAGCGCTGCCAAAGGGCGGCGATGCCCTGGCTGAAGGCGTTCAAGTCGGCCGGTGGTTGTGGTTGGCTCATTGCCTTGTCCTCGCGCTGAATCGGTGGAGCTACTTTAGGCCAGGGGCCAAGGGGCGTCAAGCGCGGCTATTTGAACGGGAACTGGATCAAGCCTATAATCAACTAAAGATGATTTTAACCAAGCACCCATAGGACGCCGCCCCTCCGTTGTATGGGACGAAAGGAGAGCCTTCATGCCTGAGTTTATGAATCCCTTCCCCGGAATGACGCCGGGCCGCAAGATGAAAGACCGCGAGCTGGCCCGGGCCATTCGCCTTTCCCTGGCTGCCGAGCAGGAGGCCATCCATCTGTACGAGGCCTTGGCCGATGCCACCAGCAACAAGCTGGCCGCAGCGGTGTTGCAAGACATCGCCGACGAGGAGAAGGAGCACGCGGGAGAGTTCCTGCGTCTGCTCAAAATCCTGGAGCCGAACGAGGAGAAGTGGCTGGCCAACGGAGCCGAGGAAGTGGACGAGATGGTGGCCAAACTGAAACCGGCCAGGAAAAAGCCCGCCAAGAAAAAGAAGGCCGCCGCTAAAAAGAAGTAGCCTCGCGTATTAAATAAGTGGACCGCGCCTCCTGTCTGGATGGCGCGGTCCTTTGTTTTGTTGCAGCGGAGGGCCTAAAACCGCCAGTTGATCATCGCGCTGAAGATGTAGCCGTTCTCCAAATCAACGCGGTCCTGGTCGCGGTCGTCCCAGTCATCGCCTTGGAACCACAGGCGGTCAAAGGCATAGGAGCCGGTGAGCTTGAGGGTCAGTCCCTTGGGCAGGAAAAACTTGAACCCCGCCTTGGCCTCCTTTTGATAGAAAAACAGGCGGTCCTTTGTGTCGCGGCGGTCGCTGAGAAACCAACGCTGGTATCTCCAGTCAAAGCCCACGAAGCCCTCAACCCAGCGCCACGGGCGATAAGCCGCGCTGCTTATGATGGTGCGGGGGTAGATGTACAGGCCGCTCAGGGTCCACTTGGGGGCCGGCTTGTAGCGGATGCTGGCCAACGGCAGGCCCACCAGGATGCTCAGGTTTTTGTCCGGTATATAGGCATAGGCCACGCCGGGGATAGGTATGTCGGCCAAGAAGTCGCGGGTGTTGGAATAGTTGATAAGAAAAAGCCAGCGGTGGGCCTTGTTCTCACCCATGGGGGTCAACAGGGTGACGGTGGCTGACACGGAGGTGTCGTCGAACTTGTTGAAGGGCTTGTCGCTGGGAGAGCCCACGGTGAAATCGCCGCCGAACACCCAGCCCCGATCCATCTTGTGGCGGTAGGTTACTCCCAGGCGCAGGTCATAAAGGTCTTCGGGGAACGCGCGGCCGCTGCCGGGCAAAACGGCCGAGGTGTCCACGGACATGTAAGAGGCTCGTCCGTGCATGGCCAACTCGTCGCGTGGGTTCTGCCACAGTGGGGCCAGGAATCGGCCGGTTTGTCTGGTGTAGCCCATGTCGGTGCCCTGGCCTTCCACCTCCCGGTCCGGCGAATAGGTCACGTCGTAGTTCAGGTTGTATTTGAGGTTGCCCACCTTGGGTACCATCCACCCCCCCATATCAAAGGCTTGGCCGGGGGCTGCCCATCCCAGGCAGGCGATGAACGCGATGGTCAATGCGGGCAAGAGGCGTTTTTTAAACACGACAGGCTCTCCTAATCAAAACATTGCTTCAGGTCGCAATAGCCGGGGGGTATCCATGGCGGCAGGCCTAGGGCCTCGGTGGCCGTCTGCTCTTGTCGAGCAGCCAGCGGCTCATGTCGCTTATTACATAGTAAACCAAGCCGGAGATAAGGAAAAAGGCCAATAACAACGACCCCGCGTCCAGGGCCACCCAGGGCCAGCTTTCGCCCTCCCAGGAGGGCAGCAGGCCATAAATCTCCCTGGACGTCAGCAAGCCGGTGGCCAGGGAGATTATCACCGTCAAGAACTTTAGTAGCCGCGCCATTACTCCTTACCCGTAAATTCCCGAGAACGCTTCCTATGATTATTTTTTTTGGCCGTCTTTAATGGCGTCCGGTGCCATAAAACGGTGTTGTATCCACCGGACCAGCTTCCAGTTGGTGAACTGATCCAAATAGGAATAGACCACCGGCACCACCAGCAAGGTCAGCACCGTGGAGGAGACCATGCCTCCGGCGATGGCCACGGCCATGGGCTGGCGGCTTTCAGAGCCCACACCCAGGGCCAGCACCACCGGCAGCACGCCGCCGATGGTGGACACCGCGGTCATCAGGATGGGCCTCAGCCGGGTGGCCCCCGCCTCGATCAGCGCCTCATGGGCGCCCATGCCCTTTTCCCTGAGCTGCCTGGTGTAGTCGATGAGCAAAATGCCGTTTTTGGTGGCCAGGCCAACCAGCAGGATCAAGGCGATCATGGAGAAAAGGTTGAAGCTGTTGCCCATGAGGAAAAGCAGGCCGAAAGCCCCGATGAACGAAAGCGGCAGGCCCATCATGATGGCAAGTGGGTGGGCGAAGCTCTCAAACTGGGCGGCCAGCACCATGTAAGTGAGGGCGATGGCCAAAAGGAAGGCGAAGGCTATGAAGCCGGTGGTCTCGGCAAAGGCCTCGGCCCTGCCCACGAAGGAGGTGGTGTAGCCGTCAGGCAGCATCCCGTCGGCAATGGCCTGCACTTCGGGCATGGCCTCGCCCAAGAGCTTGCCTTCCAGGTTGGCGTAGACGGTGGCCGAGCGGCCGCGGTCCAGGCGGTTGATGATGTTGGGGCCCACTCCCTGCTCCAAGGTGACGAAGCTGGCCACGTCCAGTAGGCGGCCGTCGTTTGCCCGCAGCCATATGCGCTGCGCGTCCTGGGGAAGCACCCGTTGGTCCTCCATCAGGCGCACCCGCACGTCGTAGCTCTTGCCGCCCTCGCGGAAGTCCACCGTCTTCACGCCGCCCAACAGGGCGGCCACCGCGTTGGCCACCTCTCGGACGCTGACCCCGGCATCGGCCGCCCGGGCGCGGTCGATCTTCACGCGCACCTCCGGCTTGCCGATCTCCAGGTTGCGGGTAATGCCCACGTAGCCCGGGGTTTTTTCCAGGCGCTCCATAAGCTCCTGGGAGTACTTGTCGATCTTGTCGATCTCCGGCCCTTGGATGACGAACTGGATGTCCTCGTTGCGCGAGCCGGCCCCCAGTGGTGATATCCGGGACACGGTGCCTCGCACATCGGGCAGTTGGCGCAACAGGCCACGCACCACGACTTGCAACTCGGTCTGGCCGCGCTTGCGCTCGGCCTTGGGGGTCAGGGTTACCATGGCCACCGCCTTGTTGGAGCCATCCCATCCGGAAACCGAGAAGAAGTGGCTGATCTCCGGCACCTTGATCATCTGCTTTTCCAGGCGCTGGAGAACCGAATCGGTCTTTTCCAGGGAATAGGACAGGGGCATCTCCAGGCGGACCATGAAGCGGCCCTCGTCCTCGGCGGTGACGAACTCCTTGCCCAGCATGGTGAACACCCAGCCGCCCACCACCAGGGCGGCCATGGCCGCGGCCATGACCGAGAGCCGGTGGCGCAGGCACCAGGCTATGAGCCGCCGGTAAAAACGGCTGGTGCCCTCCATGGCGCTGTTGAACAGGTTGAACAACCCGTTGGTGGTTTCCTTCACGGTTAGGAAGCGGGCCGAGAGCATGGGCACCACGGTGAGCGCCACGAAGGTGGAGCATGCCACGGAAAAGGCCAGGGTGACCGCGAACTCGTAGAAAAAGCGCCCAACTATGCCGCCCATGAAGGCCACGGGTAAAAACACGCCGCCCAGGGCCACGGTGGTGGCCACCACCGCGAAGGCGATCTCCGAGGAGCCCTCGAAGGCCGCTTCCATGGCTCCCTGCTTAAGCTCGGTGCGGTGGCGGAAGATGTTTTCCACCATGACGATGGCGTCATCGATGACCAAGCCCACTGCGGTTACCAAGGCCAGCATGGACATGTTGTTCATGGTGAATCCCATCCAGTACATGCAGGCGAAGGTGGAGATGATACTGGTGGGGATGGCCACCGCGCTGATGATGGTGGTGCGCAGGTTCTGCAAAAACAGGAAGATGATCAGCGCGGCGATGATGGCGCCCAAAAGTAGCTGGAACTGCACTTCGCTGATGGACTTCTCGGTGAAGATGGTGGTGTCGGTGGCCACGTCGATGATAATGCCCTCGGGGGCGACGCGCCGAAGCTCGGGCAACACCTGGCGCACCTTTTGGGCGATGGCCACCTCGTTGGCCCCGGAGCGCGGGGAGATGCCCAGGCCCACCGTGCGCATGCCGCCGGTGTCCTTGGTGGTGAAGCGGGCCACGCCCACGCTTTCCTGGCGGGCCGAGCGGGCCACGCCCACGTCCTCCAGGCGCACCGGGTAGCCGCCCTTAAAGGCCACGATCATGCGGTTGAAAGCCTCGGGGGTGGGGAACTCGCCCACCGTGCGGATGAGGAATTCCTTTTCCTTGGATTCGATCTTGCCGCCGGGGATCTCCACGTGCTCCCGGGCCAGGGCGGCGATAACATCATTGACCCCCAGCTTGTAGGCGGCCAGGCGCTCGCGGTCCAGCCAGACGTGGACCTCTTTTTCCCGCGCCCCGCCCACGCGCACCTCGCCCACTCCCTGGATCTTCTGGATCATGGGCCTTAGCTGCTCGTCGGCCACCTTGGTCAGGGTCTCGATGGCCTGGGGCCCGCGCACCGCCAGCCAGATGATGGGTTGGGCGTTGATGTCCAGCTTGTCGATGACCGGGGACTCGGCCTCGGTGGGCAGCTCGCGCAGCTTGGTGGATATCTTGTCTCGCAGCTCCTGGGCGGCCACATCCACGTCTTTGCTCAACTCGAATTCCACGATGATGCGGCTGACGCCCTGCATGCTGGCCGAGTTGATGTGCTTGATGCCGCTCACCGAACTGATGGCGTCCTCAAGCTTGTCGGTGATTTCGTTGTCCACCTCCTCGGGGCGGGCGTTCTCCCATACCGTGGTCACGGTGACCATGGGGAAGTCCACGTCCGGATACAGCGACACCCCCAGGCGGGTCATGCCTATGAGACCGAACACCACCAGGGCGGTCACCATCATGGTGGCCGCCACCGGCCGCCGGATGGAAAAGTCGGTAAGGAACATGGCTCCCCCCTACTTTCCCGCCTGGGCGTCAGAAGCTTTGGCCCCGGTCTTGACTTCGGCCTCACGCACCAGGCCGCCGTCCTTGACCATGAACTTGCCTTCCAAAATCACCTTGGCCCCGGCCTCCAGCGGCGGGTGGATTATCTCGGCCCACTGGTTTTCGATATGCCCCAGGGTGACCGGAACCTTCTTGGCCTTGCCGTCGATCACCAGGAAGATGTAGGTCTCCTTCTCGGTCTGGATGATGCTGGACCATGGGGAGCACACCGCGTTTTCGCGCACGTCCACGGTCACCTTCAGGCGGCCGAACATGCCCGGATTGAGCAGGTGCCGGGTGTTGTCAACCGTGGCCTTTACCTTGAAGGATCGGGTCTTGGAGTCCACCACCGGGGAGATGAAGGAAATCTTGCCAATGAACTTGCGGCCGGGGTAGGCCACGGTGAAGATGCTCACCTCCTGGCCCTTGAAGATGCCGGCCTTGAAGCGCTCGGGTACGGAGAACTCCATCTCCAGGGGGTTCAGGCTCACCACCCTGACCACCGGCTCGCCGGCCTTGAGGTAGTCGCCAACCGACAGGTTCTTGGAGCCCACCACCCCGTCAAATGGAGCCTGGATTTCGGTGTCGGCCAGCATCTCCTTTTGCCGGGACATGTCGGCCTGGGCTTGGGCCAGGGCGGCCTGGGCCAGGGCGATCTCGGTCTCCAGGTCGTCGTACTTCATCTGGGAGACCAGCTTGTCCTTTACCAGGGGCCGGTTGCGCTCCAGGTTGCGCTTCTGGTGGGCCAGGCGGATCTTGAGCTGGTGGATGCGCTGCTCCAGGTTGCGCATGTCCGCGCGCACCTTGGCCGCGTCCAGCTTGACCAGCAGGGTGCCCTTTTTGACCTCCACGCCCTCCTGGAAAAGAATCTCCTCCACCGGGGCGGCTATCTCCGAGCGGATGGTGACCATCTTGGGTGAGTTGAGGGTTCCCACCTGGTTGAGCACGTTTTCCACCCGCCGGGAGGCGAGCTCCCCGAGGGACACCACTGTGGCCGTGGGGGCGACTACCTGGGTTTTCTTTTCCTCGCGCCCGCAGCCGGCGGTCACCCAGAGCAAGGTCAGGGCCAGGGCTAGGACGGTTAAGCTCAGAGGCGTTCTCTTAGCGGACATTGACCTTATCCTCCGGGTTCATCTTGGGAATAATTTTAAAGCGGCTCAGGTTGTCCCCCATGGCCATGTGGAGGTCGGCCAGGCCTTGATTGAAGTCGGTCAAGGCGATGGCCTTGCGGATGCGGGCTTCGATCACGTTGTTTTGGAAGTCCAAAATACGGAAGGAATCCGATAGCCCCTCGTCCAGGCGGCGCATCTCCTGCTGGAGGTTGGTCTCGGCCAGCCTTTGAAAGCGGTCGGCCACTTGCACCCGCTCCAGGCTGCGGCGCAGGGTGACCAGGGCGTTCTTGAGCTCGGTCTCGGTGGTGCCTTCCAGGCGCTTGAGGCGATACAGGGCCCGCTTGCGCTTCCAGCCGGCCACGCGGTAGCGGCTGTTCGCCTCGCGGTTGCCCAGGGGATAGGTGAGCCTGAGGCCCACGAACCAGTTGTAGCCATCGCCGTCGGCCATGCTGTTCCATGAGTCGGAGTAGTTGCCGCCGTAGGGGTTGCCCGCGGCGCTGCCCACCTCGGTCTCGGTGCCGGCCAGGCCGTTCATGGCCAGGCTGGCCGCCAGGTCGATCTGGGGCAGCCGCTGGTTCTCAAGATAGGCCAGGCGGATATCAAACTTGTCCAACTCCACCTTTTGGGCCAACAGATCCGGGCGGTGCTTGAGAGCCACCGTCAGGGCCTGGGGCAGGTTGGGGAAGGGCTGGTCCGGCCCGGCAAGGTCCTGGGGCCGGATGGTGCTCATGTACAAGGGGTCGCCGGAGCGGATCTCCAGCATGTCCTTGAGTTGGTTGGACACCGTCTCCATCTGTTGCTGGGCCAGGACGATCTTCTCGTCTCGGGAGGCCACCGCGGTTTCGGCTTCCTGCACCTCGGTTATAGGCACCACCCCGGCCTTGAATTTCTCCCGGTTGCCTTTGAGCAGCCCGCTGGCCAGGTGGCGCGACTCGATGCGGTGGCGCAGCACCACGTGGGCCAGGGAAAGCAGGTAATAGGTGCGTTCCACCTTGTTGGCCAGGTTTTGGGCCTGGTTGAGGTATTGGAACTGGGTCTGCTTTTCCTGCTTCTGGGAGATGCGCAGCCCGGCGGTGTTGGCTTCGGTGCCCGCGCCCTTGAACAAGGGCTGGGTCAGGTCCAGGACCAGGTAGGTGCTGTAGGCGGGGTTTATCTCGTTGGTCACCGCATTGCTGTCGGCGCCAATGGTCTGCACCCCCACCCGGGACTGCAGGCCGGTCTGGAAGCGCTTGCTAACTCCCACCGTTGCGGTGTTGAGCCCCAGCTTTTCCTGGTCGCCCCAATAGACGGCGGAGGTGTTGGGAAAGCGGTCTTCGCCGCTGCTCATCGAGGCGTCCAGGGAAGGATCGAACTGGGCCTCCTGTATGATCACCTCTTCCTGGCTGGCCGGCACCCGCACCTGAACCATTTTGAGGTCCAGGTTGTTTTCGATGCCCCGAACCAGGGCTCCCTCCAGGCTCAGGGGGAGGCCCTTTTCCACTTTGGGAATGGGCGGGTCGCCCGCTGCCGTCGCCAGGGAGGGCAGCAGGCAAACAAGGCAAAGTAGAGCGATATTGCGAACCTTGGGCATGACCGTTTCTTCCTGAAATTAAGCTTGGCTGGGGTTGGGGTTGAGGGCGCGCCGGCAAAATCCCCACAGCGCTTTGGAAAACTCGGGGGGATGGGGGTTCTCCAACATGGCCACCCGAGTGTATCCAATTAGCAAGCTGCGCAGGACCAGGGCGGTCGGTTCGGGATCGCAAGAACCTATCGATCCGTCCTTTTGCCCTCTTTTGATTATCTTGACCAGAAACTGATGCAGTTTGGCCACGCGGCCCAAAATATTTTCCCGGTGGGGGGAATCCTCATTGGCCAGACTGGCGGGAAAGTCCCTGACCAGCAATAAAATGTTTTTGGCGCGGCTGTCTATCGCCTCGAAATGGATTCCCACCCAGGCGCGCAAGGCGTCCAGCCCGGTGGGCGCTTCATCCATTATCCGCTGGAGTGACTCGAGAAAGGTGTCAAAGGAGTCGTAGAATATTTCCAGGAGGATGTCTTCTTTAGTTTTGAAGTAATAAAAGATGATGCCTTCGGAAACCTCGGCCAACTTGGCCACCTGATGGGTGGAGGTGGCGTGGTAGCCGTTCTGGGAAAAAAGATCCGTGGCGGCGTCTATAATGTCCTGTTTGCGCGACATTGGCTGCTTTCCATGAAAACATCGAAGGCCTCTGTATAGGGCTGCCTCCGGCCTCTTTTGTCCCTGGATGGTCTTATGCTGGGTGCTGAATACCAAAAAGCTGAGTGATTACTCAATCAATACAGATTGTCCTTTTGGTTGTCAAATGATTTTTGGGCGCAATTTTGTGAAAAAAGTGTTGCGGGGCGCTGAGCTACTTGTGGCCGGGATGCAGGGCCTGGTCTACCGCCCGGCCCAATTCGGCTAGGTTTATGGGCTTTATGAGCAACTGGCTGATGCCCAGGCGGCGGGATTGTTGGGCTGAAATGTGTTCACTGTAGCCGGTGCAGAGTATGATCGGCAATTCCGGGTCAATAGCCAAAAGCTGTTCGGCCAGCTTGATGCCGGTAGTTTGGGGCATGGTGTAGTCGGTGATTACCAACCCAAAAGAGCGGGGGTCGTCCTTGAATAGTTGCAAGGCCTCGTTGGGCGAGGTGGTCCCGACCGCCTGGTAGCCCAGATGCTCCAAGGCCCGGCATCCCACCTCCACCAGGGACTTTTCATCGTCCACCATCAGTATCCGGCCGTGGCCCCTGGGAGTTGAGTGGGACGCCTGAGACGGTGCGCCATCTTTTTGGCCCGCAAAAACAGGTAGATACACCATAAAGGTGGCGCCTGCCCCTGGGCGGCTCTCCACTTTGATGGCGCCGTGGTGAGCGGTGATGATGCCGTGAGCCACGGAAAGGCCCATGCCCGTGCCCTTGCCCGCCTCCTTGGTGGTGAAAAACGGCTCGAAGATTCTTTCCCGGGTTTTGCTGTCCATGCCCGGTCCGTTGTCGCTCACGGTTAGCAACAGGTAATCTCCGCCGTCCATGCCCAGATAGCCCTCGTCCGCTCCCTTGTCCACCGTCACCTGGGTCAACCCGACCCGGATTGTCCCGCCGCTTTCATCCATGGCCTGGTAGGCGTTGGTGCACAGGTTCATGAGCACCTGGTGCATCTGCACCGGGTCGGCAAATATCTGCCGGTGCTGGGCCTTAAGATTCTCTTCAATGGCAATGGTGGCAGGTATGGAGGCCCGGATCATGTGCAGGGCTTCGACTATCAGGGGCTTCAACTCCATGGCTTGGAGCATGTGCCCGCTCTGGCGGCTGAAAGAGAGTATCTGGCGAACCAGGTCCCTGGCTCTGACCGCGGCGGCCATCACGTTGTCCAACTCCATGGTCGGCTGCTTGCCCATGGTCAGCCCCGCTTGGGCCAGTTCGGTATATCCCATTATGGCGGATAGTACATTGTTGAAATCGTGAGCAATACCTCCGGCCAAAGTGCCGATGGCCTCCAATTTTTGGGACTGGCGCAGTTGATTTTCCAGTCGTCCCCTTTCCTCTTCGTCCAAAATGCGCTGAGTTATGTCGCGGGCCGAGGCGAACAGCATTTCATCCGCCGACACGGCCCGCCACTCCAGCCACCTGGTGGTGCCGTCCTGGGCCAGGCAGCGGTTGACGAAGCCCAATATGGGGTGCTGTTCGGTGAGTCCCTCTATTGCCTCGATGGTGGCCTGGCGGTCTTGAGGATGGGCTAACTCCACCAGGGAGCGGCCTTGCAAATCATCCTGGGAATAACCCAGGGTCCTGGTCCATTCTTGGTTCACCCGTCGCATAATTCCGTTGGTGTCGGCTATGCAGAGCAAATCCTGGGCCAGGGTGAAAAAGCGATCCAACTCCCCGCTGATGCGGCGCAAGTTCTCTTCGGCCAAACGGCGGTCGGTAATGTCTTCGCCGGAGCTCAACAGGGCGTAGGGTTCTCCCTCTGGGTCGCGCAGCAGGGCGTTGTGCCAGGCTATAGTGCGCTCCCGCTCATCTTTGGTCATCACCGGGTTCTCGTAATATTCGTCCAAAGGCTTTTCACCGCGCATGGCGGCTAGAAGGGTGGCGCGCACCTCGTTGGAGCAGACTGGAGGCAGACAAACATCAAACCAGTCTCGGCCCAGCAGTTCACCTTCCTGGTAGCCCAGAATCTCATAGCCCTTTTTGTTGAGCAGGATGATTTTGCCTTCCTGGTCCAGGCTCAACAAGATAGTCCCGGCCATGTGCAAATAGTTCTCGGCCATTTCCTTGGCCTGGCGCAGTTCCTCTCCAGCCTGCTTGGCGGCGGTGATGTCCAAGAGCACTCCGTCCAGCCATTGGGGCTCACCGCTCTCGCTGTAAAACGCCTGGCCCCGGTCGTAAACCCATCGCGTGCTGCCGTCCGCCCGCTGAATCCGGTACTCCAGACTGAAGGGCTCGCGCAGGCGCACCGCTTCGCGAACCTGTGAGGCCACCAAAGTCTGATCTTCGGGCACGATGAGTTGGTTCAGGCTCTGCCCGCCGTCGGAGGTGAATTCTCCCACGGGAACCCCGGTCAGCTCCTGGATGTCCTCGCTCATATAATCGGCCGAATAGGGCGGCGCCACTTGGCAACGGTAGACCACGCCTGGGACGTTTTCAGCCAGGGTGCGGAAGCGCTTTTCGCTTTTTTCCAGTCCGGACGCCACGTCGATGCGCCGTTCCCCCTCCAGCAGCAGCCAGGAGAGTAGCAGGGTGACCATGGGGTAGATCGCCAGTAGGGGCAGGCTGACTGAGCGCAAAACCAGCCATCCCTTGGACGAGGGCAGCAATAACGCCAAAGGCAGCGTTACCACCTGTACCACCAGTCCAAAGACAAAAATCATGAAGAGATTGTTTAGTCGTGGGTTGCGTTTTTTCAAATAAAAGAAAAGCACCCCAGTGCACGCCGCGGCCACGATTATCAGAATGCCGGCATCAACGCCCACCCCGCCGGCCATTATGCGTTGTGCGCTGGCCATGAGCACGGCGATCAAGGCGGCCAAGGGGCCGAAGAAAAATCCCGCCACGGATAAAATCACCGTGCGGGCGTCGATAAACATGCCGGGCCGCAAAACCAGGGGATTGGCCATCACGGCCATGGCGATGAACCCAAAGAGCAGGCCCCGCACCGCCTGACCCATAATCTTGCTCTGGGGCCAGCGGCGGGCCACCACAAAATACAAGATGCCTAGGGAGAGCAAAAGGGCCGCGTTATATATCAAATCCCAGAAGATCATCAGCCGGGGCCTCACCTAGTTTGCCTATAGGGTTGCCGGTTGTAGCCCGGCACTTTTCTATACGAAGCAGGCTAACACAATAACATGGTTCAACCAATTACTGAGAGGGGCCTATTCAATCCCGCCCGGCAAGGTAACTGATGGGCGTTGCTTATTTTAACCAATCTGATATTGATGTGAGGGGGGTATTGTCGGCAGCGCGGATGGGCAAAGGTGATATTGGCTCCCACTTGCCGTAGCGGATTTCAGACGACCCAGCGCGTCCCCCCCGGTTGGAGGAGCGAACCATGAATTTGGCCCGCAACCTGGAGCAAGCGGCCCGCTTTTTCCCTGAATTCCCCGCCCTGGTGGAGCAGGGCCACGTCACCACCTACGCCGCCCTGGAGGCGGAAAGCAACCGGGTGGCCGAGGCCTTGGTCACGCTGGGCCTGGAGCCGGGTGACCACGCGGCCCTGTGCCTGCCCAATGGGCGGCAGTGGATGGCGGTGTACTTCGGCATTATCAAGGCCGGAGGCGCGGCGGTTACCCTGGCCGCCGGACTGGCGCCGGCCGAACTCAGGCCCCTTTTGGCCGACTGCCGCCCCAAGGTGCTGTTCACCACCGGTGAGAAGCTGGCCGCCCTGGGCTCCCGCCAAGGGATGGGCGTGCCCAAGGTCGTGGCCCCCGGCGGAGATCTTGCCTACGAGGAGTTGCCGGCCCAGGGCTCGGGTGAGTTCGAGGCCGTGGAGCGGGACCGGGGCGACGTGGCCGCGGTGCTCTACACCGGCGGCACCACCGGCACCCCCAAAGGGGTGATGCTCACCCACGAAAACCTCATGGTCTCGGCCCATAACGTGGCCCGCCAGGAGCGCTCCGGCCATGAAGACCGGGTGTTGTGCTTTTTACCCTTGCACCATGTCTTCGGGCAGGTGCACGTGATGCACTCCACCATCCTCACTGGCGGCTGCCTGGAGATGATGCCCGCCTTTGACATGGGCGAGGTGCTGGCCGCCTTCGGCCGGGGCGAGATCACCAAGTTCTACGCCGTGCCCACGGTGTATCTGCGCCTGCTGGGCCAGGACAACCTGCAACAGCGCCTGGGCCGAGTGCGCTACTGCTTTTCGGCGGCAGCCAGCATGGCCCAGGAGGTGGTGCGGGAGTGGAAACGGGCCTCGGGGCTCGACATCCACGAGGCCTACGGCATGACCGAGTCCGCCTCCATGGTCACCTACAACCACTACTACCGTCACAAGGTTGGCTCGGTGGGCACCCCGGTGGGCTCGGTGGAGGTGGCCATCATGGACCAGGAGGGCAACGTCCTGCCCCAGGGCAAAGACGGCGAGATATGCATCCAGGGGCCCAACATCATGAAGGGCTATTTGAACCGTCCCGAGGAAACCGCCCGCGCCTTCCGGGGCCCCTGGTTCCGCTCCGGCGACGTAGGCCACCTGGACCAGGACGGCTATCTATATATAGTGGACCGCATCAAGGACATGATCATCACCGGCGGGGAGAACGTATACCCCCGCGAGGTGGAGGAGTTGCTCTACGAGCTGCCCCAGGTGGCTGAATGCGCCGTGGTGGGCCTGCCCGACCGGGAGTACGGGGAGAAGGTGACCGCAGTGATCGTGCCCAAGAACGGGGACGACCTGGACCCCGGGGAACTGCGGGCATACCTTAAAAAGCGTCTGTCCGGCTTCAAGGTGCCCAAGGCCTTTGTGATGGTGCCGGATCTGCCCAGATCGGCGGCGGGCAAGATATTAAAGCGCGTGCTCAAAGAAAATATGACCCAGCCCCCCGGCGCGCCTGGGGACGAGGCAAGCTAGGGCGCCAAAAACTCCCGCAGGGCCTGATCCCGCCTGGGGTTGGGCTGGAAC
The DNA here is from genome assembly GCA_021737645.1 of Desulfarculaceae bacterium. Taxonomy (GTDB): domain Bacteria; phylum Desulfobacterota; class Desulfarculia; order Desulfarculales; family Desulfarculaceae; genus Desulfoferula. The sequence goes on from JAIPDO010000006.1 coordinate 35,124, forward strand.
ATCAAGGTGAAGTGGTCCGCATCCGGCAGATCCACCACCCTGGCCCGGTCCATTTCCCTGAGCATGCGCTCCAGGGCGTCGGTGGGCAACAGCACGTCGTCGCGGTTCAGCATGCCCTTGCCTGCCCGCACAATCAGCACCGGGCACAGCACCTGCCGGTAAAAGGACGACGGCTTGATGCCGCGCAGGTTTTCGCGCTCCTCCTCTATGTGGTCCGGGTTCACCCGAGAGCGCACCCCGCCCTGAACCGCTTCCACCTCGTAGTCGAAGTAGTCGGCCATGGTCTGGTTCCAGGGATTGAAGTAGGGGGCTTGGCGCACCATGTCCAGGTATGCCTCCCGGTCGGGCATCACCTGGCCCAAGCGGTCCACCGAGGGCTTGATGCCGCCGTTCACCTTGGCCCACTGCTCGGAGCTAAGCTCGCCGCCGCCGTCCAAGAGCACCAGTTTGTCAACCATCTGGGGATAGCCGGCGGCAAAGGCCAGGCAGATGTAGGCCCCCAGGGAGTGACCCATCAGGCTGATGCGCTTTAGCCCCAGGCCCTTGATCACCGCCGCGATGTCTTGGCAGTGCTTTTCAAGGGAGTAGCCGGTGTCCGGCTTGTCCGAAAGCCCCCGCCCCCTTATGTCCATGGCCAACACCCGGTTTTGGCCCGCCAGAGCCTCGGCCAAGAGTTGGTAGCAGTGCAAATTGGCGGTTAGTCCGTGCACCCCCAGCACCGCCGGGCCGCTGCCCGGCCACTCGGCCAGCTGGATATCGACACCCTCTGAGCCCGGCATCTTGTAGGTTTTTTCAGGTTTCACGCTAAGGTCCTTACGCCGCGTCGCGCATGGGAGGGATGATCTCGGCCATCCCCTTGAGCACCGTTTGGCCCTCTTGGTTTTCCACCAAGGTGGCCAGGCGCACCCGGTTGCGCTTAGGCATTACTTTTTCCACGGTTACCGAGATGGTCAGCTCGTCTCCGGCGTAGACCGGTTTGGTGAAGTTGAGCTCTTGAGATACGTAGATGGTCCCCAGGCCGGGGTACTCGGTGCCCAGCACGAATCCCAGCAGGCTGGCGGTGAGCATGCCCGGAGCCACGATGCGTCCGAAGAAGGTGTCCTTGGCCATGTCCGGGTCCTGATGAAAGGACTGGTGGTCTCCCAGGGAATGGGTGAAGGAGATCATCATTTCCTCGGTCATGGTCACCGTCTTGCGGTGAGTGTGCCCTACTTCGATGTTGTTTATGCTCAGTCCTTGAGGCATGGCCTTTTCCCTCTGTGTTCCATTCGCCGCGCCGGGCGGCGGATGGTTGCGTACCGGTTACGGCGCCCAGGCCGTATTTAATGGTCCCGCTGCGCCAGGCGCAGCTTGCGCCGGGCGATCATGTCTCTGGCGGTGCCCACCAAGCCCTTGGGGAAGAAGATCACCACCAGGATGAACAAAATTCCGAAGTAGAGGATCCAACGCTCGGCCAGGCGTTGGGCCACCTCCACCGTGGGCAAAAGCAGCACGGCCAGCTTTTGCAGATCCGGCAGCCAAGCCTCGGCCACCTGGATGAAGGCCGCGCCCATGATGCTGCCGTATAGGGTGCCCATGCCTCCGATGATCACCATCAAGAGCACGTTGAGCATCACCGGGATGCCCAGCACCGAGGTGGGGTTCACATAGCCCAGCCACATGGCGAAAAGCACCCCGGCCAGAGAGGCCACCACCGAGCCGAAGACGTTGCTGAGCACCTTGTAGTGGAAGGTCTTGTAGCCCAGGGCGGTGCTGCGTTGCTCGTTGTCGCGCACCGATTTGAGCACCCTTCCCACCGGTGAGCGCACGAAGCGCACCAGGCCGATGAACAGGATCACCGAGGCCGCCAGGATGAAATAGTAAGTCACCAGGCGTCCGTTGAGGGTAGCGCCCAAGAAGGTTCCGTCGCTCCAGTTCACGCTGAAGATGCCGGGCAGGGAAAAAGATACGCCATCCTCTCCCATGGTCAAGTCGTGCCACTGGTCGCCCAGAATGAACACGAACTCGGCGAAGGCCAGGGACATCATGGTGAAAAATATGGCCTTCACCCGTAGCGAAAAGAAGGCCAGGGCCACGGCCAATATCCCGCTGATGCCCACGGCCAAGGCCATGGCCACGAAGATGTGGTACCAGGCCGCTTGGCCGCTGTGGAAGACCACCAGGGCCATGGAGTAGGCCCCAATGCCGAAAAAGGTGACATGGGCCAGGGAGAGGATTCCGGTGTAGCCCAGGATAAGGTCGTAGGAAGCGGCCACCACCGCGAAGATCATCACCTTGGTCATCACGTCCATGGCCCTGAACGACGGCACCACCAACGGCCCCGCGATGAGGCAGGCCACCAGCACCAACTGCACCCAAAGGGCGGGGCGCGTGAAGCGCACCCGGTGCAGGTTTTCACGCTCGATTTGCACGGGAGTCGGTTGCATTGTTTTATTTTCCATGGCCCTATTCCTTGCCCATGAGGCCGGTGGGCCGGATAAGCAGAATCACCGCCATGATCATGATGTTGGCCCCCAGGGCCAGGGGGGGCAGGGTGTAGGCCACGTAGTTGTAGGCCAGGCCCACCATGATGGCCCCCAGGAAGGAGCCGGTCACCGAGCCCATGCCTCCGATAATCACCACGATGAGGGCGAAGATGAGGTTCTCCTCGCCCATGGCCGGGTGAATCTGCTCCTTGAAGATGGACCACATGGTGCCGCCCACAGCGGCCAGGGCCGCCCCGGCGCAAAACACCCCGGTGAACACCCGGCGGATGTTGTAGCCCAGGGTCTCCACCACTTCCTTGTTTTCCACCCCGGCCCGCACGATGATGCCCAGCTTGGTGCGCATCATCACCAATTGGATGCCCGCCAGCACCAGCGCGCCCACCACGATGGCCGCCACCCGGAATTTGGTGATGATCACGTCCATGACGATCCAGCTTCCCTGGAAGGCCTGGGGCACCGTCACCACCTCGTCGTTGGGGCTCCACACCACCTTGAGGATCTCCACCAATATCAGCGAGGCCCCCATGGTGATGAGGATCTGCTTGAGGTGGCTGCCGTAGGTAAGGCGCACCAGCATCTTCTCCAGCACGATACCCATGAGCCCGCCCACCACCAGCGCGGCCAGCAGGCACAGCACCACCGAGCCGATGCTCTGGGCGGCGCCCGCCCCCTCCACCCAGCCAATCTGCTGCAAGCCGTTCAATATGGAAAAGCCCACGTAGGCCCCCCACACGAAGAAGGCGCCGTGGGCCAGGTTCAACACGTCCATGAGGCCGAAGATCAGGGTGAGCCCGCTGGCGGTGAGGAAGATGAGCATGCCCATGGCCAGGCCGGCCACGGTCAGCACCGCGTAGGTGGTGGGGTCTATCCACAAAAGAGGCAAAAACCAGATGCCCACCGAGGCGATCCACACCCCCAGCTTTTTGGTATCCATGCCGCCGTGTTCTTGTAAGCCTGCCGTGGCTGTTTGGGTAGTCATGCCTTCGCGCTCCTCAGGCGATGCCTAGATACTTTTGTTTGAGCCCCTCGTCGTGCACCAGATCGTCCATTAGCCCCTGGTGCACCGTGCGCCCGTCGTCCAGGATGAAATAGTCCACCCCGATGTGGCTGGCCATGTAGAAGTTCTGCTCCACCAGGATCACGGTGGTGTGGTTCTTGATGTGGTTGATGGATTCGATGAGGTGGTCCACCACGATGGGGGCCAGGCCCTTGGAGGGCTCGTCGATAAGCAGCAGGTCGTGGTCATTTACAAAGGCCCGGGCTATGGCCAGCATCTGCTTCTGCCCGCCGGAGAGCACCCCCGCCTTGGAGCGCCAAAATTTTTTCATGTCCGGGAACAGCTTGAAGATGGTTTCCATGCGGGACCAGGTTTTTTCGTTTTCACTGAGCATGGCCAGGCGGAAGTTCTCCTCCACGCTAAGGGTGTAGAGCACCGCCTGGTCCTCGGGCACGAAGCCAACCCCCTGCTTGGCCACCTCGTAGGGTTTCATGGCCTGCACGGCCTGGCCCTTGAGGATGACCTCCCCCGAGGCCGCCGGGGTCAGGCCCATGACGGTGCGCAGGGTGGTGGACTTGCCCGCCCCGTTGCGCCCCAAAAGCACCGTGGCCCGGCCGGGCATGAAGCTAAGGTCCACCCCTTGCAGGATGTGGTGCTGCTCGATGTAGGTGTGCACCTTGGCGAGCGACAGGATGGGCTCAGCCATTTTTCACCCCCCCGCCCAGATAGGCTTCCAGCACCTCGCTGTTGCAGGCCACCGCCTCGGGGTAGTCGTCGCAGATCAGGCGGCCCTCCTTGAGCACGGCGATGGAATCGGAAACGGTCATGATCATGTCGAACTTGTGCTCCACCAGCATGATGGTGCGGTTGCGGGCGGCCTTGATCTGTTGGATCAGCTCCAGGATGGCCGGCACCTCCTCCAGGCTCATGCCCGCGGTGGGCTCGTCCAACAGCAGAAGCTCCGGGTCCAGGGCCAACAGGATGGCGATCTCAAGCTTGCGCTGCTCCCCGTGGGTCAGGGTGTTGGCCTCCGCCGCCCAGCGCTTTTCCATGAGCACCTGCCGGAGCAACTCGTAGGCCCGGTCCTCCAACTCTGAGTAGGAGTGGTAGCTGCGCCAGAAAACCATGCCTACCCTGGCCTTGGACTGCAAAGCCAGGCGCACGTTTTCCAAAACGCTCAGGGAGGGGAAAATGTTGGTGAGCTGGAACGATCGGCCCACTCCCAGGCGGGTGCGGTCCGCCGCGCCCAGGCCGGTCACCTCCCGGCCCTTGAACATGATGCTGCCGCTGGTGGGCTTGTATTGTCCGCTGAGCAGGTTGAACAGGGTGGTCTTGCCCGCGCCGTTGGGTCCGATTATGGCCTTTAGGGTGAAGGGCTCCACCGTCAGGTTCACCGCGTTCACGGCCACGTTGCCGCCGAAGCGGATGGTCAAATCCTTGGTTTGCACTACCGGGGCCTGGTTAGCCACTGGCACTTCTCCCCCTAGTCCGCATTTTTCGTGAGGGCCATGTGTCCGGCTGCGTCAGCCACCGGCATACGGCGTTGCCGGCTGCGCTCAGGCCTCGACGTAGCTATGGCTACGCCTGCGACCCTATCTTGCCGGTCGCCTTGTCTGTCGGCGGCTGGCTGTGCCGGTGATGGGTACAAACTGTATTTTGATAATGCGGGTGCTTTGTGCATGACGTCCCCATGAATACAGGTTCGTGATCTAATGCCACCCAACCCTCACGAAATATGCGGGCCTCAAAGGGGGCGGGCGCACTGGGGCGCCCGCCCGCTAGGGTTTGGCTTACTTCTTGTTGCGGATGGGGATGTCCATCTTGGCGTAGGGGATCACTTCCACCAACTCGCACTCGGCCCAAGGCAGCTTGGGGTTGTTCTTGATGCGGAAGTGGAACATGTCCTGCATGGCCTGATGATCTTCTTTACGGAACATCATCTCGCCCTTGGGGGTGTCGAACTTCATGCCCTCCATGGCCGCGATGAGCTTTTCGGTGTCCGTGGAGTCGGCCTTCTTGATGGCCGTGACCACGGCCATGGCCGCCGCGAAGCCGCCGCAGGTGAAGAAGTCCGGCGGCGCGCCGTTATAGCGCTTCTCGTGCTCTTTCACCAGCCAGTCGTTAATCTTGTTCTTGGGGTTGGTGTAGTAGTAGTAGGTGGCGCCTTCCATGCCCACCATGGGCTTGTAGGCCTTGAGCGCGTCCAGGATGTTACCGCCGGCGGTGAGCTTGATGCCGTAGCGCTCGTCCAGCTTCATGGCGTTGAGCTTGTTCATGGGGTTGTTCTTGCCGGCCCAGTAGATGCTGATGTACTTCTCGCCCTTTTGGTCCTTGAGGGCCTTGATCAGGCGCTGGGCCGGAGCGGTGAAGTCGGCGGTGGCGGCGGGCACGAACTCGCTGTGCACCACTTTGGCCCCCGCCTTCTCGGCGGCAGCTTTATAGGCGGCCACGCCGTCGCGGCCAAAGGAGTAGTCCTGGGCGATGGTGGCGATCACCACGCCGGGCTTGGCCACGGCCGAGGCGTTGCCCACCGCGTCCTGGGAGGAGTTGCGGCCGGTGCGGAAAATGTAGCGGTTCCAGTACTGGCCGGTGATGGAGTCGGCCACGGCGGGCTCGACGATCAGTATCTTCTTGAACTCCTGGGCCACGGGCAGCATGGCCACGGCCACCGCCGAGGAGACCGGCCCCACGGCCAGGTCCACCTTGTCGTCGCGATAGGCTTCGGTCAAGAGCTGCTTGCCCTTTTGCGGCTTGAGTGCGGTGTCCTTGATGATCACCACGATGGGTCGCCCGTTGATCTTCATGGTCCCGTTGGTGGCGTACTCCAGGCCCATCTTGAATCCGTTCATGGACTGCTTGGTGTAGGCCTCGTAGGGGCCGGTAACCCCCACCACCTGGGCGATTTTGATGGGTTTAGGGTCGGCCGCCAGGGCCGCCGGGGCGGCCAGGGCCAGGGCCAGGCCCGCTATCAGAAGAACCTTCCCCGTTTTCAAAAAACTCATGCGTTCCCTCCTTTGGTTGGCCGGGCCTTGGCCCCGCCGAAAAAGTTCGCCGCCGATAATTCCCCATGACCGCCGGCGCAATTCGGACCGACTAGCTGTATTGCTCCCTCAGATTTCTCTTGAGCACCTTTCCCGCCGCATTGCGGGGCAGGGCCTCGGTGAACACCACCTTTTTGGGAATCTTGTACTTGGCCAGGCAGGTCTTCAGGTGGGCCACCACGTCTTCTTGGCCCAAGCTTTGGCCCTGTTTCAGCGCCACCACCGCGCAGCCCACCTCGCCCCACTTGGGGTCGGGCAGGCCGATGACCGCGGCCTCGGCCACCTGCTCCAGGGTGAAAATGGCGTTTTCCACTTCCGCGGGATAAACGTTTTCCCCGCCGGAGATGAACATGTCCTTTTTGCGGTCCACCATGTACAAGAATCCCTCGTCGTCCACGCGAGCCAGGTCGCCGGTGTGGAACCAGCCCCCGGCGAAAGCTTCTTCATTGGCCTCGGGCCGCATCCAGTAGCCCTGCATCACGTTGGGCCCCCGCAGCAAAAGCTCGCCCACCTCGCCCCGGGGCATCTCGCGGCCGTCCTCACCGGCCACCCGGGCCTCCAGGTGGAACATGACTCGGCCCACGGAGCCCTTTTTGCCCAAGGCCCAGGGTTTGGCCAGGGTGCTGACCGAAGGGGCCGCCTCGCTCATGCCGTAGCCTTGCTGCAAGACGATGCCGTGGCCGTGGTACTGATCCACCAGGCTGACGGGCAGGGGCGCGCCGCCGCTCATGAGGATGCGCGCCTTGGCCAGGGGGGCGGGGTCGAAGGCCGCGGACTGGATCAGGAACAGCCAGATGGCCGGGACCACCAGGCACACGGTGATTTTTTCCTGGTCGAACAGCCGGATCATCTCCGCCGGGTCGAAAGCGCGCTGGATCACCACCGTGCCGCCCACGTAGAGCATGGGCAGGGTGAACAGGCCGATGCCTCCGATGTGGAACATGGGCAGGGCCACCAAGTTGCGGTCGCTGGAGGTGAATTCCAGGTCAACCTGGAGGTTCAGGGCGTTGTAAAGGCAGTTGCCCTGGGTGAGCACCGCGCCCTTGGGCTTGCCGGTGGTGCCGGCGGTGTACATGATGATGAAGGGAGACTCCGAGGTCACTTCCTGGTCCACCACCGGCTCTTCGTCGCCTTGCTCGGCCAGGAGCTGCTCGTAGGCCGCGGCCTCCAGGCGGGGCTCGCTGCCCAGCACCATCAAGCGCTCAAAGCTGGTTTGCTCCAAAATGCCCTGGGCCAGCTCCTGTAGCTCGGGGTCGAAGATGAGGGCTTCGGCTTCGCTGTCGCCTAGCTGGAAGGTCAGTTCCGTTGCGGTGAGCCGCCAGTTTAGGGGCACCAGGATAAGGCCCAGCTTGGCCGAGGCCATGATCACCTCTAGGCATTCCAAACTGTTGTAGGACAACAGAGCCAGGCGGTCCCCCTGGGCCAGCCCCTGGGTTTGCAGGGCACGGGCCAGGCGGTTGACCCGCCGGTTGAGTTGGCGGTAGCTCAGGCGGCGGTCGCCGTCCACCACCGCTTCTTTATCCGGCGCGATCTCCTCGCGCTTGGTCAGCCAGAATCCGATTCCCCGCACGCTATAGCTCCCCCTGCCCAAACTAGGCGAAAAGTTTGGCCATCACCTTGGCCATGTTGTCGGCGAAGTTGGCCACATGCATGAGGCCTTCCTCGTCCTGGCCCGCGTCGTGGGCTCCGCCCGCCCCGGCCATGCCCACGGTCCAGTAGGTGGAGCCGGGCACGGTGATGCCGTTGATGAAAAACCACAGCAGAAGCTGGGAAAAGGCCATGTTGTGCCCGGCCCGGCGGGCCACGGTGATGGGCCCGCCCACCTTGCCCGCCAAAAACTTGCCGTTCCAGTGGGCCACGAAAGTGGCCCGGGCCAGCAGGCTCATCATCTGGGGCACCACCGAAGACAGATACACCGGCGAGCCCAGCAAAATGCCGTCCGCCTGCTCCATGAGTGCCATGATCTCGGCGAAGTCGTCATCGGTCTGGGCGCACTTCTTCTGCTCGGTGCAGGCGTAGCAGCCCAGGCAGGGGTTGATCTTCTTTTTCCGCAGGGATATGAGCTGGGTCTCCAAGCCATGGGCGGCCAGCTTGTCCAGGCACTGCTCCATGTAGTACTTGGTGTTGCTGCCCGGCCGCAGGCTGCCGGTGATGCCCAAAACCTTCACTTGGCCTCCCCCTTGTCGATCTCATCGTGGTTCGCGCTGGTGGTCAGAGCACCGGAGCCCAGCTGCCGGTGCATCAGGTCGCGGAAAAAACTCTCGTCGTGGCACCGGCTGAACAGCTCCGCTTCGGCCATGAGCCCCTGCTCCAGGGGACGGCCCTGGCCCGCCTTTACCGCCCGCTTGGCCAGGGACAAGGCGTAGGCTGGGTTGCGCAGGATAGGCCCCAACAGATCGGCCACTCCCTGCTTCAGCCCCTCGTCGGGCACCGCCCGGTGCACCAGGCCCAGGCGGGCCGCGTCCTGGCCGGAGTGTAGCTTGCCGCTGAGGATCATCTCCATGGCCAGACCCTGGCCCACCAGCCGGGGCAGGCGCTGGGTGCCGCCGCCGCCGGGGATAAGCCCCACCTTGACCTCGGGCAGGCCGATGCGCGCCCCAAAGGCCGCCACCCTGAGATCGCAGGCCAGGGCGAACTCGAAGCCCCCGCCGAAGCACAGGCCGTTGATGGCCGCCACCAAGATGAGGGGGCTGGCCTCCATGCGATCCAGCAGGGCCTGGAAGCGCCGGGAAAAGGCCAATGCCCCGGCGCGGTCCAGCTGCATCATCTCTATGCCGTCTGCCCCGCCGACAAAGTGGCTGGCGCCCGCTCCGGTGAACACCAGCACCTGGGACGGCGAGGCCTCCATCTGACCCAGCAGAGCCTCCAACTGGGCCATCAGCTCGGAGTTGATGGAGTTGCGGTCCACCTGGCGATCGATGACCGCCCAGGACACCTGGGGGCCGGGCAGCAGGGACAAAAGTGAGTATTCACCGGCCATGGGCAAACATGACTCCTGGGCGAAATCCAGCCGCGGAGGGCACGGCGCCCTGGGCAGGCGGCGGGACGATGCTTGTCAATGCGACCCTGCGGGCGCTGTGCTTACAAAAGTGGTCGGTCCCGGCGGAAGATGTGCTCAGCGTTGTGCGCTAGTAGGTCAGGGCCGGTTGTTTTGCAAAGTACTGGTGTTTTTCTGATACATGAACCAACCGTCAGAAATTGTGTAACGCGCGGCGTCTTCCTGTCAAGGACAAAGTTCGCCATGCAAACTTCTATGATCGGCGCGAAAGGCCGAAAACCACTAAAGTTACTGCATCATCAATGAGTTGCTTGGGAATGTCTGGATGGGAGGCGGCGCTCCACACCAGCCAGCGAAGGCCGATCATATGGTGGATTCCCATGAGGGCCGGAACCATGATCTCCAAGGGCAGGTCGCGTATTTCGCCGTTTTTTGCCGAGGCGGCCAGGGAGGCGGCGTAGCCGCCGGCAAGCTTGTTGTAATAGTATTCCGCCGCCTGAGGCACTATGGCCTCAGACTCCGACACGATGCGGTAGATGAGGCTGTGTTGCCCGAGAAAGTGGAAAAAGCTAAGCATGCCTTGTACTTCTTTGTCGCGCCGGTCCTGGTGGCGGTCGGTGGCGCGGCGCAACTCCCGGCGTAGCTGGTAGCTCAAGAAGCGCACCACCCCGTTCATGAGGTCCTGCTTACTCTTGAAATGCACGTAAAAAGTGCCCTGGGCCACCCCGGCCCGGCGGGTGATGTCTGAGATGCCCGCCCCGGCATAGCCCACCTCGCCCAGCACCTGCTCAGCCGCCTGGAAAATGGCGATCTTGGTGCCCTTGCCCGGCGAGTCACTCTGTTCCCATGGCAGGGGGCTCTCCTGGACCGGAGCCGGGGAGGGCTGGGCCCACTCCGCAGGGGCCTGCCACTCCTTGGGCCCGCTTATGCCCCTTTCCAGAAAAGAGGTGCACAACTCGGCCATCTCCTCCAGGCTGTGCTCGGGGCCCAGGCCTTCCCAGGCGCGCTGCTCAAAGATGGCCAGGCCCAGCATGGAATAGGCCACCACGTTGGGGTCAAGGGAACGGAACTGGCCAAGGTTGACCGCCCGGCGGTGAAAGTCGCGGAAGAACCAGGCGATAGAGTCGTAATAACTGATGGTTACTGTTTCGATGATGTCAAATTCGTTGAGCACCCGGTGGATGGGGGCATAGTCCCTGCAGTGGCTGAGCAGCAGCAGCAGCACCCGGCGCAGGGCGTCGTGGGGGGCCAGGCCCTCCAGGGCCAGGGCGTTGGCCTGGGACCAAAAATCGCTCAGCGCGGCGTCCACCACCTCTCTGAACACTTGGTCTTTGTTGCGGAAATACTGGTAGAAGGTGCCCTGGCCCAGGCCGCACTCCCGGCTTATCTGGGAAACGCTGGCTCCGGAATAGCCATGCTCGCCAAACACCCGCCGGGCCGCTTGCAACAGGCTTTGGCGGGTGCGTGCCCCCTTGGGGGTCAGGGAGTGGGGGCCGGGGTTGGCGGGCGCGTTTTTGGGCTTGGCTTTGGACATGTTTAGTGATTCACCTCTCAGTTTTTATATAACATCGCCCATTGCCAGTCCAGAAAGAAAATCGCCTGGCGTACCCGCACCACGGGCGGTGGCGGCAGGCGATTTTAATTAACCATTTAATAAAGCGCTTGACACGGATTGTCGGACAATGTTATCAGACCATTACATACTACAGTTTTGCGCCCCACTACATCTTGATCCAACAACCAGCTAAGAACACAGGGCCAAACCGCCACAGCGGTCTCTGGATTACTGTGGCTGGTCAGCTAGGGATGGATTAAGTGAGAGCCGATTTTGCATTAACGCCGGTCAGGCAAAAGACTTGGGGGAGACGGTAAGCATATGCCGGAGTCGGTCAGGCAACGGATTTATGAGGCCATCAGGGATGGGATCACCTATGGCGAGTTGCTGCCCGGAGAGCGTCTGACTGAAAAGGAGCTGTCCGAAAAATTTCAGGCCAGCCGCAGCACCATCCGCGAGTGCCTGCGCCAACTGGAGAGCGAGGGGCTGCTCACCTTCGCGAACCACAAGGGGTTCCGGGTGTCCAAGCTCTCCACCCGCCAGGTGGAGGAGATCTACGACCTGCGCTGGCTCCTGGAAAGCTACGCCACCCGCCTGACCGCCGAAAAGGCCACCCCGGCCCAGGTGGCCCAGTTGAAAAAGCTCCAAGAGAGCTGCCGCAAGGCGGCCCACAAAGGCGACCTCAAGGCCTGGCTCAAATACAACAACGCCTTTCATCTTTTCTTTTACGAAAACTGCGGCAACGACAACCTCAAGCTGCTGCTGGACACCCTGAAAAGACGCATCTACCGCTACCACTACATCATCATCCAGATCCCCGGCCACTTCGAAAACTACCTGGCTCAGCACCAAAAGATAATCGAGGCCTGCCGGAACAACGACGGCCGGGCTGCGGAGAAGTACATGAAAGCGCATCTGGGAGGCATCAAAGACGTGCTCCTGGAGCAGTTTAAAAAATTTCCGGGCATGCACCCCGGTTAGGGAGCACTACATGAGTTTGAACGACAAAGTGGCTCTGGTTACCGGCGGCGCCCGGGGCATCGGCCGGGCCATCTGCTTGGTGTTCGCCCAAAAAGGGGCCGACGTGATAGTGGCCGACCTGGACCTGGGCCCGGCCCAGGAGGTGGCGGCGGAAGTTGAGGCCTTGGGGCGGCGCGCCCTGGCCCTGGCCATGAACGTGGCTGATGAGGCCAGCGTGGATCAGGCGGCGGCGGAAGCGGCGGCTTGGCAGGGGCGCATCGATATCTGGGTGAACAACGCCGGGGTGGGCAGCCGGGCCATGCTGCATGAGATGACCGCCGAGCAGTGGGATAAGGTGATCACGGTCAACCTGCGCGGCGCCTTCCTGGGCACCCGCGCCGCCGCGCGCATCATGATGCCCCAGAACAGCGGGCGCATCATCAACATGTCGTCGCGGGCGGGCAAGGGCGGAAGTTACGGGCATTGCAGCTACGGCTCCTCCAAGGCGGGCATGGTTGGCCTGACCAAAAGCACCGCCCGGGAGTTGGGCCAGTACAACATTACCGCCAACGCCATCCAGCCCGGCTTCATCGCCACCGAGCTCACCAAGAACCTGGACACCAGCATCACCACGCCAGAGCAACGGGTGCTGCCCCGGGCCGGGCGCCCCGAGGACGTGGCCTACGCGGCGGCCTATCTGGCCTCGGACGAGGCGGAGTGGGTCACCGGCACCATGTTGGAAGTGACCGGCGGCACCGGAATGTTCGCGGGCTAGGGTGAGGAGAGAGATTATGCGCTTTGATGGTAGATGCGCCGTGGTAACCGGCGGTGGCGGCGGATTCGGCAAGGCATTCGCCGGTGCCCTGGCCGCCGAAGGCTGCAACGTGGTCCTGGCCGATGTGAACCAGGAGCTGCTGGCCAAAAACGAGGCCGAGATAAACCAGGCCGGCGGGGGCAAGGCCTTGGCCGTGCTTTGCGACGTGACCAGCGACGAGGCGGTCCAGTCCATGGCCGCCAAGGCGGTGGAGAGCTTCGGTTCCCTGGACATCCTGATAAACAATGCGGGCGGCAGCATGGGGGTCCCCAGGGACACCATCGACCAGGTCAAGGAAGATGACTGGGACAGGGTGGTGGATCTGAACCTCAAAGGCACCTTCCTTTGCACCAAGGCCGCGGCCGGCTACATGAAACAGGCGGGCTACGGCAAAATCGTCAACCTCAGTTCCATCACCGCCCGCATGGGCGGCCAGCTCACCCCGGTGCAGTATGTCAGCGCCAAGGGGGCGATCATCGCTTTCACCCGCCACGTGGCCCAGGAGTTGGGACCATTCGGCATAAACGTCAACGCAGTGGCTCCGGGTGTGGTGCTCACCGGCGAGCGTCTGGAAAAGATGTGGTACGGCCGCAAGAGCGAGGCCGAGCGCCAGGCCTATGTGAGCCAGGTTCCCCTGCGCCGCCTGGGCTCTCCCCAGGAAATCGCCGATGCGGTGCTCTACCTGTGCTCGGACCAAGCCGGCATCATCACCGGGGTGACTCTGGACATCAACGGCGGCATGTTTTCCGCTTAAACACGAAAGCCTGATTCATGGACAAAGACAAACTCAAGGCGCTGTACCAGCAGTGGAACCAAGGCCCGGTGAACCAGGCCCTGGGGAAAACCCCCGAACGCGCCAACTGCGAACACACTCCGGCGGGCATACCAAACCAGCGTCTCTACACACCGCTCAGCCTGGACGAGGCCGGCTTCGACTACGCCAAGGACCTGGGCTTTCCGGGCCAGTTCCCCTACACCAGGGGCCGCGAACCCCTGGGCTATCGCTCCAACTACTGGCTGTTCATGCAGTACGCTGGTTGTGGCGACGCGGACGAGGCCAACAAGCGCTACCGTTATCTGCTGAGTCAGGGCCAGGCCGGGATTTCGGTGGCCTTCGACCTGCCCACCCAGGTGGGCCTGGACTCCGACGACCCCATGGCCGACGGCGAGGTGGGCAAGATCGGGGTGGCCGTCTCCTCCTTGCAGGACCTGGAGAGGGTCTTTGACGGCATCCCCCTGAACAAGATGCGCCAGATCAGTCTGGTGGCCAACGCCATGAGCAGCATCATCCTGGCCATGTTCATCGCTCTGGCCGAAAAGCAGGGCGTGTCGGTGGATGAGTGCACCCTGCGCATCCAAAACGACGTGCTCAAGGAGTTCATCTCCCGCGGGGCCTACATCTTCCCGCCCGAGCCCTCCATTCGCCTGACCACCGATGTGGTGACCTACTGCGCCGAGAATCATCACGCTTGGCTGCCGCTGACCCTGTGCGGTTATCACATCCGCGAGGCCGGGGCCAACGCGGTGCAGGAAGTGGCCTACTGCCTGGCCAACGGGTTGGCCTACATGGACGAGGTGGCCCGGCGCGGCGCTCCCATGGAGCGGGTGCTGCCCCAGCTCAGCGCCTTCTGCGCGGTGAACATGAACTTCTTCGAGGAGGTCGCCAAGTTCCGGGCCCTGCGCCGCTTGTGGGCCCGCTTGGTGCGCGAGCGCTACGGGGTGGGCCCGGAGGTCAACCTGGGGCTGAGCCTGGTCAACTTCACCGCGGGCAGCAGCCTCACCGCCCAGCAGCCCATGAACAACATCGTGCGGGTGGCGGTGGAGTGCCTGGCCGGAGTGCTGGGCGGCTGCCAGTCCCTTTTCCCCTGCTCCATGGACGAGGCGTTCGCCACGCCCACCGAAGCGGCGGTGAAGGTGGCCCTGCGCACCCAGCAGATCATCGCCAATGAGACCGGCATCGGCGACACGGTTGATCCCATGGGCGGTTCCTATTATTTGGAGAGCCTCACCAGCGAGATAGAGGAGCGGGCGCTGAAGATGATCGAGGAGATCGAGTCCCTGGGCGGCTCGGTCAAGGCTATCGACCAGGGCTACTTCCGCCGCAACATCGACGAGGCCTCCTACCAGTGGCAGAAACAAGTGGACACCGGGGAGCGCTCCATCGTGGGGGTGAACGCCTACCAGGAATCCGACGAAGCACCCATGGAGATATTCCGGCCCCCGGCCGAAACCCAGCAGCGCCAGATCGCCCGCCTTCAGAAATTGCGCGAGGAGCGCGACAACGATCAAGTGCGCCAAGCCCTGGAGCGGGTGAGGGCCGTGGCCGCCACCGAGGAGAACCTGATCCCCGCCATGGTAGAGGCGGTGAAGGCCTACGCCACCATGGGCGAGATCTGCGGGGTCTTGCGCTCGGTTTTCGGGGAGCACAACGAAGGTGACATCTAATAAGCTCATGCCTAGCGGGATAAAAACAGATGCCTAAACGACACCGCATAATGCTGGCCAAGGCTGGCCTGGACGGACACGACCGCGGAGTGCGGGTGGTGGCCATGGGCCTGCGCGACGCCAACTTCGAGGTTATCTACACCGGCCGCCGCCAGACGCCGGAGCACATCGTAAACGCGGCCATCCAGGAAGATGTGGACGCCATCGGCCTCAGCATCCTTTCGGGGGCCCACATGACCTTGTTCGCCAGAATTCTGGACCTGCTCAAGGACAAGGAGGCGGAGGACATCATGGTGTTCGGGGGGGGCATCATCCCGCCGGACGATGCTCAGGAGCTGAAGAAAATGGGCGTGAAGCACATCTTCGGGCCGGGCACGGCCATGGACACCATAGTGACCGCCATCAACCAGACCATGCAGCAGCGGGAGGCCATTTAAAGCCATGCTTAAAAAGATAGACCACATCGGCATAGCCGTGCACGACATGGACGCGGGGCTCAAGTTCTTTCAAGAGGTCTTCGGGCTCAAACCCATCAAGGTAGAGACCCTGGAGGCCATCAGCGTGAATATCGCTTTCCTGCCCCTGGGCGAGGTGCTCATTGAGCTGTTGCAGCCCACCTCTCCGGGAGCCGGGCGCATCGGCCAGTTCCTTGAGGACAAGGGCCCGGGCTTCCACCACATCGCCTACCGGGTGGAATCCATCGACCAGGCCCTGGCCGCTCTGAAGGCGCAGGGCGTGCCGGTGCGCGACGAGACTCCCCAGCCAGGCGGCGACGACTCGCTCATCGCCTTTATCAAGCCCGAGGGAACCCAAAACGTGCTCACCGAGCTGGTGCAGCGATCCCACGAGATAGAGGCCGAGTAGTCATGAACGTAGCGCAGCTTTGGCAAAAACAGGCCGCCAAATACGGCGACAAGGTGTTTCTGTACTTCAACGATGATGAGTATTCATACCGCCAGATGTTGGCGACCTTCTACCGGGTGGCCGACAGCCTGGCCGCAATGGGCATCGGCAAGGGCGACCGGGTAGCCCTGATGCACCGCAACGCGCCGGAGTTTTTCTACACCTGGTTCGCGTTGAGCTTCCTGGGGGCCATCACCGTACCCATCAACCCGGTGTTCACCGAGACCGAGATCGCCTACATCTTGGGCCACTCCGGGGCCAAGGCATTGGTCATTGAGGACGAGTTCCTGGCCACCCTGGCCAAGGTGCCCCAGGCCGAGATGCCCGAGATGAAGCAGGTCATCGTAAGCGGCGGCGAGGCGCCCGAGGGGAGCATCCCCTTTGCCCAGCTCCTGGAGGGCGAGGAAAAAGATCCTGGCGTGCCCATCGACGACCAGGACCCCTGCGTGTGCATCTACACTTCCGGCACCACGGACATGCCCAAGGGGGTGCTCAACTCCCACTACGGCTGGGTGACCACCGGCCAGTCCTACGCCTACACCGTGGGCATCGGCGAAAACGACCGGGTGATGACCCCCAACCCTCTGTTCCACGCCAACGCCCAGGTCTATTCCACCATGGGCGCGTTGAACGCCGGGGCCGGCCTGATCCTGCTGGAGCGCTTCAGCGGCAGCCGGATTCTGGAGCAGGCCAGGCGCTACCAGGCCACCAAGATGGTGCTGGTGCAGGCGGTGACTCCCTGGGTGTGGGGCCGCCCGGTGGCGGACGACGACTGCCAACACGACCTGGACACCATGGTGGCGGGCAACGTGCCGGTGGACATCTACCACAAGTTCGAAGAGCGCTTCTGCCTGAAGATTCAGACCATCTATTCACTCACCGAGGCCACCATGGCCGTAATGGGCCCCCGGCCCGGCACCATGCCCCGCAAGCCGGGCAGCATCGGGGTTCCCATGGAGCACCCGGACCCGGCGGTAATGAACCAGGTGTGGATCGCCGACGAGGCGGGCGACGAGGTGGAAGCGGGCAAGCAGGGCGAGATCATAATCAAGAACCCGGCGGTGATGCTGGGCTATTACAACGACCCGGCCAAGACCACCGCCACCAAGGTGGACGGTTGGATTCACACCGGGGACATCGGCTACCGCGACGAACAGGGCTACATCTTCTTCGTGGGCCGCAAGAAAGAGGTGATCCGCCGCCGGGGCGAGCTGATCAGCCCCACCCAGATCGAGGCGGTGCTCAACGCCCATCCGGCGGTGGAAGAGTCGGCGGTGATCGGGGTGCCCTCGGAGTTGGGCACCGGCGAGGAAGAGGTAAAGGCTTTTGTCAGACTCGCCGAGGGCGGCCAGGCCACGGTGGAGGAGTTGCAAGAGCACTGCCGGGCCAAGCTGGCCGACTTCAAGGTGCCCCGCTTCATCGAATTCAGAAGCGAGTTCGCCAAAAGCGCCATCGGGCGCATCAAGAAAGAGGAACTCAAAAAGACTAACGCATAACAAATTTTAGATGGCTCCGGGGGTTGGGGTAATTGCCCGGAGCCAAAAAATCCGCACGGCGCGTAGTTGAAAAAATCGCGCCAAAAAACCTGAGAGGGAGGTAATAAGGTTATGAGAATCCTAAAATCCGCACTGTTGATGGTGGCGCTGGCGGCGCTTTTGATCGCGCCCCTGGGCTCGGCCATGGCCGCCGACGAGATCAAACTGGGCACCATCTTTTCCCGCACCGGCCCCCTGGCCAACCTGGGCCTGGATTCCTGGCGCGGCGCCGAACTGGCCCGTATCGTCCAGAACCAAAAGGGCGGCCTGCTGGGCAAAAAAATCGTGTTCATCAACGGCGACGCCCCCAACCCCAAAGCGGCGGTGAGCGAAACCGAGCGCCTGTGCACCGTGGAAAAGGTGCCGGTGATCCTGGGCTCCTTCTCCAGCTCCATCAGCCTGGCGGCCAGCGCCAAGGCCAACCAGCACAAGGTGGTATATTGGGAGCTGGGCGGCGTGGGTGACAAGATCACCGAGCGCGGCCTCAAGTATGTGTTTCGCACCTGCCCCACCGGCTCGGACCTGGGCCGCGACCAGCTTCGCTTCGCCCTGGGCGCCCTGGCCGACAAGATCGGCAAGAAGCCCGCGCAGATGAAGGTGGCCAGCATCTATGAGGACTCCGCCTACGGCACCGCCTGCGCGGCGGGCATCCGCGACCAGGCCAAGAAAATGGGCATCAAGCTGGCGGTGGACGAAGCCTACAACCACAAGGCCACCGACCTTTCCTCGCTGGTTATGCGGGTCAAGGCGGCCAAGCCCGACGTCATCCTGGAATCTTCCTACGAGAACGACGCCATCATGTTCTTCCGCCAGGCCCAAGAGGCCGGGCTCAAGGTCCGCCAGTTCGTGGGCTCCGGCGGCGGCATGAACATGCCCGGTTACCAGAAGGCCCTGGGCAAGGACATCAGCGACTATGTCTGCAACGTGGGCTACCCCGGCTACAACCTGAACCCCAAGTACGCCAAGGGCATCAAGGAGCTTGAGGCTCTGTACACCAAGACCTTCGGCGAGAAGCCCACCAGCGTGTTTTCGGTGATCAACTACATGGGCACCATGGCCCTGTGGGACGTGATCAACCGGGCCGGCTCCATGAAGCCCGAGGCCCTGGTGAAGGCCGCCCTGGCCACCGACATCCCCGCGGACAAGACCATCCTGCGCTTCGGCATCAAGTTCGCGGGCCCCGGCAGCAAGAACATGGGTCAGAACGTCCTGGCCCGTTACTTCATCTCCCAGTGGCAAGACGGCAAGCTTTGGATCGTCAGCCCTGCCGCCGCCGCCACTCCGGGGCGCTCGCTGCAGGTTAAGTAGGTTCTGGCTTAAGTTCAAGACGGGCGGGCGGGCCTGTTCGCGGGCCCGCCCGGCCACCAACGGATGCACTGGGGGGTGCGGGCCGGCGGGGGTGCCTCTAGATGGTTTTACTGCAAGTGTTGATAAACGGGCTGTTCCTTGGCGGGGTGTACGCCCTCATCAGTCTGGGGCTGACCTTGATCTTCGGGGTTATCCGGGTGATCAACTTCGCCCACGGCGAAATCCTGATGATATCCATGTATGCCTCTTTCTTTTGCTTTTCGGTGCTGGGCCTCAACCCATACCTCAGCCTGATCATCGTTATCCCCGGCATGTTCCTGGTGGGCGTGCTCGTCGACCAAGTGATCATCAGGCCTATCCGAAACGCGCCCTCCTACATGCAGATATTCGCCACGGTGGGATTGTCGGTGGTGCTGATAAACCTGGCGCTGGTTTTCTTCAGCGGGGACTACCGCAGCATCAATCTGGCCTTTGCCAAGCAGGTGGTGCACATGGGCGACATAGGCATCTCTCTGTCGCGCTTAATAGTGTTCATCTCGGCCATCGCCGTGGCCTGGTTGGTCTGGCTGTTTTTGGACAGAACCGACATGGGCAAGCAGATACGGGCCATCGCCCAGGACCGCGACGCGGCCCGGCTCATGGGCATCAACCCCAACAAGATTTACATGATCACCTTCGGCATCGGCAGCGCCATGGTGGGCCTGGCCGGCGGGCTGATCATGCCCCTGTACTACGTGTTCCCCTCGGTGGGCGCCTACTTCGTGCTCACCGCCTTCGTGGTGGTGGTGTTGGGCGGCCTGGGCAACATGGTGGGCGCTCTGCTGGGCGGCCTGATCATCGGGGTAATCGACTCCCTGAGCGGCTACTACCTGGACCCTGCCCTCAAGGAGATGGTGTATTTCCTGGTGTTCCTCGGGGTCCTGCTCTTCAAGCCCTCGGGGCTCATGGGCATGATCGGGGCCGAAGAGATGGGGCTTAAGTGATGCTGGGGTCATACTTCAAGAATATCGGTGCTCCGGGCGTCTACTTCCCCAGCCTGATCCTGTTGGCCTTTTTGGCTGTGGCGGCATTGGTGCCCAACGAGTTTTATCTGAACCTTTTTTTCATGATCTTCATGTTCGCGGGCATGTCCGGTGCCTGGAACATCATCGGCGGCTACGCGGGGCAGATATCCCTGGGCCATGCCGCCTTCTACGGGGTGGGGGCCTACACCTCGGCGGTGCTGTTCGCCAAGCTGGGCCTGCCCCCGGTCATCGGCATCTTCGCCTCCATGGGCGGGGCGGTGATTCTAGCTTTTATCATCGGCTATCCCTGCCTGCGCCTGAAGGGACCTTTCTTCACTCTGGCCACCCTGGCCGTGGCCGAGGTGCTTCAGCTTTTGGCGGTGTACTTCCGGGGCCTCACCGAGGGCTCCGAAGGCCTGTCCATTCCTTATGAACCGGCCTGGTACAACCTGATCTTCGAGTCCAAGAACAGCTACGCCGTGCTGGCCTTCGGCTACATGGTGCTGGTGCTGGTAATAACCCTGGTGTTGGAGCGCTCCAAACTGGGCTATCAGCTCACCGCCCTGCGCGACGAGGACCAGGCCGCCGAGTCTCTGGGAGTTAACACCTCCCGGGCCAAGATAGCGGCCTTCGTGCTCAGCGGGGTGCTCACCGCCCTGGGCGCGGTCATCGTCAGCCAGTACGTACTGTTCCTGGAGCCTCATTCGGACTTTTCGGTGAACGTCTCGGTGGAACTGGCCCTCATGTCCATGGTGGGCGGGCTGGGCACCGCCGTGGGGCCGCTTATCGGCGCGGCGATTCTCATCCCCCTGGGCGAGTTCCTCCGGGCCTGGGTGGGCGGCGGCATCCAGGGACTGCACTATGTCATCTACGGCTGCATCCTCATCCTGGTGGTTATGTTCATGCCCCACGGCATCAAGGCTCTGGTGGAGAACAAGTACCAGGCCCTGATAGGGCTGCTGCCCCGCTTCGGCGCGGCGGCGCGGCCCCAGCCCGAAGAAGAGGTTCACCTGCACTTCGAATCCCGGGAAACCCAGGCGGCCAAGGACGGCCATCCCCTCATCGCCGCCCATGAGATCAGCAAGGACTTCGGCGGTCTGAGGGTGCTAAGCGGCATCAGCTTTGCGGTGCGCCCTGGAGAGATCCTGGGCATCATCGGCCCCAACGGCGCGGGCAAGACCACCCTGTTCAACGTGCTGTCCGGGGTGTACCGCCCCTCCAGCGGCCGGGTGGAGTTCGACGGCCAAGACATCACCCAGATACGGCGCATCCACCAGGTGTGCCATTTGGGCATGGGGCGCACCTATCAGATAGTCAAGCCCTTCGGCAACATGACCGTGCTGGACAACGTGATGGTGGGCGCTTTCTGCAATCAGGCCGGTTCGGCCACCGCCCGCGAGATAGCCCTGGAGGTGCTGGCCCTGGTGGGCCTTTTGGACAAAAGGAGTCATGAGGCCAAATCCCTGACCCTGGCCAACATGAAACGCCTGGAGATGGCCAGGGCCCTGGCCACCAAGCCCAAGCTGCTGCTTTTGGACGAGGTGATGGCCGGGCTAAACCCCAACGAGATCGACGAGGCCATCAAGCTGATCCGCGACATCCGCGACTATGGCAGCACCGTGATCGTGGTGGAGCACGTGATGAGGGCCATCATGTCCCTGTCCGAGCGCATCATGGTGATCGCCCAGGGGGAAAAGGTGACCGAAGGCCTGCCGCGTGAGGTGATCGCGGACCAAAGAGTGATCAAAGCATACCTGGGGGACGGTTTTGAGCTTGCTTGAAATAAATAATGTCTCCGTAAAGTATGGCGACCTTGTGGCCCTTAGAGACGTTTCGCTGAGCATCAAGCAAGGCGGCATCGTATCCCTGGTGGGCTCCAACGGTTCGGGCAAGACCACCCTCATCAACACCCTGTCGGGCCTGATGGAGTGCTCCGCCGGCTCCATCGTGTTCAACGGCCGGCCCATCCAAGACATGCCCGCCCACAAGCGGGTCGACCTGGGCTTGGTGCAGATACCCGAGAACCGGCGCTTGTTCCCCTACATGACCGTGTTGGAAAACCTGGAGATGGGTTCCATGACCCACCGATCCAGAGACAAGCGCCAGGACAACATCAAGAAGGTGATGCACCTGTTCCCCATACTCTCCAAGCGCTCCAAGCAGATAGCCAACACCCTGAGCGGCGGCGAGCAGCGCATGCTGGCCATCGGGCGGGGGCTCATGTCCGACCCGGAGCTGCTGATGCTAGACGAGCCCTCCATCGGCCTGGCCCCCATCGTGGTCCAGGAGATATTCAAGGCCATCGCCCTGATCAACGAGCTGGGCACCACCGTGCTTCTGGTGGAGCAGGACGTGAACGCCTCGCTCAAGATTTCCTCCCACGGCTACGTCTTGGAGAACGGCGAGATCACCCTGTCCGGCCCGGCCCATGAGCTGCTCGGCAGCGAAAAGGTGCGCGAGGCCTACATGGGCCTTTAGGGGGCGCCTTAAAAAAGGAGCGCAACATGGTCATAGACTTTCACCACCATTTGTTCAACCGGGACTGGCTGCCCGAGAAATTCTGGGCCGACCTGGTGGACCGGGCGGTCAACGTGCGGCGCCTCAACGGCCAGGAGGCCGATCCCCAGGAGATCGCCCGCGGCATGTTCGATGTGCTCACCGACCTGGACGGCGACATGCTGGCCGCGGACATGGACGAGGCGGGCATCGCCTACACCCTTATCATGCCCCTGGACCTGGGCCTGGAGCTGGGCGAGTGCCCGGTGAGCATCGAGGAGAAGACCCGCCTCATCGTGGAGGTTACCCGCCGCCACCCCGGCAAGATCGGCTCTTTCTTCGGGGTGGACCCCCGGCGCGAGGGCGGGGTGGAGCTGTTTGAAAAAGCGGTGCGCGAGTGGGGCATGCTGGGCCTGAAGCTGGACCCGGCGGCGGGCTTTTACCCCAACGAGCGAATGGTGTACCCCTACTATGAAAAGGCCTCCGAGCTGGGGGTGCCGGTGCTGCTGCACACCGGAGTGGCCATCCCTCCCTTCCGCAACAAGTACACCGACCCCATCTACCTGGATGACGTGACCCTGGACTTCCCGGAGCTGACCGTGGTGGCGGCCCACGCCGCCTTTGGATGGTGGCAGCAGTTGGCCTTCCTGATAAGCAAAAAGACCAACCTGGTCACCGACATCTCCGGCTGGCAGCCCCTGGCCACCCGTGACTACGGCCTGTTCTGCCGCTACCTAAGGGACATGGTCTCCATAGCCGGCGCGCCCAACATCCTCTTCGCCAGCGACGGACCGGCCTTTAATCTCTACGGCATGCGCAACAAGTGGTGGGCCCAGCTGTTCAGGGACCTGCCGGAAAAAGCCCCCGAGGGCATCACCTTCACCCAGGATGAGGTGGACATGATCCTTTACAAGAACGCCCAGCGCATCCTGGGGCCGGTGGGAGCGAGTTAAAAACTTTACGCCCGGCCGGGCCGGGGCCATTTACAGCGAGTCAATCAGACAACCTAAGGAATTTGACATGAGTAAAGTCGCCATCATCGGAGTAGGCCAGTCGTCGTTCGTACGCGGCTATCCCGGCTCCATCCGTGAGCTTGCTTTCGAGGCCTACGCCGAGGCCATGAACGACGCGGGCCTCACCAACGACCAGATCGGGGCCACGGTGGTGTGCTCGGCCCCGGAGTATGACAAGCAGCGCTCCCCGGCAGGGGTCATCGTAGAGCACTGCGGGCTCAATCCCCAGCCCACCTTTTACACCGAGTCTCTGTGCTGCTCCTCCACCACCGGCCTGAAGCTGGCCTATGCCCTGGTGCAGAGCGGCCTGCATGAGAGCGTGATGGTGCTGGGATTCCAGAAGATGAGCGAGATCACCAGCGCCGAGAGCCAGGAGCGCATGGGCCGGGGCGCGGACATCCAGTGGGAGAGCCCCTTCGGCACCATGATGCCCGCCTACTACGCCATGTTCGCCCAGGGCTATCTAAGCCAGTACGGGGCCAGCGAAGAAGACTTGGCCCTGATCCGGGTGAAGGCGGCCACCTACGGCCAGCTCAACGAGCGGGCGGTGTACCGCAAGCCGGTGGAGTTGGCCCAGTGCCTCAGCGCCGACCCGGTGGCCTCGCCGCTCAAGCTGATGGACTGCTGCGCCAATGCCGACGGCAGCTCCTGCGTCATCGTGGCCAGCGAACAAAAGGCCAAGCAGTGGGGCGTGGCCCAGCCGGTGTGGATCAGGGGACTGGGATCGGCCTCGGCCCCGGTGAACCTGGCTCTGCGCGAGAGCTTCAGCAGCTTTGCGGCAGCCACCGAGGCGGGCCGTCAGGCCTACGCCATGGCCGGCATCACCCCCAAGGACATCGATGTGGCCGAAGTGCATGACTGCTTCACTATCGCCGAGATGCTGGCCTACGAAGACCTGGGCTTCGCGCCCAGGGGCGGCGGGCCGGAGCTTATCCGGGCCAAGGAAACCTACAAGGACGGCTCCATCCCGGTGAACGTGGACGGCGGCCTCTTGAGCAAGGGCCATCCCATCGGGGCCACCGGCGGCAGCCAACTGCGCACCATTGTCTTGCAGCTCAGGGGCCAGGCCGGGGACATCCAGGTTAAGGACCCGGAGTTCGGCCTGGTTCACAACATGGGCGGCGTGGGCATCTACGGCAACGTGGTCATCCTGGGGAGATAGAAAATGTCAGGCAACAAGAAACCCGAGGCGGACAGCCGTTTTGCCAAGTTCGGCACGGTGAGCTTCACCGCCACCACCAAGGTCAACGACTTCATCGGTTATCTGGAAGACGGCCAGGTGTGCGGCACCAAGTGCCTCACCTGCGGGGCGGTGTTCTTTCCGCCGCGGGCCCAGTGCCACAAGTGCCTGGATAAGGCCCAAATCGAGTGGTTCCAGGTGCAGGGCAGCGGCAAGCTGGCTACTTACAGCGAGCTGAAATACGCCCCCACCGGATTCGGCGAGGACCTGCCCTATGCCATCGCGGTGTTGGATATGGGCGGCTACAAGCTCTTCGGCCGCATCGGCGACGTGCCCCTGGACGAGGTGAGGGTGGGCATGGAGCTGGTGCCTGTGGCCAACGAGCTGCCTGGTGGTCAGATCAATTATGTGTTCAACCGGTCCTGAACACTACTGAGAGAACCGGAGAACCACAGGTGATATCATGAGCGCGCCTAAACAAAAAAGCGGTAGACCCCTGAACTTCAACGGAACCGTGGCCGAGGCCCTGGCCAAGGGCTTGGTGCGTCACGGGGTGAGCCTGGTGTTCGGCCAGAGCCTGCCCAGCGCCTTGCACCTGGCGGCCAAGAGCCACGGCATACGCCAGGCCTGGTACCGCACCGAAAACGCCGGTGGGGCCATGGCCGACGCCTTCGCCCGCCTCTCCCACCGGGTGGGGGTGGTCACCGCCCAGAACGGCCCGGCGGCCACTCTGCTGGTGCCGCCGTTGGCCGAGGCGCTCAAGGCCTCGGTGCCGGTGGTGGCCCTGGTGCAGGATGTGGCCCTTACCCAGACCGACAAGAACGCCTTTCAGGACTTCGACCATATGGCCCTGCTCGGGGCTTGCACCAAGTGGGTGCGCCGCCTGGACCAGGCAAGCCGGGTGGATGACTACCTGGACATGGCCTTTAGGGCGGCGGTGAGCGGCCGCCCCGGACCGGTGGCGTTGCTTCTGCCCGCCGATCTGCTGCTGGCCCCCTATCAGCCGAGCGCCACGCCCCGCACCCAGAGCCTGGGGTGCTATCCCCTGGAGCGCACCATGCCGGGCCTCATGCATTTGGAGGAGGCGGCGGACATGCTGGCCCAGGCCAAGCGCCCCCTGGTGATCGCCGGGGGTGGGGTTCATCTGTCTGGAGCCAGCGAGGAGTTGGCCATGCTACAGGAGTCCGCCTCCCTGCCCGTGGGCACCACGGTGATGGGCAAGGGCTCGGTGGACGAGAACCACCCCCTGAGCCTGGGGGTGGTGGGCTACTTCATGGGCACCGGCGGGGCGTCAAAGTTCCAGCGGGAGCTGGTCGAAAAGGCGGACCTGGTGCTGTTGGTGGGCAATCGCACCAACCAAAACGGCACCGACACTTGGTCCCTGTATCCCCCCAAGGCCCGCTACATTCACATCGACGCGGACCCCATGGAGATAGGGCGCAACTACGAGGCCCTGCCTCTGTTGGGCGACGCCAAGCTGATACTGAGCGAGTTGATGGCCCTCATGGAGGGCCGCGACCTGTCCGCGCGCCAGGCGGCCCGCCCGGCCCTGGAGAAAAAAATCGCCAAGGGCAAGGCCCGCCACCAGCAGGAGGCCAAGGGCCTGCTGCGCTCGGGGCGCAAGCCGGTCAGGCCCGAGCGGGTCATGTACGAGCTGAACCGCCGCCTCACCCCCGAGACGGTGGTGGTGGCAGACGCCAGCTACTCCTCCATCTGGGTGGCCAACTACCTGACCAGCCTGGCTCCGGGCATGCGCTTTATCACCCCGCGGGGCCTGGCCGGATTGGGCTGGGGCCTGCCCATGGCCATGGGGGCCAAGCTGGCCCGGCCCCAGTCCCCGGTGGTCTGCCTGGCCGGGGACGGCGGCTTCGGGCACTCCTGGTCCGAGTTGGAAGCGGCGGGCCGCATGGGCCTGGACTTGACCATCTTGGTGCTCAACAACCGCATTCTGGGATACCAAAAGCACGCTGAAAATGTTAAGTTCGGCGATCACACCGATGCGGTGTACATGTCCGATGTGGACCACGCGGCGGTGGCCGAGGCCTGCGGGTGCCGGGGCGTTCGGGTGCGGGAGCCGGGCCAATTGCCCGAGGCCCTGGACCTGGCCCTGGGTGAGCCGGGGCCGGTGTTGGTGGACATTCTCACCGACCCCACGGCTTATCCGCCCATCACCAGTTTCGAGGGCAAGCTGGCTATGTGACCGAATGGCGGGAACTCCCGGCCTCGGCGCGGGCGGCCGCCCAGACAGGAGCAGCGACGAGCATGAGTAAAGTGCATCTGACCGCCAAGATAGTGGCCAAAGAGGGCCAGGCCGACAACGTGGAAAAGGCGCTACTGGCCGTGGTTCCCACGGTGCGCGCCGAAAACGGATGCCTGCGCTATGACCTGCACCGGGAAAGCCGGGAGGGTAATGATTTCCTGTTCTACGAGATATGGGAAAGCCCCGACGCCCTCAAGGCCCATGGACAGTCCGCGCACATGAACGCCATGCGCGAAAGCATCAAAGACCTGGTGGACGGCCCCACCCAGATAAGCTTCTGGCGGGCCGTGGACCGGATGGACGGCTGATCAACCCGGCCGGTCCTCACGCCACTCTGGCGCGAGGACCGGCTTCTTGCCTCGCGACCAAGGCCCAGCCCTCCTACCCGTGACCAAGATATTTCACTCCGATTTTGGCGGCGGTTTTGCTCCCGCTAATGGGGGGGGCCGCTTGTGCGTTCTGCTCCACCGAGGTAGCATTGCCCCATGTCCGAGGTGAAACTGCTCAAGCTGGGCCTCACTCCATACCCGGAGGGTTTGGAGTTGATGCGCCGCTTGGCCGCCCTGAAACAACAGCGGCCCGCCCCCCAGGTGCTCATGCTCCTGGAGCACGAGCCGGTGTTGACCATGGGCCGCCGGGCCGCTGACAGCGACATCCTGGCCCCTCCCGAGCTTTTGGATCGGGAGGGCATCGCGGTGCACCGGGTGGAGCGCGGCGGGCTGATCACCTATCACGGCCCCGGCCAACTGGTGGCCTACCCCCTGCTGGAATTGGAGGCCCTGGGGCTGAGCATCGGCGATCTGGTGCGGTCCTTGGAGCGGACCCTGCTGGCCACCCTGGCCGACCTGGGGGTTCAGGGCAACCTGCATGAGGGCCATCCCGGCGCCTGGCACGGCGAAAAGAAGCTGGCCTCCATCGGGATCGCGGTCAAGGGCGGGGTCACCTTGCACGGCTTGGCCTTGAATTTGGACCCCGACTTGGAGCATTTTAAGCTTATCAACCCCTGCGGCCTCACCGGTTCGCCCATGACTTCGGTGCGCCAGGTGACCGGCCGCGAGGTGGACGCCAAAGGGGCCACGGACCTACTGGCCGGGCACATGTGCCGGGAGCTTGGCCTCGACGCTTCGCCCTGGAGCCTGGAGCAGGCCGAGGCCTGTTTGCGGGAGGGTCATTTCGCCTAGCAGACCCCTGCCGCCGGGCGGGGGCCGGGAAAGATCGGCGGCAACTTCGCCTTAAAGAGGAAAGAAGTCGTGGAGCAAAAAAATCCCCGCGGCAAACTAACCGAAGCCTGGCAACAGTTCGCCCAAACCGGGCAGGTGGACCGCACCGCCGTGCGTTCGGACGTGGCCGACTCCTGGCGGCGCTGCTATCGCCAGGGCCTGAGGCCCAACGCCCCCAAGGGCTCGTTTAAGCTTTCCTCCGCCCAACTGGCTCGCATCCGCGCGGCCAACGCCGACTTTATCGAGGCGGCCCTGCCTTTCATGCGCTTTTTGCAGAGCGCGGTGCGGGGCACCGGCTTTATCCTGGTGCTCACCAATGCCGAAGGGGTGCTGCTGGACGTGTTCGGCGACGAAGACATCCTGCGCATGGCTCGGGACAACAACTACGTGGCCGGCAGCAGCCGGGCCGAGGAAGAGGTGGGCACCAACTCCATCGGGCTTTGCCTGGTGGAGAAAAAGCCCATCCAGGTCACCGGGCCGGAGCACTACAACGAGCGCCACCACGACTGGACCTGCTCCTCGGCCCCGGTGTTTTCGCCCGAGGGCAGCCTGCTGGGGGCCATCACCCTGTCGGGCAAATCCTCCAGCGCCCACCTGCACACCCTGGGCATGGTCATCTCCGCCGCCGAGGCCATCGAAAACAAGCTGAAGCAGCGCAAGGCGGACAAGGAAAAAAGCAACTACGAGACCCTGCTGGAGTCGCTGCTGGGCTCCATCTCCGAGGCGGTGATCGCGGTAAATCACAAAGGGGTGGTTACCCACGCCAACCAGGCCGCCTGCCGCATGGGCGGGTTCTCCTCCTCAAAGGTGCTGGGCAAAAGCATAGACTTGGTGTTTCCCGGCCAGCCCCTGCTCATGGACATGGCCCTCAACGGCAAGGACTACGGCAACGTGGAGGTGGGGGTGGACAGCCCCCAGGGGCGCAACTATTTCATCCTGCGGCCCTTTATGATCCGCGAAGACGAAAAGCACTACGGCTTTTTCCTGGTCATGAGCGAGCGCAGCCGCTTTTTCAACGAGTTGCGCAAGGTCTCCGGGCACAACGCCCGCTTCACCTTCGAGGACATCAAGGGCGGCTCCCCGGAGTTTTTGCGCCAGATCAAGCTGGCCAAGATCGCCGCCGGGGCCGACAGCCGGGTCTTGATCATGGGCGAGACCGGCACCGGCAAGGAGCTTTTCGCCCAGGCCATCCACAACGCCTCCGAGCGCAGCCAGGGCCCCTTCGTGGCCATCAACTGCGCGGCCATCCCCAGGGAGCTCATCGAGTCGGAGATCCTGGGCTACAAGGAAGGGGCCTTCACCGGGGCGCGCAAGGGCGGCCAGGTGGGCAAGCTGGAGCTGGCCGACGGGGGAACCGTGTTTTTGGACGAGGTGGGCGAGATGCCCCTGGACGCCCAGACCAAGTTCCTCAGGGTGCTGCAAGACGGAATGATCACCCGCCTGGGCGACAACCGCCCCCTCAAGGTGGACGTCAGGGTCATCGCCGCCACCAACGAGGATTTGGTGGAGCGGGTGGCCAGCAAGGGCTTCCGCCAGGACCTCTACTTCCGCTTGAGCGTGGTGGAGCTGAACATCCCCCCCCTGCGGGGGCGCTTGGACGACCTACCCCTGCTGGTGGAGCACGTCCTGGGGCGAGTCTCCTACAAGCTGGGAGCCCGCCAACTGGGCATCGCCCCCGAGGCCATGGAAGTGCTGCGCCGCTACCAGTGGCCGGGCAACGTGCGCGAACTGGGCAACATCCTGGAGATGGCCGCCATTGTCTGCGACGGCCGGGAGATCGAGGTGGAGCATCTGCCCCAACGCATCTTCCGCCCCGGCCTGGCCGCCCAGGTGACCGAAGCGGTGCAGCCCATGAAGCAGATGGAGGCCGAGGTCTTAAAAAACGCCCTGGCCGAGTGCGAAGGCAACGTGGCCAAGGTTTCGCGCAGGCTGGGGCTGTCGCGCAGCACCATATACCGCCGCATGAAAGAATTAGGCATAGGCAAGTCGGTCAGCTTCGACTAGTCCCGGCTCCGCCAGCCACCGCCATACGGCGTTGCTGGCCGCGCTCGGTCCTCGGCGTATATAAAAATACGCCTGCGTCCCTCGGCGCTGGCCAGACGCCTTGTCTGGCGGCGGCTGGCTGTGCCGGGGTGGCCGCGCCACAAAGCGCCATCTGTGTTGCGGGCGTCGCTCGCCTCTTCGGCGTATGTAAGAATACGCCTGCGGGCCTCGCTCGCCTGCCGCCTGGCCCTGCGTCGGCTGGCCAAGCTGGATGTGATGTAAACCGCGTCCCTACAAAGCCGATCATTTTTCTTCAATAGTGTGTCAAAATGAGACAGTCGCGTTTTAGTGCGACACATGTCGCAGACTTTGACGCAACCCCATTTGTGCAACCATCCACAAACTAATCGCGTTTCCAGCCGGTTAGCCTATTAGCTTTTTGCCGGGAAACTGGCACGTCTCCTGCAAAGTGATAACCAGATAATCAATGTGCCACGTCTAGCCGCCTTCTGGAGGGTGTTATGGATATTCCCCCGAAAACTGTGCGCGAGTTGTACCGGACCATGGTGGTCATCCGGGCCTTTGAGGAAAAAGTTCAAGATCTCTATGCCAGGGGGCACATACCCGGCCTGGCTCACCTTTATATCGGCGAGGAAGCCATCGCCGCGGGGGTGTGCGCCAACCTGGGCGACAAGGACTACATCACCAGCACCCACCGGGGCCATGGCCACGTCATCGCCAAGGGCGCTCTGCTCAAGCCCATGATGGCTGAGCTTTACGGTAAGGAGACCGGCTATTGCAAGGGCAAGGGCGGCTCCATGCACATCGCCGACGTGAACCTGGGCATCCTGGGGGCCAACGGCATCGCCGGCGGCGGCCTGCCCATCGCGGTGGGCGCCGGGCTCTCGTGCAAGATGAAACATCCCGGCCAGGTGGCGGTGTGCTTCTTCGGAGACGCCTCGTCCAACAACGGCACCTTCCACGAGTCGCTGAACTTCGCCGCCGTGCACAAGCTGCCGGTGGTTTTTGTTTGCGAAAACAACGGATTCGGCATCTCGGTATCCCAGGCTCAGCATCAGGCCATCACCGACATTTCCATTAGGGCCGCCGGTTACGGCATGCCCGGCCAGACGGTGGACGGCAACGACGTGCTCACGGTGTACCTGGCCGCCGGTGAAGCCATCGACCGGGCCCGCCGGGGCGAGGGCCCCACTTTGCTGGAGTGCAAGACCTACCGCTGGCGAGGCCACCACGAGGGCGACCCCAACCAGGGTGGCCGCTACCGCAGCAAGGAAGACATCCAGGCGTGGGTGGAGAATTGTCCCATCAAGCGCTTTGAGCAGTATCTGACCAAGAACAAGGTTATGACCAAGAAACAGATGCAGGCGGTTTGGGATGAGGTGGAGCAGGAGATCGACGGCTCCATCGAGTTTGCGGAACAAAGCCCGTTCCCGCCCCTTGAAGAAATGTTCCAGGACGTGTTGGCCTAGGGGAGGGTGAGAAAAATGAGTCGCGTAATTACTTATGCTCAAGCGCTTAACGAGGCCCTGGCCCACTGCATGGACCAGGATGACAGCGTATTCATCATGGGCGAGGACGTGGGGCGCTACGGCGGCATCTTCCAGGTGACCGCCGGGCTCCAGGACCGCTTCGGCGTGGACCGGGTGATGGACACCCCAATCTCCGAGGCCGCCTTCGTGGGCGGCGCTGTGGGCGCGGCCATGACCGGCATGCGCCCGGTGGTGGAGATCATGTTCATCGACTTTATCACCGTGGCCATGGACATGGTGGTCAACCAGATGGCCAAGATGCACTTCATGTTCGGCGGCCGGGCCAAGGTGCCCATGGTGATCCGGGTGAACATCGGGGCCGGCCGCGGCACCGCCGCCCAGCACTCCCAGAGCTTCCACGCCATATTCCAGCACATACCGGGCATCAAGATAGCCATGCCCTCCACCCCCCACGATGCCAAGGGCATGCTCATCGAGGCCATCCAGGACGACAACCCGGTGCTGTTCGTGGAACACAAGAAGATGTACATCGACAAGGGCGAGGTGCCCGAAGAGGCCTACACCGTGCCCCTGGGCAAGGCCAACGTGGTGCGTCCGGGCAAGGACATCACCGTGGTGGCCACGCTCAACATGGTGGCCAAGGCGCTCACCGTGGCCGAGGAACTGGCCGCCCAGGGCGTGGACATGGAGGTCATCGACCTGCGCTCCCTGTGCCCCCTGGACCGGGAAGCAGTCTTGGCCTCGGTGCGCAAGACCGGCACCCTGATCACCGCCGATGAGGGCTGCCACACCGGCAACATGGGCGCCGAGCTGGCCGCCCTGGTGGCCGAGCAGGCCCTGGACTCCTTGCAGGCCCCCATCGTGCGGGTGGCCGGCCCGGACACTCCGGTGGCCTTCAGCCCTCCCCTGGAGCAGGCCTATATCCCCAGTGAGCAGGACCTCAAGGACGCGGTCGCCCGTGTCCTGGAATACCTCTAGGGGGGAGGCCGCCATGCAAGCGAATAGTAAAAGCCAAGTCAGGGCCATGCCCGCGGCGCGCTCTCTAGCGCGGCAAAAGGGCCTGGACCTGGCGGCCATCAGCGGCAGCGGCCCCGACGGCTGCATCCTGAAAAAAGACGTGGAGGCCCACCGGGCCGCCCCGGCGGCCACGGCGGCCGCCTCCGGCCCGGCCAGGGTGACCAGCCTGGCCCGCAAGGTGGCCCAGCAAAAGGGCGTGGACCTAAGCACCGTGCAGGGCAGCGGCCCCCGTGGGCGCGTAACCAAGGCGGATGTGCTCAGAGCCGCCGCCGCTCCCGCCCCGGCGGGCGGGGCCCTGACCGGCAAGAAGGTGGCCGCCACCTCCATGCGCAAGACCATCGCGCGCCGCCTGTCCGCCTCGGCCTTCACCGCGCCGCACATCTATTTCTTCAGCGACGTGAAGATGGACAGCCTGCTGACCCTGTACAAGGACATCAAGCAGGAGATCCTGGAGCGCCACGGCATTAAGATTTCGGTCAACGACCTTCTGATCAAGGCCGTGGCTCTGACCCTGGAAGAGTTCCCCAACGTAAACGCCTCCTTTGACGGCGAGAACATTGAGGTGTGGGAGGACGTCAACGTGGGCCTGGCCGTTGCCCTGGACGAGGGGCTCATCGTGCCGGCCATCGCCTCGGCCAATATCGCCTCGTTGTGGGAGATCGCCTCCCAGCGGGCCGAGTTGGTGGACCGGGCCAGGGACCGCAAGCTCTCGGCCGACGAGATTCAGCGGGGCACCTTCACCATTTCCAGCCTGGCTCAATATGAAATCACCCACTTCACGGCCATCATAAATCCGCCCCAAAGCGCCATCCTCTCGGTGGGCAAGACCCAGGAGAAGGTGGTGGCTGAAAACGGCCAGGTGGTGGTGCGTCAGGTGGCCAGCCTGGGCCTGTCGGTGGATCACCGGATCATCGACGGCGCGGTGGCCGCGCAATTTTTAACCAGCTTGAAGAAAAAACTGGAACGGCCGGCGCTCATGTTCATGGAGCTTGGTTGATAGCAGGGCAAGGAGGCACAAAGTGGCCGTTGAAATAGTTCTCCCCATGCTTGGGGTGACGGTTGAAAAAGGCACCATCATAGAATGGTTCAAGACCGAGGGTGACCCGGTCAAAAAGGGCGAGTCCCTCTATGTGGTGGAGGCCGACAAGGTGACCACCGAGGTGGAGTCTCCCGGCGACGGCATTCTGGGCCGCATCCTGGTGCCCGCCGGAGTCGAGGTTCCGGTGCTCACCGTGGTGGGGGTCATCGTGGCCAAGGGCGAGGCGGTGCCCGACAACTACCAGCCCATGGCTGACGCCTCCCAGGCTCCCGCTCCCGCCGCTCCCGCGGCCCCGGCTACGCCTGCCCCGGAGCCCGCGGCCGATGCCTACAGCGCGGCGACCCCTCAAGCCGATGCTCAAAACTACGACTACGACCTGGTGGTGATCGGTGGCGGCCCCGGCGGCTATGTGGCCGCCATCCGTGCCGGTCAGATGGGAGCCAAGGTGCTCCTGGCCGAAAAGGACACCCTGGGCGGCACCTGCCTTAACCGGGGCTGCATTCCCACCAAATCCTTGCTCTCCGACGTGCACCCCCTGCACCAGATACGCAAGTCGGCGGTGTACACCGGCGCGAGCAAGCTGGCCGCCAACGTGGCCAAGATGATGCAGCGCAAGGACGAGGTGGTGACCCGCATGTCCGCCGGGGTGGAGGGCCTGCTCAAGGCCAACAAGGTCACCCTGGCCAAATCCGAGGCCAAGTTCGTTGATCCCCACACCTTGGAACTCAGCGGCCCGGACGGGACCAAGCAGGTAACCGCGTCCAAGGTGATCATCGCCACCGGCTCGCGCCCCTCCGAGGTGCCGCCCATTCCGGTGGACGGCAAAACGGTGATCAACAGCGACCACGCCCTCAGCCTGAAGCAAGCGCCCAAGTCGCTGGTGATCATCGGCGGCGGGGTCATCGGGGTGGAGCTGGCCACCATCTTCAGCCTGCTGGGCTCCCAGGTGACCATAGTGGAATTGCTGCCCACCATCATCGCCGGGGAAGACCCGGAAGTGGTGGCCGCGCTCAAGAGCGCCCTGGAGGATCTGGGCATCGAGATCATCACCGAGGCCAGGGCCCAGAAAGTCAAAAAAGGCAAAAACGGGCCTTCCCTGGTGATCAGCGACGCGGCGGGTAACGATCGCACCCTCAAGGCCTCGCTGGTGTTGGTGGCCGTGGGCCGCGCGCCCAACACCGAAGGCTGGGGCCGCGACGCCCTGGGCCTGGAGATGGACGGGCCCTTCGTCAAGGTCAACCCCCGCATGGAGACCTCGGTGCCCGGCGTCTACGCCATCGGCGACGTGGTGGGCAAGTCCATGCTGGCCCACACCGCCTCCGAAGAGGGCGTGGTGGCGGTGGAAAACCTCATGGGCTCCAGCCGCCAGATGGACTATGACCGCATCCCCAACTGCATCTACACCTTCCCCGAGGTGGCTTCGGTGGGCCTGAGCGAGGCCCAGGCGGCCAGCCGGGGGCTCAAGGTGAAAGTTGGCAAGTTCCCCTATCGCTTCAGCGGCAAGGCCGCGGCCATGGGCGAGGACCAGGGCTTGGTGAAGATCGTCAGCGACCCCGAGTTGGGCGAGATCCTGGGCGGCTGCATCGTGGGCCAGCACGCCACCGACCTTATCGGCGCGCTGATTCTGGCCATGGAGCTGGAGGCCACGGTGGACGACCTGGGCGAGGTGGTCATGGGCCATCCCACCCTGGCCGAGACGGTGAAGGAGGCGGCCCTGGATTGCCTGGGCCGCGCCATTCACAAGCCCTAATACCGATATGAGGCCAGGCGGCCGGGGCTCCATTCCCCGGCCGTCCGGGACCTTTAAATAGTGCGCTACGACCTTGGCCTGCCCACTGCGGCTGTGATGGAGGGCCGCGTGGTGACCCCCTTGGTAAAAGCGGATTTCTAAGGAGACCCATGGATACTTTGGCCGCGTTGCCCGTGCAGGCCCTGCATGGGCTGGTATACGGGATGCTGCTGTTTTTGGTGGCCTCCGGTCTCACCCTGATCTTCGGCATGATGGGCGTATTGAACTTCGCCCACGGCGCCTTGTACATGCTGGGGGCCTATTTCTCCTGGTCCATCCTGCAGTGGACCGGTCAGTTCTGGCTGAGCCTTTTGGTGGCGCCGCTGTTGGTGGCCCTGGGCGGGGTTCTCATCGAGCGCTTCTGCCTGCGCAAGGTTCACTCCTACGGGCATGCCCACGAACTCTTGCTCACCTTCGGCATGGCCTACATCATCGAAGAACTGGTAAAGATTTTCTGGGGCAACGAGCCGCTGAGGGTGCTGCTGCCCTCCCTGCTGGCCGGGTCCATCCCCTTGCTGGGCATCGAGTACCCGGTGTACCGCCTGTTCATCCTGGCCGTGTCCATCATCGTTTTCATCATAATGTTCTTCGTTCTGTACAAGACCAGGGCGGGGATCATCGTGCGGGCCTCGGTGGCCAACAAACAGATGGTGGACGCCCTGGGCTTCAACGTGCCGCTGGTGTTTTTGGTCCTGTTCGGCATGGGGGCCTGGCTGGCCGGATTGGCCGGGGTGATCGGCGGTCCCTACCTCATCACCAACCCGGCCATGGCTTCTACCATCATTATCGACCTGTTCGTAGTGGTGGTGGTGGGCGGTTTGGGCTCCATACAGGGGGCGCTCATCGCCAGCCTGCTCATCGGCCAGTTGCAATCAATCGGAATTCTCATCCTGCCTCAGTTCGCCATCTTCTTTGAGTTCCTGCTAATGGCGCTGGTGCTGATCTTCCGGCCCCACGGCCTGATGGGAGAAAGCAAATGACCTCTAGCGCATGGCTCAAGTGGCTGTTGCTGGCGGCCGGCCTGGCCCTGTTGGCTTTCATGCCCTTTTTGATCGGCGAGTATCCGCTGAACATGGTCATCACCATGATCATCTACTCCCTGTTCGCCCTGAGCTACAACGTGCTCTTCGGACAGGCCGGGTTGCTCTCCTTTGGCCACGCCGCCTACTTCGGGGTGGGGGCCTACACCTCCATCCTGCTGTTTAAGAAGCTGGGGCTCAGCCTGCTGCCCGGCATCCTGGGCGCGGGCCTGGCCGGAGCCGTCCTGGGCGTAATCCTGGGATTGTTCGTGGTGCGTCTGGGGGGCACCTACTTCGCCCTTTTGACCCTGGCCTTCAACGCCCTGATCTACGCCGGGGCTGAAAAGTGGCGGGGGCTCACCGGCGGCGAGGACGGGGTGGCGGCCATGCGCCCGGACCTGCACATCCCCTTCCTGGGCAATGTGGAGATGTTCACCACGGTTCATTGGTACTACTTCGTGCTCATCGTGGTGCTGCTGTGCACCTGGTTCTGCTGGCATTTCACCCGCACCCCCCTGGGGCGGCTCAACGAATGCCTCAGGGAAAACGAGGACAGGGCCCGCTTCATCGGCTACAACGTGTATATGTCCAAGGTGGCGGTCAACGTTATCAGCGCCTTTTTCGCCGCCCTGGCCGGCGGCATGGCCGGTGCCTTCCAAGAGTTCGTCACCGTGACCTTCATCAACCTGGACAAGGCCACCGATGTTTTGATCATGACCTTTGTGGGCGGCTCGGGAACTTTCTGGGGACCCATCCTGGGAGCCTGCTTCCTCACCTACCTCAACCAAGTCCTAAGCGACCTAACCGAGCACTGGACCCTGATCCAGGGGATTCTTTTCGTGCTGCTGGTCATGTACGCGCCTCAAGGGCTCAGCGGGCTCTTGATTTCGCTGAAGGACCGCTTTTGGAGTGCCCGCGCCGGCAAGTTGAGCCCGGCCGCCAAGGGGGAGGGATAAGCCTGTGAATATGTTGGAGGTCAAGGGACTGTGTAAAAAATTTGGTGATCTGGATATCATCTGCGGCATCGACTTGGCGGTGAAAAAAGGTCAGCGTCACGCCATTATCGGCCCCAACGGCGCGGGCAAGACCACCTTTTTCAATCTGCTCAGCGGCCACTACAAGCCCAGCGCGGGCGATATCTATTTCAAGGGTAAAAAAATAAGCGGTTTGCAGCCGTACCGCATCAACCGCCTGGGCCTGGGCCGCTCCTTCCAGATTACCAACGTGTTCCCAGGGCTCACCGTTTTGGAGAACGTGCGCTCGGTGGTGCTCTCGCGCCACGGAGTGCGCTTCAACTGCTGGCGCACCGTGGCCGGCATGGAAGATATCAACCTGGAGAGCATGGGCATCCTGGAGCAGATCGGCCTGGACGCCAGGGCCGAACACCTGGCCGGAGAGATGGCCTACGGCGAGCAGCGGGCCCTGGAGATCGGTCTGGTGCTGGCTTCCCGGCCGGAGATGATCCTGCTGGACGAGCCCACCGCGGGCATGAGCATCGATGAAACCCGCGAGGCGGTGAAACTGGTGGATCGGGTGACCGAGGGCAAGACCCTGATGATTATCGAACACGACATGGAGGTGGTGTTCTCCCTGGCCGACGTGATCACGGTGATCAGCTACGGCGAGGTGCTGGCCAGCGGCACCCCGGAGGAGATACGCAACCATCCCAAGGTGCAAGAGGCCTATCTGGGGACGGGAATCGCATGCTGAAACTGGACAAGGTCAATACCTATTACGGCGAGAGCCATGTGCTCTTCGACATCAGCCTGGAAGTGAACCAGGGGGAGATCGTGGCCCTGGTGGGGCGCAACGGAGTGGGCAAAACCACCACCATGATGACCACCATGGGCCTGGTGAAACCTGCCTCGGGCTCCATTTCCTTTAAGGACCGGGAAATAGCCGGCAAGACCCCTCACCAGATCGCCATGGCCGGGTTGGGGTTCGTGCCCGAAGAGCGCTGGATTTTCCCCAACCTCACGGTGCACCAGAACCTTCTCATGGGCATAAAACCCGGCCACATAAAAAAAGAAGTCAAAGACGGCTGGACCCTCGAGCGGGCCTATGACAGCTTTCCGCGCTTGGCCGAACGGCGCAACCAAAAGGGCGGGGTGCTCTCCGGCGGCGAGATGCAGATGCTCACCATCGTGCGCACCCTTATGGGCAACCCGGATCTGATCCTCATCGACGAGCCCACCGAGGGCCTGGCCCCCATCATCGTGGAGCGGGTCCACGAGGTGATTAAACAGATCAACCGCACCGGCACCACGGTGCTTTTGGTGGAGCAAAAGCTCAACGTGTGCCTGGGGCTGGCCCAGCGCTTGTACGTACTAAGCAAGGGCGACATCAAGTGGACCGGCACCCCGGCCGAATTGGAAGCACGCCAGGATATCCGCAAGGAGTACCTGGAGGTTTGATGGAACAAGGCAATTTTTGGGCCGCTTCGGCGGCCGGCAACCTTACCAGGGAGAGAGGTAGGACTATGAGAAAAATAGGTTTAGTTCTGGCAATCGCCGCTGCTTTGGCCATGGTGGCCACCGCGGCCATGGCCGGAGGCGTGGTGAAATTCGGCGTTAACGAGATTCGCTCCGGCGCCTTCAAGTCCAACGGCGACCGCACCATCTGGGGCATTGAAGCGGCGGTCAAGGAAGCCAACGACGCCGGCGGCCTGTTGGGCAAGAAGATCGAGCTGGTGGTCATGGACAACCAGATGAAGGGCGAAATCGCGGTGCGCAACGTAAAGCGCATGGTGCTTCAGGACAAGTGCGAAGTCATCATCCAGGGCTCCTCCTCGGGTGTGGGCGGCGCCATCGCCCAGACCATGCCTCGCTATAAAAAGATCTATCTGGACACCAACGCCGAGGCCATGGGCATCACCGGCGAGAACTTCACTCCCTACACCTTCCGCACCTGCCTGAACGCGGGCATGCACGTCAAGGCCCTGGCCCACTACTTCGCCCAAAAGGGCTACAAGAAGGTCTTTTTGATCAACCAGGACTACTCCTGGGGTCATGACGTGGCCAAATACTACAAGATGTTCATCGAGAAGCTGGCTCCGGGCACCAAGGTGGTGGGCAGCGAGTTCCACAAGGTGTTCAACAAGGACTTCGGCCCCTACATCAGCAAGATCCAGGCCTCGGGCGCCGACTACGTGATAAGCGGCAACTGGGGCACCGACCTGACCCAGCTTATCGTGCAGTCCCGCAGCCTGGGCATGAAGCTTCCCATCGGTTGCACCTTCCTGGACGACGACGCTGTGGGCGCGGTGGCCGGCGATGCGGCCATCGGCTGCGTGCAGGCCAACATGTACCTGTTGGGCGTGAACGATCCCCGGGCCAAGGCCTTTGAGGACGGCTTCCACAAGGCTTCCGGCGGCAAGTGGCCCAGCTTCGTGATCATGGAGGCCTACCTGGGCACCAAGATGTACATCGAGGCGGTCAAGAAGGCCGGTAGTTTCGACACCGACAAGGTCATCAAAGCCTTTGAGAACCTCACCTACACCGGTCCCGTGGGCAACATGACCATGCGCAAAGAGGACCACCAGAACCAGACGCCGGCGGTGGTCGGCGTGGTGAAGGGCAAGACCAAGTACTATCCCTTCGCCTATCCCACCCCGGTCATGGTGCTTCCCGCCAACGAAGTCAGCGTTTCGCTGGAGCAGAGTGGTTGGAAGCCCTACAAGGCTAAGTAGAACCCCTCCAGCCGGGTGGGCCGCCCCAGTGCGGTCCGCCCGGCTTCCCTAAAATATATTTTACGAGGTGGTGACTATAATGCAGGCACAGTGGCATCATGTGGGCATCTCGGTGGCCGACCTGGACCGGGCGTTGCATTTCTACCGGGACCTGTTGGGCTTCGAGGTGGAGTGGGACCATCCCCAAAGAGGCGGGGTGGAGATGTCCAAGGTGGTGGGCCTGGACGACGTGAAGGCCCACATGGTTATGCTCAGGGGCTACGGCACCCACATTGAGCTGTTCGACTACCAAAGCCCCAAGGGCCAGGCGATGGGCTCGGGGCGCCAATGCGACTACGGGCTGATCCACTTCGCCTTCACCGTGACCGGCCTGCAAGAGCTTTACGATCGCCTGGTCAAGGAGGGGGTGGAGTTCAACTGCCCGCCCCAGGTGCTCAGGCCGGGGGTGTTGGCCACATATATGAAGGACCCCGAAGGGGTGACCATAGAATTGGTGGAATATAGCGAGGGGGCTTGATTTATGCGCTTGGAAGGCAAAAGGGCCCTGGTCACCGGCGGGGCCGCCGGGTTGGGCCTGGCCATCGCCACCGCCCTGGCGGGCGAGGGCGCCAAAGTGGCGGTTTGGGACTGGCAGATAGAGGTAGTTCCGCCCAACAAATTTCCCATCACCGCCAAGGTGGACGTGTCCTCCGGTGAAATGGTGTCCCAGGCGGCCGCCGAGCTGCTGGCCCAGTGGGGCGGCCTGGACATCCTGGTGAACAACGCGGGCATCTGCATCCCCGGCACGGTGCGGGAGCTTACCGAAGGCGACTGGGACCGGGTGATGGCCGTGAACCTCAAGGGCACCTTCTTGTGCTCCAAGGCCTTTGCCCCGGCCATGCAGGAGCAGGGCTCGGGCAAGATAATCAACCTGGGCTCCATCTCCGGCAAGAACGGGGGCATCGCCGCCGGCAGCGCCTATAGCGCCTCCAAGGCGGGCATCATGTGCTTCACCATGTCCCTGGCCAGGGAGCTTTCGCCCCACGGCATCAACGTCAACGCCATGGCTCCGGGGGTGATCGCCACGGACATGAGCAAAGGCCTGTCCAAGGGTGACTACACCGCCTACAAGACCACCATCCCCTTGGGGCGGGTGGGCGAGGCCAAGGAAGTGGCCGCTCTGGCCCTGTTTTTGGCCGGGCCGGACAGCGACTACCTTACCGGTGAGATAATCGACATCAACGGCGGCATGTACATGGATTAGGCCCTCGGGTCTGCCCTGGAAAGACAAGCAATGAAAGCGCTACGCAAACTGGCCGGCGGCGAGGGCAATGTGGAGCTGGTGGATATTCCCACCTCCCAACCCGGCCCCGGCCAGGTGCTGCTAAAGGTCAAGAGCGTGGGCATCTGCGGCACGGACCTGCACATCTGGGAGGGCCGCTTCGACAAAGTGCGCCCCCCGGTGACCCTGGGCCATGAGTTCGCGGGCGAGGTGGCTGAGTTGGGCGCGGAGGTGAGCGGCTGGCAGAAGGGCCAACGGGTGGTCAGCGAAAGCCAGGCCTCATCCTGTGGCGCATGCGTGTATTGCGACGAGGGCCAAAGCAATCTCTGCCCCGAGCGCCTGGCCTATGGCTACGGGGTGGACGGGGGCATGGCCGAATACGCCGTGGTGCGGGCCGGCGGCCTGCATGCCCTGCCCGAGAGCGTGAGTTTTCAGCAGGGGGCCATGGTCGAACCCCTGGCCGTGGCGGTGCACGCGGTGCTGGAGCGGGGCGTGGCCTTTGACCAAGGCCCAGCCCTGATCAGCGGGCCGGGGCCCATCGGCCTGCTGGTGCTCTTGGTGCTGGTGCAGGCCGGGGTACCGACGCTGGTCTGCGGCACCTCCAAGGACCAGGCCCGTTTGGAGTTGGCCACCCGGCTGGGGGCCGAAGTTACGGTCATGGTGGACCGTGAGGATCTGGGGCAAGCGTCCCGGGAGTTCACCCAAGGCCATGGCTTTGCCGCGGCTTGGGAGTGCTCCGGCGCGGGTGTGGCCCTGAGCGCGGCCCTGGCCAACGTGCGCCGTCAGGGATCGGTGGTGCAGGTGGGCCTGGCCGGTGGCCCGGCCAAGGTGGACCTGGACCAACTCACCCTCAAAGAGGTCTCCCTGCGGGGAGCCTTTGTGCACAACCGTGGGACCTGGGAGCGATCCCTGGCCCTGCTGGGCGAGGGAGCCCTGGACCTGACCCCGTTGATCAGCGCGGAGCACCCCCTCAGCGATTGGCAGCGGGCCTTTGAGCTTTCCCGGGACC
This sequence comes from Desulfarculaceae bacterium, assembly GCA_021737645.1. GTDB lineage: Bacteria > Desulfobacterota > Desulfarculia > Desulfarculales > Desulfarculaceae > Desulfoferula. The sequence continues at coordinate 77,655 of JAIPDO010000006.1, forward strand.
AGGCGGGCATCAAGTACCTGCTGCGGCCAGGAGAGTAGAGGCGCGTCATGCCACAGGGAGGAACCCCCCACAACCGCCCCGTTTGGCTTGTGCAAAAAGCGCCGGACCAGGATAGCTTGCGCCGCATGCGCTCCCTCATGGAGGGCCAGGCGCTCAACACGGTGTGCGTGGAGGCCCAGTGCCCCAACCAGGGCGAGTGCTTTTCCTGCGGCACGGCCACCTTCCTCATTCTGGGCGATATCTGCACACGGGGCTGCCGCTTCTGCGCTGTAAAGGGAGGCCGCCCCACCCCGCCGGACCCTGAAGAACCGGCCCGCCTGGCCCAGACCGCGGCCGAACTTGGGCTAAAGCACGTGGTCATCACCTCGGTGACCCGCGACGACCTGCCTGACCAGGGGGCGGGCCAGTTCGCCGAGGCGGTGCGCCAGGTGAAGAAGCTCTGCCCCCAGACCAGCGTGGAAGTGCTTATCCCCGACTTCCAGGGCAGGGTGGAGCTGCTGGAGCTGGTGGCTCAGGCCGGTCCCCAGGTGATCGCCCACAACCTGGAGACGGTGCCGCGCTTCTACGGCCCGGTGCGCCGGGGGGCCATTTACCAGCGCTCTCTGGAGGTGGTGGCTTCGGTGAAGCGGGTATCGCCCGCTACGGCCAGCAAGTCCGGCATCATGCTGGGCCTGGGCGAGACCCGTGAGGAGGTGCTGGGGGTGCTGACCGACCTGCGCGGGGCCCACTGCGACATCCTCACTTTGGGGCAGTACCTGGCCCCATCGACCGAGCACGCCCCGGTGGAGCGCTTCGTTACGCCGGATGAGTTCGAACAGTTCAAGCAGGAGGCCCTGGCTATGGGTTTCAAGTACGTGGCCTCCTCGCCATACGTGCGCAGCTCCTACCGGGCCGACCAAGCCTGGAAGGCGGTGCAGGCGGCGGCGGGCTCCTAGGGCACATCCGCTGGGCAAAAGAACAGGGGCTCGGTGATGCACCGAGCCCCTGCTTGCTTTTAAAAGGGAGGGTTAGGCCAACAGGGCCTCCTTGACCGCATCGCCCATCTGGGCGGTCGTGGCCGTGCCGCCCATGTCCTTGGTGCGCACCGCACCCTCTTCCAGCACCTTGATCTCCGCGTCCTGCACGGCCTGGGCCGCCTCGGACTCGCCCAGGTGGTCGAGCATCATGCGCACCGACTCGATGGTGGCGATGGGGTTGACCACCCCTTTGCCCGCGTACTTGGGCGCCGAGCCGTGGATGGGCTCGAACATGGAGGGGAAGTCCTTTTCCGGGTTGATGTTGCCGCCGGCGGCAAAGCCCATGCCGCCTTGCAGCATGGCTCCCAGGTCGGTGATGATGTCGCCAAAGAGGTTGGAGGCCACCACTACGTCGAAGTACTCGGGGTTTTTCACCATCCACATGGTCATGGCGTCCACCAGGGCCATGTCTTGCTTTATATCTGGAAAGTCGGCGGCCACCTCGCGGTAGATTTTGTCCCAGTAGACCATGGAATAATTGAGCGCGTTGGACTTGGTGCAGTTGGTGAGCATGCCCACATGGTCGCCCTCGATGCGGCCCTTGCGGCTCCGGGCCAGCTCAAAGGCGTAGCGGATCACCCGGTCGCAGCCCTTGCGGGAAAAGATAGCGGTCTGATAGGCGAAGCCTTCGGGCTCCTCGGGCTTGAAGTAGCCACCGGTGCCGGCGTATTCGCCCTCGGTGTTCTCGCGCACCACCATGAAGTCCACGCTTTCGGGAGTGGCGGTGCGGATGGGAGAGTAGACGCCGGGGTAGAGCTTGATGGGCCTGAGGTTCACGTACTGGTCAAAGCCCTTGCGGATATCCAGCAGGATGGTGAGCGACACGTGGTCCGGCACCTTGGCTGCGTCGCCGATGCAGCCAAGGAAGATGGCGTCAAAGTCCTTGAGGGTGGTGAGCTTGTCCTTGGGGCCCATTTCGCCGTGCTTCAGGTAGTAGTCGCAGCCCCAGTCGTAGCTTTCCACCTTGCAGGCGAAGCCGAACTTGTCGCCCGCGGCGGCGAGAATTTTTACGGCCTCCAGGGCGATCTCCGCGCCCACGCCGTCTCCGGGGATGTTGGCAATGGAGTAGGTCTTCATGGTCGTGTCTCCTCCGAGCACCGCCGGGTGATGCCGGTTGCTGGTTGCGTATGGTCCTCTGGCGGCCAATCACGACGGGGGGTTGGCCTGGAAAGAGCGAAAAGGTCTCGATTGCTGGAGGGGCGCAATCTGCCAGCCTGGGGAGGCGGAGTTGGGCCCCGCCATGTTTCTTACAGAACAAGCGGGATGGTTGTCAATAAATTTAGCTGCTTAGATCACATTGTGTCATTGGTTGGCCCAGAAAACAGCTTTTGCTGTACATTGACGGGGGCTAAAATCCGGCATCGCCCGCAACGCGGTACAACTAAAGATCACGGGAAGAGCAGAGCATGGCATCCTTATTTGAATCCACCACCCTGGCGGGCATGGCCCTGCGCAACCGTTTGATGCGTTCGGCCACCTGGGAGCGCATGGCCGACGAGCAAGGTCGCCTCACCCCCCGCCTGGAGCAGACCCTGCTGACCATCGCCGAGGGCGGCGCGGCCCTGATCTTTCCGGGCTACGCCTTTGTAACCGCCCAGGAGCAGCCCAATCCCGGCATGTTGGGCATCTACGACGACGCCTGCGTGCCGGACCTGCAACGGCTCACCGACGGGGTGCATGAGCGGGGCGCGGCCGTGGGCCTGCAACTGGCCTATGGCGGCTCCTTCACCAACTATCGGCCCGAGGGGAGGCTGATTTGGGGGCCTTCGGCGGTGCCCCACCCGGCCACCGAGGTGGTGCCCCAGGCCATGAGCCGGGGCGACATCGCGAGCCTGGTGGAGGCCTTCGCCCTGGCCGCCGGGCGGGCAAAGCGGGCCGGTTTCGACTGCGTGCAGATGCACAGCTCCCACGGCTACTTGCTCAGCCAGTTCCTCTCGCCCTATTTCAACCGCCGCGACGACGCCTATGGCGGATCGCTGGAAAACCGCTGCCGCATCCACCGGGAGATTCTGGCCGCCATCCGCCGGGTGAACGGAGAGAGCTACCCGGTGCTTATCAAGATAAACAGCGCGGACCACATGCCCGGTGGGTTGACCGCGGCTGATAGCCTGGAGGCCTGCCGCATACTGGACGGCCTGGGCATCGACGGCATCGAGATAAGCGGCGGGCTGCGGAGCCAGGACCCGGACACCTACTTCGTGAAACCCCACATCCTAAAGCCCGAACGGCAGTCTTACTACCGCCCCTACGCCGAGGCGGTGGCCGAGGCAGTGAGCGCTCCGGTGATATTGGTGGGGGGCAACCGCGACGCGAGGATGTTGCAGGAGATGCTCGACACTACTTCCATCGCCTACTTCGCCTTGAGCCGCACCCTGATCAGCGAGCCGGATCTGGTTAACCGTTGGCAGGACGATCCCAGCCACCAGCCCCGCTGCCTCTCCTGCAACAAGTGCTTCGACCCCGAGGGGCATATCTGCGTGCTGGACCGCAAGGCGGCCCCAGGGGAGTGACTTTGCCGGCGAATTTTTGATGCAGGGTGGCGCTACTTGGTTTCGTTTTTACTGTAGATTTGCTTGAGCAGGGCCAGGAGGCGGGTTTTGTCCTCTTCGGAGAGGACGCCCACGAACTGGTCGATGTGCTTTTCTTTTTCCGGCAAAATGTTTTCCAAGGTTTTTTTGCCCTTGGGGGTGATCTCCAACAGGGTGACCCGCTCGTCCTGGGTGTAGCGCTTTCTCAGCAGAAAGCCGTCGCGTTCCATGCGCTTGGCCACCCCGGTCATGTTGGCCCCGGTCACCAAGAGGATGTTGCTCACCTTGGTTATGGTGTTGGTGCCGTTTTCCGAGGAGTTCAAGACCCTGAGCACGTTGTACTGGGTGAAGGTGAGGCCGTAGTTTTTGAATATTTCCGATGAGGTCTTTTTGAAAAGCTCCGAGACCCGGACCATGCTCATCAATACTTTTTCGTCAACGCTAAGGCTGCTTCTGTACCTTCTGCCGCTCATGACATCGATCCGGGTTGGGGTTATAAGCTTAAGACATTAATTAAACATATATTTTATCAAAAATTATGTCAATACGCAAAAATATCAAATAACAAACGATAACTATTGTTTGATTTTCCGATGATTCTATCCTTCTAATTTATCATTACAATAACCTAGATACATCAGGTGTTGGCTCTGCCGGCCCGCCACCATCCGGTGCGAGCAGGCCCATGGCCTGGACGGCCCCCCTGGATACCAGTCCGCGCCACCACCAAAGATGGCCTACGCCGCTGAGGGGCGGCCTGAAGGGTGTTGCCCGTTTTATATAATAAATTAAACGAGTAATTGGATATGGCTCATTCGCAATAAAAAACCTTGACAGTTTCAAGCTAAACATTTAAATAAATAATATATTAACTAAATGGTAGGCACTGCGAGGAGGGCCAGATGCAAATCAAGGCAAAATTGGCACAGATAGTGGGGAAGGAGCATGTGGACGCCACCCGCAAAGCCCTGCTTCCCTATTCCAAGGACCATAGCCTGTTGCAATGCAACGGCTTGGCCGACGTGGTGGTGTGGCCGGACAACGCCGACCAGGTGCACAAGATAGTCCAGTTGGCCAATGAGATAAAAATGCCCGTGATTCCGGTGAGCTCCGAGCAGCATTTTCATGGCAGCACCCTGCCCAAGATGGGGGGGATCATCATGGATCTTAAGCGCATGAACCGCATCCTGGACGTGGATGTGCCCGACCGTTTGGTGCGCATCGAGCCCGGCGTGACCTGGGGCCAGCTCCAGCCGGAGATGAACAAGATCGGGCACCGGGTGGTCATGCCCCTGATGCCCCTGGCCTCCAGCTCGGTGGTCAGCAGCCTCTTGGAGCGAGAGGTGCCCACCAACCCCCGCTACGAGTACGGCGAGCCCATGACCTCCAACGAGGTGATCTGGGGATCGGGCATGCGCTTCCGCACCGGCTCGGCCAGCGTGCCGGGCTTCCCGGACAAGGCGGACTCCCGGGGCGGCAACCCCGAGGGGCCGGGCACCAACTGGTACCGCTTTTTCCAGGGGGCCGAGGGCACCATGGGGGTGGTTACCTGGTCCATCGTCAAGTTCGAGTATTTACCCGAAATCGACAAGACCTACTTCATCGCCTTCAACAAGTTGGGCGATGCCATCGAGCCGCTGTACCAGATGCAGCGGCGCATGATCGGCAACGAGTGCCTGCTGATCAACAACCAGGTGGGGGCCCTGATCTTCGGCGACGGCAGCGACAAGACCTACCAGGCCCTCAAGCGCCAGCTTCCGCCCTGGTTCATCGTGCTGGTGCTTTCGGGTCCGCCGCGTTCCCCGGAGGCCAAGCTGGCCTACGAGAAAAAGGCCCTGGACGAGGTGTGCGCCAACCAGCCCAGCGTGCTCAGGATAGACGAGTCCCTGCCCGGCGCGGTGGGCCTGGAGCGCAAGCTGCCGGACATGCTGCGCAACCCCTGGCCGGCGGAGCGCACCTATTGGAAGCACCAACTCAAGGGCGAGTGCGAGGATTTGTTGTTCATCGCCAAGATGGAGCAGGCGGCGGCCTTCACCGAATTGGTCACCGAGACCGCCGGGGCTCACGGCTACGACGTGCGCCGGATGGGGGTTTACCTGCAACCCATCGAGCAGGGCAGGGCCTGCCACCTGGAATATCAGTTTTATTACGACCCGGACGACGAGACGGACAAGGCCATGGTCAAGGCGCTCTACATGGACGCGGCGGCCAAACTCTTTGAGCAGGGGGCCTTCTTTTCCCGGCCCTACAGCCTGCTTTCGCCCATGGTGTTCGACAAGGCCCGCGGCTACACCAACACCATCACGCGGGTGAAAGAGGTGTTGGACCCCAACTACATCATGTGCCCCGGCAATGTCTGTTTCTAAAGGAGGCGGCCAAATGATCGTGGAAGGATCGTTGGAGCTTAAAGACTACATGTACGAGATGCGCCGGTGCATGCGTTGCGCCAGCTGCAAGTGGCTCGACCACATCTACATGCCTGACAACCGTTTCGTGTACCGTTGCCCCAGCTACGGCAAGTACTACTTCTCCAAGGTGGCCTACGGACGCCTAAAGCTGGGCCTGGCCCTCACCGAGGACCGCTTGGCCGACTCGCCGGGCATGAAGGACATGGTGTTCCAGTGCCTGATGTGCGGCTCCTGCGACAGCGGCTGTAAGCGCAACCTGGACCTGGAGGTGGGCTACTCCCTGGATGCCCTGCGCGGCCACATGGTTGAGAGCGGCCGCTACCCCAAGCAGCACCAGAAGCTCATCGACAACGTGGTCAAGACCAAGAACCGCTACGGCCTGCCCGCCAAACAGCGCACCGCCTGGAAGCCCACCAAGGCCAAGAAAAAGGCCGACACGGTGTACTTCGTGGGCTGCGGTGCCTCTTACAAAGAGAACAAGGTGGCCCAGGCCACGGACAAGATCCTGGGCGAGCTGGGCGGCTACATGCTTCTGCCCGGCGAGCAGTGCTGCGGCCATCCCCTGTTCGCCATGGGCCACTACGATGCCTTCAAAAAGCAGATGGAGGTGAACCTCAAGGCCATGGCCAAGACCGGGGCCAAGCGCTTGGTCACCGCCTGCGCCGAGTGCTACAAGACCTGGAAGGTCGACTACCCCCGCCTGATGAAAAAGAGCACTTCCGATCTGCCCTTCGAGGTGGTGCACATCACCGAGTTGGTGGACGAGGCTTTGGGCAAGGGCGAGCTTCAGTTCAAGGGCAAGCTGGATATGAAGCTGGCCTGGCACGACCCCTGTAACCTGGGCCGCATGTCCGAACCCTACACCCACTGGGAGGGCGACCGGGGCCAGTGGGGCTGCCTGGAGCCCTCCAAGGGCTTTGAGGCCAAGCAGTTCAACCGGGGCACCGCCGGCACCTACGAGCCTCCCCGCAACATTCTGGCGGCCATGGAGGGAGTGGAGGTGCTGGAGTTCAAGCGGCACCACGAGTTTTCCTGGTGCTGTGGCGGCCACGGCGGGGCGCCCGAGGCCTACCCCGACCTGGCGGCCTACGCGGTGGACGAGAGGCTGGAGGAGGCCAAGGCCGTGGGAGCCGAGGCCGTGGTGAGCGCCTGCCCCTATTGCAAGCAGCAGTTCGAGGCGGGCCAGAAGAAGCGGGACCATCAGGTCCCGGTCTTCGACATCACCGAGCTGATCGCCCAGGCGCTTTAGAGAAAGGAAGAGGCCATGCCCAAAGTTACCGAAAAGGTATCCAAGGCGGCTTACAACGCCCTGCAAAATATAGTTGGACCCGAGTGGGTCACCGACGACGTGGCCATCACCGAGAGCTACGTCAAGGGCGGTGAGATCCACGACTGCATCTACCAGCGCGGCCAGCAGCCTCCCGGCGTGGTGGTCATGCCCAAGGACACCGAGGAGGTGCAGAAGATCGTCAAGGTCTGCATGCGCTACCACCTGCCCTACACCCCCATCGGAGCCTTCTGGGGGGTGCACTGCGGTGGCAAGGTGCCCTTCCACGTGTCCATCGACCTGTCGCGCATGCGCTCGTTGGAGTGGGACGAAAAGCAAATGGTGGCCATAGTGGGGCCGGGCCAGATTCACTCGCCGCTCCAGGCCGAGGCCCAGGAGCGGGGCATGTACACCATGACCCCCGGCGGCGGCTCCCAGGCGGCGGTGATCGGCAACATGCTCACCTGCAACTACTCGCCGCTCAACTATCGCCTGGGCCTGGCCACCCGGCGCATCCTTGGGGTGGAGTGGGTGCTGCCCAACGGCGAGCTGATCCGCCTGGGCTCCCTGGCCACCAGCGACGACCCCTACTGGGGCGAGGGTCCCGGCCCGGACCTGCGCGGCCTGTTGCGCGGCTATCTGGGCTGGTGGGGCAAGGTGGGCATCATCACCAAGATGGCCATAAAGATGCACCCCCTGTTCCTGCCCGAGCGCATGAAGCCGGTGGAGCGGGGCATGATGAGCACCCTGGAGTTCCCGGACAACCGCATCAAGTGGTACAACTTCCGCATGCCCTCCGAGGATTCCATGCGCGACGCCATGCGCGAGATATCGCGCTGCGAGATCGGCGCGGCGGTTATGCGCGTGCCCACCATCTGGCGCTACCGGGGCAAGTCCCGCTCCCGGGAGGACTTCTGGAGCAAGTGGGGGCCCGACGAGAAGAAGATTCGCGACTCCCGGGCCACTTCCTCGGTCTGCCGGGTGCTCTTGATCGGTTACACCAGCGAAGAGCAGCTCCAGTACGAGGAGTCGGTGCTCATGGGCATCATGGACGAGGTGGGCGGCGAGTTGGGCCGCACCAAGCAGTCCGACCAGTCCTGGATAAAGAACGCCGACTCGGCGGGCATGTGGTGGCCGGCCGGCGGCTACGTGTCGGTGGAGTTCGTGGTGGAGACCCTGGAGCACTCTTTCGCCAGGGGCAAGACCCTGCTCAAGGAGAAGGAGTCCAAGTTCACTCCGCCGCTGGTGGACGAGTACGGCGAAGAGGGCTGGATTCAGATGACCGACATGGGTCACACCAGCTACTTCGAGTTCCTCATCCAGTGGGACCCGGAAAACCCCCTGGGCAAGTACGAGTCCGGCGAGTACAAGGCCTGGGAGCACTGGGTGGCCAGCCAGCGCACGGCCATCGACAATGGCCAGTTTACCGCCAACATCGGCAGCCTGAGCGTAATGGGCCTCACCGGCCCGGCCTTCGGCCCCAACTACGGCGAGATCTACGACAAGGTGCGCCAGGCGGTGGATCCCCTGGACATATCCAACCCGCCGCTGGATCTGCACGACCGGGTCATTGACGAGTTCGCGCCCAAGTGGAAGGAAGACTACGACTTCCAGACCTGGACCGACCTGATGCACGACGGCAAGGAGTGGTGGAAGGTCCTGACCAGCCGGGACATCGAGTGGAAGGACTGCCTGCCCGAGTGGTACTGGGACCGCGACGACAAGGAAATCGGTTGACCCTGGGGGGGCCGGAGCCTAAATTTAAGCTCCGGCCCATCCCTTTTTTCCCGCAGGAGTCAATCAGTGTCTAGACCAAGTATGGCGGTTGTAGGCATCGGCGCCACCGGTGCGGTGCTGGCCGCGGCATTGCTAAAGGAGCGCCCGGACACGTTGCTGGTGGCCTCGTCCGAGCCCAAGGCGGCCACCCTTAGAGACAACGGCCTGAGCGTTAGCGGGGCCATCACCTATCAGGCCCCGGTGGAGCGAGCCGTGGGCGGGGTGCACGCCCTGGCCGACGCGCCGCCCGAGGTGATCATCCTGGCCACCAAGACCTTTCACTTGCCCAAGGTGCTGGACGAGTTGGCCGCCGTGTTCCGGCCGGGCATGAAGATCGTCAGCGCCCACAACGGCCTGGGCACCGAGGACCTCATCGCCCAGCGCTTCGGCCCCCAGGCGGCGCTGCGCATGTCCCTGAACTACGGCGTGGGTATGCTCTCCCCCGGCCAGGTGCAGGTGGCCTTTTTCAACCGGCCCAACCATCTGGGCGTGCTGGACCCAGCCTCCGAAACGGCGGGCCGGGACCTGGCCGACACCCTGACCAGGGCGGGCCTGGACACCGAGCTGGTGCCGGACATCAAGCTGTTCATCTGGAAAAAGATGGTCATGAAGTGCACCATGGCCAACATCTGCGCGGTGACCGACCGCACCATCCGGGCCTGTCTGGACGATCCGCCCACCCGGCGCATCGCCGACGCCTGCTTCCAGGAGATACTGGGCGTGGCCAAGGCCAAGGGCTACGACCTGGGCCAGGGCTATTTGGAGCAAGTGATGGGCTATCTGGACAAGGTGGGGGCGCACAAGGACTCCATGTGCGTGGACCTGGCCAACCAGGCGCCCACGGAGATCGAGTTTTTGGGCGGCAAGGTGTGTGAGTACGCCGATGAGGCGGGGTTGGCCGTGCCTCACTACCAGGTGATGACCGACCTGGTGCGAGCCCTGGAGAACAATTACCTGAATAAATAGGGCCGCTGCATTGGCGGCGGAAAACTAGGCGCGGGGCCCATGGCTGACATCCTGCTCATAGACACCAACACCACGCCTTTTAACGAGGCCTTTCCGGTCTACCCCATCGGCCTGGATTATCTGCAAGGGGCTCTGGCCGACAGCGGCCTGGGCACCGCCAAAATCCTGGACCTGACCCGGGCGGGCGGCCCCCTGGCCTCCCGCGACCTGAGCGAGCGCGGGGCGCGCAGCCTGGCTATGATCCAAAAGGCCCTGGCCTCCCAGCCCTGGGACGTGGTGGGCCTGAGCCTGCGCAACATCGACTCCACCTATCCCACCCTGGAGGGTGAGGCCCATCTGCACCACTATTTGCCCCAACTGGCCGCCTATTTGGACTGCGTGCAGGAAAATGCCTCGCCCGACACCCACGTATTGCTGGGGGGCACCGGATTTTCCATGATGCCGGGAGCCTTCCTGGAGGGACGTCCGGACACCTGGCACGGCCTGGTGGGCCCGGCGGAGAGCGCCTTCCCTCAAACCGTGCGCGCCATCGTCGAACAAGGCGAGGCCCCTCGCTTGTCGCGCCAAGAGCGCGGCGGCGTCCTGGGCAGCCTGCAAAACCGCGAGCTCTTGGCCCGCTATCTGGAACTGCCGGTGGGGGAGGGCACCTTTGGCCTGCGCACCAAGGTGGGCTGCGGCCAGGCCTGCGGCTACTGCCCCTATCCCCTGATCAACGGGCCGGGGCAGCGCTTCAAGGACCCGGCTGAGGTGGCGGAGGAACTTAAGCTGCTGGCCTCGGTGCATGGGGGACGGCCCACGCCCGCGCCTCTGCGTTTCATGTTCGCGGACGATATCTTCAACCGCCCCTTGGCTCACGCCAAGACGGTGCTCACGCGCATGCGGGACGAGGGGATCATTCCCTACTCCTGGCACGCCTATCTGGACCCCGGCCAGATCGACCGCGAGTTTTTGGAACTGGTCAAGGACACCAACGGCTGGTGCCGCCACGAGCACCCCGACGCTAGCGGCGGCCGGGCCATGTTCTTTCCGTTCGATATGGAGAGCGGCTCCGACCGCATGCTTGCCCGCCTGGGCAAGCCCTACAACCGCGAAAAGCTGATGGCCTCGGTGGAGGCCTTCCGCTCCGCTTCGTCCGGCTGGCTGGCCGGGGGGGAGCTGGACCACGTGGCCTTCGGCTTCCACCTGCTGCTGGGATACCCCGGCGAGGACGAGGCCAGCGTGGGCGAGACCTGTGAATTCATAAACCGCACCCGGCCCCAGCAGGTGGCGGTGCAGCTGGGGGTGCGGGTCTACCCGGACACCCCCCTGGCCCGGCGCACCAAGGGCGAGCTGTGGCGCGAAGAAAAAGACCTGTACCAGCCCATCTTCGCGCCCGTGGACGAAAACGCGGTGCTGGGCTGGCTGCGCAAACATCTGGACGCGGACTACGACCGCCTGAGCCGCAAGGGCAACATGCTGCTCATCAGCCGGGAAGGCTAAAGCCGGGCGGACTTGCCGTTTTAGCAAAAGAAGGGGACTTCTAATGGACTTTGAACTGGGCGAAGAACAAAGACTGATCCAGGAAACCGCCTACCGCTTTGCGGTGCAGGAGATGGCCCCAGTGGCCAAAATGCACGACCGCGAGGAGAAGTATCCCCGGGAACTGGTGCGCAAGGCGGCGGAGATCGGCCTGGTAGGGCCTACCATCCCCGAGGAATACGGCGGGCCAGGCTTCGGCTTTTTGGAGCAGGCCCTTATAGCCGAGCAGATGGCCCGGGTGGATCTGGGCATCACCCAGGCCATCGAGTCGGCCGCCTTTGGTTCGCAAAACATCGCCTTTTTCGGCACCGAGGAGCAGAAGCAAAAGTATTTGCCGGTACTGGCCGCGGGAGAGGCCATCGCCGCCGGAGCCTACACCGAGCCTGACGCGGGCACCGATGTGGCCGCCGCCCGCACCAAGGCGGTCATGGACGGCGACGAGTGGGTGATAACCGGCAACAAGATGTTCATCACCAACGGCACGGTGTGCGACTTCATGGCCGTGTTCTGCCTAACCGACCCCCAGGCCGCCTCGCCCCACCAACGCCACAGCCTGATCATGGTGGAATCGGGCCTGCCCGGAGTGACCGCCACGCCCATCAAGGGCAAGATGGGCCTCAGGGCCTCCGACACCGCCGAGGTGGCCTTTGATCAGGTGCGGGTGCCCCTGGGCAATCTGGTGGGTGAGCGGGGTAAGGGCTTCAAGCAGCTCATGCACTTTTTCGACGCCACCCGCACCACCGTGGCCGGTCAGGGGGTGGGCCTGGCCCAGGGCGCTTTGGAACTGGCTGTGGCCTACGCCAAGGAGCGGGTCACCTTTGGCCGCCCGTTGATCAGCAACCAGGCCATCCAGTTCACCCTGGCGGAGATGGCCACCCGCATTGAGCTGGCCCGCCAGGCCACCTACCGGGCCGCCTGGCTGGTGGACCAGGGCCGCCCGGACCCGGTGTTCAATTCCATGGCCAAGTATTACGCCGGGGAGATGGCGGTGTGGGTGTGCAACCAGGCTTTGCAAATGCACGGCGGCTACGGCTATGTGGACGAGTACGACATCTCGCGCTTCTACCGCGACGCCAAGATTCTGGAGATCTACGAGGGCACCAAGGAAGCGGAAAAAATGGTCATCGCCAAAAAGATGTTCCTATAGGAGGCGGCGCCTACACCGTGAGCGCACAACAAAGCGGAACCACGAAGCAAGCAGGGGGAGAATCCTCCAAGGGCAGCAAGATGGAGATTTACGGCGTGGAGTTGCGCCAAAAGAGAGTGACCCGCAGCAGTCGCAACCAGGGGCGTATCTACCTTCCGCTGAGTTGGCTGGGCAAGCGAGTTAAAATAGTGAGGATGGATTAGAGCCTTGGCATCGCCTGGAGCTATGCTTATATAAAATACTTATTTTAAAGGTCAAATTGCGATAAAGGCTCTACCGGCGCGCTCAAATAAACAAGTAATTAATAATAAACATATATAATTGAATCCCGCGGTCTAACCGGCACGTTGCACTTCGCAATTTTTAATCGGCATAACAAATTGAATTTAAAGCATATTATTTGTATGCGCCGCCTTGGTCTTGCTAAGTGATTAATATGGGGTGATATTTTGTCCTTTCATACGCACCCTGCCGTTGAAGCGGCCTCGGGCTGGGCCTAACCGCCTTCCACCCGCCGTGCAGCCTTGTTTATCGCGTTGATAGAAACAGTTATCTCTAAAGGCATGACAGGGAAGCTGTTGATTATAGAAAACTACTTGACAGCGATAAAAAGATTAAACTATAAAATAATTAACTATAAATTAATGAGGCGTCGCATCTATGCCAGCTTCATGCCCGTGGAAGGATCACCAACAGCAACCGGTAAATCATCCCTGAACAATGGGTAGAAATCCGCAACACTGATTCGTACAAATTGACCCCTGTCCCGCCACGTTTGGGCCATCGGAGCTGAAACAACCCAAGGCCTCTTCTTTCAGTCGTTTATTAGGGGCGGTCCAGCCGCACCCTTTAAAAACCGTAGAAAAGGAGGGTTCGGATGGTGGCTAATATTATTGGGCCGTGGAGGGGACTGTTCCGGCTCTGTGTCGCAGCCTTGCTGGCGGCGGCGTTCCTGCTGGCTCCCGCCGGCGCGGCGGTGGCCAAGGATACCTACCAACTCAAGGCCATTTCGGCCTTTCCCAAAAACCATCCCCACAACTTGGGGCTGCCCCTGTTCATCAAGTTGGTGGAGGAAAAATCTCATGGCCGCCTGAAGATCAACTGGCTGGGCGGCCCCGAGGTGGTCAAGACCTTTGACCAGGCCGAGGCCCTGCGCCGGGGCTCGGTGGACATGTTGCTCTACAACCCCTTCTCCTTCTTCAAGCCCCTGGGCGCCATTTTCATGTGCCGGGGCCTGTCCCAGATTCCCGCCTGGCAGGAGCGCCAGACCGGGGCCTTCGACCTGTGGGTGAAGGTGTTCCGCGAGAAAGTCAACGCCGAGTACCTGGGCTCGCTCAATTCGCTGGTGCCCTTCAGGCTGTTCCTCAACAAGAAGATCACCGGCGTGGACGGGCTCAAGGGCCTCAAGATCAGGGTGGCCCCCCTGTACATGCCCTGGATGAGGGCCCTGGGGGCCAAGCCCATCACCATCCCGCCCATGGAGATATACACCGCCATGCAGCGCGGCGTGGTGGACGGCTTCGTGTGGCCCGCCTACGCCATTCCCGGCCTGGGCTGGCACGAGGTCACCAAATACATGGTGATTCCCGGCGCCTTCCAGATCGAGCCAGCCACCATCGTAAACCTGGACAAGTTCAACGCGCTGCCCAAGGACCTCCAGAAGGTGCTCAAGGACGTCACCGAGATCATGGAAGGTATCGACACGGCCCGTTCTTTGGTGCGCATGGAGACGGACTGGAAGATCATGAGCGCCGCGGGCATGCAGAAGCTGGTCCTGCCCCCGGCCGACGCCAAGAAGTTCGTGGACACGGCCAACGAGGTGACCTGGAAGTACGTGATCGAACAGGCCCCCAAGTACGCGCCCGAAATGCGCAAGCTGACCACCAAGAAGTAACCACCGCGCCCCGGCTCCTCACCAAGGGGCCGGGGCGCTCCACTGGGGCCCGCGTGACGGCATCCTTCGGCGCGTAGCGGCCCTTCAGGGAGGCGTATGGCCAACCGGGCGGAGAAGGTGTTCGACGGCTTGGTGACGGCTGGAGCCGCGGCAGCGGGCCTTATATTTCTGTTCATGATGGTGGCGGTGTGCGTGGATGTGGTCATGCGCTACTGGTTCCAAAGCCCCATGGGCTGGGTGGTGGAGGTGTGCGAGTACCTGCTGCTCTACGTCACCTTCCTGGGGGCGGCCTGGCTGCTGCGCAAACACGGCCATGTCCGGGTGGACCTGATCTACTTTTATTTGAGCGATCGCTCCATCGCCCGCCTGAAGTTCATCACCGCCATCGCGGGCACGGTGGCCTGCGCCATCCTGTTCATCATCGGCTGCCAGTCCACCATCGACGCCTTTATCCGGGGCAACCCCGAGATCAAGACCCTGAGCATCCCCAAATGGACCCTGCTCTGGGTGATCCCCTATGGCAGCCTCATGCTGGCCATTCAGTTCGCACGGCAGGTTTTGGAACACAGGCAACAGTACCGAGAACTCACCCAAGAACAAACTCCAAGCAAGGCGGCCTGAGGTAAATATGGACTGGTGGTGGACTCTGGCCCTGATTTTGGGCGGGCTGTTGGCGATTTTGGCCACCGGTCTGCCGGTGGCGTTCAGCTTTCTGGTGATCAACCTGATAGGGGCCTACTGCCTGTGGGGCGGCCTGTCCGGGCTGGAGCAGCTGGTGGACAGCATCTACAGCTCGGTGACCATGTTCTCCCTTTTGCCCGTGGCCCTGTTTGTGCTCATGGGCGAGCTGCTGCTGCACTCCAAACTGGCGCTCAAGGCCATCGACATCGTGGACTCCTGGCTGGGGCGCTTGCCCGGCAGGCTCAGCCTGGTCACCCTGGGGGCGGGCACCATGTTCTCCTGCCTCAGCGGCTCCAGTATGGGCACCACGGCCATGCTGGGCTCCATCATGATCCCGGAGATGGAGCGCCGGGGCTACAGGCCGGCAATCAGCATCGGATCGTGCATGAGCGGCGGCTTGGCCATGATCATTCCCCCCAGCGCCCTGGCGGTGATTCTGGCCTCCATCGCCCAGGTGTCGGTGGGCAAGGTCCTGGTGGGCGGGCTTTTGCCCGGGCTGCTTTTGGCCGGGCTCTACGTGCTCTACATAGTGGGGCGATGTTATCTTAACCCCAGCATCGCCCCCGCCTATCAGCCCGAGCCCATTCCCCTGCGCCACAAGCTGGCCGTGTCCTTCAAGTACCTGCTGCCCATGTCCGGGGTGGTGTTCGTGGTGGTGGGGCTCATCTTCCTGGGGGTGGCCACGCCCACCGAGTCGGCGGCCATGGGGGCCATGTCGGTGGTGATCCTCTGCGCGGCCTACCGCCGCCTTACCTACGAGGTCATCAAAAAATCGTTGGTGGGCACTCTCAAGATCGCGGTGATGATGTTCGCCATCCTCACCGGTTCCCTGGCCTTCAGCCAGCTTCTGGCCTACACCGGGGCCACCTCGGGCTTGGTGGAGTTCGTCTCCGGCCTGCCCCTGCATCCCATTTTCCTGATGATCGCCATGCAACTGGTGCTGTTGGTGCTGGGCACCTTCATGGAGCAGATTTCCATCATGATGATCACCCTGCCCATCTTCATGCCTCTGGTGAAGGCCCTGGGCATCAACGAGGTGCTGTTCGTGATCATCATGCTGGTCAACCTGGAGGTGGCCATGAAGACGCCGCCCTTCGGGTTCCTTTTGTTCGTCATGCGGGGGGTGGCCCCGGAAAAGGTCTCCATGGGGGACATCATCCGCTCCACCATCCCCTTCGTGATCATAGACGTGATCGCCATCGCCCTGATGATGGCCTTCCCGATCATCGTTTTGCTGCTGCCGGAGCACATCATGCACTGAACCCGGCCTGGATTAATCAACTCGCCTCAGTGGAGTAGAGCACATGAATATGGGAGACATGCTTCGCAGGACCGCGGGCAGGGTGCCCGACAAGCCCGCGCTGATAATGGGGGGGGATTCCCTGACCTACGGCGAGCTGAACCGCCGGGTCAACCGGCTGGCCAACGCCTTGATGGGCCAGGGGCTAACAAAGGGCGACCGGGTGGCGGTGCTCACCAACAACTGCATCGAGTTCTTCGAGATATATTTGGCCCTGTGCAAGTCCGGCGGGGTGCTGGTGCCCATAAACAACCTGCTGCGCCTGGGCGAGTTGAACCAGATCATGGCCTATATGAAGCCGCGCTTCATTGTCTACCACAAGGATTTTCAAGAGCTGGTCATGGAGGTGATGCAGGGCCACGAGTCCTTGGAGGGCGCCATCTGCCTGGGCGGCGAGCCCGTGCCGGGGCATTTGGAGTACGAGGCCCTCATGGACCGGGGCAGCGAGGCCGAGCCAGGGGTGGAAATCAAGGGTGATGACCTGATGAGCATCTTCCTTACCTCCGGCACCACCGGCAGGCCCAAGGGAGCGCTCAGGACCCACCACCACAACTGCCTCAACGCCCTGAGCGCGGCCATAGAGGTGGGGCTGGGGCCCGACGACCGGGTGTTGCTCTTGTTCCCCTTCTACCACGTCACCTTTGAGGATCGCTTCTGCCACCTGATGATGGGCAACACCTTTGTGCTGCGCCGGGAAGGCAGCTTCGATCCGGCCCAGGTGTTGGACCTGTTGTCCACGCACCGCATAACCATCTGTCAGTTCGTGCCCACCATGGTCAGCAGCATGCTGGAGAACAAGGACATCGAGGCCTACGACCTCAGCGCCCTGCGCCTTATCCTCTACGCCGCCGCGCCCATGCCGGTGGAGCTGCTCAAGAAAGCCATGGGCCGCTTCAAGTGCGGTTTCATGCAGTTCTACGGGCAGACCGAGACCGGCCCCATGACCACCATCCTCAGGCCCGAGGACCACATCCTGGAGGGAGCGCCCCATGAGGTGGAGCGCCTGGCCTCCTGTGGGCGGCCGGTGCCCAACTTCGACGCCATGGTGGTGGACGAAACCGGACAGGAGGTGGCGCCGGGCCAGGTGGGTGAGTTGGTGGTGCGTAGCGAGTCCGCGGTGAGCGGCTACTGGGAGTTGCCCGAGGAGAGCGAGGCCACTATGAGGGACGGCTGGCTGCACACCGGCGACTTCGCCCGCACCGATGACGAGGGTTTCATCTTCATCGTGGACCGCAAGGGCGACATGATCATCAGCGGCGGCAAGAACATCTATCCCCGGGAGATCGAGGAGGTGCTCTACCAGCACCCCGAGGTGCGCGAAGCCATGGTCATCGGGGTGCCCGATCCCCACTGGGGCGAGTCGGTCAAGGCTATCGTGGTGCTCAATAACGGGGTCAAAGTGGAGGCCCAGGAGATAATCGACCACTGCAAGCAGAACCTGGCCTCCTACAAAAAGCCCAAGACCGTGGAATTTTGGGACTCGCTTCCCAAAAGCCCCACGGGTAAGCTGTTAAAAAGAGTGGTGCGCGACAAATTCCTCCAGTCCAACTAGGCCGACCCCTTCGGCCGGGGCCGGAGGCAGCCTGGGAGTGGATGAATGTTGGTGAACAGCGTGGAGCGCCAAATCATGTGGGGGGACCTGGACTCCCTGGGCATCGTGTTCTATCCCCGCTTCTACGAGTGGATCGACGCCTCGGGCCATCTGTTTTTCGAGGCCCTGGGCTTCAACCTGGGGCGCATGTGGCAGGAGCGGAACATCTGCTTCGGCCTGGTGGACACCTCATCGCAATATCTCTCTTCCGGCCGCTACCACCAACAGATACGCATCGACACCAGCGTATCCGAGCTGACCGCCAAGACCGTGACCCTGGACAACCAGATCATCGACGCGGCCTCGGGCCAGGTGATGGTGCGTGGCCAGGAAAAGCGCATCTGCCTGGACGTTAGCGACCCGGCCCGCTTCCACGCCCGCGACATCCCCGCCGACGTGTACCAGGCCCTGGAACAGAGCACCCGCTGATTCTTTGCCTGTATGCCGTCTCGGCCTCTCCGAAAAATACGGCGATTCTCAACAGGGCCAATTTATTGGCTTTGGCGGTATCTTCCCTGGCCGGTTAGGGCCGGTTTTGGGTTATGATTATGACCGCGGCCAATGGCCGGACCAGGGTTCGGCTCAATGTGAATATCAATTAAAGGAGAACCGTCGATGTTGAAGCCAGCCAAGGACAGCCTTGATATGGGCGTGGTGGTCAGCGACATAGAAGCCAGCCTGGCTTTTTACCGCGACACCCTGGGCCTAACCTACGTGGGCACCAATGACGTGGGTTTCGGAACCCTGCACCGGCTTCGCTTCGGCACCAGCGACTTCAAGCTGATCGATCCGGCCAAGCCGGCCCCCGCCGGTCCCAAGGGCCTGACCGCGAGCCTGGGGCTGCGCTATGTAACTTTCGTCATCACCAACCTGGACGAGGTTTGCGAAAAACTGGTTTCCCAGGGCGTAACCTACGAGATCGAGCCTGTTGAGATTCGCCCAGGGGTGCGCATCGCCATGGTCCACGACCCCGACGGCAACGTGGTGGAGTTCGTCCAACTGGTTTGATCCCTATTCCCCGCTAAGGACGATGTGAATGACGCTTATAGATCATCTGATCCTTGGGGCCAGCCTGCTGGCCGTGCTGGTGGTGGGCCTGTGGGCTGGTCGCGGCGTGACCAAGCTGGAACATTTTTCCGTTGCCGGGCGGCAGTTCGGCTCCTGGGTCATCTTCGCCACCTTGTCGGCCTCGTTCATCGGCGGCGGCTTCACCATGGGCAACGCCGAAAAGGTGTTCCTGGTGGGCGTGGTCAACATCTTCGCCCTGTGGGGTTTCAGCCTTAAGGAACTGTTGGTGGCCACGGTCATCGCGCCGCGCATGCATAAATTTCCCGAGGCCATCAGCGTGGGCGGCATCATGGGCCACGCCTACGGCAAGCCGGGCCAAATGGTCACCGGCGTGTTCGGGGTGATGCTCTGCGCCGGGATCATGGGGGCCCAGGTGGGGGCCATGGGCTACGTGTTCAACCTGTTTTTGGGCGTGGACTACCTGGTGGGCATCCTGATCGGTTGCAGCATCGCCATCGCCTACTCCACGGTGGGCGGCATGCGGGCGGTGGTGTTCACCGACATCCTGCAGTTCATTGTCTTGGGGGTGGGTATACCCCTCACCCTGATTCTGGGCCTGGACATGGCCGGGGGGTGGCGGGCCGTGGCCGACGCGGTCCCGGCGGACCACCTGACCCTGCTGGGCACCATGGGCCCCTGGGCCTTTATATCGCTGTTCCTCACCTTCCTGCTGGGCGAGACCCTGGTGCCGCCCTATGTGCAGCGCCTGATGATCGGCCGCTCGGCTGGTCACACCGCCCGGGGCACCCTGTGGAGCGGTTTGTTCTCCATCCCCTTTTTCGCCATCTCCGGCGGCATCGGCCTGGTGGCCCTGTCCCTGGCCCCCAATCTGGACCCCAACCTGGCCATGCCCTACCTGGTGCAGCAGGCTCTGCCGATTGGGCTCCGAGGCCTGGTGGTGGCCGGAATCATCGCGGTGGTCATGTCTTCGGCGGACTCGTTCCTCAACGGCGCGGCGGTGTGCTTGACCAGCGACGTGGTGCTCCCGGCCATGCGCCGTCCCCTCGGTGAACGGGCCCAGCTAATCCTGGCCAAGTCGGCCAACCTGCTCACCGGCATCCTGGCCATCATCTTCGCCATAAGCATCAAGAGCGTGTTGGGCATTCTGCTCTACGCTTACAACTTCTGGGCTCCGGTGATCCTGCCGCCCCTGGTGGCCGCCTTTTTCGGGGTGCGGGCCAGCGGCACGGTTTTTCTGGCCGCCGCCGCCGCCGGTCTTGGAGCCACGGTTTTTTGGAACGTGGGCCTGGGCGCGCCCGCCGGAGTGGACGGCCTGATCATCGGCGTGGGATGCAACGCCCTGGTGTTTCTGTTGGGTATGGCCTTTAGCCGCGCCAGGTAGAGGGCATAGTCCATGCTCAGGATAAGCCGGCCATTTGGCGGTCGTGCAGGCGCGACAGGCAGGCCAGGGCCAACAGAGATCCCAGCAGGCACAAGGCCATGTCGCTTTGGGTGTCCCACACATAGCCCTGGGTGCCCAGGAAGTCCTCGGCCGCGGTTCCGGTCAACACCGCCGTCCACCACTCGATAAGCTCGTAAAAGGCGCTGATGGCCAGACACACGCACACCACCAGAAAGCCCAACCAGACTCGCTGGGTAACCACCCGGTTACGGATTAGAATCTCTCGGGTCACCATGGCCGGAATGAAGCCTTGGGCCAGGTGCCCCACTTTGTCGTAGTTGTTGCGCCCCAGGTCAAAGGCCTGGCTCAGCCAGTCGAACAGGGGCACGCGAGCGTAGGTATAGTGCCCTCCGACCAGCAAGATGATGGCGTGAATCCAGATGAGCAGATAGACCAGGCGGGTGAGACGGAAACGGCGGTAGGTGAGGGACAGGGCGGCCAGGCCCATGAGCGCCGGGAGCACCTCCAGCAGCCAGGTGAAGCGGTCATAGGGTCTGATACCCGACCAGATGAGCAAGGCCAGGAAACTGAGCAGGTAAAACAGGTTCAGCTTGTCGGTCTTGTCCATCACCCCTCGCTTGTTTGTCGGCCGGTTCGATTGAAAGCCCTATGATGCCAAAAAGGCTGGCCCAGGGGAAGGGTGGGCGGTCGGCAACGCTTCTGCGGCCCTGTTGCCGGCAACCAGTCGTGGCCAATTTCACGGGCCGGGAAGCATATTCGTCATTGCGCGGGAGACTTGAGGTTGCCAAGGACGGAGAAGCGAAAGAGCTAAAATGATCCATCGCGAGGCTTGTTTGTCATATAATTAGGAATGAATAGCGGAATAACCAATCTAGCTGAAGCTGATGTGCGATCTGTTTTATAGATATCAACAATGGCAGCAGGGTTGGACTAGTAAAAAATATGGAGGATAAATTACTATAATTTTTCAAGCTTAACTGGAGAAGGGGTCGCATAATGACGCAAGTTTCCAATGAACCGGATCGTTCGATATACGGCGAATTCCTCCTCACCGAGCTTATAGATGTTGATCAGTTGCAAACGCTCATGGAGAAATTTACCGCTGCCACTGGTACCGCCACGGCTCTGCTCGATCTTAAAGGAAACATTCACGTAGCCAGTGGCTGGCAGGATATATGCACCCAATTTCACAGGGTTCACCCAGAGAGTTGCAAGCGTTGCCAGGAGTCGGATGTGGCGCTGGCCAACGATCTGGAAAAAGGTGGCAAGTATAATATTTATCGTTGTCTGAACGGCATGGTGGATGTGGCTATACCAGTCCACGTCCAAGGCTATCATTTTGCCAATCTCTTCGCCGGCCAGTTCTTATCCGAAAAACCGGACATTGAATTTTTTCGTCGGCAAGCCCTTGAATACGGTTTTGATGAAGGCGGATACCTTCGAGCACTTTCGAAGGTCCCTATATTAAAGGAGGAAGAAGTAAAACTGAAATTGGAATACTTATCAGCCCTTGCTACATTCCTTGCCGGTGCTGGGCTGGATAAAATGAAGCTTAATAAAATTATGCATGAGTTGGAAGATCGGGTTGAGGAACGCACCCGGGATTTGAAAGAAGCCCAGCGCGAAGCCTTGCACATGATGGAGGTTGCTCAAGATGCGCGCCAACGGGCCGAACAGCTCAATGCAACCCTGAAAGGGACCATGGCCGAACTCGAGCGTTCCAATAAAGAGTTACAACAATTCGCCTATGTGGCCAGCCACGACCTGCAGGAGCCCTTGCGCATGGTCAGTTCCTATGTGCAGCTTTTGCAGCGGCGCTATCAGAGCAAGTTGGACGAGGAGGCCAATGAGTTCATTGCCTTCGCGGTGGACGGGGCCGAACGCATGCAGCAGCTCATACAGGATCTGCTGGCCTTTTCCAGGGTTACCACTCACGGCAAACCTCTGGAGCCCACCGAAAGCGGTCTGGTCCTAGACACTGCCCTTAAGAACCTGGAGGCTCTGTTACAAGAGAGCCAAGCCGAGGTGGTGCGCGGCGAGATGCCGACGGTAATGGCCGACCCAGGGCAACTTCTCCAGGTGTTGCAAAATCTGATACAAAACGCAGTTAAGTTTCACGGGGAAAAGCCTCCACGGGTGGAGGTCCGGGCCGAGCCGGACGATGGCCAATGGGTCTTTGCGGTCAAGGACAACGGGGTGGGCATAGAACCGCGATATTTTGAGCGCATATTCATCATCTACCAGCGCCTGCACAGTAAAACCCAATATGGTGGGACCGGCATCGGGCTGGCAATAGTTCAAAAGATCGTGGAACGCCATGGGGGGAGGGTATGGGTGGAATCCATTCCGGGAAAAGGCTCCACCTTCTATTTCACCCTATCCAATGGGAGGACAAGCGATGGCGTCTGATGGCGGAATACCCGTAAAAATACTGTTGGTGGAGGACAATCCCGGCGACGCTCGTTTGGCCCAGGAGGCTCTCAAGGATGCCAAGATGGCCAACGATTTTTTTTGGGTGGACGACGGGGTCAAAGCTTTGGAGTTTTTGCAACACCAGGGGGAATACGCCGACTCCCCCCGGCCCGATGTGGTGCTGTTGGACCTAAACCTGCCGCGTATGGATGGACGCGAGGTCTTGGCCGCCATCAAGGCTGATGATGGGCTCAAGAGCATCCCGGTGGTGGTGCTGACGATTAGCGATGCCGAAGAGGACATCCTCAAAAGCTACGACCTGCACGCCAATTGTTATATAACCAAACCGCTGGCCCTGGACCGGTTCATGGATGTGGTCAAGCAGATCGAGGAGTTTTGGTTGACCATCGTGAAGCTGCCCCCCAAGGAGTAGGCCCCGCCAAAAGGGGAAGAGCATTTCGCCGATGCCCTGGCCGCGGTCTTCAAGCAATGGACGCTAAAGACCGCGGCTTGGTCTTGGCCGTAATTAGCGGCCATAACGGCCAAGGCATAGCTGACTTGCACAAGCGCTTCGGCGCCACCTGATAAATCGTGGGTATGCCTTGGGATGATCTAAAAAGGGGCGGCTGGGAATATCTGGTATTTGGGGCTTGTGGATGAAATCCGGCGTTGCGACACAAGTTAAAAAAAGAGGGGTTAGCCGCTTTGGCTAACCCTTTGATATCTTGGTGGGCGATGCGAGATTCGAACTCACGGCCTTTGGCTCCGGAGGCCAACGCTCTATCCAATTATATCAAATAGATACATTTTCCCCTCTGTACACCTCCCTGCACTGGTCAATAAACCAACCATATGTGCCTTCTTTTGGTTTCTTGATGCCAGCAGGAGTTATCTGCTCGGTAATGGAATCCCACGCAGAGCGTTCTGATATACCAGCCCATCTTGCGGCCCTAGTAGGGCCATCGCATCGAGGTTACGCCAGGGGCCCTGCCTTCTAATTACCTCTGTCTTATAAAGGCCGATCACCGTCTCGGCCAAAGCATTGTCGTAAGAATTGCCTACACTGCCCACCGACGGCTCGACGCCCGCCTCGGCCAGGCGTTCGGTGTAACGGATCGAAAGGTACTGGGAGTCGCGGTCGCTGTGGTGGACCAGGCCGTCGATGTCTCCACGAGCCCACAACGCCTGCTCCATGGCGTCAAGGGCCAGGTCGGTCCGCAATGAATTGGAAGCCCGCTAGCCCACGATCATGCGGGGAAAAACATCGATTACAAAGGCAACGAATACAAACCCACGCCATGTGGCCAGTGGAGTAAGAAACAGGGCGTAGTCGAACTATTTCCCTGTTTCTCCTCCCCGAACCGCACGTGCGCCTCTCAGCGCATACGGCTCTCCGTCTAAGCATGGCCCATGGCCATGGCGACATCATGGTAGCGCGAGGT
>JAIPDO010000104.1 GCA_021737645.1 Desulfarculaceae bacterium
TGGGTGGCCGACTTTTACATCACCAGCGACATTCACTACCTGGCCGCAGCCTTGCTCTTGGGCATGCTGGCCTGGCGTTTGGCCCTGGACACCCGCACCACTGGTTCGGCCTGGTCCTGGGGCCCGCGAACCTGGTGGGGCTGGACCCTGCTGGGGCTCTTGGTGGTCTCCGGCGCGGCCAAGGTGCTGCGCAACATGGGCATTTTTCTGCCGCCGCCGTTGGTCATGGTGCTGGACTTCACCCATTTGGGCAGCGCCATGGCCTTTATGTTCACCGGCTTGGTGGGGTTGGTGGAGCCCAAACCCAAATCGAACCTCCGTGGGCTTGTTGGCTGAGAGCAAGCCCTACCTCCCAGCAGCCGCCTCGCTCATTCTGCCAGAGCGGGGCGGGTCTTTTTGTCGCCGTTTTTGTCCGGGTTTTTGTCACAAACATATTTCTATAAAACAATTAGTTAAACCGTATCGCCCCAAATTTTTGTCAGAGGTTTTGTCACCAACCTGGGCCCGCCTTGACACCCCCGCCCCCACCCCATAACCTGAATATGTGCCGGAACATATCAATGCGGGCAAAGGAGCCTAGCCATGCCGAGTACGGTGTACTTCATCGACCTTCGGGCCACTATCAAAAGATCCCTGGTGCGCAAGCTGGACGAACTCATCGAGGCGGTAGGGCTGGCCGCCACGGTCAAGCCCGGCGGTCTCACCGCCATAAAGCTGCATTTCGGGGAAAAGGGCAACACCGCCTTTATCCGCCCGGTGTTCGTGCGCCGCTTCGTGGAGGCGGTCAAGGCCGCCGGAGGGCATCCTTTCCTCACCGACGCCAATACTCTCTACGTGGGCACCCGCTCCGACGCGCCTGGCCATTTGGTCACCGCCACGGAAAACGGTTTCGCCTACAGCGTGGTGGGTGCTCCCCTGGTCATCGCCGATGGCCTCCGGGGCCACAGCACCGTGGCGGTTCCGGTGGATTTGCCCGAATGCCAAGAAGCCTGGATTGGGGCCGAGGTGGTGCAGGCGGACAGCTTGGTGAGCCTTAGCCATTTCAAGGGGCACGAGCTGTCAGGCTTTGGCGGGGCCATCAAGAACCTGGGCATGGGCGCGGCCAGCCGCAGGGGCAAGCTGTTCATGCACAGCAACATCACCCCCTCCATCGACCCCAAGCGCTGTATCTCCTGCGGCCGCTGCATTGAGCGCTGCCCGGTGGGGGCCATCAAGTTCGTGCGCCGGGGAGCCGACGAACCGGCCCCCAAGGGCACCAAGAACCACGAGGTGAAGGCCAGCAAGAACCCCGAAAAGTGCATTGGCTGCGGCGACTGCATCCTGGCCTGTCCCCAGGAGGCCATCCAGATAGGCTGGGACGCCCAGATCCCCGACTTTTTGCGGCGCATGGTGGCCTACACCAAGGGGGTCATGGCGGGCAAGCAGGAAAAAGCGGTGCATTTTTCCTTTCTCACCCAGATCAGCCCGGCCTGCGACTGCTACCCCTTCAACGACGCGCCCATGGTGGCCGACATCGGCATACTGGCCTCCACCGACCTGGTGGCCATAGACCAGGCGGCAGTGGACCTGGTGAACAAGGCCCCCGGCCTGCCGGGCACCGAGCTGAAACACGCCCACGCGCCGGGCGAGGACAAGTTCCTGGACATCTATCCCAAGGTGGACTGGCAGATTCAGTTGGAGTACGCCCAGGAGATCGGCCTGGGCCGGCGCGACTACGACCTGATCAAGATATAGGCCATGCCCGAACCCTTGCCCCAGGATGCCGTGACGGCCACCGCCCTGCTGCGCCTGGAGAATGTCTCCTGGCGCGCGCCGGACGGCCGCCTGGTTCTGGATCAGGTTTCCCTGAGCCTGGCGCCGGGCGAGTTGGCCTGGCTGCGCGGCCCTTCGGGCGGAGGCAAGTCTTCCCTGTTGCGCCTGATCAACCGCCTGGCCGAGCCCAGCGACGGGCTCATCACTCTTTTGGGCAAGCCCCTGGCCGCCTGGGAGCCGCCCCAACTGCGGCGGCACGTGGGGTTGTTGGCCCAAAGCCCAGTGATGCTGCCGGGTACGGTGGAGCACAACCTCAGCCTGGCTTTCGGCTTCAAATCGGCTCAGGGCCAAACAGCGCCTGACCAGGCCGCTCTGCGCGGGGCCTTGGACCGTCTCGGCCTGGAGGGCGTGGAACTGGGGGCCTCGGCCCCGGGGCTCTCCCTGGGCCAGCGCCAGCGTTTGGCCCTGGCCCGGCTGCTGCTGCTGGACCCCCAGGTGTTGCTCCTGGACGAGCCGGTGAGCGCCCTGGACCCCGAGTCCAAGGAACTGGTGGAAACCACCGCCGCGGCCCAGGCCGGGCAGGGCAGGGCGGTGCTCCTGGTGAGCCACCAGCCCCCGCCCCAGGCGCAGAGCATGCGCCGCCTGATCCTGGAGCAGGGCCATCTGCGCGAGGAAGGGTCATGAGCGGAGCGGTGGACATAGGCTACGGCCAGTTGGCCCTGGCCCTGGGTTTCGTGCTGCTGGCGGGGGGGGCCTCGCTGTGGCTAAAGCTGGGCCTGGGCCGCGACCTTTTGGTGGGCACTCTGCGCACCGTGGCCCAACTGGCCCTCATGGGCTATGTGCTCCTCTACATCTTCGCCATCAACCTACCCTGGCTGGTGCTGCTGCTGTTCGCGGGCATGATTTTCTTTGCGGCGCGCATCGTGGCCGGGCGGGTCAAGGGCAGGGGCGTGCCGGTGTTCTGGCCGGTGTTTCTCTCCATGCTTCTTTCTTATATGGTGGTGAGCTTTCTGGTGACCGGGGTGGTGGTCCAGGCCGACCCCTGGTGGAACCCCCGCTATTTCCTGCCCTTGGGGGGCATGGTGGTGGGCAACTCCATGAACGCCATGGCCCTGTCCCTGGAGCGCCTGTTTGGGGAGGTGAAAAACCGCCGCGAGGAGGTGGAGCTGCTTCTCTCCCTGGGGGCGGAGCCAGGCGAGGCCACGGCGGGCATCAGCGCCGACGCGATCCGCGCGGGCATGATTCCCTCCATCAACTCCATGATGGGAGTGGGCCTGGTGTTCATTCCCGGTATGATGACCGGCCAGATATTGGCCGGGGCCGATCCCCTGCTGGCCATCAAATATCAGATAGTGGTTATGCTCATGCTGGTGGGTTCCACCACCCTGGGCAGCGTGTTGGCGGTCAGCCTGGCCAGACGCCGTCTTTTCACCCCGGCCCAGCAGTTGCGCCCAGGGGTCCCCGGCACTCCCTAAAGTTCACTATAGAGAACGATAGGCCGGAGCAAGAGTTTGCTTGACCCCGGCTCTGAGTGGTGATATTTTTTGGCCATGCGGCAAATGCCTGCATTATTCGACACTAAATCAATAAATTTGGCCCCAACTCCGGGCAAGGAGGTCGCGAATGGCCAAGCAAAACATAGAGCTTATAGTGAACGGCGACCGTTACCAGGTAGCTGTCGAACCCAACCGCATGTTGGTTGACGTCCTTCGGGAAGACCTGGGGCTCACCGGCACCAAGATCGGCTGCGCCCAGGGCGACTGCGGTGCCTGCACCGTGCTCATGGACGGCGTGAGCATAAGCTCCTGCCTCACCCTGGCAGTGGAGGCCCATCAGCGGGACCTGACTACCATCGAGGGCCTGTCCACCTCGCCTCAGGAGTTGCACCCGCTGCAAGAGTCCTTTGTGCAGCACGGGGCGGTGCAGTGCGGCTACTGCACGCCGGGCATGGTGATGTCGGCCAAGCACCTGCTGGACAACAACCCCAAGCCCAGTGAAGAAGAAATACGCCAGGGACTCAGCGGCAACCTGTGCCGCTGCACCGGCTACAACAAGATAGTCGAAGCCATCGGCGCGGCCGCCGAGGAGATGGCCTCCTCCGGAAAGGAGGGCTAGTCATGGCCATGCCACAATTTCAAGTGCACCAGCCCAAGACTCTGGAATCCGTCCTGGACCTGTTGGGGCGCCACCGCTCCAGCGTAAAGCTCTTGTGCGGCGGCACCGACCTGCTCATCAAGATGCGCGCCGGGGCGCAGGCTCCCGAGCACCTGGTCAGCCTCAACCGGGTGGCCGGGCTGAAGACCATCTCCTATGCCGGGGGCGACGGCCTGGTTATCGGCGGGGCGGCCCGCATAAGCCAGGTGGGCAAAAACGAAGACGTGCGCTCTTTGTACCCCGGCCTGGCCCACGCCTGTTCGGTGATGGCCACCGTGCAGATCCGCAACATGGGCACCGTGGCCGGCAACATCGTCAACGCCGCTCCTTCGGCGGACACCGCCGCGCCCCTGTTGGCCTACGGCGCCTCGGTGGTGGCCGTGGAGCGTGGAGGGCGCCGCCAGATTAAGCTCACCGACTTTTTCACCGGCCCCGGCCTCACCGTTCTGGAGCCGGGCGAGATGGTAGAAGCCATCCGGGTGCCCGACATCTCACCTCGTTCCGGTTCCTGCTATCTGCGGCTCAGCGCCCGCAGCAAGGTGGACATCGCCGCGGTAGGCGTGGCCGGCTTCCTCAACCTGGACCTGGACGGCAAGGTGATCCGCTGTCGCCTAGCCCTGGGCTCGGTGGCTCCCACCCCGCTGCGCTGCCCCGAGGCCGAGCAGATTTTGGAAGGCCAAACCCCCGATGAAAAGCTGATCGCCCAGGCCGCTGCAGCCTGCGTGCGGGCCAGCCGCCCCATAGACGACCTCAGGGCCACCGCCGCCTATCGCCGGGCCATGGTGCAGGTGCTGGCCCAGCGGGTGCTGACCCGGAGCCTGGACATGGCCAAAGGAGGGACGCCGTGAAAAATCCCGCCATCATCGGCAAGAGCATCCCCCGCATGGACGCCCCGGCCAAGGTGACCGGCCAGGCCCTGTACGCCGACGACCTTAAGATGCCGGCCATGCTCTACGGCAAGATACTGCGCAGCCCCCTGGCCCACGCCAGGATAAAGCGCATCGATGTGAGCCAGGCCAAGGCCCTGCCCGGAGTCAAGGACGTCATCACCGGGGCGGACATCCCCCAGGTGAAATACGGCAACTGGCGCTTGGTGCCCCAGAGCCAGGACGAGTTGGCCCTGGCCGTGGACAAGGTGCGCTTCGTGGGCGACGAGGTGGCCGCGGTGTGCGCCATCGACGCGGACACCGCCCAGCGGGCCGTGGATCTCATCGAGGTGGAGTACGAGGAGCTGCCGGTGATTCTGAGCGTGGAAGATGCCACCGCCGAGGGCGCGGGGCTGATCCACGACGAGTCCAAGGGCAACGTCAGCCTGGTGCGCAAGATCGACTACGGCGATTTGGACGGGATGTTCGCCAAGGCCGACTACGTCCGGGAAGACACCTTCAAGGTGCACCCGGTGCAGCACGCCTATATGGAGCCCTGCTCCTGCGTGGCTCACAGCGAGGAGTCCAATCGGGTCACCCTGTGGACCTCCACCCAGACCCCCT
>JAIPDO010000007.1 GCA_021737645.1 Desulfarculaceae bacterium
TTCCCCCCCCCTCTCCTTTTTTTATCTCAGTATCTACCTGGCACAGCCAGGTGGTCGTGGGCAAGGCGTCGGGCGAGGGAAAGGAGCAGCTGTAGCCAAGCCTACAGCGAGCCTTGAGCGATGCCGGCAACACAGCCCACGGGCAGTTGGCGAAGCCGGGGTTAGGCCTGGTCGAGCTGCATGCTGATGGCCCCCTTGGGGCACACCTCGGCGCAAAGGCCGCAGCCCTTGCAATAGGCCAGGTCGATCACCGCCCGCCCGGTGTCCGGGTCCTTGGTCACCGCCAGGTCCGGGCAGATCAACACGCACAGTTCGCAACCCTGACAGGAGTGTCCCGACAAACAACGGGCCGCTTCCGCCTGGGCCTGTTCCATGGTCATCTCCCCATGCCCGGCGGCAATCTCGCTCTCGGGCAGGGGGCAAGGCGGACGCAGGCTCATGATCGCACCTCTTCCATGATGGCTCGGGCGGCCTTGATTCCTCCGGCCATGGCCTCCACCACCGTGGCCGGGCCGGTCTGCAAATCCCCGGCCAGGTAAAGCCCTGGAGCCAAGCGCCCCTGGGCATCGCCCTGTAAGTTGTCCAGGCCCAGGCCCGAGGCCCAGGCGTCGGCCTCGCTCTGTTGCCCCAGGGCCAGGATCACGCTGCCCGCCTCCATGCGGCGCTCATCGCCGGGATCGGGCGCAAAGGCCACCCGCCCGTCCGCGGCGGGCTGGCCGGGAGTGGTGCCAAGCACCTTGAGCGCGGCCACAGCGCCGCCCTCCCCTGCCTCCAGGGCCACCGGCTGCACCCGGTAGACCAACTTTAAGCCCTCGGCCTCGGCCGCTTCCAGCTCTTCGGCATAGGCGGGCATCTGCTCGCGGTCGCGGCGATAGGCCAGGGTAACCGCAACGCCCTGGCGCAGGGCCACCCGGGCCGCGTCCAGGGCCACGTTGCCCCCGCCCACCACCACCACCGGCGCGGTGAGTTGGGGCGGGCAATCCAGTGCGGCCTCGCGCAAGAAGTCCAGGCCCTGCCATACGCCCTTGAGATCCTCGCCAGGTAGCCCGGACCGCTTGGCCTGGGGCGCGCCGCAGGCCAGGATCACCGCATCGTAGTCATCGCGCAGCCCGGCCACGTCCTCGGGCGTCAGGGCTTGTCCCAGCTTGAACTCCACCCCGTGGGCCAAGATGTAATCCAGATCCCGTTGCAGGTCAATGCGCGGCAGGCGGAAGTCGGGGATGGCCCAGGCCAGCATGCCCCCGGCCATGGGCTGTGCGTCGTAGACCACGGCCTGAGCGCCATTGCGGGCCAGCTCCCAGGCGGCGGCCAGACCGGCCGGTCCGGCGCCCACAACCGCCACCTTGGCCTTGGCCGTTCCCTGGGGCGCGGCGGGCTCGGGGCGCGGGGCCTGGGCAGCGAAACGCTTCAGGTCGCGGATGGACGGCGGCGCTTGCACCGTTGCCGAGAAGCAAGCTTGTTGACAGGGATGGTGGCAAACTTGGCCCAGCACCGAAGGCAGAGGGTTGTCCCGGAGGATAACCTCCAAAGCGCCTTGCTGGTCGCCCTTTGCCAAACAGGCCAAGTAGCCGTTGATGTCCTGGCCCAGGGGACAGGCATCCTGGCAAGGGGCCAAGTCTTCATTGCCCTGGGTTGCTTGGGGGGCCAGGGCGGCCCGCATGGTTCCGGTTTCGCCTTCAGCCAAATCCGGGCTGGCCAGGGCCGGGCAGGCGCCCCGGCAGATGCCGCATACTCCGCAAAGTGCCTCGTTCACCAAAGGCACGTGAGTTCTGCCTTCCATGTCAGGCCACCTCCCAGGCGCGGCCCATATCCAGGCCCTTGGCCAGTGCCGCCTTGTTCAACTCCGCGAATCGCTCGGGCACCAGGCTCACCAGAGTCCGCTCCAGCACCTCGGTCTGGAACCAGCCGGTCACCCCGGCCACCAGGCCCACCCAGATCACGTTGGCCACCTGGCGGTTTTTGAACTCGTCCAGGGCCAGGGAGGTCACCTTGGCTCCGTAGCGGTCATGGGGAGCGTTGGGCTCCACCATGCCGGAGTCAAAGAGCACCCTGCCCTCAGGCGCTACGCCCGAGGCGTAGGTGTCATAGGCCCCTTGGCTCATGGCCACCAACAGGTCGGGCTGCTGAACGTGGGGGTAGTCAATCTCTTGGCCATCCAGCACCAAATCGGCTCGGGCGCCCCCACCCCGGGCCTGGGCTCCGTAAGAGTTGGAGCCCGCCGCGTACAGGCCCTGATCCACCGCGGCCTGCCCCAGCAGCACCCCGGCCAAGACCACGCCCTGGCCTCCCAGTCCGGCCAAACGAATTTCCTTGCGCTCAGTCATTGAACTCACCCAACAGTAAGGTGTCCTCCGCGCCGTCCGGCGCGCAGGCCCCTTCTGCCCCGCTTTGGCATAACCCGCGCAAACGCTCGTACATGGCCCCCGCCGAGTCCAGCTTGTTGCGCCGCCCGTATTGGGTGGGACAGGGGCTCAGCACGTCAACGAAGGCGAAGTCCGGCGAGGCGATGGCTTTTTTCAGATAGCCGATCAACTCATAGGGCCGGGTAACCGCTCCCCGAGCCACGTAGGGCGCGCCCGCTCCCTTGACCAGCTTGACCAGGTCAAAGGGCCGGTAGGGGTTGCCCGTCACGCTGGTGGCGGTGAGGTGCCCCTGGGGGGTGGTGGGGGCCATCTGCCCGCCGGTCATGCCGTAGATCATGTTGTTGGCGCAGATGACCGTAAGCTCCAGGTTGCGCCGGGCCGCGTGGATCAGGTGATTGCCTCCGATGGAAGCCAGGTCGCCGTCCCCGGAAATGACGATCACCTTAAGCTCCGGGTTGGCCGCCTTGGCTCCGGTGGCAAACGCCACCGCGCGGCCATGCAGGGTGTGCAGGGTGTCGGCGGCGAAGTTGGGGCTGGGAATCCAGGCCGCGCAGCCGATGCCCGAAACGAACAGGGTGTTGGTCATGTCCAGCTCGAGCTGGTCTATGGCCCTGAGCAGGGAGCCCATGAGCACCCCGTGGCCGCAGCCCGGGCAAAAAGGCGTGGTCTTTACCTCGGGCCGCAGGTATTTCTCCATGGAGCGGGCCATCAGCGCATCTCCCCCAGCGCGGCGAGAATGCTCGCCGGGCTGATGGTGCTGCCGTTGACCTGAGTCAGCGACTTCACCGGCGTGTCTCCGGCGGCGGAGCGCACCAGGCCGTCCACTTGGCCCAGGTTCATCTCCGGCACCAAAAAGCCCTTGGCCCCCTGGGCTACCCGAGTGATCAACCCGTCGTCAAAGGGCCAGATGGTTATCAGGCGCAGCAGGCCCACGGCCAGGCCGTCCTGGCGGGCCTGGCGCACCGCGCGTAGCGCCGCCCGGGCTGTAAAGCCGTAGGCCACCACCACCAACTCGGCGTCATCCAGATAGTAGCCCTCGTGACGGCAGATCTCGGCCTTGCGGCTGAGCACCTTTTGGCTCAGGCGGCGCACCAGGCTGTCGTGGAAGGCCGGGCCCTCGGTCTTGCGATAGCCCCACTGGTCGTGGGTGGAGCCGGTGACCAAGAGGTTCTCCCCCATCCCAAAACCGGGCATGGAGGGAATGCCGTCCGCAGCATCGCAGCCAAAGGGTGGCTGTTTGGGAACATAGTCACGGTCGTATATTTCCAGGGTCTCGGGCAGATCCACCCGCTCGCGCAGATGGCCGGTGGCCTCTTCGGCCAGCAGGAAGGCCGGCACCCTCAGACGCTCGGCCAAGTTGAAGGCCTCAACGGTGAGGCTGAACATCTCCTGCACCGACCAGGGCGACAGGGCCACCACCTGATAGTCGCCGTGGGAGCCCCATTTCACGGCCATGATATCCCCAGCCCCCACCTTGGTGGCCTGTCCGGTGCAGGGCCCGGCCCGCTGCACGTCCACCAAGACCACCGGGGTCTCGGTGAAGGCGGCGTAGCCCAGGCACTCCTGCATGAGGCTAAGCCCCGGCCCGCTGGTGGCGGTCATGGCCTTGGCCCCGGACCAGGAAGCGCCCACCACCGATGAGATGGAGGCAATCTCGTCCTCCATCTGCATGAAGGCGCCGCCCCTGGGAACCAGCTCCCGGCTCATGTACTCCATGATTTCCGAGGAGGGGGTGATGGGGTAGCCGCCGTAGTAGCGGCAGCCGGCGGCAATGGCGCCCTCGGCGGCGGCATCGTTGCCTGATAAATAGCGTGAGCCCGCTTTCACGGGATTGGTCACCGTAGTCAATGGCATGACCGGACCCTTTCCCAAAAATAAGAGCTGCCAGGCCCGGTTGGGCCTTGGCCCGGGCCGCTTCCGCACGGCAGCGCCCGGCTGTTATACGCGTTATTTCAGCGTGTTACACACTACATTCAAAACAATATATCATATTTTATATCATTTCTCATAAACAGTTGCAAACCATGAAGTTACAAGATAACTACCCGGCGGCCCTGAAAAAGACCCCGCCAAATCAAGGGGCCGGCCTTTAAGACCGGCCCCTCGCCCAGCTTGACTAAACCTGGCGCGCAGAACAAACCTAGTTTCGGTCCCCGGCCTAGAACGTAATGTCTCGCAATTGCCTCTTGAGCACCTTGCCCGAGGCGTTGCGGGGCAGCTCATCCACGAAATCCACCCGCTTGGGCTTTTTGTAGCTGGCCAGGTTTTGTTTGCAAAACTCGATCACCTCCTGGCTGCTCAACTTTTTGCCAGGCATGGTGACCACGAAAACCCGGGCGCTCTCGCCCCAGGTGGGATCGGGCATGGCCACCATGGCCGCTTCCAAAATATCCGGATGGGTGGCCAGGACCTCCTCCACCTCCCGGGGGTAGATGTTTTCGCCGCCACTGACAATCATGTCCTTTTTGCGGTCCACGAAGAAAAAGAAGCCTTCTTCGTCCATGTAGGCCAGATCGCCGGTGTGCAGCCAGCCCTTGCGAAGGGCCTTGGCGGTGGCCTCGGGGTCGTCGTGGTATCTGGGCATCACGTTGGGACCACGGCACACGATCTCGCCCACCTGGCCCACCGGCGCTTCCCGGTCGTTTTCGTCGAATACGCGCACCTCCGAAAAAACCACGGCCCGGCCAATCGAACCGTCCTTGCGCAGGCAGTCACGACCCTTGAGGATGGTAGCTACCGGCGATACCTCGGTGCAGCCGTAGATGTCGTAGAGGCCATCGATGTTGGGGAAAAACGCCATAATCTCTTTTTTGGTGGCCACGGAAAGCCGGTCCGCGCCCACGGTGCACTTGGTAACCGAGGTGGTATCGTACTTGTCCGCCCCCGGATGCCGCAGCAACAGGTTGTACATGGCCGGGGAACCGGAGATAGTGGTGACCCGCTCGCGCTCGATGCACTCCAAGACCATTTGCGGCTCGAACTTGACCGCCAAGATGCAGGTGCCGCCCAGAGCCAGTTGCACGGTTAGGTGGTGGTTGAGCGGCGCGCTGTGGTGCAAGGGGCCCACGATGATGGCCACCTGCCCGGCATCGTCGTCGCGGCCATGGATGATGTTGACCGCGTTCCAGAGAATATTGCGGTGGGTGAGCACTGCGCCCTTGGGCTTGCCGGTGGTGCCGGAGGTGTAGATGATCTGGCAGGTATCGTCCTCACCGATTTGGCTGGAGGTTGGCGTATAGGCGCCGCCCTGCAAAAAGTCCTCGTAGTCCAGAGCCGCGCCCCCGACAGGCGAGCCGGGGCACAAAAACAGCCGCACCGTTTGCAGGTGCTCCCTGATGCCGTCCAGCACCCCGGTGAACTCGGGACCGTGAATCAGGGCCTTGGCCTGGGAGTTTTCCAGGATAAAAACGATCTCGGGACCAACCAGGCGGAAGTTGACCGGCACCGCCACCATCCCCACCCTGGTCAGGGCCAAGTAAGATTCCACGAAGTAGTCGGTGTTGTGGGACAGCAGGGCCACCCGGTCGCCCGGCTTGAGGCCTTGGTTCAGCAAGGCCCCGGCCAGCCGACCCGCCCTGTCGTCCAACTCGGCGTAGGTGCGCCTGGTCTCACCGCTGACCAGTGCCGTCCGCCCGCCGTATTTGGCCACCGTGTTGTCTAAGATACCGCCTAAGTTCACACCGCACCACCCGCTGGAGAGGCCTCTGCTTGGGCCAAAAGCCGATCATGGGAACCGACGATTTCACAAATATCGAACGGCCGTCCCCCGGCAATATCATGAGGACGGCCGCTTTTTTGCCTAGCGCTTTTTCAAAAGGTTGCGGGCTATGACCAGGCGCATGATCTCGTTGGTGCCTTCGTATATCTGGGTGATCTTGGCGTCGCGCATGTGGCGCTCCATGGGGTATTCCTTGCAATACCCGTAACCACCCAGTATCTGCACACCCTCCACCGCGGCGGACATGGCTGCATCGCTGGCGAACATCTTGGCCATGGCCGAGTTTTTCTCGAAGTGCCCGTGCTGGTCTTCCATCCAGGCCGCCTTGAGCAGCAGCAACTCAGCCGCCTCCAGCGATGTGGCCATGTCGGCCAGCTTCCATTGGATGGCCTGGAAGGCGGATATGGGACGCCCGAACTGCTCGCGCTCCCCGGCGTACTGCACCGCCTCTTCCAGCACCGCCTTGCCGATGCCCAGGGCCTGGGAACCGATGCCGATGCGCCCGCTGTCCAGGGTGGTGAGCATCTGCCTGAGGCCCGCGCCCGGCTCACCCAGGATGTTGTCCTTGGGAATGCGCGCGTCTTCGAACACCAACTCCGATGTGCCCGAGGCGCAGATGCCCATCTTGTCTTCCACCCGACCCACGGAAAAACCGGGGGTGTTCTCCAAGTCCACGATGAACGAACTGATGCCCTTGGCCCCGGCGTCTTTGTCGGTCACCGCCGCGATCACCGCGTAGGAGGCCACGTTGCCGTTGGTGATGAACTTCTTTTCGCCGTTGAGCACCCACTGATCGCCGTCCAAGACCGCGGTGGTGCGCAGGGATGCGGGGTCGCTGCCCGCTCCGGCCTCGGTAAGGCCGTAGCAGCCGATCTTGGCTCCGCTGGCCACGGGGCTGAGGAAGGCTTTTTTCTGCTCCTCAGTGCCAAAGGTCATCACCGGGAAGCAGTACAGGGAATTGTTTACGCTCATGATCACGCCCACGCTGGCGTCGCCCCGGGAAATCTCGCTCAGAGCCAGCACGTAGGACACATAATCCATGCCCGCGCCGCCATACTCCTCAGGCACCGCGATACCCATGAAGCCCAGCTCACCCAGGGCGGCACAGGCCTCGGCCGGGTGCTCGTGGTTCTCGTCGAAATGTGCCGCCTTGGGCTTGAGGTCATCGTCGGCGATGCGAGCCGCCGTCTCCTTGACCATCTGTTGTTCTTCCGTAAATGCGAAATTCATTTTTCCAGCCTTTTATCTTTACAAGCGATGACGGCCTATTTCCGCCCCACCATGTGCGTAACAAACCCTCGAGGCCCAAGGGCAGCTGCGATAGGCCTCAAGGGTTCGTTCGCTGACAAGAGCGGCAAAAGCCCAGAACAGCGGGAGTCTGTCCTAATCTATGCGCTTGCCGTCCTTGTCGTAGTCGTACCAGCCCTTGCCGGTCTTGCGGCCCAGGTGCCCGGCCTCCACTTTGCGCCGGAGAATGGACGGCGGATAGAAGCGCGGGTCTTTTTCCTCGTCATACACGTTAGTGTAGGCCATGAGCTGCACATCCAGGCCCACCAGGTCCGAGGTCTCCAAGGGGCCCATCTTGCGGCCGAAAGCCAGGCGGAAGCCGGTGTCGATGTCCTTGGGGGTGGAGACTTTCTGCTCCACCAGGCGGTAGGCCTCCATGTTGAGCAGCATATTGCAGCGGTTCAAGATGAAACCGGCGATGTCGCTGTCCACCCGGATGGGCTCCTTGCCCAAAAAGCGGACGAACTCCACCCCGGCGGCCATGGTCTCTTCGCTGGTGGAGATACCCTTGATCACTTCCACCGCGTTCAGCATGGGCACCGGGTTGAAGAAGTGCAGGCCCAGCACCCGCTCGGGATGCTCCAGCCCACCGCCGATGGCGCTGATGGGAATGGCCGAGGTGTTGGAAGCCAATAGGCACTGGGCGCTCACGGCCTTCTCCAATTTGCCGAAGACGTCCCTCTTCACCTCGATGCTCTCGAACACCGCCTCCACCACCAGGTCGGCGTCGGCGCCGGCGGCGTAGTCTTGGCTGGCGGTGATGCGCCCCATCACCGTGTCCTTGTCATCGGCTATCTTGCCTTTGTCGGCCAGCTTGCCCACCGACCAGGCGATGGTCTTTAGGGCCTTGTCCAGCATCTCCTGAGAAACGTCGGTCATCACCACCTGCAAGCCGGACTGGGCGCAAACCTGCACGATTCCCGAGCCCATGGTCCCGCAGCCCACCACCATTACTTTCTTGATATTCATTTCAGACCCTCCGACGGTCTAGGTACGATTTAAAAAGCCCTACCCCTTTTCGTTGCCCAAGATGGCCACCGCGCTGATCTGGGGCGGGCCGCCAAAGGTGTGGGACAGCCCCAGGCGCGGGTTCTTCACCTGGCGTTCAGGGTTGTCCACCTTTTGTTGCAACTGCTTGTATATCTCATAGGTCATGCGCAGGCCGCTGGCCCCAATGGGGTGGCCGAAGCACTTGAGCCCGCCGTCGATGTTCACCGGCAGGCCGCCACCGATCTCGAAAAAGCCGGAACGGATGTCCTCTATGGCCCCGCCGGGCTTGCTGAACCCGAAGTTCTCGTAGATGGCCAATTCGGTGATGGTGAAGCAGTCGTGCACCTCGGCCAGGTCGAGTTCCTCGCGGGGGTTGGTGATGCCGGCCATCTCGTAGGCCTTCTTGGATGAGTTCATCAGGGCCCCGAAGTGAATCCAGTCGAAGTTGGGGCGCAAATGGGGCATGGTGGAATCCATGGCCACGCCCACGCCCTTTAGGTATATGGGGTCGTCCCGGAAGTTCTTGGCCATGTCGGCCCGGGTGACGATGGCGCAGGCCGCGCCGTCGCTGTTGCCGCAGCAATCGAAAAGGCCCAAAGGCCAGGCGATCACCGGGGCGGCCAGCACTTTTTCCAAAGGCACCTTGTTGTGGAAATGGGCCTTGGGGGCGCGGCTGCCGTTATCGTGGTTCTTCACCGCGATGCGGCCGATAAGCTCCTTGCCTTCCTCGTTGCTAAGGCCGTACTCCTGGAAATAGCGCTTGGCGATGAGCGCGAAGGAGCCGGGCGCGGTGCGCCGGGCCTCCAGCACCGGGTTCATGCCCCGGCCCATGCCCAGACCGGCGTATCCGGTGTCCTTGAGCTTTTCCACGCCCAAAGCCATGACCACGTCGTACATGCCGCTGGCCACGGCCATGCAAGCCTCGAACAGGGCGATGTGCCCGCTGGTGCACCAGTTCTCGTTGCGGATGATGGGAATGTCGCGCAGTTTGAGGGCGTCGGCCGCCGCCGAGGAGCCGGTGCCGCCCATGGGGGCGTACACCGTGCTGAAGAAGCAGGCCTCGATATCCTCGGGCCCTACCCCCGCGTCCTTGAAAGCTTCGCTGGAAGCCTCGATGGCCAGGTCGCTCATGCCGGTGTCCCAGCGCTCGCCAAACTGGCTGCACCCCATGCCGATGATCGCTACTTTGTCCTTTATGCTACCCATGATATTCTCCCCGCTACCTCACCGGCCGGCATTTCCAGAAGTAGTTGTGGAACCCACCCAGATCGTGCATGCGGCGCAGGGTGAGCTTAACCGGCGTGCCCAGTTCCACACTGGTGGGATCGGCGTCGGTCATCAGGCCGTAGAAACGGGCCCCGTTTTCCATCTGCACCACGGTCTGCACTATCACCGGGTCGTCGGGCCTTCCGGCCAGATTGTCCCGGCTGAAGGTGAAGACCTCTCCGGCCATGCCGCTCAGACGCACCGTGTCAAACTGGTCCACGCTGCGGCAGTTGTCGCAGATGCGCTGGATGGGGAAGGCCGCAGTGCCGCACTCCCGGCACTTGCTGCCCCGGCAGCGCAACAGGGAGTCGCGTTCCCGCCAGGTCACAGTGGCCGAGGGCACCAGGCGAAAAGGTTCGCCCGGCTGCGGCTCCACCAGCCCGTTGAAGCTGAGGAAGCGTGCATAGGAGTTGATGGCGCGGCGGCTCTCCAGCTGCTGGAGCACACTCACCGCGGGCAGGACCGGCTGGGCCTTCACCTCGAACAACAGGGCCTGAGCACCGTCGCCGTAGGCGGCCACCAGAATCTTTTCGCCGGGCTGGGCTTGCTCCAAGACGGCGGCCATCATCACCAGCGGATGGGCCGTCCCGCAGAACCCGACCGTCTCCAAAAGGGAGTCCACGGCCTGGCCCGCATCGTTAAGCCCGGTTTTCTTCAATATTCCCATGGCCGAACGGGGGTCCGGCGCGGGGATGATGGCCTTGGCGATGTCCTCGGACTTCAGGCCCATCTTGCTCATCAGGCCCTTTACCGCCTGGGCAGTGACCCGGAGGTAGCCCTCGCCGGTGACGAAGCGGCCTTCCCAGGACTGCACGTAGGTGTCCTCCTGAGTGCGCCACACATCATTGATCTCGTCGGTTACCGCGTAGCCACCCAGGTAGGCCACCGGCGCATCGCCGCCGCCCACCAAGACCGCCGCCCCGGCGTCGCCGAAGAGCTGCTCCTGGTCGGAGCGGGGATAGCCCAGGCGCTTCTCGCCGGAGGCCACCAGCACCTTGCCATCGCCAGCGGTGTCCAGGGCCAGTTTCAATGCGCCCAGCCCGGAACGCAGGGAGTTACCCAGGTCCAGGGTCTCCATATTGCCTCCAAGGTCCAGGACCGTGGCCAACATGGCAGCGGTGGCCTTTTCCTTGTAAGGGGCGGTGGTGGAAGCGAAATATAGCGCCTGCACCCCGTCGCGCCCTCCGGCCTCCAGGGCAGCCCCGGCGGCCTCGGCGGCCATGGTCAGGGAGTCCTCGTCGCTGCCCGCCACGCTGCGGCAGCCTTTTTGGGCGCCCCGCTCCCAAGCCCCCCCGATGGTTTTTCGCTCAATCTTGAGATAGGGAATATGAGCAGCGGCTGTAAAAATGCCCGCCATTATCTGATCCTCCTGCTTAATTAAAATCCATCAGGCCCCTTCAGGCTTAGATGGTTCGAACCGGCTGATACTCGCCAAATACCTCGCGCAGCACGCCGCAGATCTCGCCCAAGCTGGCGTAGGCCTCCACCGCCGCGATAATCACCGGCATCAGGGCTCCGTCGCCCTGGGCGTTTTGTTTGAGAGCGGCCAAGGCGCCGTCCACCTTGTCCTGGCTGCGCCGACTCTTCAGGGCTTGCAGCCGCTGAATCTGGTCCTGCTCCGCCTGGGGGTTGGACTCGACCAAAACCTCTTGCTCGTCTTCCTCGATGGCGTACTTGTTCACGCCCACCACCACCTGTTCGCCGAGCTCGACCTCTTTCTGAATATCGTAGGCCCGGCGCTCGATCTCTTTTTGCACGAAGCCCTTTTCGATGGCTTCCACCGCGCCGCCCATTTCCTGGACCTCGGCCATCAGCTCCTTGATGCGCGCGTAGAGCTGGTTGGTCAGGGCTTCCAGGTAATAGGAGCCGCCCATGGGGTCTATGGTGTCGGTGACCCCGGTCTCCTCGCGCAGTATCTGCTGAGTGCGCAGGCTGGTGCGCACCGATTCCTCGGTAGGCAGGCTGAGCGCCTCGTCGTAGGAGCAGGCGGCGATGGACTGAGCCCCGGCCAGCACCGCGGCCAGAGTCTGGTAAGCCACCCGCACCACGTTGTTCAGGGGCTGTTGGGCGGTCAGGCTGGCTCCGCTGGTCTGGGTGTGGAAGCGCAGCATGCACGAACGCGGGTCCTTGGCGCCAAAGCGGTCCCTGAGCATCTCGGCCCAGATGCGCCGGGCAGCCCGGTATTTGGCCACCTCTTCGAAAATCTTGTTGTTGGTGTTGAAAATCCAGCTGATGCGCGGAGCGAACTTGTCGATATCCAAACCAGCCTCAAGACCGGCCTCGATGTAGGCGATGGCGTTGCTGAAAGCAAAGGCTATTTCCTGTACCGCCGAACAGCCCGCCTCTCGCATATGGT
The DNA here is from genome assembly GCA_021737645.1 of Desulfarculaceae bacterium. Lineage (GTDB taxonomy): Bacteria > Desulfobacterota > Desulfarculia > Desulfarculales > Desulfarculaceae > Desulfoferula. The sequence continues at coordinate 11,981 of JAIPDO010000007.1, forward strand.
AGCCGGCCACGTTGATGGTGTTGAAGCGCGGCGCGTTATTGCTGCAATAGGCGAAGATATCGGTGACCAGCCGGATGGACGGCTTGGGCGGGAAGATGTAGGTGCCCCGCACCGTGTACTCCTTGAGCACGTCGTTTTGCAGGGTGCCCCGCAGCACCTTGGGCTCCAGGCCCTGCTTCTTGCCGATGCTCACGTACATGGCCAACATGATGGCCGAGGGCGCGTTGATGGTCATGGAGGTGGAAAGCTTGTCCAGGGGCAGGCCCTCGAAGATAACCTCCATGTCCTCCAGGGTGTCAACCGGCACCCCCACCTTGCCCACCTCTCCGGCGGACATGGGATGGTCCGAGTCGTAGCCGATCTGGGTGGGCAAATCGAAAGCCACGCTCAGGCCGGTCTGACCCTGCTCCAGCAGATAGCGGAAGCGGGCGTTGGTGTCTTTGGGCGAGTCATAGCCCGAATACTGGCGCACCGTCCAGGGGCGGCCCAGGTACATGCTGGGGTACACCCCGCGCGCAAAGGGATGCTCGCCGGGGAAGCCCAACTGCTCAAGGTAGTCCTGTTCCTGCACGTCGGCGGGAGTGTAGAGGCTCTCCACCGGGTCTCCCCAGTCGGTGTGGCGGGGAGACAACTTTGCCAGACCGGGGTCGCTTTGGGCCCACCTGGCTTTTTCTACTTTTATCTTGTTCTGGTCCATGGACACAGCTCCGCTCTCCCGGCTTTCAGCTCAGGGACACGTTGTTCCTGATGAACTCGGCAATTTCGGTCATGGTGGTGCCGGGCCCGAAGATTTCCTTGACGCCTTTTTCCCTGAGGGCCACGCGGTCCTTGGGTGGCACGATGCCCCCGGCCACCAACAGAATGTGGGCCGCGTCCTTTTCGCGCAATAGCTGGGCCACCCGGGGCAGGTGTTGGTTGTGGGCTCCGGACAAGGTGCTCAGGGCGATGACGTCCACATCCTCCTGCATGGCGGCGGCCACGATGGCTTCGGGAGTCTGGCGCAGGCCGGTGTAGATTACCTCCATGCCCGCGTCCTTGAGACCGGCGCAAACCACCTTTATGCCGCGGTCGTGCCCGTCCAGGCCGGGCTTGGCCGCCAGAACTCGAATACGTTTACTCATGACTATCAAGCTCCTTTTACCTACAGGCCCGGCCTACAGGGGGACGTTGCCGTGCTTGCGCCACGGTTTGGGTTCCTGCTTGTCCTCCAGGGACTGGAGGGCCTGCACCAGATAGCGCCGGGTGTCGCCGGGCAGGATCACCGCATCCACATGCAGCTTTCTGGCCACGTTGTAGGGGTTGGCGAACTTCTCCCGGTACTCCTCGATCTTGGCCTGGCGGGTGGCCTCGGGGTCGTCGGACTTGGCGATGTCCTTGGCGTAGACGATATCCACCGCGCCCTCGGCCCCCATCACCGCCACCTCGGCCGAAGGCCAGGCCCACACCTGATCCGCACCCAACTGCTTGGAACACATGGCCTGATAGGCTCCGCCGTAGGCCTTGCGCAAAATGATGGTGATCTTGGGGACCGTGGCCTCGGAGTAGGCGTAGATCATTTTGGCCCCGTGGCGGATGATGCCGCTGTACTCGTGCTTGACCCCGGGCAGATAGCCCGGCACGTCCACCAGGCTCACCAGGGGGACGTTGAAGGCGTCGCAGGTGCGAACGAAGCGGGCGGCTTTGTCCGAGGCGTCGCTGTCCAGGGCCCCTCCCAAATGGCGCGACTGGTTGGCGATGATGCCCACCGAGCGCCCGGCCACCCGGCCGAAGCCGACCACGATGTTGGGCGCGTACAGGGCCTTGATTTCCATGAAGTCGCCGCCGTCGACCAGGCGGGAGATGACCTCGCGCACATCGAAGAACTTTTTGCGGTCCTCGGGGATGAGCTTATGGATATCCTCGTCAAAGGGCGCCTCGTCCGAGGCGTCCAAGAGCGGAGGGGCGTTACGAGCGTTGCTGGGCAAGAAGGATAGCAGTCGCTTTGTCTGCTCCAGGCAGTCATGGTCGTCCTTGGCGGCCAGGTCGCAGTTGCCCGATATCTTGGTGTGGATGCGTGGCCCGCCCAGTTTTTCCATGGTCACGTCTTCGCCGGTGACCGACATGATGACCTTGGGGCCGGTGATGAACATGTATGAGGTCTTTTTGACCATGAACACGAAGTCGGTCATGGCCGGCGAATAGACCGCGCCACCGGCGCAGTTGCCCATGATCAGAGAGATCTGGGGCACCACCCCGCTGGCATTGACGTTGCGCTTGAAGATGAGGCCGTACCCGGCCAGGCCCTCTGCGCCTTCCTGCACCCTGGCCCCGGCCGAATCGTTTATGCCCACGATGGGGGCCCCGGCCTTGACCGCCAAGTCCATGATGGTGCAGATCTTCTGGGAGTGCATGTCCCCCAAGCTGCCGCCCATTACCGTGGCGTCCTGGGCAAAAGCGAAGACCGTGCGGCCGTCCACCTTGCCGTAGCCGGTCACCACGCCGTCGCCGGGCATATGTTTTTCTTCCAGGCCAAAATCGCGGCAGGTGTGGTCGGTCAACAAGCCCACCTCGATGAAGGTGTCCTTGTCGAACAGGAAGTCCAAGCGCTCCCGGGCGGTGAGCTTGCCTTTGGCGTGCTCCCGCTCGATGCGCTTGATCCCGCCTCCCAGACGATGCTCTTGGTTCTTCTGCTCGAGCTGCTCGATGAAATGATCCATGACCCCGCCCTAGAATCCACACTCTTTGGAGATGACGATGCGTTGCACCTCAGAGGTGCCCTCTGTCACGGTGTACAGGCGGCCGTCGCGCCAGTGACGCTGGATGGGGTACTCCATCATGTAGCCGTAGCCGCCATGGATCTGCATGCCGGTGTTGGTGATATTCTGCAGAAGCTCGGCGCAGAACAGCTTGACCATGGAGGATTCCTTCTTCACGTTGGCCCCGGCCTCGTACAAACGAGCCACCCGCCACACGTAGGTGCGCATCACGTCGATGTAGGTGGCCATCTCGGCCAGTTTGAAGGAGGTGTTCTGGAACTTGATGATGGGCTTGCCGAACTGAACCCGTTGCTTGGCGTACTCCACGCTGAGGTCGTAGGCCGCTTGCGCGGTGCCCAGGCAGCGGGCTCCGTAGGTGATGCGCCCGGAGATCAGGATGTCCTCCAGTTGCTGGAAGCCACCGCACTCCTTGCCGCCGATGAGGTTTTCGGCCGGTACCCGGCAGTCCTCGAACACCAGTTCGCCGGTCTCGGCGGCGTGGTTGCCCACCTTGTCCAGCTTCTTGCTCACCGTGAAGCCCGGGGTGCCCTTGTCCACCAGGAACAGGTTGATGCCCAGGCCCCGTTTGTCGGGCTGGGTGTAGGCGGCCACGATCACGTAATCGCAGATGGGCGCGTTGGTGATGAACATCTTGGTGCCGTTGATCACGTATTCGTCGCCATCGCGCACCGCGCGGGTCTGAATGGAGGCGGCGTCGGAGCCCACGTTGGGCTCGGTAAGCCCGAAGGCTGCGATTTTTTTGCCCTGGATGGCCGGAATCAGGTACTTCTCTTTTTGTTCCTGGGAGCCGTGCAGAAAGATGGGCATGGTGCCAAGGCCGCTGTGGGCCACGATGGCCCCGCAGAAACCGGCGTTTATCCGGCAAACCTGCTCGATCATGATGCACTCGCTGAGCTTGTCCGCGCCGCCGCCGCCCAACTCTTCGGGGTAGCGGGGGCACAAAAAGCCCATCTCGGCCATCTTGGTGAACAGAGCCAGGGGAGTGTGCCCCGTCTCTTCAGCCTCGTCTACCATGGGGGCCAAGACCTCGTCGGCGAAGTCGGCCATCATATCCTGGAATATTCTCTGCTCTTCGGTGAGCTCGGAGGTGTTGTATTGCATCACTGCCTCACTTGGTTTTTTTTAAATAGTCGTATGTCTAGGGCAAGGTGCTTTACTTGCCCTGGAATTTCGGCTCACGTTTTTCAAACAGCGCCTTGATGCCCTCTTGGCGGTCCTCGCTGGTGAACAGCAGGCACTCCACCATGGCCTCGTAATCCAGCCCGGCCCTGAGCCCGGTTTCCTGGGAGGCGTTGATGGCCTTTTTGGCCCATTTGAGGGCCAGGCTGCTCTTGGCCGCGATTTTTTTGGCCACGGCCATGACCTGCTCCTCAAGCTCATCCGCCGGGTAGACCTGGTTGACGATACCCAAGCGCAGGGCCTCGTCGGCCTTGATGAACTCGCCGGTGAAGATAAGCTCCTTGGTCTTGGCCACCCCCACCAAGCGGGGCAGGCGCTGGGTGCCCCCGCCTCCGGGCATGATGCCCAGGCGTATCTCGGGCAGGCCCATCAGGGAGCGATCCGAGGCAAAGCGCAGGTCGCAGGCCAGGGCGAACTCAAGCCCGCCGCCCAGGCACAGGCCGTCGATCATGGCGATCACCGGGCGGTCCAGGCGCTCGAACTGGGAGTAGAAACCCTGTGCAAGGGTGTCCATGAAGTTTTCCATGTCCAAGGGGCTGTACTTGGCCAGTTCCTTGACGTCCGAGCCGGCCACGAAGGCCTTGTCACCGGCCCCGGACACCACCAGAACCCTTATAGACGGGTCACCCTGCACCTTGGCCAACACGTCGGCCATTTCCAGGCGGGCGGCCCGGTTGAGGGCGTTGCGCACCTCGGGCCGGTTGATGACGAGTTGGCCGATGCCCTCCCGGACCTCAAAAATGATGTTTTGATACTCCATATTGTCTGTTTCCCCGCTCAAGATCTGTTTTGGTGTCGAGCTTTGCCGGTGCTTGCGGCAGCCACATCCCGTGTCGGCTGCGTCACTGCCGTTTATCATAAATATGATTTTATATTAAATTACATTATTCGGCTGCGATGACAAGAAAAAAGTTGATTAGGTTATTTTAAATTTAATTTTTTGGGTGGTTACCGTAATGGCCGCCAGGCAGTCCCCCGGGCTTGCCGCTATTGGTAAAATCCGGTTTCTTGACGATATTCCAGGGCGCGGGTTATTCGTTGCTTGCTGGCCGCGATGTGCTTGCTGGTGGTTTCGATCGCGGTTTGGGCGTCTCTCCTGCCCAGGGCATCCAATATTTTCCGGTGCTCGGCGGATACTTCCCGCACTTGGGGCGCTTCCAAATATTCAGGGGGGTATTTCAGGTACAGTTTTTCATAAATATCGCCGAGCATGGTGTTAATGACATCGTTGCCCGAGTATTCGGCCAGCTTAAGATGGAAGCGTGCATCCACCAAAATGATCTTCCGGTTGGGGCCACCCGCGGCTTCACGGTTGTATTTGCGAAAAAGAACCTTGATTTCCTCGATGTCCGACATGGTGATGTTCTCGATGATCTGGGGGATTATGTAGCGTTCAAGAGCCTCGCGGGCCTCGTAGAGTTCCATGGCTTCTTCTTGGGTGATCTCACCCACGAAATACCCTTTATTGGGTATGTAGTTGACAAAGCCGTTGGCCTCCAGGCGATTGAGGGCCTGAATCACCGGAGTGACGCTGGTATCGATTCGTTTGCTTAGGTCGCTGTAAATAATTTTTTGGCCGGGCGCCAGCTGGTTCAGGTAGATCATGTTTTTGATACGCCTGTGGGCCTCCTCGATGGCCATGCCCCTTTTGCCCGTTGTTATCCCTTGGCCTTTGCTTTTTACAGCCATTTTGTTTATCACCTTTTCGCACCGTCATTATTATCGTATATTTGATTTTTATTTTAATTATATTATACTCGACCGGCAAGTAATTAATTGAGGCAACGCCACGACGATATATACTGAGTCATTTCTACTAATTATATGATGCACCCACGCAAGAGTTCGTGCGGTGCTGTTGGTCATCCCACACATTAAGGAATAAAAAATGATTGACATGCTGCTAAAGTTAAATGAAATATTACGTAACGCATTGCAGATCATGATAACGCATTGCGTTATCATTCGTCAGGTGCCGGCAGGCCGAACCCGCCGAAGAGCCGGTAGCCGGCCCACGGCGAAGCACCTGGACCCGGCGGACCGGTATAAACTTGTATTCTGCCGACATTTGGAAAGGAGCTAACTGTGGCGGTTATAAACCAGTTGCAGGCTCAACTTAAGTACTTGGACACGCTAGATTTCTATCGCCGCAAGTTCCAGCAGGCCTCTGTGGATACTGGGAAAGTCAAATCCCTGGAGGATTTTCAAAAGCTCCCCTTCACCACATCCAAGGAATTCCAGGCGGAAATACAAAAGCCCCCGTCCGGGTGTTCCCTGTACAGCCCCGAGGTAACCAGGGTGAACCTCTCCCCTTCCGGTCAGGAGCTATACCCGGTCTACCAAACCAATAAAGACCTGGAATTCATGCACCAGGTCTGCGCCCGATCCTTGAAGGCGGCCGGAGTGACCCCTCAGGACATGGTGGCGGTCACCTTCGGATATCATTTGTTTATTGCCGGTCTTTTCTATCAGGGTCAGTTTGAATACTACGGCTCCAAGGTCATCCCTCTGGGGCCCGGCGAGTCTACCCGCGCGGTGCAGCTGATCAACGACTACCAAATCGGGGTGCTGATATCCAACCCAACATTTGCCATGAAGCTGGCCGAGGCGGGCATCCCCTCGGTGCACACCATCTTCGTGGGTGGCGAGCCCTTCACCTCGGTGCAGGGCTATCCCGAAAAGGTGCGCGCCGCCTTTGAACGGGACATCACCATCATCGACTCCTACAGCATGGCCCTGTGCATGCCCATCGCCCGTTCCTGCCGCCACGACAACGGCCTGCACATCATGGACGAGTTCGTCTACACCGAGGTCATAGACCCGGCCACCGGCGAGCCCGTGCCCTTGGGCGAAAAGGGCGAATTGGTGCTCACCCACCTGCACAAACAAGCCGCTCCCCTGCTTCGCTACCGCACCGGCGACCTGACCATGCTGGAGAACAAAACCTGCGCCTGCGGACGCGAACTGACCATGCCCCAAAGCGTAATTGGACGCACCGACGACATGCTCAAAATCAAGGGCGTCAAGTTCTGGCCCAGCCAACTCGCCACCATTTTGCGCAGCTACCCCCAGTTCTCGCCCCAGTATCGGCTGGTGGTGGACTCCCTGAAGGGAGTGGACACCTTGTCCCTGGTGGTGGAGGGCAAAACCGATGACGCGCCGGTGTTGGACAAGCTGGCCACCCATCTCAAATCCGAAACCCTGCTCAAGTTCAATGAGATCAGGATCACCGAGAAGCTCGAAGATGGCCCCAGCGTGGTGGACAAGCGCAAGGGGCGATCCTTTTAGCCGTAGCGATAAAAACCGGAAAGTTAGGCCTTGGATAAGCCACTCGACAACTCAATTTCCCTAGCCCTGGCCCATGGCGCCGGGCTCCGGTGGCGGGATGCATTTCCATATATTTTTTGATATTTTTAGTTTAATTATATATATGACTATATATAACATTCACTTTCGCGGGCAGGGGCCCCTGGCCAACCAATAAATATTTTCGGCTGGAGGCCTCTTGCCCGCACTTAAACAACTTCTGCCGCGACTGGCATAACCAGCAAATGTGACCAGACGCCACTTACCCGAAACCATGCCGTAAGGAGCAGAACAATATGTCCAGGACAGTAGACAACCGCGGCTACAGCAAGCTTCTGTTTGAGCAAGAAGACTCCGTGCTCAAGGTAATGATCAACATTCCGGAAAAACGCAATGCCCTGGATATGGAGATAAGGCCACAGCTACTGGAGGTGCTCCAGGGACTGCAAAACGACTCCTCGGTGCGGGCGGTCATTCTGGCAGGCGCGGGCGCGCACTTTTGCGCCGGCGGCGACCTGCGCTCCATGCAGGAAGTAAACGGCCCGGTGGCCGCCTACGACCGCCTGAAAAACGGCCACCGCCTGGTGCGGGCCATGGTCGAGTTGCCCAAGCCAATCATCACCTCTGTGGACGGCGTGGCCGCCGGCGCCGGGGTGAGCCTGCTCTTGGCTTCGGACCTGAGCATCGTCTCCGATCGAGCCAAGTTCTTCTTCTCATTTGTCAAGGTGGGCCTGGCCCCGGACTGGGGGCAGTACTTCTTCCTACCCCAAAGAGTGGGCATGGCCCGCACCAAGCAGTTGATGATGGAAGGCGGCTCTCTCACCGCCCAGGAGGCCCTGGACGCGGGCATGATCAACCGTATCGCCCCTCATGAAGAGCTTGAGGAGCAGACCTGGGCCTGGGCCCATAGCCTGTCTCAAGGCGCCACCAAGGCCCAGGTCCTTATAAAGGCCGCCCTCAACTGCTGGCCCATGAACCTGTCCAGCTATCTGGAACTGGAGGCCAACATCCAGGCCGTGGCCCTGTCCAGCGAGGACCACCAGGAGGGGCGTGACGCCTTCTTGGAAAAGCGTAAACCCAATTTCCAGGGAAAGTAAGTCTTGGACCGAGGGGCGTAGCCGCCTCACAAAGCAAAATTGCCGACCGTATCTCCAAGGCCCTTTCAACTTTTTTGCGGAGTTTGTAATGAAGCAGTTGCGATTTATCAAATGTGATTATTCTTACGCCGATTTTTCCACCAGCATTTCTCCGGCGGTTGAAAAGGGCTTGGACAGCGGAGTCGCACCCAACACGGTGTTGCTCAACGTGTTCAGCACCGACAGCATTACCTCGGGCTATCTCGACGACCCGGAAAAGGCCATCGATCTGGAATATTGCGCTCAGGCGGGCATCGTGGTGCGCCGCCGCCAAAACACCGGCGGCGCGGTGTTCGGACCCAAGGGCGGCGCCTTCCTGTGCCTGTACCTGAACCCCAAGGAGATGGGCGTCCCACTCACCAACATCAAGGACGCTTTCCGCGTTTCGCTGACTGCCATAGCCGAGGCCCTCAAGGAACTTTGGGGGCTTGAGGCGCTCTACCGCCCGCTAAACGACGTGGAGGTGGAGGGCCGCAAGGTGGTGCCCAGTTCGGCCCGTTTGGAAAAAGGCATCCTGAGCCTGCGCCTGTTGATCAATGTGGTCAACACCGACCGGGACGTGCTGCGCAAGGCCATCATCACCAACCCGGTGAAGGTGCAGGACAAGGCCATCAAGGATATCGGCCAGCGGTTTACCAGCCTGGAAAACGAGTTGGGCCGTGAAATCACCGCGGACGACCTGGAAGACCTTTCCCGCCTGACCATCCACAAGATGTTCGGGGGCGAAATATCCCTGGCCCCTGGCGAGTTGACCGCTCAGGAAGAAGGCTTTCTCAAGGACTACCAGGCCACCTACAACTCGGAAGACTGGTTCTACGGCAACTCCGAACGACTGCGCTTCAGCCAGGCCCCGGCCGATGCGCTCAAAAGCGAAGGATGTCAAAAGGCCGTGGCCGGACTTTTGCGGGTCACCCTGTTGAGCAAAAACAACCTCATTGAAGACCTGATCGTGACCGGCGACTTCCACCCCTCCCCCTACCGCGTGACCCTGGATATAGAAGACGCCCTGCGTGGCAAGCCCTGTGACTTGAATGTGGTGCGCAAGGAGTTGGAGCAGATTTACGCCCTCCCGGATGTTGAGATGACCGGCATTGAAATAGACGACTTTCTGGCCGCCTTTGCCAAGGCTTTCGGTCGGGAGGCCGCTGGTTGCTGAGCCGCTTCAGCTGGCGGAAAAATTGGACCGCCAGGGTGGCGGGCATTAACTCAGGCCCAGTTAAGAATTCAAGACCATTGGAGGTTGCATCCCATGAGTGAAAAATATGCCAAGTACATCGTCTCCGAGCCCAAGATCATCGACGAATTCGCGGCGCATGCCAAGGGCAAATACCAGATATTGATGGACGGTGAGATGGTGCCCGGGGCCAACTTCTTCATCGCCGGCGGCATTCACACCAAGATTCACCAGGCAGAGCCCATCACCATCAAGCATCACCACGAGCAGAGTGAAGCATATCTGTTCATCAGCAAAAAGGGTGACGCGGAGATCGAGATGGAGATAGAGGACGAGACCTACACCGTGACCACGCCCGCCTCGGTATTTATTCCGGCGGGCCTGAAACACACCTATCGTTACAAAAGAATCGACGGACCTCTTACTGTGGTAGCTATCGTGCAGAGTGGGGAATACGTACCAATCGGTTAATCGCTCGACAACCGTCAAGGCCCCCGCCACTCCCCGCTGGCGGGGGCTGTTTTTTACCCGGCGCGGCTCACCCGGCCCCCCTGCCCTGCCTAGCCGCTTTGCCGGCGCTGGCAGTCACGCACCGCCCGGTGCAGGGCCAGGGACACCAGGCGGGCGCAAGGCCACTTATCTTCCGGAAGCCCAGCCTGTTCCCGTGCCAGGGCCTCACCATCCACCGCCAAAGCCTCGGCGGGAGTGCTCCCCATAACCATCTCGGTGATCCAGGAGGCCATGGCCACTGCGGCCCAGCAGCCGTGGGTGGTGAAGGAAGCCCGGTTGATGCACCCGTCCTTCATCTGAATATACAGCACCACCTGGTCGCCGCAGGTGGGCCCCACCACTTCGCCCACCCCGTCGGCAGAGGGGATCACCCCTTGGTTGCGGGGCGAAACGATATGCTCTTTTATCAAATCCGAAAGCATGTCATTGCCCCGTCTCCTTTGGCCGCCCTAGAGCTGCTTCAGGCCCTTGCCCAGCAAGGTGGCGAAGTCGCTCAACTCGGCGCCGGGGATCTCCACCCCCGGTGCGTTGTACACCTCATCTACCCTGGCCATCAGGGTGTCCAGGTCCAGGGGCTGCCCGCGCAAGGCCTCCTCCAAAGTTCCCATAACCGAGTAGGGGCTGGGGTGGAAGTCGGCCAAAAGGATTATGTCGTGGACCTTGCCGTCCAGGGCCAACAGAGCCAGGCCCATGAGTCCGGCGGGGGCCTTGTGATAGGCCTCCGCCCGGAGAGCGGCCGGGTCGGCACCCGCGAAACGCACCCGCTCGCTGTTGCCGTAATACCATTCTTCAGAGCCGAATCGCTCCAGGTAGTCCTCCAGGTATTGTTGCTCCGTGGGCGTCAGCTCGCCTTCTGCGATCTCCAGGTCCTGGCCAAAAGCCCTTTGCATGGTGCCGGTGGCCAGGGCGTATATTTCCTCGCGCTCTATGGGACGGCCCACCTCGTCCTGAAAGCAGGTAAACCGGGCGCCGCCATCTTTTTGTACTTTGTCCTGGAATTTCTCCGGCCGGGCGATGATGGCCCCGGACATGAGGGAGCGGTCCACGGGGACGACGTTGATCACGCTGCGCAAGGTGAGGATGCCTTTTTCCAGGCGGGCCGAGGTGGCCACCAATTTGCGACTGCCCACCTCGATGTCGTTTACCGGACGATAGCGGGCGTCTATACCGAACAACTCGCTGGTTACTTGGGCCATGCGATCTAAAAAGTAGGGAAAGGCCTCGCGGATGGTCTTGAAAGGCATCCAGGGCTGGCTCAGGTCCAGATATAGACAATTCATAACCGAACCCTGGTTGGCGAATATCGCGCCCCCGGCGTTTAGCCGCCGCCGCACCACGATGCCCTTTTCCCGGCAAAAATCCAGGTGCAGGGACTTTTCCGGATCTTCCAGAACGCCGGTGGTTATGCTGTCGGCGGAGAAAAAGTTGACCACCAGTGTGCTGGGAGCCTTTTTCTCCTCCAGGCTTTTTTCCACGGCCGGCGAAAGGCTGGTGGACAAATCCGCATAGCTGTAGTCGGTCTTTAGCAGGCGTAGGTACCCCATTTTAATCTCCCGGTGATTAACTGGCGGACTCTTGCTCTTTGGCGAATTCTTGGTAGTGCTCTCTCTGCACCACCAACTTCATTATCTCGTTGGTACCCACAGCGACCATCCCTCCGCGGATGTCGCGGAAGTGCCGCTCCATGTCGTGCTTGGTAGTGTAGCCGATGCCTCCCATTACCTGAAGGGCCTCGTTGGCCACCCAATAGGAGTTTTCCGCGGCAAAGCCCTTGGCCATGGCCGCCACCTTGGTCACGTCCTGGCCCATGTCCAGCATGCGCGCTGCCTTGAAGCGAAGCAGGTTGGCCGCCTCCAAACGGGTGGCCATCTCCGCCACCTTGAAGCTCACGCCTTCGAAGTTGCGGATGGGCCGGTGGAAGGCCTCGCGCTCCATGGTGTAGGCGGTGGCGATCTCCAGGCAGGTGCGGGCGGTGCCCAGCAGGCCGCTGGCCACCAAAATGCGCTCGCTGTTGAGCATATCCATTAGGATGGGGAAACCTTGGCCCCGTTGTCCGATGAGGTTATCCTGGGGTATCTCGGTGCCGTCGAAGATCAGTTCCGAAACGATGCGCAGCCCCCGCCAGCCCATGGTATCGAACTCTTCCATGGCCACGATGCCCGGCGCGTCCTTTTCCACCGCAAACACGCTCATGCCCTTACTAGGGTGCACGTCCGGCTCGGTCATGGCAAACACCACGAACAGATCGGCCACCGCACCGGAGGCCTGGAATCGCTTCTCGCCGTTGATGACCCACTTGTCGCCCTTGAGTTCCGCCTTGGTCTTCATGCGGACCGCATCCGAACCACCGGTGGGCTCGGTGATGCATTCAGCGGTAAGCAGGTCGGCGGTGAAAATGCCGGGCAGGTATTTTTGCTTCTGCTCTTCGCTGCCATAATTGGCGATGATGAAAGCGCAGTGGTGGGGCACGCTACGGGCGCAAGCCAGGGCGTAGGACTGGGCGGCGGTTTCTTCGTTGACCAGGGCCTCGTGCATCATGTCCAATCCCCCTCCGCCATAGCGGGCGGGAAAACGGACGCCGATGTAACCCTGCTTACCCATTTTCTTTAGCAGTTCAAAGGGATACTCATTTTCTCGGTCCATGGCCAAAATGTGAGGACGAGCCTCCCGCTTGAAAAACTCCCTCGCCTCAAGGGCATAGGCCTGTTCCTGCTCGCTCAAAAAAATGGATTCCATTCAATTTCCTCCTAGTCCTTTTTCCGATATGCAACCCACGGCCGACCAGGGCGGCCTACAACTTTGGCCACTGTAGAGACATTGTTTTCTCTAGGCCAAATTGAACTTGACTTTAAATTAAATTAAATTTTAGAATAACGCAAGACAATACGAGGTAACGCATTGCGCGACAGAAAGTTTATCCAATCCGTAGGCAAAGCCATTGCCATAATGGAACTATTTGGCAGTTCCCCCGAACCTCTGTCCCTCACCCAGATAGCCGAACGTCTGGAAACCAACAAGACCACGGTGCAGCGTTTCCTCTATACCCTGATGGAACTGGGCTATGTGCGCATCCTCACCGGAAAGCGCTACATGCTGGGCAACAAGGTGCTCAGTTTGGCTTTTCAGTTTTTGCACAGCGAGGGCGTGTTCAGCATCGCACGCCCTTACCTTGAAGATCTGTCCAACAGCCTGGAACGCAGCGTAAGCATGGGTGTGTTGGACGGCGCCGAGGTGTTGGTGATTTTCCGCAAGGAACGCACCCGCTACTATCCATTCGCGGTGTATGTCGGTTCTCGGGTGCCCGCCCACTGCACCACCATGGGGAAAGTACTTTTGGCCTCCCTGCCCACGGACAAAGCCAAGGAACTCCTGGACCAGATGAACTTATTCAAGGTAACCCCCAACACCGTGGTTAATAAGAACGGAATCATAAAGGACCTCAAAGCCACCAGAGACCGGGGTTATGCCATTTCCGACGGAGAGTTTTCTCTGGATCTTTATTCCATTGGGGTCCCTCTGCTCAATCACGAAGGTCAAGTAGTGGCCTCGGTGGCGCTTTCTCTAAACACCAGCGACAAGCCGGTGCAAAAGACCGTTGATAAAGCATTGGACAAACTGTTTCAAACCGGAAAAGTGATATCCCAGGGTCTAGGTTACGAAGGCTCGTACCCGGTAATTCCATCTTAGAAATACAACTTTGAGCGCCCGGATAGCCTTTACTCCCCTATTTGCTTGATGTAACCAAGGGGTAATAATTTTGAGGGCTGTTTTTTCCAATTTTTGCCGCTTGATTATCAACACTCCGCCCAGTGCCGCTCAATTCACCCACACCTGTGTCGGGTGGAGCACCCTTGTGCCTCCGTTGTGCGCCGCGGCAAACATCGCATCTCAACCACATAGAGTTTCCAACTCAATAACCAACCGTTGGATTAAACCTTCGTTGCGGGTCCCACTCAAAAACTAAGTCGAACCCGGAACGGGGGGAGTGCATAGGATTGTTTTCATGAACCAGGAGGGAAAGATCATGAGAAACTTAGTCAAAAAGAAAATTATCTTTATTCTGGGTGCGATCTTGGCACTGGCCTTGGCCTCCGCGCCGGGCGCCTGGGCAGGCGACAAGGTGGCGATGCCCAAAACCATGGTGTGGAGCTGCTACGACGTAGGCTCGTCAGGCTACATGCAGGCCTCGGCCATCGCCGATGCCTTTGGCAAGAAGTTCGGCATGCGCATCCGCCTGCTGCCTTCGGGCACCTCCATCGGCCGTTTGATGCCCCTGACCGCCAACCGGGTGGCCTGCGGCTTCCTGGCCAACGAGGTGTACTTTGCGGCGGAAGGCCTTTATGACTTCGCCACCGTGCAGTGGGGTCCCCAGGACCTCCGGGTGATCCTGGCCCACCCGGCCACCATCGCCTTGGCCACCACCAAAGAATCGGGCATAAAGAGCTTCAAGGACCTCAAGGGCAAGCGGGTGTCCTATATCCCCGGCGCTCCCACCCTCAACGTCAAAATGGACGCCTTCTTGGCCTTCGCCGGCCTGACCTGGAAGGACGTGCAAAAGGTGGAGTTCCCCAGCTATGCCTCTTCCCTTAAGGCTCTCATCGAGGGCAAGACCGACGCTTCGGTAACCGTCACCTCGGCCTCCATCATGTACGAGCTGGAGACTTCCTCCCGCGGCCTCTACTGGATTCCGTTCGACCCCAAGGACAAGGCCGCCTGGAAGCGCATGACCAAGGTTGCCCCCTTCCTGGCCCCTGCCCAGGAAACCATCGGCGCGGGCATCTCCCCGGAAAAGCCCGTGTGGCTGGCTGAGTACCGCTACCCCATGATCACCGTGTACGCCAACAAGGACGCCAACTGGGTTTACAACATGGCCAAGGCCATGGACGAAACCTTTGACCTGTACAAGAGCGCCCATAAGGTCATGCCCCTGTGGAACATCAAGAAGTCCGGTAACCCTCCGGCAGACGCCCCCTTCCATGAGGGCGCCATCCGCTACCTGAAAGAAAAGGGTGTGTGGACCGCCGAGGCCCAGGCATGGAACGACGGGCGCGTGGCTCACATGAAGAAGCTCCAGGCTGCCTGGGAAAAGGCCCTGGATGAAAAGACGGCCAAGAAAATCAAGGAAAAGAAGTTCGGGGAGTTCTGGCTCAAGATTCGGGCCGAGGCCTTGGCCAAATAAGCATAAACCAAGTTTGGCCGGCGCCCATGACGGCGCCGGCCAAACCATTTTTTGTGTCTTCCCAGGTGAACATGGGCAAATCAAATATAAGTAGCTAGGGTAAAAATCATGTCCGACATGCCGCGTGAAAGCATTAAACCGATGCGGGTCAGGTCCTCTAAGGTGGTGTACATATTGGCCGCCGTCCTGTCCGTGCTGGGCACCCTGTTGTGCATCAACCAGATCTTCCACCTGAAGATCGGCGGATTCATGCCCATAGGCAACGCCTACTACTACTACATCTTGGCCACTTACCTTTCCCTGGTCTTTTTGCTCTTCCCAGGCAGCAAGGCAGGCAACGTCAAGGTCATGTGGTACGACTGGGCCCTGTTCTTCCTGAGCGTGAGCATCAACTTGTACCTGGGAGCCAACGCATACAACATCCTCACCAAGGGATGGGAATTTGCCGCCCCCAGCCTGCCCACCTTGGCCAGCGGCATGCTTTGTCTCCTGGCCCTGGAAGGAGTGCGGCGAGCCGGCGGTGGCTCCCTGTTCTGGATATGCCTGGGTTTTTCCGTTTACCCATTGTTTGCCGGATACATGCCCGGCTTCCTCTGGGGCAACGAACTGAGCCTCATGGAAACCGTGCGCTACCACGCCATGGGCGTGGAAAGCATAATCGGCATACCCACTCGGGTGGTGGGCAACCTGCTGATCGGCTTCATCATCTTCGGAGTGGCCCTGGTCTCCACCGGCGGGGGCAAGTTCTTCATGGACTTTGCCATGTCCCTAATGGGGCACAGCCGGGGCGGGGCGGCCAAGGTCTCGGTCATCTCCAGCGCCTTCATGGCCAGCCTCAGCGGCAGCGTGATTTCCAATGTGGTCACCACCGGCGCAATGACCATTCCGGCCATGAAAAAAACCGGCTACAGCCCCGTATGGGCCGCATCGGTTGAGGCCTGCTCATCCACCGGCGGCTCCATCATGCCTCCGGTCATGGGCGCGGCGGGTTTTTTGATCGCCTCTTTTTTGAATGTGCCCTACGCCGTGGTGATGCTGGCCGCTTTCTTCCCGGCCTTTTTGTATTACTTCACCCTGCTGTTGCAGGTGGACCTGCATGCCGTGTCCCACAACATGGGAGGCATGCCCAAGGACCAGCTCCCGCGCTTCGGAGAAACCATGCGCAAAGGCTGGTTTTTCCTGGGCACCATCTTCCTGCTGGTATTCATACTTTTTTACATGCGCACCGAGGCCTGGGCGCCTTTCTTTGTAATGATATTCCTGTTCACCTGCTCCATGCTACGCCGTGAGACCCGCCTCAATCTGCGCAGCTTCATCGGCTTTTTGGTGGATTCGGGCCGTTTGCTGGCCCAGATCGCGGGCATCCTGGCCGGCGTCGGGCTTATCATCGGAGCCCTGTCCTGCACCGGCGTGGCCAACTCCTTCAGCCGAGAGCTGGTGCTCTACGCCGGAGGCAACGTGGCTCTGCTGTTGATCTTCGGCGCGCTCACCAGCTTCGTGTTGGGTATCGGCATGACCGTGACCGCATGCTACGTATTTTTGGCCATCGTGCTGGTCCCGGCCCTGGTGGGCGTGGGGCTCAACGAAATGGGAGCCCACCTTTTCGTGCTCTATTGGGGCTGCCTGTCCTACATAACCCCGCCGGTGGCCCTGGGCGCCATCACCGCCGCGGCCATTGCCGGCTCCGACCCCATGAAGACGGGCTTCTTGTCCATGCGCCTGGGCTCGGCCAAATACATCGTGCCCTTCTTGTTCGTACTCAATCCCGCCATGATCATGGACGGCACACCGGGCGAAGTAATTCCCACGATCATCTCATCCTTGATCGGGTGCGTCCTCTTGGCCGGCAGCTTGGAAGGGCATCTCTACGGCTTCGGCAAACTGCCCTGGGTGTACAGAGGCCTGCTTTTCTGCACGGCCTTCTTGTTCCTATTCCCCCATCTGCCTACCGACCTGGCGGGCGTAGCGCTGTTGATTGCGCTTTACATCTTGGCCAAAATCGGGCCTTTTAAACTGGATCGGAGTTTGCAAACTCCGCAAAACGCCGGTTAAGTTTTTTAGTTCTGCCCCTCAATAAAGCGTTGCGAGATATTTTTATGTTATCGACTGAACTGACCAAGCGCCTCGGCATAGAGCATCCTATCCAGTGCGGCACCATGCAGTGGTTATCTCGGGCGGAGTTGGTGGGGCCGGTGGCCGAGGCCGGGGCCCTGGCCTGCATCGCCTCAGCCATAAACCCCGACCCGGCGGCCCTGCGCGAAGAGATAGACAAGACTCGCGCTTACACCAGCCGCCCTTTCGGGGTCAACGTCTCTCTTTTCCCCAGCCTGTCGGCCAGCGACATCGGCAAGCTAATCAGCGTCGTGGCGGAAAGCGGGGTGGGCATTTTGGAGACAGCGGGCCGCAGCCCGGAGCCCTACCGCGCCCAGATCAAGGAGGCGGGCCTGTTCCACATTCACAAGTGCGCCCGCATCCGCGACGCCCTCAAGGCCCAAAGCTTGGGAGTGGACGCCATTTCAGTAGTGGGCGTGGAGTGCGGCGGCCATCCCGGCGAGGCGGGCCTGGGCTCCATCGTGTTGATCCCTCAGGTGGTCAGCGCGGTGGACCGCCCGGTGATCGGCGGCGGCGGTTTCTGCGACGGCCGCACCCTGGCCGCGGGATTGGCCATGGGCGCCCAGTGCATCAACATGGGCACCCGTTTCATAATGACCAAGGAATGCCCCGGCCACGCCGATTTAAAAGAGTTCTACTTGAAGTCGGCCGCCGCCGACACCATGCTCATAATGGGTTCGCTCAAAAACACCGGGCGGGTGCTGCGCACCGCTTGGAGCGAAGAAGTGGACCGCCTGGAAAAAGATGGCGCGGGCATTGAAACGTTGGCCCCGTATATCTCCGGGCAATTGGCGCGCCAAGGATGGGCCGACGGCGGCAAGGACAAGGGGCTGTATTACGCAGGGCAGGTGGTGGAGCGCTGCGGCGATCTGCCCAGTGTAGATGAGTTGGTAAGCAAGATCGTGGCCGAAGCGCAAGAGGTCATCAAAGGCTTGGCCGGGGCCTGAGGGCCTATTGAACCGATGCCGAGGGCGTTACAGGTCCACACCCAGCATCGATTCGCTTTCAGACTGGGCGCGCAAGCTTTCGACAATCCTTTTGGCTCCAGACGCCAGATGGACGCGGGTGGTCTCCTGGGCCAGTTCCACGTCCCTCTGGCGTAGCGCGTCCAGAAGCTCTTTATGCTCCCGGTAAATTCCTTTGAAGGTGTCGCTGTGTAAATATTCGGGGCGATACTTGAGGAAGATTTTTTCAAAGATATCCTTGAGCAACCGGCAGATCACCTCGTTGCCCGAAATTTTGGCGATGCGCAGGTGGAACTCGGCGTCCACCAAAATAAACTGCCGCCTGGCCCGGTCGCTTTGGCCCACCCGCTGGCGGGCAAAAGTCTTGCGCACCTGATCAAGCTTCTTGTTGGTTATCTTCTCCACCACTTTGGGAATCAGGTAAAGCTCCAGGGCTTCGCGCGCCTCGTAAAGCTCCTGGGCCTCCTGCTCGTTTATCTCTCCCAGGAAATAACCCTTGTTGGGCACATACTCCACCAGGCCCGAGGCCTCCAGCCGGTTGAGCGCCTGAATCACCGGGGTTACCGAGATGTTCAACCGCTGCGACATGTCGTTGTAGTGAATCTTCTGCCCGGGAGCGAGCTGGTTGAGATAGAGCATCTCCTTGATGCGCCGGTAGGCCTCTTCGATGGCCACACCCTTGCGGGAGGCTCCTTTAGCGTTTTTGACTTCGCCGTCTGTGGGCATGGTCTAGCCGTTTCACCCCGCCGGTGACTTGAAAGAGCAATTGGGCCGGAACCAACCGGAGCTAAAGTGTTCAGCCCAAAAATGGGTTTGTGGTGACAATTGGAAACATTTCCTAACCTTGCAGATTTATAACCCACAAGGTGTTTCCTGTCCAGCCTGGCCCATAACCCCTTCCCCCATGGGCACGGCCATGGCCAAGTTGAACCCCAGCCCTCAAAAGAAGGCTGGGGTTCATTTTAATTGCGCCCCCGCATTATCGGCCCGAAGTGTTAAATCCTCCAACCAGCTTGAGGATTCGGACCAGCGCGGGGAAACGCGCCCCCCCTATATTTTCAACTCGCCACGATTCATTAGCCACTTGGGGCTGGATGTCCTAAGGCAAACCCGTGCTCACATATTCACCACGCCGCGCAGGTTCTTGCCGGCCACAAGGTCGGCGAATCCCTGGTTGATATCTTCCAGGCTATAGCGGGCGCTGATCAAGGCATCCAGGTCCAGGCGGCCTATCTTGTAAAGGTCCAGCAGCATAGCCAGGTCAGTACACATGTCGCTGGAGCCGTAGTAGCAGGACAGCAGCGACTTTTCCATGACCAACAGAGGGGTCAAGGGGAGGTCCAACTTTTGATCCGCCGGGCCCATGCCCACCATGATCACCTTGCCGCCGCGCCGGATGACTTCAACGCCAAGCGCCACCAACTGAGGGCTGCCCACCACGTCAAAGGCAAAGTCCGCACCCCTGCCGCTGGTGAATTCCATCACCTTTTCCACCACGTTTTCATTGCTCGAATTGATGGTGTGGGTGGCCCCGAATTTTTTGGCCAACTCCAGCTTGTTGTCCAGCAGATCCACAGCGATGATCTTGGTGGCTCCGGCCAACACGGATCCTTGGATGACGTTGATGCCCACGCCGCCGCTACCGATGATCACCACGCTGCTGCCGGGTTTGACCTTGGCGGTGTTGAGCACCGCGCCGACCCCGGTGATAACGCCGCAGCCGGTGAGAGCGGCTATCTCAAAGGGAATTTCTTTATCTATGGGTAACACGCAGTTCTGAGTCATCACGTTGAAGCGGTTGAAGGTGCCCACCCCGGTCATGTTGAAAATGTTGGTGTCGCCTTTGTGCAGGCGATGGGTGCCGTCGGGCATCATGCCTCCGCGGGTGAATTCGCGGAAGTCGCACATATACGGTTGGCCGTGCTGGCAATAGAAACAATGCCCGCAGGAGGGAGCCCATAAAATCATTACATGGTCACCTGGCTTGACCTTTTCCACCCCGGGGCCCACTTCGCGCACGATGCCCGCGCCCTCATGGCCGGGTATGCAAGGCAAGGGAGGCATCTGAAACACGCCGGTAAGCACCGACAGGTCGCTGTGGCAAATGCCCGCGGCCTTCATCTCCACCAAAACCTCGCCTTTTTTGGGCGGGTCCAGTTCCAGTTCCTCAATTACCAGTGGGGTATTTCGTTCGTATAAAACCGCGCCGGTAGTTTTCATGATAGCTGGCTCCCCTCTCCCGGGGCATCTGTTCGCCCCGGCAAAATCAATCTCCATTCACAACACATCTCAGTTGCAACACATCTCACACTCGCACTCACACCCCCAGGTAGCGGTCCAAGATCATGGGATCGTCCCGCAATTGTTGAGAGTTCCCATGCCAGCAAACTTGGCCCTTTTCCAAAATGTAGGAGCGGCTGGATACGTCCAGCACAAAGGACGAATCTTGCTCGGAGATAAGGATGGTAACACCCTCATTTTGGATGAGCAATATTTGCTCTTTGATCGCCCGGACCACCAAGGGCGCCAGGCCTTCGGACAACTCGTCGAGCAAAAGAAGGCTGGGGTTGCCCATGAGGGTCCTGGCTATGGTGAGCATCTGCTGCTCCCCGCCGGAAAGGGTGCCCCCCTGCTGGTTGCGCCGCTCCTTGAGTATGGGAAACAGGACGTAGATCTTTTCCAAATCCCAGCCGCTGCGCCCGCTGTTTTTTTGCATCCCCATCTCCAGGTTTTCCTTTACCGAGAGGTTGGGGAAAATGTCGCGGTCCTCGGGAACGAAGCCCACGCCCTGGCGGGCGATCTGAAACGGCTGGCGGCCGTTTATCTTGCGGTCCTGGAAATAGATCCGGCCCTTGCGCGGAGGAGTCAGGCCGATGATGCTCCTGAGCAAGGTGGTCTTGCCCACCCCGTTGCGGCCCAGCACGCTTACCGTCTCGCCCTCGGCCACCTCCAGGCTGACCCCGAACAGGATGTGGGTGGCGTCGTAGTAGGTGTCTATGTTGTCTACTTTGAGAAACACTACTTCTCACCCTTACCCAAGTAGATCCGCTGCACCTCATCGTTGGCCCTGACCTCCTCGGGCTTGCCGCTGAAGATCAACATGCCCTGGTGCAATACGTTGATTCGGTCGGATATGCCGAATACCACGCTCATGTCGTGCTCCACAAAGGCCAGGCTTATGTGCCGGGCCCGCACCAGGCCTCGGATCAACTCCGTGGTTTCCACGGTTTCTCCGGGGCTCATGCCCTGGGTCGGCTCGTCCAAGAGCAACAGCTCCGGGTTCAGCGCCAGGGCAATGCCGATCTCAAGCCTCTTCTGGTCGCCGTGAGCCAGCAAGCCGCCCAGGGTGTCCGACCGGCCTCCCAAGCCCACGCTTTCCAGTATCTCCTCGGCTTCGTCACCCAACATGCGGCTGGCGTCGGCAAAGAGCTTGCGGTTGATTTTCTGGGCCGAGAACAAGGCCGCCTGAACGTTTTGAAAGGCGGTCAGGCGGGGGAAGATGTTGAGTTTCTGAAAAGAGCGCCCTATGCCCAGGCGGGATATGTCATATGGCTTGCGGCCGGTGATATCCTCGCCCTTGTAGGTCACCGTTCCCTTGTCCGGGCGGATGTGGCCTGTGATCAGGTTGAACAAAGTAGACTTACCGGCTCCGTTAGGCCCTATGATAGAGACCAACTCTTCCTGGCCGATGGTCAGGTCAACCTCGGAAACCGCGCTGAGCCCGCCGAAGGACTTGCTGATCCCTTTTGCCTCTAGCAGCATGATTATCGTCCCTCCCTACGCGGCCGCGCTTTTGCGGTCGGCCCAATACGCAGACAAGGTACCCACCACGCCCTTGCGCATGGCCAGGATGATGACCACGATGATGCCGCCCAGGATCAGGTGCCAGTGCATGGTGTACTCGGAGATGATCTTGGTGAGCATGGTGTAGACAACAGTACCCACCAGGGGGCCAAAGAAATTGTAGATGCCGCCCAGCAGGCAGATTACCAGCATGTCGGCCGACTTGGCCCAATAGGCGTAGTCCGGAAACACGCTGCCGCTGAACACACAGAACATGCTTCCCGCGATACCCAGAAACATGCTGGAAATGATGAAGGAGGCCAGTTGGTAATGCTTGACGTTTACCCCTATGAACTCAACCCGGTTGGGGTTTTCCCGGATAGCCTGCAGAGTCATCCCGAAGGGGGAGTTGACGATCTTCCAGATGACGAACAGGCACACGCTCACCACGGCCAGCATGAAGTAGTAGCAGTTGGTGATCTCGAAGAAAAAATCGGGGATGGGCACCGAGACAAGGCCGTCATCGCCTCCGGTTACCGAATACCACTGGAAAACCACGGTCCAGATGACCTGGGAAAAGGCCAGGGTCAACAGGGCAAAGTACACCGCCGAGCGTCGCA
Organism: Desulfarculaceae bacterium; assembly: GCA_021737645.1. Taxonomy (GTDB): domain Bacteria; phylum Desulfobacterota; class Desulfarculia; order Desulfarculales; family Desulfarculaceae; genus Desulfoferula. Next base: position 34,701 of record JAIPDO010000007.1, read on the forward strand.
CGCAGAACCAGCCGACCAACGCGCCGACCAAGCCGGCCATAACCGGGGCGGCCAAGGTGGCCGGCAGCATGCCCCAGCCCAGCTTCTCCATTAGTACGCCGGTGGTGTAGGCTCCCACCGCATACAGGCCCGCCGGGCCGAAGGAAACCAGGCCGGTGTAGCCCAGCATGATGTTCAGGGCGCTGGCAGCCAAGGCCAGAATAAGCATCTCGGTGGTGATGCTCAACCAGCTCTGACCCAAAAAATAGGGAAGCGCCACCATCACGATCATCGCGCCAGCCAGCATTACGGCGTTGCGGGGGCTGGTGCCCAGCAAGGAAATTCGATTCATGCTTACCGCCGTCATTCGGGTTCACCCATCAGGCCATAGGGGCGAATTATCAAGATAATGATCATCAGGATGAAGCCAAAGGCCACGGCCAACTTGGGTATCAAATAGAGCCCGAAGGCGGTTGTCAGCCCCAGGATAAGAGCTCCCACGAAGGCCCCGGCCAAGCTGCCCAGCCCGCCGATGACCACGATAATAAAACAATCGATCACCACGGCCATGTCCGAGCCCAGCATCACCACCGAAACCGGCGGCCACAACGAACCTGCCAATCCGGCCAGCCAGGCCCCTAACATGAACACCCCGGTGTATACCCGGGGCACGTTGGTGCCCAAGGCGTTGGCCATTTCCCGGTTCTCGGTTACCGCCCGTATGTTGCGCCCTAAGTCGGTTTTATTGATCAGGGTTCTAAGGCCGATAAAAACAACAGGGCCCATGGCGATGAGGAACAGGTTGTAGATGGGGAAGGAAAGCCCGAACATACCCACCGATCCCTTGAAGGGCCAGGGGACTGCGACGCTATGGTAGCCGGTACCCCAGATCATCTTGCAGGCCTCGGCGATAATCAGCACCAGGGCGAAAGTCAGGATGTACTGATATATCATCTCGGCCTTGTAGATCGGCCGCAGTAAAAATATCTCGATGATTCCGCCCACCAAGGCCACCACCAAAGGGGCGACCAGCACCGCAAGCCAGAAGTTTCCCGGCACGCCCGCCAAGCTCACCGTCACCTGATAGCAGCAGAAGCTGCCCAGCATGTACAGACTGCCGTGAGCCAGGTTGAGAACCTTGAGGGTGCCGAAGATAATGGACAAGCCCGCTGCGATGAGGAACCAGACCATGCCCAGGCTGACTCCTGCCAAGGCTTGACCGGCGAATGATTCGAACGTCACGTTGGCACCTATATTCTAATGGGGAGGGCAGTTTTCTTATGGGGGGCAGGCGGAGCTTAAGCCCCGCCTGCCCAGCATTTTTATACCGGTTATTTTCCTCGGACCTTCTTGATCTGCTCGACGGTGTGGTAACTTTCCGCGCCGAGTTTGCCCACGTCGGTGATATGGGGGAAGGGCAGATCCGGGGTGAAGCGCATAATGCCGTACCAAGTGGGCATCATGGCTTGGTGGTCATAGGCTCGCATTTCAACCGGGCCTACGAAGGTATCCATCTTTAGGGTTTCCAGGGCCTTTATGACTTTCTGGGTTTCGGTGGTGCCGGCCTTGGTCACCGCATCCTTGATGGCGTACATGATCACGTAGGCGTCCATGGAGCCGTAGGAGGGCCACAGGCCGGTCATCTCGCGAATTTGCTTCACGAAGTTGGCGTTTTGGTCACCCTTGATGGCCCAGAAGGGGTAACGGCAGGTGGCCAGAGCGTTTTTGGGGTAGGGATCGCCTTGCTTGACCTTGCCCCAAGTCTCCACGTCGCCGGCGCAGGGCTGCACCGCTTTCATCTTGTCGTAAAGGCCGAAGGACCAGGCCTGCTTGGTGAAGGCCAGTTCGCCGCCACCATATATTCCCGCGAGATAGAAGCAATCCGCGCCCGAGTTAGCCATTTTGGCAATGTGAGCGGTGAAGTCGGTGGAGCCCAGAGGGACCCAAAGCTCATCGATGATCTTGGCATCCGGAACCATTTTGAGGTAAGTGGCCTTGAACTCCTTAAGGGAGTTCTTGCCCATCTCATAGTCATAACCCAATGAGATAATCTTTTTGGCCTTGTAGGTCTTGGCCAAGGCCAGCGCCGGGCCCTTGCCAAAGTAAGGCGTGGCGTTGGTGGTGAAACGGAAGGTGTACTTGTTGAATTTCTCTTCGGTGATCCGGGTGCTCTGGGCGATGTTGATCATGTAGATCTTCTTGGCCCGGCGCGCATACCCGGAGATGGCCAAGGCCACGCCCGAGCTGATGGTTCCGGCCAAAAAGTCCACCTTTTCCTTGAGCACCAAGTCCTTGGCCTCGCGCAGACCGGCCTCGGGGCTGATCTTGTCATCGCGGACGATCAACTGCAGCTTGCGGCCCATCACGCCGCCGGCCGCGTTGATCTCCTCCACCGCGATCTTGGCGCCGGCGGCCGAGGTGATGCCGTACATGGAGATCGGGCCGCTCATGGTGTGGATGAAGCCGATTTTGATGGGTGGTTTTTCTGCCAAAACCGTGGTAGGCGCCAACCCCATAACCGCCACCAAGGCGGCCGTGGCCAGCATGATTCCAAAGGCCTTTAACGTATTAGTCATAAATACTCCTCCCTTAGAGTACAAAACGTTACGGCAATTGGTGCGGGCGGTTCAACTATGCTGGTCACTCATTTTGTGTGCGCCCTATTTCAGAAAATCTTGCGCGGATGATGGACCGCGTATTCGATTACTCAACCCCTCCCACCTTGGTTCCTGCTGCCCCCACCTGCGGATATCTACCTGAACTTTCAAAGCTAACGCATTGCGTTACCACTTAATTTTATTTATATATTTTATAATTAATTATGTTTAAGCCGGTCAAGTGTTATCTGCCAAAAGTTACAAAAAATGTTACTAAGTCGCGCAATGCGTTACAATTCAAGATGCTACCCGCAAAAAAACGACCCCAAAATATTTTTTTCGTCGAAAACTGATTCGCGATATTTTCAGGAGTGAATCTCGCACCAAGAACGGCGCAGGTTTTTATGCGGAGCCGCCAGGTTCAAAGCGAGTACCTCGCCAAAGTCGGCCACCGCAACTCGGTTTTCGCGCGGTTTGATATTAGTTGACCGGTGGAGAGCAATATCCACTAAGGATTTGGCTTTATTGCTAAACCGTGCTATCCCAGATATTGTTGTAGGAGAACAATAGCCTTCCGGCATCAAGGCCCATGTTTTTTTGGCTAAAGCCTTTATTAACTGGCTGCTCCGGCTTGCCTTGGCGAGCCACCTTAGCCACCGCGCCGCATGCCGGTTTTGAGCCCGCACCCGGGCAGAGGCAGTTTCAGCGTCAAGTCGAGCCTCTGCCCACATAGACGGTCATTCGCACTTAGGGGGAGATACGCACGTGGTGAAAACACCCAAAAAGGCCAGTCCCAAAAACGGCAACAGAAGAGGCCTGGCCATTGAGGAAGCCTATCAAAAAGTAAAAAAGATGATCTACCTCAATCAGTTCGCGCCAGGCCAAAAAATCATCAGCAACGACCTGGCCAAGCGCCTGGACATCAGCATCACCCCGGTGATCCAAGCCCTGAACCGCCTGGAAGCATCCAACTTCGTCACCTACGTGCCCAACAAGGGCTACTTCGTCAGCGAGATCACCGAGGAGGACGCCAAGCAGCTCTACAAGGCCCGTGAGGCCCTTGAGTTGTACATTCTGCCCTCGGTCATCGAAAACATGACCGCCAAAAACTTCGACGAGATCAAGGAGGCTTTCAGCCTCCAACGCAGCGAGGCCAAGAATCTGGTGGGCCGCCGCCTTATCCTGCTGGACGCGCAGTTCCACTTGAAGATCGCCAGCTTTTGCGGCAACGACATAATCTGCCACATGCTGCTCGAAATTTTCGAGAAGCTGTATCTGCGCTACCGGCCGGAATATTTGGGCAGCAACCGCATCAAAGAGGTGGCCGAGGAGCACCGCGCCCTGATCGAGGCGATTCGCCAAAGAGACGTTGACAAGGCCCTGGCCGCCATCCGCCATCACATCGCCCAGGGAATGGATCGAGTGGTCAGCAGCCTACAGGCGGAACAGCAGACCGACCTGAGCCTGGACTAGGCCATGGGGCGCTTTGCTCCGGCCGTTACGCCTTGATTTGCGTGGGGATAGCTTGGTTGGGCGCCGCCCAGGATGCTCCCCCTAATTTAGCGGTTGAATGCAGCCAAAATGCCTTCCAGCACCGATCCCCCCACGGCCCTGGCCTTTTCGCTGATGGTGTGCAGATACTCTATCTGACCCCTGGGGTCCACATCGCCCGCCTTGGTGCCCTTGCTGACTACGGCGCCGGGGCGCAGCAGGCCCCGCAAAATGCCGGCCACCTTGGCCTCGATGGCCTGGCCGTTCACCCGCGCCACCACCTGCCCCGCGCTCACCCGCCCGCCCAGAGCCAAATCCGTCTCGAACACCCCGTCGGCCGGCGAACGCAGCACCCTCTTGGAGGTGTAGCCCGCTATGTTGCCCGGCACCCCGGTGTTGGGCTCCGGTGAGCCCAGGCTGATCAAACGGCCCAGGTTATGCCCCCGGTTGGTCTCAATGGCCAAGTCCACCTCATCCGGGGCGTGGAAACCCGGCCCCAGGCCGATGGTCAAGGGAGCCATGCCCTTGTTCAGCCCGGTGTTGCGCTTGGCCAAAAGGGCGTCCACTATCACCATGGGCCGCAGACCGCCACGGCAGGTCATGTGGGGGTCGATCAGCACCGGCAGTTCGGATCTGGCCCACAGCGCCTCGGCCTCGTCCGGGTGTTCAATGAGTCGGGCGGTGCGGCCTTCCACGATCTTGCTGCCATCGTAGACCGCCTCGCAGAAGCATACTGCCCGGCGCACCGCCAGGGGGGTGCTGATCTCGGTCATCAACACGCGAAAGCCCGAGTGGGCCAAACGATAGGCCACGCCGCTGGCCATCTCACCCGCGCCGCGGATGAGGACTTTCATCCCGCTAAGGCTTGAGTTGGGCAGAACGTGACTTATGGCATGCTCGTGATTCATGGCGCACCGTTGAGGATGTGTTTATATAGCTGTATTTATCAGGGGTAATTCTACCACCACTTCCACATCCTTGCGCCCACGGCGATCAGCCGCGCAGCCCAAAAAAAGGGCAGGGAACGGTTCGTGCCGTCCCCTGCCCCACTTTGACGTTTTATAAGTGGCCTAGAAGGCTTCCTCGGGAATCTCCATGGCTGAGAGATCTTCGGTCTTCAGGGAGGCGTAGCGGCCAAAAACGTTGGTCAGGATGTTGCGGCAGAAGAACTTGGCCGTGGCCACCTTGCCTTGATAGAAAAATCCGTCCGATGAGCCCGGCTCCACGGTGGACAGCTTTTCACGGGCGATGAGCCCCTGCTCCAGCATGAGCTTGGCCAGCACCGCCTCGGCGAAGCACTCCAGGAACCGGGTGGCGAACATGGGCACCAGAGATATGCGGCCCTGCTTGAAGTACCCGGCAAAGCGCTGGGCGAAATCCGCCACCATGCCCACCGCCTGACCCAGCAGCTTGAAGTCGGCCTGAAAGTCCTGGTCCGCCTCGTTCTCCTTGGCAAAGGCCATCAGCTCGGCCACCCACTCCTGGAACACCTTGCCACCCTGGGCGCCGATCTTGCGGCCCACCAGGTCCAGTGACTGGATGTAGTTGGTGCCCTCCCAGATGGAAAGGATCTTTATGTCCCGGGCGTACTGTTCCACCGGGAAGTCGCTGCAATAGCCCGCCCCGCCCAAGACCTGGATGGCGTCGCGGATGAGCACGTAGCCCAGGTCCGGAGGGTAGGCTTTTACCAAGGGAGTGAGGATGTCCACCCTGGCCTGGGCCGTTAGGCGCACCTGTTCGTCCGGGTCGTGCTTGGCCACGTCGGAGTGCAGCATGAGATAGGCAATGAACACCCGCATGGCTTCGGAGCCCGCCTTGAGGTTCATCAGCATGCGGCGCACGTCCTCGTGCTGAATGATGGGCACCGCCGGGCCGTGGCGGTCGGTGAGCGGTGCGCCTTGCACCCGCTCCTTGGCGTAGATGCGGGCGGTGTCATAGGCGCTGGCCGTGGCCCCGGCCGCCTGTATGCCGCAACCGATGCGGGCGTGGTTCATCATTTGGAACATCTTGGCCATGCCGCTGTGGGGCTCGCCCAAGAGTATGCCCCGGCACTTGCCCTGCTCCCCGAAGTTCAGGGTGCAGGTGCTGGAGCCGTGGATGCCCATCTTGTGCTCAATGCCGGCGCAGAACACATCGTTGGGCTCGCCCATGGAGCCGTCGGGGTTCACCCATATTTTGGGCACGATGAACAGACTCACCCCCTTTGTGCCGGCCGGGCCGCCCTCTATGCGGGCCAGAACCAGGTGGACGATGTTTTCGGTAAGGTCGTGCTCCCCGCAGGTGATGAAGCGTTTGACCCCGTCTATCTTATAGATGCGCTGGTCATCCGCGTCCGTATCCGGCACCGCCTTGGTGCGCAACGCCCCCACGTCCGAACCGGCGTCCGGCTCGGTGAGGCACATGGTGCCCCCCCACACCCCGGTGTACATCTTCTCCAAAAACATGGCCCGGTCCTGGTCGGTGCCGAAGTCCTCGATGAGGTGGCCGTTGCCCACCATGAGCCCGGAGTAGGTCATCATTGCCATGTTGGCCCCGTTGAAAATCTCGCCCACCAGGCCGCCCACTATCTCGGGCAGGCCCTGGCCCCCGAACTCGGGGTTGTAGGTGGCCGAAGGCCAGCCATTCTCGTTGAGCACCCGCCAACATTCCTTGATTGCGTCTGGGGTGGTTACCTTGCCGCCCTCATAGGTGCAGCCGATGCGATCGCCGTCCTGCAAGGCCGGGCCCATCACTTCCCTACCCACCTTGAGGGCCTCGTCGATGATCATGGCGAAGTCATCGGCCGAGAAATCCTGGTAAGCCGGGTAGCTCAGAAGCCGTTCCACACCCAGGTGCTCCAGAAGCACGAACTTGCTGTCCCGACCATCGCGGCGGAAGTAGTTGACGCCCATCTTTGTCTCCCCAGCCCGCCATCGGGCCGCCATATTACATTTATCGTTTATCTACGCTATACGTTATGCCATGATATAGGCATCAGATGGATAGCGCAATCAATCTTTGCGTTTCGTGGTAATCGGCCGCTTGGGCTCGCGCCCTGGCCTCCCCCTAAAGCCCCAGGTAGGTCTTTCGGATCATCTCGTCTTCAAGCAGGTCCTCGCCCTTGCCCTGAGCGATTATTTTGCCTGAGGAAAGTACGTAGTTGCGGGTGGCCATCTTGAACACCGTGCCCACCTCCTGCTCCACCAAAAGAATGGTTATGCCCATGCCCTTGATTTGCTCGATCTTGTTGAACACCTCCTTGCGCATCAAGGGGGCCAAGCCGGTGGAAGGCTCGTCGATGCAAAGCAGCTTGGGCCGCGACATCAAGGCCCGGCCCACGGCCAGCATCTGCTGCTCGCCGCCGGACAGAGTGCCCGAGATTTGCCTGGTGCGCTTTTGAAGCACCGGGAAAAGCTTGTAGACCATCTCCAGGTCGGCCTGGGTCTGGGCCTTGTCCGGGTGCAGGTATGCCCCGGCGAGGAGGTTTTCAAGCACGCTCAGCTCCCGGAAGGGCCGTCGCCGCTCCGGGCAATGCACCAGGCCCATGCGCACGATTTCGTGGGCCGGAGTCTTTTCTATGGCCCGGCCCTCGAAGTTGATGCTCCCCTTGAGGGTCACGTCGCCTCCGGCGGTGCCTCTGAGGGTCATCTTTTCCCAGGCCACCAGGCCGGTGACCGCTCGAAGCAGGGTGGTTTTGCCCGCGCCGTTGGGGCCCACCAGGCTCACCAACTCGCCATCGGCCACATGCATACTCAGATCGTTGATGAGCATGGCCTTGTCGTAAGAGACCGTCAGGTTGGCAACCTCCAGCAGCACTTAGACCCCTCCCTCTCCCAGATATGCCTCGATCACCTCGGGATTGGCCACGATTTTCTCCGGCGTGCCGTCGGCGATGATGGTTCCGAAGTCCAAAACTATGATGCGGTCCACGATCTTCATGAGCTGGGCCAGCTTGTGCTCGATTATGATCATGGCCGGGCCCTCGCTGTGCAGCCGGCCAAAACGGCCTCCCTTGTGCAGCCGGGCGATGGACTTGGCCATCAGGTCGGTCTCCGCTGGGCTCAGGCCGCCGAAGGGCTCGTCCAACAGCAGCAGCTCCGGCTCAGTGGCCACGGCACGGGCCACCTCCAAACGCTTCAGATCGCCCTGGGACAGGGTGGAGGCCTTTTCCAGGGCCATGTCCGAGATGCCCGCGAACTCCAGGGCGTCCATGGCCTTGGCCTCCACCTTCTTGACCCACTCGCCGCGCTTCATGGCCCGGGGGCTCAGGCAGGAGACCATCACGTTGGCGATGATGGGCAAACGGCGGAAGGGGCGCATGTTCTGGAAGGTGCAGGCGATGCCCATGTTGACGATGTCCCAGGTCTTCTTGCCGGTGATGTTCTTGCCCTTGAAGCGGATTTTTCCCCGGTCGGGGTGCAGTATTCCGCTGATCAGGCGCACCAAGGTGGTCTTGCCCGCCCCGTTGGGGCCGATGAGCCCGATTATTTCGTCGCGGCCCATGCTGAAGCTGACCTCGTTGGTGGCGGTGAGGCCACCGAAGTCCTTGTGCAGTCCGCTTATCTCCAAAAATGGCTGGGCCGCCATACCTAGGCCTCCTCCGCCTCTTCGCGCAGCTCCCGGCGGGACACCTTGCCCACGTCGGTCTTGGGCAACTCGCCCCGGAACTCGATGATCTGAGGCACCTTGTAGTGGGCCATTTTTTCCTTGCAATGGGCGATCAGTTCCTCCTCGGAGAGCTTGCCCCTAGCCTCGGCCTGCAACACCACGTAGGCCTTGATGAGCTGGCCCACTTTGGGATCGGGCACCCCTACCACCCCGGCGGCCTTTACCTGGGGATGGTTGTAGAGCACCTCCTCCACGTGCTTGGCGAACACCGAGAAGCCCTTGTGCTTGATCAAGTCACGCTTACGATCGAAGAAATGGAAGTAGCCATCCTCGTCCATGCTCACCAGGTCGCCGGTGCGCATCCAGGTCTTGCCCTCCAGCTCGATCATGGTTTCTTTGTTGTCTTCGGGCCGCTGCCAGTATCCCCGCATGACGTTGGGCCCGCTGAGCACCATCTCACCGACCTCACCCACCGGTACGAATTCGTCGCGCTCCACCTCCATGATGGCGGCGGATACATTGGGGATGGGTATCCCGAAGGAACCCCGCTTGGGCCGGTGCAAGGGGTTGGTGTGGCTCACCGCAGCGGTCTCGGTCATTCCGTAACCCTCGGTGATATGGCTTCCGGTGCGCCGCTCCCAGCCCTCCACGGTGCTCTCGTGCAGGGTGTCCGCCCCGCATACGATTACCTTGATGCGCTTCCAGTCCACCCGGTCTGTCTTGTCGTACTCCTTTAGGTACTCGTACAGGGTGGGCACCCCGTAGAAGCCCGAGGCGTCGTAGCGCTCCACCGCGTTTAATATCTCGTCCATGTCCGGGGTGGTGAATAGCACCATGGTGTAGCCGTTTACCAGGCTGGTGAGCATGATCACCACCTGCCCATAGATGTGGAACATGGGCAGGAACGCGATGATGGTCTCGTTGCCCTCCTCGAACTTGTCGCTCCAAAAGGACAAGGCCTGAGCCTGGCAGGCGATGATGTTGTAGTGGGTGAGCATGGCCGCCTTGGGCAGGCCGGTGGTGCCCCCGGTGTAGGGCAGCGCGGCCAAGTCCTTCATGGGGTCCAGGCTCACCTGAGGCGCCTGGGCGGGCGCCTTCTTTATCATGTCCTGAAACTTCAGCAGCCCGTCGCGCTGGATCATGGCCTCGTCGGGCACGTGCATGCCGCCATAAGCCTTGGACATGATTTTTTTGGCGAACATCTTTTTAAGCTTGGGCAGGTACTCATCCACCCCGGTGATGATCACCTGGTCCAGCTCCACCCCTGCCTCGGACACCTTGTCGTAAAGGATGTCTTGGCACACCACCACCTTGGCCCCGCTGTCGCTGAGCTGATGGCGCACCTCCTGGCTGGTGTAGACCGGGCTCACCGGAGTGACCACCGCGCCCACCTTCAAGGCGCCCATATAGGCTATGACGTACTGGGGGCAGTTGAGCAGGAACAAGGCCACCCGGTCGCCCTTTTGTATCCCCAGGCCGCTCAGGGCCGCGGCAAAGCGGTCGGCCTGATCCTTGAGCTCCCGATAGCTGATCTTCTTGCCGTAGTAGATCAGCGAGGTCTTGTTGCCGTACTTCTCCACCACCTGGTCGAACATCGCCGGAATGGAAACCACGGGAATGTCCATTTCGGGGGGCACGCCTTGGGGGTAATGCTGCAGCCAGGGTTTGGATAGGTAGGCCTCTTTGGCATCCATGTTTTTTCACCTCACACGTTGCTGGGGAATAAGGACCTGCCAGGGTTTAGTCCAGATCGGCGTCGCATACGCGGCACCTGTGTCTGCTGAAGACGTTGCGCACCTTGCAACGGGGGCATTCGGTCTCTATCTTGTCGCGCACCCAGGGAATAAGCCCCTCGGGCATGAACAACAGGGTCAGCAGCACCAAGCCCGCGAAAATAAACATGCGTATCTCGGGCAGACTGGGAAAGTTGTCCAGGACTACGCGAAGAATCTCCATGAGGGGGTAGAGGATGAAGACCCCGGCTATGGGGCCGTAGATGGTGACCATGCCGCCGAACACCGCCCAGATGATCACCTGGAAGGACAGGCCCACCTCCAGGCCGGAAGGCCCGGCCAGGCGCATGAAGTGGGCGTAGAGCCCGCCGGCCACGCCGGCGAAAAAGCCGCTCATGCAAAAGGCCAGAAGCTTGTAGCGGGTGGTGTTGACCCCCGCGGTGCGCACCGCCAACTCGTCCTCGCGGATGGCGTGCAGGATGATGCCGGTCTTGGAGTCTGTGATCTTCCACATGGTAAAGCCCAGGATCAGCATCAGGCCGCTGGTCAAGTAGTAGTCCATCACCCGGGAGCCGGTGAGGCGAGACAGCCCGGCCAGGCCCAGCTCGCCACCGGTGATGTCTGGAATGGCAAAGACTACGCCGGTGAGGATGATGGGAAAGGCCAAGGTGGTCAGGGCCAGATAGGAGCCCTTGAGCCTGAGGCAGGGGATGCCCACTATCAACCCGGTGAGCACTCCTCCCACCGCGCCCAAGGGTATGGAGAAATAAGGCGGCAGGCCCAGCTTGAGGTTCAACAAGGCGGTGACGTAGGCGGCCACCCCGAAAAACAGGGCGTGGCCGAAGTTCATCTGCCCGGTGAACCCGGAAAGCAGGTCCCAGCTCGCCGCGAAGATGGCAAAGATGGAGGTGAGTATCAGCACTCTGAGGAAGTAATAGTCCTGGGTGAAAATAGGCAAGGCCATGAGTGCCACGATGAAAACCAGCACCGCCACGCGGCTGGGCAGAACCAGCACCTCGGTGCGCAGCACCTTTACGGTCCTACGGAAGTAAACGCCGGGCAGGCCCATGCTAACGCTCCTCCTCGAAAGACACCCCGAACAGGCCCTCGGGCCTGATCAAAAGCACCAAAATCATGATGGACAGGGCAACCGAGTCCTTGAGGAACGAGCCCATGGGAAGCAGGAAAACCACCATGGACTCGGCAAATCCCAGGATGAAGGCCCCCACGAAGCTGCCCTCGATGCTGCCCAGGCCTCCCAAGACCACGATGGCCAGCATCATTATGAGGGGATGCATCCACATGGTGGGCTCCACCGTGACCAGGGGCACCACGATGGCTCCGGTGATCGCGGCCATGCCCACGGAAACGGCCATGGTGCCCATGGCCACCCGGGTCACGTTCATGCCCATGAGGTTGGCCACCTCCCGGTCCTGGGCCGTGGAGCGTATGGCCAAGCCCAGGCGGGTCTTCTGCAAGAAGACCCTGGTGGCCAGCAGCACCACCAAAGCCAGGCCCAAGGCAAGCAGGTGCTGATAGGTGACCTTCACCCCTAAAATGGTGGCGTAGCCGTCTATCAGAGGATTCACTCCCAGATAGTGGCCGCCGAAAATCATCAGGAAAACCTCTTGGATCATCATGGCCACGGCGATGGTGGCTATGAGCACCGCCGCCTCATGCTCCTGGATGGGCTTGATGAAAAAGTTGTAGATCAACAGACCCAGGACCACTGTGAGCAAAATGGAAGCCACCATGGCCACGGGGGCGGGCAGGCCCATCATTTTGGTGCCTATATAGATGAGGTAGGCAGCGGTCATGTACAGGGCGGTGTGGGCGATATTGATGATGCGCGCCACGCCCAGCACCAGGGAAAAGCCGATGGCCAGCAGGGCGTAAACGCTGCCCTTTATCAAGCCGTCGATGATGATGTCCAGTATCATGCGTCCATCCTTAGCCCGGCGGTAAGCCCTGATGGTCGGCGCGGCGTTGAGACCCCACGCCTAAGATTGGCCGGTCATGCCTCCGAGCCCCTCCGGGCCGGAGCCCGGAGGGACTGAAGATGCAATCTCTTACTTTTTGTTCTTCCAGTAATCCACGACCCAAGGGGGCAGCTTGAAAGGCACGGTGCCCTCGTAGAACACCTTCTGCCAGTGATAGGGCCAAACGCACTTGATCTCGCCGTCCTGCCACTGGGTGCCTATGGCGGTCACGTAGCCCGGACCCCAGGTCACGTCGTGGGACTTGTCGAAAACCACGCGCCCGGCGGTGTCTATGTAGTCGGTCTTCTCCAGGAAGGGCAGCACCTTGTCGGAATTGACGCTGCCAGCCTTCTCCACCGCTTCTTTGAGGATGTACAAGGCATCATAGGTCCCGGCGGTGTAGTTGGGCGCTTGGTTATAGAGCTTTACGTACTTGTCGTAGAAGGGAATGGTCTTGGGAGTGATGGCCACCCGAGCGTAGGTATTGATGGTTTCGACGTAGTTACCCTTGCCGCCGGTGGCTTCCCAGAAGCCGGACTTCTGCGACTCCACGTTGATACCAACCGCCACGGCGGGGACCTTGAGTTCGCCCATCTGCTTGGCGAAGGTCAGGCCCACCGAAGACGAAAATGTGGTGAATACGATATGGGCCCCGGAGCGCTGGATAGCCGCCAACTCGGCGGTGCAATCCTTGGCCACCGGAGAGGGACGCCACACGCCGACCACTTCCATACCCATCTTGGCCGGGAGCACCTTCTGGGAGATGTGGACGATAGGATCGGCCCAGGCCGCCTTTTCGGCCACTACCGCCACCTTGATCTTCTTGATACCCAGGGTCTTCTTCATGATGGCGGCAGCGGTGCCCAGCAGGATGAAGTCGACCTTGCCCAAGAACTTCGAGTTGATGGGGGTCAGGCGGAACCAATACTTATAGCGGTCGTAATCCTTGGTAACCCTGGTGCACAGCTCCGGGTGGGCCGCGCCGCAGCCAATGAAAATCTTTTTGGCGTCCATGGCGATGTCTTGCATCACCTGCACCGCCTCGGTACGGAAGCCACCGACCAAAAAGTCCACGTTGTAGCGGCTGATGGCCATTTCAACCGCATTGGTGGCATCGGGTATGCTCAGGAACTCGTTGGTGTCCACCTTAATGAGCTTGATGGGGCGCATCACCCCGGCCACCTTTACGCCACCGGCCTTGTTGATTTCGTCGGCCGCCATGGTGGCCCCGTTCCAGTGGCCCTCGCCCTGGGTGAAGGACATGGGACCCAGCACCCCGATTTTAACGGGCTCTACCGCTCCCACCGGCAGGCACATGGCCATGACCAAAGACAGCCCCAGCAGCACTGTCCCAACTCTCCCCAAAAATTGCATGATACTTCCCTCCCTTTTGACTGTTGGGCCAGACCGCTTACTTGGGCAGAGATACTGCCGGAAGCCGGCCGTGGCCGGGTATCCTTGGCCGGGTGGCAGCCACGGGACCACCGCCCTTGCTCGACCAGAGCCTTGCGCTGACGGTAGCGTCGGGCCCCAGCGGGATCGTCCAATAGGAAGCTGTAAAATCAAGTTGTCTGCGGTTCAAGGTGCAGTTCAGGATGAGGCGCAGATATTCACAGTGTGAGATTCAATATCCGCTTAGCCGTGGGCGCTTGCTGCCCGGCGCACGAAGCTTAAAGCATTCGATACATTAGCGGCCGGTTCTGCATCGGCCGGTCAATGCCTAGATGATGATTGGCTGGGTTCGAGCCACGGCCCCAAAAGGGGCGATGGTTGATTGTGTGCTGGTGCAAAGGGTGTAAGGTTGCGGGCTAGTGCTGAGTATGATTCAACCCATCTTGGCATAAAACCCGTCCTGTTTTCACCCATGGAAAGCGACCCCGGCATTTTCGCGCCCGCTATGGCCCTGGCAGGTTTTGCGCCGGGCATTCGGCCCTTCAGCCTTAAAGTAAAATTACTTTCCAAATTTGAGGCACTCCACCGGCCGGGCCAGCTTTATAGGGCTGCCTCTTCGCTTTTTCAGTATCTACTGTATATTCGCACTCAACGTTTAGTCAAGCTATTCGTTCAGATTATTTAATTAAGTATTAACTTAAAGATATGTTGCCAACTTAAAGCCTTTATGAGATCATGCACCAATATGATAGATTGTAAAAAATGGGGAGGCAGAGGCACTTTGGGGGTTTCATGCGGCAGGTCGCGGCTTTCTCTGCCGGACCGAAAACGCTTTAAGAGCAAACGATGCTGCCGCAGGCGTGGCGGGGGTAATTTTATCCCGGTACATATTCGATGATTTGGGTTTTCTCCGCGAGTGGTGTAAAAAAGTGTCCAGCATGAATATTATTCATTTGCTCCCAAATAAAAATAGAGCTTGCAACAAACCGTGGGAGGCAGGGTTGCAATGAAAATAAGTGAACTGGCCAAGCGCACCGATGTGCCCAAACAGACCATCCATTATTATATTAGGTCCGGCTTGCTGCCCAAGCCCCGCAAGCTGGGCTCCAACTCCGCTGACTACGATGAAAGCTACGTGGAGCGCATACGGCTCATCAAGGAGTTGCAAAACGACTTCTTCCTGCCCCTGCCCACCATCAAGAAAATCATGTGGGAAAACCGCAGCGCCAGCAAAATGGCCATGCTCAAGCTGCGCACTGAATATTTCCGCCCCATGGAGCACTACCTGGGAAACGGGGTGGTAGGGGACGAGGCATTTCTCAAGGCCACCAGCTTGGCCGCGCGCTGGCTGCCCATCATGAAGGAATGGAACCTCATCAGTTCCAAGGAGGAAAACGGCGAAAACGTCTATTCCCAAGACGACATCATCATAGCCAAGGTCATGGTCAACATGGCCAAGCTGGGCATCAACCGGGCGAGCAACTTCCAGCCGGAAGTCACCCTGCCCATGCTGGCCGACACCTTCAAGAAGGTGGCCAAGGACCTCATTGAGGACTTCCGCCGGGCCACCGTGGACATGAAACCTGGCGAGCGCGAAGAACTGTCCTTCCGCGGTCACGAGATCATGGGCGTGCTTTTTTATCACCTCTACCGCAAATACGCACGGGAATACCTGCAAGAAAAGCCACGCAGCTAGCGCCCTCTCCCCACCCAGCCAACCGCCAAAATTAGGCCCGGCCAGGCCAATCCGGCCATACCTGCCCAAATGAGAGCCATTCACTGCCCTCATAGTCCATTTTTCCGAACCATTGTTCATTTTATGCTTGCATTAGTTCATGTCTTTGCTTGTATAATCTAGGTGTTGCAGGTTTAGTACAGAGCAACGCAATACGTTATTCTTCAACATAATAACGGCCTTAACCACTCGGATGAAGCTTAATTTAGGGGCAATGCCCAGGTTGCCGCGGCCCGCGGGGCCAAGGCACGGGCAAAAAAAGCTCGCAGCCGCCCGCCGAACGGCGGCAGGCTGGTGGCGGCACCCCCTTTTGGTCTAGGGAGAGGGAAATGAACACGCAATACCAGACGGTCAAGGTGGAGCTTATTGACGGGGTGGCCATTTTGCAGATGGACAATCCCCCGGTCAACCAGATGTCCGAGCACTTCATACTGGAGTTGAAGCAGGCCACCCTGGAAACGGTGGAAGACCCCGAGGTAAAGGTGATCATCCTCACCGGCACGGGCAAAAATTTCGTGGCCGGGGCCGACGTCACCCAACTTCTCACCGTAAATGAGAAGGCCCCTTTCGTTGCCAAGCTCATGGATGTGCACAGCTGGTTGAACGCCCTGGAAGCCTCGCCCAAGCCCATCATCGCGGCCATCAACGGCAACTGCCTGGGCGGGGGCATGGAAATCGCCCTGGCCTGCCACTACCGCATCGCCGCCCAGGGAGTGAGCCTGGGCCTGCCCGAGGTAAAGCTGGGCCTGTTGCCCGGCAGCGCGGGCACCCAGCGCATGCCCCGGATCGTCGGCCTGCCCGAAGCCCTGGACCTGATGCTCACCGGCAAGTTCATCAAGGCCCAAAAGGCTTGGTCCCTGGGCCTGGTGGACGAAGAAGTGCCTTTGGATCAGCTACGCCAGGCGGCGCTGACTGCCGCGGGCAAATTCCAAAAAGGCCTATTGAGCCACAAAAGCCGCAAAGCCAGCCGCCGCTTCGACCGCCTGCCCAGCGCCAGCGAGAAAACCAGCCTGATCAATTTCATAAAGGCCCAGACCGCGCCCAAGGCCAAGGGCTATATCGCCCCCTTCAAGATCATCGAGGCGGTGGAAAAGGGCCTGTCCACCGATTTCGAGGCGGACATCGCCCGGGAAGCCGACCTGTTCGGCGACTGCCTGGTGTCCGACGTGGCCAAGAACCTCATCGGTATCTTCCTGAATGAGCGCTCCGCGGGGCGTTTGCCCCGCATCAAGGGCCTCACCCCGGCCAAGCCCAAAAAGGTGGGCATGCTGGGCGGCGGGGTCATGGGGTCGAGCATCGTGCACCTGCTGCTGTCCAGCGGCCTGGATGCGGTGCTGTGGGAGGTGAACGACCAGGCCCTGGCCAAGGCGGTTGAGGCCATCAAGAAGACCTTCGCCTACAAGATAAAGATAAAGAAGCTAAAACCGGCGCAGCTCGATGCCCTTATCGCCGAAAAGCTCACCACCACCACCGACCTGGCCGACATGGCCGAGGTGGACCTGGTGATCGAGGCGGTTTTGGAAAACATGGAGGTGAAACAGGACATCTGGAAAAAGCTGGAGGGCATCTGCCGCCCAGATGTGATTTTCGCCACCAACACCTCGGCCCTGCCCATCACCGAGATGGCCACGGTGCTGGCTGACCCCGGCCGCATGATCGGTCTGCACTTCTTCAACCCGGCCGAGCGCATGCCATTGCTGGAGATCATCTGCGCCGAGCAGACCTCGGACCAGACCTTGGCCACCAGCGTGGCCTTTGGCCGCACCATCAAGAAGGTGCCGGTGGTGGTAAACGACGGCCCCGGCTTCTACGTATCACGCCAGTTGGGCGGGCTCATGGGCGGCTCAGTGTTCCTCATGGCCGATGGCGTCAGCCCGGTGGATATCGAGGCGGCCCTCATGGACTACGGCATGCCCATGGGGCCGGCCACCCTGTCGGACCTCACCGGCATCGACATCAACTACCACGTGAACCAGACCTTCGCCCGCCGCCTGGGCGACCGCTACAAGGTCCATCCGCTCACCGAGGCCATCTACGCCCTGGGAGATTACGGCCGCAAGACCGGGCGGGGCTACTTTGACTACAGCGGCCCCAAGCCGGTGCCCAACCCCCGGGTGGCCCAGGTGCTGGCCGACTATCTCAAAGAGCATCAGGTGGCCCCCCGCGAGATGAGCAAGCAAGAGATCATCGACGTGATGCTGGCCAACGGCATCAACGAGGCGGCCCTGATGATGCAAGAAGGCATCTGCGACCGTCCGGCGGACATGGATTTGGCCATGATCTACGGCACCGGCTTCCCGCCCTACCGGGGCGGCATCTTCCGCTACGCCGACAAGTGGGGATTGGACAAGGTGCTGGCCAAGCTCACCGAACTGGAAGCACGCTACGGGGCCCGCTTTGCCCCAGCCGAGCTTATCAAGAGCATGGCCGCCGAAGGCCGCACCTTCTATCAGGACTAAGGAAGGCGCCCCATGGCCGATAGATTCGTTAGCCTGCGCAACCTGCGCTTTCTGCTCTACGAGGTCATGCAGGCCGAGCGGCTGGCCGCTTGGCCCCGCTTTGCCGAGTATGATCGCGAGAGCTTTGACATGATGCTGGACACAGCCCTACGCCTGTCCAGCGAACTGCTCTTTCCGGCCCTGCGGGATCTGGACCAGAACCCGCCCCGCTTCGAGGACGGCAAGGTGCAGGTGCGCCCGCTGGTGCGCGCCTTCCTGGCCCAGGCCGGGGAAGGCGGCTGGGTGGGCGCTCCCTTTGAGTATGAGCACGGCGGGCTTCAGCTTCCCACCATGATCAACACCTCCTGCCTGTACATGTTCAACGCGGCCAACTTCTCGGCCGCGGCCTACCTGGGCCTCACCACCGGCGCGGCCCATCTGATCCTGTCCTACGGCAGCGAGGAGCTCCAGGAAGCCTACGTGCCTCCCATGCTGGAGGGACGCTGGCAGGGCACCATGGCCCTCACCGAACCCCAGGCGGGCAGCTCCCTGACCGACGTGGCGGTGAGCGCCGAACCCACTGAACAGGGCCACTACCTCATCAGCGGCCAGAAGATATTCATCTCCGCCGGCGACCACGACGGGGCTGACAATGTGGTGCATCTCATGCTGGCGCGCATCAAGGGCGCGCCCGCCGGAATCAGGGGCATTTCCCTGTTCGTGGTGCCCAAACTGCGCCCCGAGGGTGGCGGCCTGGCCCCCAACGACCTGGCCACCGCAGGGTTGTTCCACAAGATGGGCTATAGAGGCTGTCCCATTGTGCAGTTGTCCATGGGCGAGGCGGGCGACTGCCGAGGTTGGCTGGTGGGCGAGCCCCACAAGGGACTGTCCTACATGTTCCAGATGATGAACGAGGCCCGTATCGGGGTGGGCAAGCAGGCCACAGCCGTGGCCTCGGCTGCCTACTACGCCTCGCTGCAATACGCCAAGGAACGCCTGCAGGGCCGCCCGGTGGGCGACAAGGACCCCAACCAGCCTCCCGTGCCCCTGATCCGCCACGCGGACGTAAAACGCATGCTGTTGTTGCAGCGAGCGGTTGTGGAAGGCTCCCTGTCCTTGATCCTGCAAGCGGCTTGGTACGCCGACCTGTACACCCACGGCCCGGAGGAAAGTCGCGATGACGCGTTCCTCCTGCTAGAGCTCATAACCCCGGTGGTCAAGAGCTACCCCTCGGAGATGGGCATCCTTTCCACCAGCGCGGGCATGCAGATTTTGGGCGGCTACGGTTACACCGACGAATTCCCCCTGGAGCAGCTCTACCGCGATATGCGCATCCACCCTATCCACGAGGGCACCACCGGCATCCAGGGCATGGATTTGCTGGGACGCAAGGCCATGATGAACCAGGGACGCGGCCTTGAGCTTTTCACCCAAGAGGTACGCGAAGACATCGCCGCCGCCGAGGGCTTGGAGGCCCTGGCGCCCCTAGCCCAGCGGCTGACCGAAGCCCTGGGCCAACTGCGCCAGGCCACCCAAGTCAAGACCGCCCTGGCCGCCAGGGGCGAAATCGAGAACTTCCTCTCCGACGCCACCCTGTACCTGGAACTGTTCGGGCTGGTGGCCGTTGCCTGGCAGTGGCTCAAGCAGGGCTTGGCCGCGGCCCGGGCCTTGGAGGGCTCGCCCAGCCAAACGGAGCAGGACTTCTACAACGGCAAACTGGCCACCATGCGCTACTTCTTCGCCTATGAGCTGCCCAAGTCCCACGGCCTGGCCCAGCGCCTGGGGGAAGACGATGGACTAACCGTCAGCCTGCAAGAGGAGCATTTCGCCGACTGAGCAGGCGGAGCGGTCATAACTTGAAACCAAAGGGTGATCTCACCCCTGTCATGGCAAGGAGAATCCAAATGCAAGAAGTAGTTATCGCCGGGTACCTACGCACGGCCCAATCCCGCTGCCGGCCCAACGACCCCGGCCGCGACTGGTTCCACGCCCTGAGGGCCGACGAACTTTTGGCCCTGGTGCTGCCCGAGCTTATCAAGCGCTCCGGGGTGGAGCCGGAAGAGGTTGACGACTTTATCGTGGGCTCGGCCACCGGGGTGGGCGAACAGTGGACCTACGGCGGGCGCACTCCCATTTTCCTGGCCAATTTGCCCGAAACCATCGCCGCCAAATTCGTGGACCAGCAGTGCGGCTCGGCCATGGCTGGGGCGCACATCGGCTTCATGGAGATCGCCCAGGGATTCGCCGACGTGGTCATGGTGGGCGGCATGGAGCACATGACCAGGGTGCCCATGGGCGGCACCACCACGGACAGGGGCCTGGCCGCGCCCAACCTTAACCTTTTCCTGGCCCCCGAGTACCGCCACTGGGACATGATGAGCGCCATGAACATGGGGCTCACGGCGGAAAAGCTCTTCGCCCAGTCCGGCTGCACCAAGCAAGAGATGGACGAGTGGGCGGTGCGCTCCCATCATCGGGCGGCCCAGGCCCAGACCGACGGCTTCTTTGACGGCGAGATACTGCCCGTGGACGCGCCCCAGGCCGATGGCTCGGTGATGAGCGTGACAACGGACCAGGCGGTGCGCGGCGATACCACCCTGGAAGGCCTGGCCTCCCTGAGGCCCGTTTTCAAAAAGGACGGCGTCATCACCGCCGGGGTCAGCTCACCGCTCAACGCCGCGGGCACGGGCATGATCCTCATGTCCAAGCAAAAGGCCCAAGCCAAGGGCATAAAACCCCTGGCCACCATCCGCTCCATCGGCTTCGCCGGGGTGGACCCCACCATCATGGGCCAAGGCCCGGTTCCCGCCAGCCTCAAGGCCCTGGAAAACCTGGGGATGAAGCCCAGCGACATAGACTATTGGGAGATCAACGAAGCCTTTGCCATCGTGGCCCTAAACTGCATAAAGGAGTTGGGCCTTGACCCCGAGCGGGTCAACGTGATGGGCGGCGGTTTGGCCATCGGCCACCCCCTGGGGGCCACCGGCAACCGGCTCATCGGCACCCTGGCCCGCATTTTGGAGAGCAAGGACGCCCGCTGGGGCTGCGCCAACGCCTGCGTGGGCGGCGGCCAGGGCGTGGCCACCATCATCGAGCGCGAAGCCTAGACTCAAACCACCAGCTAAAGGGCCCGCTCCGATTTTTTTTGCATCGGGGCGGGCCTTTTTCCGTTTTAGCTATTTGCCTCTCACGAAAACGGCATAATAATATGACTAGTGAGGCGCGATTCAGTTGGGGGGATGAGATGGGTGTAAAAAACGGCCCGACCGTTACGCTGGAACGGCAAAGTTTTTATCTGCGGGGACAAGGCATCGCATCATGTTTGAACACAACTCATATAAAGGTGTGATCTTCGCGGGCGGCGGGTCGCGCTGTTTTTGGCAGGCTGGCTTTTGGCAAGCCACGGCCCCGGCCCTGAACCTGACTCCCGATGCGGTGGCGGCGGTGAGCGCCGGAGCCAGCACCGCCTGCCATCTCTTGTCTGGCGAAATCCAAGCGGCCATGGACTACTACCAGGCCGCCCATGCCCGCCGAGCCCAACACGACCCTCCCGGCCGCAATCCTTTTTGGCCCGACCCCACCGGCCTGGCCGTTTACCGGGGAGCCTTGGAGTCGGTGCTGGAGGGCGAGCCCTTCCGCCGCCTCAAGCAGGGCCCGGATCTGCGCATCTTCATGAGCCGCCCGCCGGACTGGGCCAAGTCGGGCCTGGGGGTGTGCTTGGGTTACCTGGGCTATGGCCTGGACAAGGGTATGGGAGATCCGGTGCACCACCGCTTTGCCCGGCGCCTGGGCTTCCAGCCGGTGGTGGGCCATGCCTCCCAGTGCGCCACGGTAAAGGAGCTTACGGATTTGGTGGTGGCCTCTTCCTGCCTGCCGCCCATGGTGCCCTGGTGCCGTTGGAACGGCGGCAGAGTGGTCGACGGCGGTATTTTCGACAACGCCCCGCTGGATTTGCTGGGGCCCCGGGAAATGCCGGCCCTGGTGCTGCTCACGAGGCGCTATGCGGCCCATGAGTTGCGAGGCCGCCCTGGAGTCACCTATGCCCAGCCCTCCAAGGACTTGGCCATATCCAAATGGGAAAAGGCCAACCCGGATTTGGTGCGGGAAAGCTATGAGCAGGGCCTGCGCGACGGCGAGCTTTTCGCCCGGCGCGGCCCGGAGGCCCTTTACTAAAGGCGCACCGCTCAGACTATGGTAGTACCGCCGTCGACCACGATGGTTTGGCCGGTAATATAATCCGCCGCCGTTGAGGCAAGGAAAAGCACCGGCCCGGCCACATCTCCGGCCTCGGCCAGGCGGCCCAAAGGAATGCGCTCGGTGATCAGGTCGTGTTTTTCGGGGTTGGACCAAAATGGCTTGGAAAAGCCGGTTTTGACCATGCTCGGAGCCACGGCGTTTACCTGCACGTTGTTCTTGGCCAACTCCGCTGCCAAAACCCTGGTCATCATCTCCACGCCCGCCTTGGCAATGCCGTAAATACCCATGGGCGGGGCCGCCCTCCGCCCCGCGGTGGAAGAAACGTTGATAATCTTGCCGCAGTTTTGTCCACGCATGATGCCTGCCGCCGCCCGGGAGCAGAGAAAAGTTCCGGTGAGGTTGCTGTCCACGATCTTTTGCCACAAGCCCAGTTCCACGTCGGCCAGGCCAGGGGTCCGCAAATTCATCCCAACGTTGTTTACCAGAATGTCCAGGCGGCCGTGGGCTTCCATGAGCGCCTGAAACAAGGCGGTCACCTCATTTTCCTTGGCGATATGGCAGGGTATGGCCAGGACCCCCTCTTGGCCCAGTTCCTCCACCGCCGCCTTTAGGCCTTCCGCTTTGCGGGCGCAGATGACCACCTTGGCCTTTTCCTCTTTAAGTTGCCGGGCCAGCTCCAAGCCGATACCCCGGCTAGCCCCGGTAATCAGGGCTACCTTGCCTTCCAACCCATAAGAAACCTTATCCATGCCGGTCCTCCCCGCGCCGCCCCCAGGACGGCGCCTCGGCTCCAAAAGGCCGCTAATCCTCTTTCCGAGGCACCCGCTTGCCCTCGGGGGTGTAGTCGTAGAATCCCTTGCCCACCTTGCGGCCCAGGCGGCCCTGCTCCGCCATCTTTTCCACCAGATCGCAGCGGGCCACCAGGTCGGTCTCGCCCATGGACTGCAGGAAGCGGTCGATGAGCACGAAGGTGTCCAGGCCCGCGTTGTCCACCACCTCAAAGGGCCCGGCGGCCCAGCCATAGCCCAGGCGCATGCCTGCGTCCAGGTCTTCGGGGGTGGTTACCCCGGTGGCCACCAAATCCACCGCCTCGCGGAAAGCGGCGGCGAACACCCGGTTCATGACAAAGCCGGGGATGTCGCGCCCCACCCGTACCGGGTGCTTGCCCAGGGCGCGGATAAAGTCCATGCTCAGCTCGAAGACCTCGTCCGAGGTCTTATCCCCCTTGACCACCTCCACCAGGCCCATTAGGGGCACCGGCCCGAAAAAGTGCAAGCCCAGCACTCGCTGCGGGTGGCTGGTGGCCGCGGCCAAGCGGCTGATGGGTATGGAGGAGGTGTTGCTGGCCAGGGGGGTGCCGGGCTTGGCCAGGCGGTCCAGCTCGGCGAACAGCTCCAGCTTCAGGGACTCGATCTCCAAGGCGGCCTCGAGCACCCAATCGGCGCTCGTCGCGCTCTCCAGGCTGTCCACGGGAGTCACCCTAGCCAGCACCGCGCCGGGGTCGTCGCTGAGCAGGCCCTTGGAGGCCAGCTTGCCCACCGAGGTCTTCATGCCTTCCATGGCCCTGTCCAGGGCCTGGGGTTTCACGTCCATCAAGCTGACTTGGTGGCCCGCCTGGGCGCACACCTGAGCGATGCCCGCCCCCATGAACCCGGCTCCCACAACCAATACGCGTTGCATGTTCTCAACTCCCGCGATAGATGAACTCACTCGATGGTGAACAGGCCCTGGTCGTATTCCGGCTTGTCCTTATAGCGTTTCATGAACATGCCGGGCATACGGTCCAGGCTGGCGAAAAACTGATCATCGGCCATTATGCCCGCCTGGTGCAAGGCTTTGATGATCTGCTCGGGCTTGGGCGGGCACCCCTTGACCGCGATCATCTCCTTGATGTCCGGGTTGTCCTTGTGGGCCTGATACATGCACTTGCCCAGGAGGATGGTCTTGTTGGCTCCGGGCCGGGGCTGCATTTTCTTGCCGGTCAAGACCTCCACCTCGTCCCATGGCTCGCCGTTCCAGGTCATGGCAATGGCCGAGAGCACCGCGCCGTTGATGCCCGAGCAATAGGTGCACAGGCTGGTGTCGTACTTGTAGTAGGAGATTCCAGAGATGCCACGCTTGGCCATGGGTGCGGGCAGGCAACCGTCTTCGGTGTAGGGAAAAGCCCAAGCGTGAAACTTGGCATGGTCCTTTACCGCCTCGCCGACCACTTCCACCGAATCCAGCTCCAGGGAGCGCCCCCGGTTGCGGGCGGCGTGGGCCAGGTGGGGCACGCTCTGGGGTGGGTGGCCCAAAAGGTTGCATCCCACTATGTCCGCGGCCAGCACATCCCAGGAAGCGGCCAGCAGGTCGCGGCGGTGGATCACCCCGTCAAAGGCCGGGCCGTACTCCGAGGTGAAGGTGCCGTCGATGATGGTGAGTAGAGGGGGCATGGGGTCGGCCAGGCGGGAGACGTAGAAGTTGAGGTCCTTGTCCGGGTCCGCGTTGTGGCAGCGCTTGCGCGAGTTCACGTCAATCATGCCCTTGAGGTTCTTGATGCCCAGGCTGACCATGGTCTGGGCGTGGGTCTTCATCACCGGCAGGTCGATGACGAAATCACTGGCCAATATGTCCTGGTTGAAATTGAGAACCACCCCGTCGCCCAGGTCCACTTCCTTAAAGGGACGCTGGAAGGTGTCCACCAGCTTGACCCCGTAACGGTCCCTTAGCTTGGTGTAGCCCAGGCTCTCATAGGCGTGAGCCGAGGTCTCGGTGTCGTTGGCGCGGCCCAGAACCATGCCCTCGCCGATGGTGATGTCGCTGACTCCGTGCTCACGCAACAGGGTCACCACGTCGTTCATCAGGCGGCTGGTGGTTATCACCCCCCATTTGGGGAAATTCACCGCCTTGGTCCAAAAGACGATGTTGGGTTTTATGAAAACCTTGGCGCTTGCCGGGATGCGCTCCAGGCCGCCGCACAGCTCCACCGCCCGGCGCACCGGCTCCAAGGGCTTATCGTAACGCACCAGGGATACCAGAGGCTTGTCCATGCTTTTCTCCTTGCCGGCATGCGCCCGCCTTCTGCGCGGGCCTTATTTCATTGGATCAGCGATCGGCCTTAATCAAAACCCACATGAGGCGCCATTCTAGGCGTACTCTCCACTCGCTACCGCTTGGGCCTTGGCCAACAGAATGTTCACCATGCCCCCCAGGCGGGCGAAACGGCTGTCGGCGGTTTGGCCGTGGAAGTATCGATAGTAAATCTGCTGGGCGATGACCACCAAGCGAAATAGGCCAAAGCAGTAGTAAAAGTCCATGCGATCCATCACCCGCCCGGTCAGTTGCCCATAATACTCCACCGCTTCCCAGCGGGTCAGGCAGCCAGGCAAATGGGTGATCATGGAGGCCCCTTCCACCATTTCCGGAGGGTCGTCAGCCTGCACCCAATAGGCCAGGGTGCAGGCCAGGTCCATGAGCGGGTCGCCCAGGGTAGCCATCTCCCAGTCCAGCACCCCCACGATCTTCAAAGGGTCGCCAGAATCCAGCACTACGTTGTCCAATTTCAAATCGTTGTGGATCACCGTGGAGGTGGGGCTTTCCGGCGGCATCTCGGCGGCCAGCCACTGCATCACCGCCTCGCCGTCGGGCACGTCCGGGGTGCGGGCCGCGCGGTAGCGTTTGCTCCAACCCTCAACCTGGCGGCGCACGTAGCCCTGGGGCTTGCCGAACTCGCCCAGCCCGGCGGCCTGGTAATCCACCGCGTGCAACTCGGCCATCACCTCCACCAAACGCTGGGTTAGTCGCCTGAGTTCCGACTCGCCGAAGCCCAACTCCGGCGGAAGGCTGCGGCGCAAGATGATGCCCTCGATGCGCTCCATCACGTAAAAATGGCAGCCCATGACGGCCGGGTCCTCGCTGTAGACCAGGGGCTTGGGGCAATAGGGAAACACCGGATGCAGGGCGCTTAGCACCTTGTGCTCGCGGCTCATGTCGTGGGCGGTCTTGGCCTTGGTGCCGTGGGGAGGCCTGCGCAAGACCATCTCCCGCCCGCCCATGCGCAAAAAATAGGTGAGGTTGGAGTACCCCGACGGGAACTGGCTGATCTCCAACTTGCCGTCCAGGCCGGGAATGCTCAGGCGCAGGAATTCTTCCAGCCGCCCGGCGTCCAACTCCTCGCCCGGCCTGACCTGGGCGGCCCGGTCCAGAAGCTCATTCATCCCGCGCCTCCCCTGCCCCGCTTGAGCCGAGGCCGTTCCGGCAATATCCCTGGGCCAGACCCACCACAAAATCGGCGTAGCGCTCCACGCTCACCCGGCGCTTGGCGTACTTCCAGCGTTTGAGATACCAGTCTTGCAGCATGCCTTTTATCACCGCGGCGGTGAGCTGGTGGTCCACATCGGCGAAGACGCCTTGCCGTTTGCCCTGTTTTATGACCTCGGCGATGTGACGCTCAGTGGCCATTTCGCCCTCTTTGGCGCGCTGTTTTTCCACCTTGCCCAAATGGCGCGCCTCCATATAAGAGAAAAAGAACCAGGGCTGCATGGCCTCGCTAAGGTACAAGTGGGCGCGGATGACGGCAGCCAACTTTTCCGGCGGAGCCTCGCTGCCGGAAACCGCCTGGCCCATCACCCGCCGGGTTATGCGGCGGCCCGCCTCCTGGATCATCTCCAGCAGGGCCTCCTTACCGCCGAAGTAGTCGTAGAGCGCCCCGATGGACAGGCCGCTGGCCCTGCTCAGGTCGCGCATGGTCATGGCCTGGAAGCCCTTTTGGTTGCTCACCTTGAGGGTGGCCTGGAAGATCAGCTCCAGGTTCTTGAGCGCGGTCTGCTCCTTTTTTGCCTTGATCTCCTCGCGGTGGGCGGCCAGCATTTCCAGGCAAAAATCCCTCTGGGTCAGCTTGGCCTGGCGTTGGAACTGGCGATAGGTCATGAGAGGCCGTGCTCCGCCGCGTATTCCTTGAGTATGCGCCGGGCCACCGACACCTTGTGCACCTCGTCCACCCCATCGTAGATGCGCGCCGAGCGCTCGCCCCGGTAGAAGGCGGCCAGCACCGTGTCGTCGGTGACCCCCAGGCCGCCGTGTACCTGCACCGCCCGGTCCAGCACCCGCTGCATCACCCCGGCGGTGTAGAACTTGATCAGGGAGATGTCCTGGCGGGCCTCCTTCTGGCCGTAGTGCTCGATGCGCCAGGCGCAGTTTAGCACCATGAGCCGGGCGGCCCGCATCTCCGCGGCGCTCTCGGCTATCCATGCCTGGATGATTTGCTTGTCGGCCAAGTGCTTGCCCGGAGATATCTCCCTGGTCAGGGCCTGGTGGCACATCATCTCCAAGGCCCGGTTGCAGATGCCGATCCAGCGCATGCAGTGGTGGATGCGGCCTGGACCCAGGCGCTCCTGGGCGATGACGAAGCCATGACCCTCTGGGCCCAACAGGTTGGCCCGGGGCACATGGCAGGATTGGTAGAGTATCTCGCCGTGGCTGTGCCAGCCCGAGCCCGCGTGGCCCATCACCGGGATGTTGCGCACCAGATTGAAGCCGGGAGTGTCGGTGGGCACGATGATCATGGAGGCCCGCAGATGACGGGGGGCATCGGGGTTGGTCACTGCCATGACGATGGCGAAGGATGCGCCGTCGGCCGAGGAGGTGAACCATTTGTGCCCGTTGATCACATAGTCATCGCCGTCGGCGACCGCCGTGGTGTCCATGAGCACCGGGTTGGAGCCGGGCTGCTCCGGCTCGGTCATGGAGAAGCAGGAGCGGATGTCTCCGGCGATAAGTGGGGCCAGGTATTTTTCCTTTTGCTCCGGGGTGCCGTATTTTATGAGAATCTCGATGTTGCCCGCGTCCGGGGCCTGGCAGCCGAACACGTACACCCCCAGGGGGTTGCGAGCCAGGGCCTCGCACACCAGCCCGTAGTCTACCAGGCCCAGGCCCACGCCCCCGTACTCCTGGGGGTGCAGAGGGGCCCAAAGTTCCATTTGCTTGACCATCTCCCGCTTGGCGGCCAGCACCGGCTCCAGCTCTTCCCAGGAGCGGTGCAGAAAATCCTGCTCCAGGGGAATGAGTTCCTTGTCCACGAACTCATTGATGAGTTCCAGGATGGTCTGGGTTTCCTCGGATATTTGAAAATCCATGGCAAATCCTTCCGGCCTAGCGGTAGGTGATCAACTCCGGTTTCCGGTGCAATTCCAGATGGGCGGTGGAGTTGAACAGGGAAAGGGAAAAGTCGCGGTCATTGTAAAAAAAGCTGCTAAGGGAGGCGTTCTTGATGACCCAGGTCAGGCGCAGGGCGGTTTCATCGTCCAGCCCCAGGGCCAAGCGCAGGGCTGCGGAGATAGACCCACCCGAGCTGAACACCAATACTGTCTTGCCCCGGCCGTTGTCCGCCCACACCTGCTCCAGGGCCGTGCGGCTGCGGGCCAAAAACGCCTGCCACGCCTCTCCCTGGTCCAAGGTATAGCGCCCGGATATCCAGCGGCGCATGGCCCCTTCGTAAACGGTCTGAAAGGCCTTGCGGTCGTCGAACATATGGGGCGCGGCCTGGACCACGGCCGGGTCTTCCTTTTGCATGGCCGGTAGCAGGGCCTTGATGATGGGGCCGGAGTCATATTCGTTGAACTCGGGCAGCACCCTGAGCGGCGGCGGTGCGGGCAGCGCGGCCAACGCGGCCCGGGCGGTGTCCTGTTGCCGGGACATGGTGCCGCAATAGGCGGCGTCAAAGGTAAGGCCCAGGTTGGCCAGGTGCTCGCCGGTCAGGGCCGATTGGCGCAGGCCCAGGTCCGAGAGCCGGTCGTAGTTGTCCTGGCCGAAAGACGCCTGACCGTGGCGCATCATGTATAAAACGCTCATGCCGAATGGGTTCTCCCCGGCCCTGAGGCCGTTTGGCTTGTAGCTGAATTTAGCCACGTCTGAGCTGGGATTGCAACTATTTTCCGAGCGATCGTTCGTTTTTTATTGGCAGAGGCCGAGCCATGCCCTACACTAGTTGTGAGAGATTCATCCCGGGCACAGGCGAGGGGAGCCATGCGCATTCTGGCGTGTATCAAACAGGTGTGGGAGCCGGAGAGTCTGTTCAGCCTCCAGGGAGCCGAGTTGCGCCCCCGCCCTCCCCTGCGCCGCAAGATAAGCTCCTATGACGAGCTGGCCCTGGAGGAGGCCCTGCGCCTGAAGGACCGTCTGCCGCAGGTGCGGGTCACGGCGCTCAGCGTGGGGCCCGCCTCGGTGGTGGATGCCCTGCGCCGGGCTCTGGGCATGGGAGCCGACCAGGCGGTGCACATCCTGGCTCCGGAGCAGCCGCCCCGCCCGGCCACCCTGGCCGCCTGGATAGCGGCCTGGGCCAGCGAGCAAAAATTCGACCTGATACTCACCGGGGTCATGTCCGAGGACGCCATGCAGGGCGCGGTGGGCCCCATGCTGGCCGCACGGCTGAGAGTTCCCTCGGTTACATCAGTGGTGAGCCTGAATATTGAGGGTGGGGCCATGACCGCGGAACGGGAAATGGAGGGCGGGCGCAGGCAGCGTCTGGCCGTCCAGTTGCCCGCGCTTATCACCATTCAGTCCGGCCCCAACCAACCCCGCTATCCCACCCTGTCCAATCTGCTGCGGGCCAAAAAGACCACTCCCCTCACCCTAGAGGCCACCGGCCTGGCCGCGCCGATAGAGCGCGAAAAAGTGCTGGCCATCGCCCCGCCCGAAAAGCTACGCACGGGCCTGGTGCTTGAGGGCGACGCCGCTCAAAAGGCGCAGCGTCTGCTGGCCATTTTGCGCGAAAGGGCCCTGCTGTGAGCGCGGCGGCCAAGCGTTTGGTGGTGGTGGCCGAGCACGCCCAGGGGCGCCTGGCCCCGGTGACCTGGGAGCTGCTGACCTGCGCTCGGCAGGTGGCCCCGACCCTTGAGTTGGAGATAGCCGCCATTGTATTGGGCCAAGGAGTTGAATTTCTGGCCAAAGAAATCGCCCAACGCAGCGGTGTCGAAACCTGGGCCGTGGAGGTGGAGGGCCTGGCCGGGTTCCACGGCGATGCTCAGCGCTTGGCCCTGGCCCGGTTGCTGCCCGGCCTGGGAGCCCAGGCGGTGCTGGGGGCGCACTCCACCTCGGGCCTGGACTGGGCCCCGGCCCTGGCCGCTGAACTGGAGGCCGCCTATATCCCCGGTGTGGAAAGCGTGAGCCTGGAAGCGA
This sequence comes from Desulfarculaceae bacterium, assembly GCA_021737645.1. Classification (GTDB taxonomy): domain Bacteria; phylum Desulfobacterota; class Desulfarculia; order Desulfarculales; family Desulfarculaceae; genus Desulfoferula. Next base: position 64,983 of record JAIPDO010000007.1, read on the forward strand.
ATGGCCCGACTTTTTGGCGCAGCGCCCATTTCGGCAAGGTGCGCGAAAACCTGGCCCCTGAAACATGGCCCCTGGTGCTCACTGTGCAGCCGGGAGCCTTCGAGGCCGCGCCGCCCGCTGAGGTGAGCCATGGCCAAGTGGAGACGGTTCACCCTGGCGCCCCGCCCTGCCGCACCAAAGTGTTGGATGTGGTGGAAGGCGCGGGTGCCGACGCCGGCCTCGGCCGGGCCCAGGTGGTGGTGGCCGCCGGACGGGGTGTGGGTGAGGCGGAAAACCTGGAGCTGCTGCGCCGTGTGGCGGGCCTGTTCTCCTCGGCGGCCCTGGCCGGGTCGCGGCCGGTGTGCGACCTTGGCTGGTTGAGCTATGGCCAACAAGTCGGCCTCACCGGAGCCACGGTGGCCCCGCGCCTGTACCTCGCCTGCGGCATCTCCGGGGCGCGCCAGCACACGGTGGGCATGCAGGGCTCGGGGTTCATCGTGGCCGTAAACAGCGACCCCCAGGCGGCCATTTTCAACCTGGCCGACGTGTGTGTGGTGGAAGACCTGGCGTCCTTTATACCGTCCCTGCTGGAGCAGGCGGAAGGCGTTTGAACCATGGGCGGCTTACCGAAGCGGACCGGATGTCCGTTGCCTTGAGGAGCAAAATGCCTTATACCAACCAAGGTGATTCGCTTTAACGGGATTAAACCTTCTGCTGGTTTCGCGCGGGGCACGGCCTTTGAGAAATCCGCGCCAATGATGCCAAGCACCAGAAAAAAGGATAAATGAGCATGGAGCTTCTCTACGAAAAGAAAGAGCATATAGCCCTTTTCACCCTGAACCGTCCCGAGGTTTTCAACGCCCTGAGCCCTGAGTTGTTCAAGCAACTGCACGAGGCCTTCGAGGACTTTGCCCAGGATCCCGAACTGTGGGTGGGGGTGATTACCGGCGCGGGCGAGAAGGCCTTTTGCGCAGGGGCGGACATAAAGACGTGGCTGCCATTCGTGAAGGAATGCCGCGAAAAACCCTGGCTCCTGCCCACCACCCCCTTGCGGGGCATGGAACTGGACAAGCCCATGATCGCGGCCATAAACGGGGTGGCCATGGGTGGCGGCCTGGAAACCGCGCTATCCTGCGACCTGCGCATCGCCTCGGAAAAGTCCCGCTTCGCCTTCCCCGAGGCCCGCTTGGGCATCCTGCCACGATTGGGTGGAACAGTGCGCTTGCCCCGCCTGGTGGGCAGCGCCTTCGCGGCGCAGATGATGTTCACCGGCAAACCCATAGACGCTCAAAAGGCCCTGGCCATCGGCCTGGTCAACCAGGTGGTGCCGCCGGATGAGGTACTGGACACCGCCATGGCCCTGGCCCAGGACATCTGCCAGTGCGCCCCGTTGGCGGTGCAGGCCATCAAAAAGAGCATGCGCCGCACCGAGGGTATGTCCATGGACGAGGCCCTTTGGTGCGAAAACGCCCTGGGCATGCCCTTGTACGACACCGAGGACTACGGCGAGGGCCGCAAGGCGTTTGTTGAAAAACGGCCGCCCAAGTTCCAGGCCAAGTAGTAACCGACGCCATCAACACTCCACCCGCACCATAAAGGCCTGGCAATGGAATTTTTCTTCGATCCTTCCTCCGTGGCCGTGGTGGGCGCCAGCCCCGAGCGCACCGGCAAGAGCCTGCTGCTCAACACCGCGGGCAGCCGAGACGTGGCGGTGTACCCGGTCAACCCCAAGTATCAGGACCTGGAAGGGCTGACCTGCTACCCCAGCGTTGCGGCCATCCCCCACCCGGTGGAAATGGCCATCCTGCTGGTGCCCGCCCGCTTCACTCCCCAGATACTTGAGGAATGCGCGGCCAAAGGCGTGCGCGGGGTGATGATCCAGAGCGCGGGATTCGCCGAGACCGGCGAGGATGGGCGCGAGTTGCAGGCCAAGTGCGTGGCCATCGCCCGCCAGGCGGGCATGCGCCTGTGGGGCCCCAACTGCATGGGCCTGGTGGACGTGCCCGGCAACAAGTATTTCACTTTCATGTCCCCCAACATCACCGGCGTGTTGCCGCCCCACGGCAACCTTTCCCTGGTGGTGCAGAGCGGCATGCTTTCGGCCGGCTTCCTGGCCGACCTGGCCACCCGCCGGGGCATAGCGGTGAACAAGGCCTGCTCCATCGGCAACAAGTGCGACGTGGACGAGTGCGATGTGCTGGAATATTTGCTGGGCGATGACACCACCAAGGGCGTGGCCCTGTATCTGGAATCCATGCCGCGGGGGCGGCGCTTCATGGAACTGGCCGAAGGGGCCAGCAAGCCCCTAGTGGTGCTCAAGTCGGGCCGTAGCGCCTCCGGAGCCAAGGCGGCGCTGAGCCACACCGCCAGCCTGGCCGGAAACGCCCGGCTCACCCAAGGGCTTTTGCAGGCGGTGGGCGTGGGCACAGCCCGGGACTTCCACCAGCTGGTGGACCTGGGCCGCTCCTTGTCCTTGTTGCCGGAGATCCCGGCCGGGGCCAGGGTGGCGGTGCTCACCTTCAGCGGCGGGGCGGGCATCCTCTCCTGCGACCTTTTGGAAGACAACGGCCTGCCTCTGGCCGAACTGGCTCCCGCGACCCTGGGGGAGCTGGCCAAGGTGTTTCCCGTTTGGATGCCGCCGGGCAACCCCGTGGACCTTTGGCCCGCCATGGAGTTGCACGGGCCCGGCCCCACCCTGGATCACGCGGTGCAGGCGGTGTCCCAGGACCCCAACGTGGACCTGGTGCTGCTGCACACCTTCCTGGGCGGCACTCAGGACCAGGTGAACCTGGCGCGCTACAAGGAGCTGTTGGCCGACCAGGGCAAGGGCATGGTCTTCTGGGCCCTGGGCCTGGACCAGCCGGTAAAGGAATTCGAAACCCAGGCCCAGGCCGAGGGCGTGCCGGTCTTCGGCGAGCTGGCCCGCACCGTGGATTGTCTGGCGGCGGCCGCCCGCCCACGGGCCCGCGCCGGGGCAGTTCCCCGCCCCCAGGCCTCGGGAAACCCCCTGCCCACGGATCTGCCCCCCACCCTAGGGGTTTGGGACGAATATCAAGCCAAGCGCCTGCTGCGGGCATGGGAGATTCCCGCCGTGGCCGAGGAGCTGGTGGAAGACTTGGAGCAGGCCCGCGCGGCGGCTGACAAGCTCGGCTGGCCGGTGGTGCTCAAGGGCCTGCTGCCCGGCGAGGTGCACAAAAGCGAAAAAGGTCTGGTGTGCCTGAACCTGGACATCCCCGACAAATTGGAGCGGGAATTCCAGCGTCTGAAAAAGGTCATGGAGGGACAGGGCAGTCTGGTGCTCCAGGCCCAGCGCAAACCAGACTATGAGCTTATCGTGGGTTACTTAAAGGACGCCCAGTTCGGCCCCTGCGTAATGTTGGGCATGGGCGGGGTGACCGCCGAGCTGGAGCCGGACGTGGCCTTTGAGATGGCCCCCCTGGACCCATCCCGGGCTTTGGCCATGCTGGGGCGCCTGCGCATGGCGAGGCGCTTCGACGGATTCCGGGGCGAGACCCCGCTCAACCGCGAAGCCCTGGCCCAGCTCATCTGCAGCCTGGGCGATCTGGGCGCCTCCCACGCAAACATATCCCAGGTGGACCTGAACCCGGTGGCTGTTTGCCAGGGAGAGCCCCTGGCCCTGGACGCCAACATCATCTGGGAGGCCTAACTCTTGGGCATGCTGTTCACTCCCCTAAGCATCAAGGGCCTCACCCTGGCCAACCGCCTGATGCGCTCGGCCACCTTTGAGCAGGCCGCGATGAAAGACGGCGAGGTCTCGCCCAAAGAGCTGGCCCTATACCGCGATCTAGCCGCGGGCGATGTGGGCCTCATCGTAACCGGCATAATCAACGTATGCGAGCAGGGCCGCATCTCGCCCAAGCAAAACTCCCTGAGCAGTGATAGCCACATCCCCGGCATGGCCCGTTTGGCCCGCGAGGTCCACGACCAGGGCGGCAAGGTGGCGGTGCAGCTGTTCCATGCCGGACGCGAGGCTGCGCGCATGCACGCCTGGCGGGGAGGCGGCCCGGCGGTGGGTCCCTCCGCATTACCGGGCGAGGCCCACTTCCCCTATGAATGCCGCGCCATGACCCAGGAGGAAATCCTCCAGGTGGTGGAGGACTTCGGCCAAGCGGCTGGCCGGGCCAAGGAGGCTGGTTTTGATGGGGTGCAGGTCCACGGGGCCCACGCCTACCTACTCGGTCAATTCCTTTCGCCTCACACCAACCACCGTCAAGATGAGTGGGGCGGCGACTTGGCCAATCGTTTGCGTCTGCACCTGGAGGTGCTGGCCGCCATCCGCGCCCAGGTGGGGCCGGACTACCCGGTGATGTTCAAGCTGGGGGTGGCCGACGGCTTTGACGGAGGCCTGCCCTTGGAGGAAGGCCTCCAAGCGGCGGAGCTTTTGGCCCAGGCCGGATGCGACTGCCTGGAGATTAGCCAGGGCCTCAGGGGCGAAAGCTACGAGCAGAGCGAGTTCCGCACCAAGGTGGACCGTTTGGGGGGCGAGGCCTATTTCCGCTCCTGGGCCGCCGAGGTAAACAGGCGGGTAGACATACCCGTGGCCGCCGTGGGCGGGGTGCGCACCCCGGAGATGGCCGAGGACATCCTGGCCAAGGGCGAGGCCGACCTGGTGGCGCTCAGCCGCCCTTTGATAAGCGAGCCCGGCCTTGTCGCCCGTTGGCGTCGGGGAGAAACCGAGCGGGCCCGCTGCGTCTCGTGCAACAAATGCTTCGAGCAGATCATGCAGGGCCGCTCCATCAGTTGCATCCTGGACCGTGAAAAGGCGAAGCGATAAGGCGCGACATCCTTGGTGCCCCCCGAGGCCGCGGTTTGCTAGAATCTATTCATCAAACGCACCAACACCTGGGCATAGCGCATGGTCAAGCTGGCGAAAAACCCCATCCCCCGCGAACTCCTCTGCTCCTTGCTGGAGTCGCCCCACGAGTCCATCATCCTGGTGGACAGGGATGGGATAGTCCGCTACATCAGCCGCTTCGCCGCCGAGTTCTATCAGGTGGACGACCAGGACATCGTGGGCAGCCACATTCTGAAACTCAACCCCCAAAGCCGCCTGCCCGAGGTCATCAAGACCGGCAAGGCCGAGGCGGGCTCGGTGCTGCGCATGAAGGGCAAGGAACGCATCATCGCCCGCATCCCTTTGCGCGACAAACAGGGCAACATCGTGGGGGCCTTTGCCAAGCTGGTGTTTTGGCACATGGACCGGGTCAAGGAGCTGGTGCGCCAAACCGAGGTGCTGGAGGAGCGGCTGAATTACTATGAGAAGGAGCTGCAAAACCTTTACTCCAGCCGCTACGACCTACAATTGGTGGTTGGGGAATCGCCGCCCATTCAAGACGCAAAGCGGGTGGCCACCCAGGCGGCCCAATCGGACCTGAGCTTGTTGATCACCGGCGAAACCGGCACGGGCAAGGATTTGTTCGCCCACTCGGTGCACCGCATGAGCACCCGTCACGACAAGCCCTTTGTAAAGGTCAACTGCGGGGCCATACCCCAGGAGCTGTTCGAGTCGGAGCTGTTCGGCTACCAGGCCGGGGCCTTCACCGGAGCCAGCCAAAAGGGCAAGCCCGGCAAGTTTGAGTTGGCCGACGGCGGCACCATTTTCCTGGACGAGATCGGCGAAATGCCCCTGGTAATGCAGGTCAAGCTGCTCAGAGTCATCCAGGAGCAGGAGGTGGAGCGCCTGGGGGCCACCAAGCCCTTGAAGCTGAGCTTTCGGGTGATCGCGGCCACCAACCGAGACCTAAAGGCCATGATGAACACCGGCACCTTTCGCCAAGACCTTTACTACCGGCTTAACATCTTTCATTTGCACACCCCGCCGCTCAGGAAAATCCGCCAGGACATACCACGGGTGGCTTATCACATCCTTTCCGGCCTGCGCACCGGCAAGCGCGTCCTCCCCGCCAAGATATCCCCCGAGGCTATGCAGCGCCTGGTTTCCTATGACTGGCCGGGCAATGTGCGTGAGCTCAAGAACGCCATTGAGCGGGCCGCGGCGGTTGCCGGTGGTGAAACCTTGCAGGAAGAGCACCTGTCGCCTGATTTCTTGGAGCATTTCACCACGGCCCCTCAGGATAACGGCGCCCCTCCCTCCTTGAAGCTGGCCAAGGCCAATGCGGAAAAAATAGCTATAAAACAGGCACTTAAATACGCTGGCGGCAACCGCACTCTGGCTGCGGAATTGCTGGGCATCCATCGAACCGGGGTACACCAAAAAATAAAAAAGTACGGGCTGGAGTAAACTGTATTAATTTTTCGACTAGTATTGTTTTTTCTACATAGCCATATTTTGCATAGCAGTATCTCACCTAACGGTTTCATATAACACGCTATCAACCACGCCTCTATCTGCAATCAACTGTATTATTTTTAATACTATAATTGATTGCGATTCATTTATCCGCCTTCCCGGCCAAGTCACTTCACCACAATTTTAATTTAATTACAGCTATTTAAGATTATATTTTTCCGCTGCAACCTTATGGCACGGCGGTTGCTATTCGTAAGGGCAAATATTACACAGCTAACCACTTATTCACTTAACCGAGGTTTTATACAGCAGCCTCTCCATCCCAGAGGAGTATTAAAGTGGATTTTGAAATACCCGAGAACCTACGCCTCATGACCGACACCATCCGGCGTTTCGTCAAGCAAGACCTGGAACCCATCAGCCAGCAGGTGGAGGACGAGGATCGCATTCCCGAGGAAGTGGTGCAAACCATGCGGGAGTTGGGTCTGTTCGGTCTGTCCATACCCGAAGAATATGGCGGACTGGGGCTCAACGTTTTGGGCGAGTGCCTGGTTTACGAGGAAATGTCGGCGGTCAACGCCTGCTTCCGCACCCGCATCGGCACCAACAACGGCATCGGCTCCCAGGGTATCGTCATCGACGGCACTGAAGAACAGAAAGAAAAATATTTGCCCAAGATGGCCGCCGGCGAGTGGATCGGCGTGTTCGCCCTCACCGAGCCGGAGGCCGGCTCCGACGCGGCCAACGTGCAGACCACAGCCGAGCTAAAGGGCGACAAGTGGGTGCTCAACGGGCGCAAGCATTTCATCACCAACGGCGACATCGCCGATGTGTCCACCGTGTTCGCGGTTACCGACAAGCAAAAGCGGGCCAAGGGCGGCATCACCGGCTTCCTGGTGGAAAAGACCGACCCCGGCTTCTTCGTGGGCACCATCGAGCGCAAGATGGGCATGCGCGGCTCCCACACCAGCGAGCTTATCTTCGACAACTGCGAGATCCCCAAGGACCGCATCATCGGCGGCGATGCCAACCTGGGCCTGGGCTTCCGCACCGCCATGAAGATTCTGGACAAGGGCCGCCTGACCATGGGCGCCTCGGCGGTGGGCTCGGCCCAGAAGCTGCTGGACCTTTCGGTGGATTACGCCAAGCAGCGGGTGCAGTTCGGCAAGCCCATCGGCGAATTCCAGGCGGTGCAGATAATGCTGGCGGACATGGCCACCCAAATCTACGCTGGCCGCCAGATGTTGCACCACGCGGCTTGGCTGCGCGACAAGCGGGGCACCGCCGTGATCAAGGAAGCATCCATGGTCAAGCTGTTCTGCACCGAAATGGCCAACCGGGTTGCGGATATGGCCGTGCAGATTCACGGCGGCATGGGCTACATGAAGGACTTCCCGGTGGAGCGCTTCTACCGCGACCTGCGTCTGACCCGCATCTACGAGGGCACCAGCGAGATTCAGCGCAACGTCATCGCCCGCGAGCTGCTCAGGGGTTAAGGGAGCGATCATGAGCATAGACAAGGTATTCATCATCGGCTCCGGGCTCATGGGCAGCGGCATCGCCCAGGTCTGCGCCCAGGCCGGCCTGGAGGCCACCCTGAGCGACGTGAGCCAGGAGCAACTGGACAAGGCGGTCAAGAACATCGCCTGGTCTGCGGGCAAGCTCATCGAAAAGGGCAAGGTCGCGGGCACCCTGGACGAGGTAATGGGCCGCATATCCACCTCGGTGGATCTGGCCCCGGCCGCCGAGGCCGACCTGGTCATGGAGGTGGTGTTCGAAAACCTGGAGGTGAAGCAAGAGGTCTTCGCCAAGCTGAACCAGGTGCTCACCCCGAGCAGCCTGGTGGCCAGCAACACCAGCGCCATTCCCATCAGCGAGTTGGCCGCCCATGTGGAGCGCCCTGAGCGCTTTCTGGGCATCCACTTTTTCAGCCCCGTGCCCATGATGCAGGCGGTTGAGGTGATCCGGGGCACCAGGACCAACGACGAGGCCTTTGCCGCCGGGCGCGAGTTCGTGCTGGCCATAAAAAAAGAGCCCATCATGGTCAACCGCGACGTGGCCGGGTTCGTGATCAACCGCATCAACTTCCCCAGCACCATGGAGGCCATGCGCCTGGTGGAGCAGGGAGTGGCCTCGGTGGAAGACATCGACAAGGGCCTGCGCCTGGCCTCGGGCCGCAAGATGGGCATCTTCGAAACCGGCGACATGGTGGGCCTGGACGTGACCTACGGCGCGCTCATGGCCATGTACCAGGAGACCCGCGAGGAGAAATGGTATCCCCCCTTCCTACTGCGCCGCAAGGTGAAGGCTGGGCAACTGGGCCGCAAGACCGGGGTGGGCTGGTACCGCTACGATGACAAGGGAAACCGCCTGGGCATCGCCGACTAAAGGCCTGGAGAGAAGCAACCATGCAAGAAGCTGTGATCCTTTCCGCCGCCCGCACCCCGGTGGGGCGTTTCGGCGGCACCCTCAAGGCGCTCACCGACCAAGACCTGGGTGTGCTGGTCATCAAGGAAGCGGTGAAGCGGGCGGGCATCGACCCCGCGCAGGTGGATGAAGTCTGCCTGGCCCAGCAGTACCGCACCGGAGCCCTGCCCCCCAACGTGGCCCGGCCCATAGCGGTGAACGCGGGCATCCCCATCGAAATACCCGAGTACACCGTGTCCCATGCCTGCGGCGGATCGCTTAAGACCGTGTTCCTGGCCGCCCAGGCGGTCAAGGCCGGGGACGCGGGCCTCATGGTGGCCGGTGGGGTGGAGCATATGTCTAACGCGGCCTATCTGGTGCCCAGCAACCGCTGGGGCTCGCGCCTGGGCCACGCCAAGATGATCGACCAGTTGGTGCTGTTTGATCCGCTGAGCAACAACACCATGGGCGAGACCGCCGAAAACGTGGCCGAGCAGTTCCAGATCAACCGCGAGGACCAGGACGCCTTTGCCCTGAACAGCCAGCAAAAGACCAAGCGCGCCCTTGAGCAGGGCGTGTTCACCGACGAAGTGGTGCGGGTGCCCATTCCCCAGCGCAAGGGCGATCCCGTCATTTTTGACACCGACGAGCATCCCCGGCCCCAGACCACGGCGGCGGACCTGGCCAAGCTGAAACCCGTATTCCGCAAGGGCGGCTCGGTGACCGCGGGCAACTCCAGCGGTATGAACGACGGAGCTTCCGCCGTGGTGGTGGCCTCCCGGGAGCGGGCCGAGGAGTTGGGAATCAAGCCCCTGGTGGCCATCCTGGGCTATGCCACGGTGGGAGTGGAGCCATCCATCATGGGCATCGGGCCCATCGAGGCCACCCGCCAGGCGCTGAAAAAATCCGGCTTGACCCTGGCCGACATCGACCTCGTAGAGCTTAACGAGGCCTTTGCCAGCCAGTCCCTGGCCTGCATCCGCGAGCTGGGCATGGACCAGGACAAGGTCAACGTCAACGGCGGGGCCATCGCCCTGGGCCATCCCATCAGCGCCACCGGCGGGGTCATCCTCACCAAGCTCATCTATGAGATGAAACGCTCTGGCAAGGAACTGGGCTTGGCCACCATGTGCGTGGGTGGCGGCATGGGCGTGGCCTTGGTGGTTAAGAACCTGGCCTAAAACACCCGCCCCGGGCTTCGGCCCGGGGTTTTTTTGCGGGGTATGCCTTGAATATCGCCAAACTGCTACACGACACCGCCGCGAGGGTTCCGGGGCACGTCGCCGTGGACTTCAACGGCCAGGTGATGACTTATGCGGAGTTCGACCAAAAATCAGACGCCCTGGCCTGGGGCCTAAAAGAGCAGGGGCTGGCACCCGGCCAGGTGTGCGTGCTCATGATGCCCAACTCCCTGGACTGGGTGGTCTGCTACTACGCCCTGGCCAAACTGGGGGCGGTGGTTCTGCCGGTGAACTTCCTCTACCGCACCCAAGAGCTTCAGCACATCTTCAGCGACTCCGGGGCCAGGGCCTTCATCGGCCACGGCGACCACCTGGATTTCGCGGGAACGGTGCTGGAGGAAATGCCCCAGATCGACATTCGCTGCGTGGCCGGCCCGGCGGCCGAGGGTTATCTGCCCCTGGCGGAAGTGCCCCAAGAGCGAGGCCCCTACCCCCTGCACCCGGCGCAGGACGACGACACCTGGGCCATCATCTACACCTCGGGCACCACCGGCCTGCCCAAGGGGGCCATGCTCACCCACCACAACCTGGCCAACAACGCCACTACCATCGCCAGCATGCGCCACACTGACCCCAAGGTGACCAGCTTGGGCATGCTGCCGCTGTTCCACATCTACGGCCAGACCTCGAGCCTCAACGCCTCGGTGTTTTTGGGCATCACCCTGCGCCTGTGGGAGCACTTCGACCCGGAGGAGACCTTCGCGGCCATCGAGGAGATGGACGACACCATCCTCATCGCGGTGCCCACCATCTACAACCGGCTGGCCGAAATGGGCATCAAGCGCCCGCCCAAACGCTCCTCGCTGCACTACTGCATTTGCGGCGGGGCCTCGCTGCCGGTTGAGGTTATCAAGCGCTTCGAAGCGGCCTACCACACCACCATCTACGAGGGCTACGGCCTTACCGAGTGCTCGCCGGTGTGCGTGGAAAACCCCTACGGTAAGGCCACCAAGCCCGGCTCCATCGGCCTGCCCATACCCGGCTTCCAGGCCAGGGTGGTCGATGAGCAGGATAACGACGTACCCCAAGGCCAGGTGGGCGAGCTGATCGTCCAGGGGCCGGGAGTGATGAAGGGCTACCTGAACCAGCCCCAGGCCACGGAGGAAACCCTGCGGGGCGGCTGGCTGCACACCGGGGACATGGCCCGCAAGGACGCCGATGACTACGTCTACATAGTGGACCGCAAGAAGGAAATGATCATCCGGGGCGGCTACAACGTGTATCCCCGGGAGATCGAAGAGGTGCTCTACCAGCATCCAGCCATTCTGGAAGCGGCGGTTTTGGGCCAGCCCCACCCAGACCTGGGTGAGGAGGTGGCGGCCATGGTGGTGCTGCGCGAGGGCGCGGCGGCCACCCCCGAGGAGATCAGGGACTTCGTGAAGCAGAGGGTGGCCCCTTACAAATATCCCCGCATCGTGCGCATTACCGATGAGCTTCCCAAAACGCACACCGGAAAGGTGCTCAAGCGGTCCATCAAGCTTGACTGATCAAGCGGCGGGGCGTCTTACGGCCCCCTGCCAAAGATACACGGAGAGGGTGCTTAACAGGAGTTGCCGGTAGGGCGGTATCCGTCCCCGGCGGAAAGGGAGATAGAACATGGCCCGTAGATTTATGGCGTTGTTTGTTTGCGCGTTGCTGGCCCTGAGCTTTGCCGGGATCGCCCAGGCCAAGACGCTCAGGTTCCAGTGCGTTTACCCGGAAACCGCTTACGCAGGTCAGACCACCACCTTTTTTGCCGACCAGGTAAAAAAGATGACCAACGGCAAACTGAAGATCAAGGTCTTTTGGCCCGGCCAGTTGGTGAAATCCCGCGAGGCCCTGGAGTCGCTTAAAAGCGGCATGATCGACGGCTACTCCGGCTCCTTCCTTTACTTCACCGGCGTGTTCCCCGAGGTCAACGTGCAGTGGCTGCCCTTCAACTGGTCCAGCCCGGCGGAAGCCAAGGACATCCTGCTCAACAAGGGCTATCACAAGGTGTTCGCCGAGGCCATGTCCAAGCATGGGGTGACCTTCCTGGGCTCCATCTCCGTGGCCACCATGGGCTTGATGACCAAGTTCCCGGTCAACAATTTGGCTGACCTCCAGGGCAAGAAGATCCGGGCCTTCGGTCTGGAAGCCATCATTGTGAAGACTCTGGGCGCGGCCGCCGCGGCCATTCCCGGAGCCGAGCAGTACATGGCCCTGCAAAGGGGCACCGTGGACGGCACCGACTACCCCTGGTACACCCTGAAGAAATACAAGCTCTACGAGGTTCTCAACTACGTCAGCGACCCCGCCTTCCACACCCCCGGCATCATAGAGCTGGCCATCAACACCAAAGTGTTCAACTCCCTGCCCAAGGACCAGCAAGAAGCAGTGAAGAAGGCCGCTATTATGGCCATGAACCGCAGCTTCGACATGAGCCCTACCTGGGACAAGGAAGCCATCGAGTTCGCCGCCAAGAAGGACGTGAAGATCATCAAGCTGTCCAAGGCCGAGTTGGACATCTGGATCCAAAAGCTCATGCCCCTGTATGAGCAGACCGCCAGCAAGTCCCCCTACTGCCGTCAGTTGGTGGACATCCTCAAGGCCAACCTGAAGGCCAAGGGCGTCAAGTTCTAGAAAAACGCTGGCCGGCCGGGAGCGGGATTAGCCCCTCCCGGCCGTCCCAGCCGCCAGCCGGAGGCGCCTGCCCCGAAACGCCCAAGGCAATTCACAAGCCCTTGACCAGCGGCCCTTCACGCGCGACGGAGAGGCAAGATGCTCACATTTTCCAGGGTCATTAGATCAATGAACCAAGCCATGGGGATGATAGCGGCTCCCCTCATCGGCGTGGTCACCATCATCGTGCTCTATGAGGTCATCGCCCGCTACTTCTTTCACGCGCCCACCTCCTGGGCCCAGGAAGTGTGTGAGTACCTGCTCTGCGCCCTGGTCATGTTCGGCACCGGCTACACCCTCAAGCATTACGGCCACACCAGGGTGGACATCCTCTATTCCCATATGAGCGACAAGGCTCGGGCCAGGGTGGAAATTTTAGTGGGAGTGCTGTTGATCATCGCCATGCTGCCCATCATTTGGTTGGGTAGCAAGGTGGCCATCGAGGCCTTCATGGTTGGCGACACCTCAAGCTCGGCCGCGGCCCTTCCCTTGGGCCCGGCCAAGGCCACGGTGCCTTTGGGGGCCATTTTTCTGCTGCTCCAAGGGTTGTCCAACGCTGTGGACAACGTCAATTTTCTGATCACCGGCCGCAAACCGACGCAGAGCTAAGAGGTCATACATGGAAACCTGGCTCCTCACGCTCATAGTGTTCTCATCTTTGGTGGTTCTGCTGGCCATCGGCATCCCCATCGCCTTTGCCATGCTGGCCATTGCCGCGGTCGGCATCATTCTAACCTGGGGGCCGCAGGGCCTTTTGGTGCTGTTTAATACGGCCTATGCCGAAGGAACCAGCTACCTGCTGCTGGCGGTGCCGCTTTTCATCTTCATGGCCAACATCCTCAAGTTCTCCGGATTGGCCGACAAGCTCTACGAGGTGGTCTATCGCTGGATGGGCGGCCTGCGCGGCGGCTTGGCCATGGGTACGGTGGTCATCTGCGCCATCTTCGCGGCCATGGCCGGCATCTCCAGCGTGGCCACCATCTCCATGGGGCTCATCGCCCTGCCATCCATGCTCCAGCGCAAGTACAATAAAGTCATGGCGGTGGGTTGCATCAACGCGGGCGGCGCCTTGGGCATCTTGATCCCGCCCTCCATTCTGATGATCCTCTACGGCAACATGGCCGAGGTGAGCATCGGGCGCCTGTTCGCGGGCGGCATGCTGCCGGGCATTTTGCTGGCCACTATCTTCGTGCTCTACATCGGGATTCGCTGTTTTTTCCAAAAAGACCTGGGCCCGGCGGTCACCGAAAAATACAACTGGCGCGACAAATTCCGCTCCCTCAAGGGCGTGGTCCTGCCGGTCAGTCTGGTGGTGCTGGTGCTGGGGGTCATCTACAGCGGGGTGGCCACCCCCACCGAAGCGGCGGGCGTGGGCGCGGGCGGCGCGGTAGTAACCGCGCTTATCCATCGCCAACTCACCTGGGCCCGCATGTGGCAGGCCCTGAAAGACACCCTGAGCCTAACGGTGATGGTGTTCTGGATCATCATCGGCGCGGTGAGCTTCACCACCTTCCTGGCCTACGCAGGCATTCAAGACATGCTGCAAGAGGCCATCATGAGCATGGATATCAACCGTTGGATCATCCTCATCGCCATTCAACTGGTGTTTTTCGTGCTGGGCATGTTCCTGGACCCGGCGGGCATCATCCTGCTGACCACCCCCATTTTCGTGCCCATCATCAACCAGCTTGGCTTTGATCCCCTTTGGTTCGGGGTGTTGTTCATCATCAACATGGAGATGGCCTACATCACCCCGCCATTCGGCTTCAACCTGTTCATACTCAAAAGCGTGGTGCCGCCCCAGATCACCATGGCCGACATCTACCGCTCGGTGGGGCCCTTCGTGATCCTCCAGGCCATATGCCTGGCCATGGTCATGCTCTGGCCGGAGATCGCCACCTGGCTGCCTTCTATCATGGTAACCAAGTGATACGCCCATGAGGGGATTGGCCAAAGACCTGGCTCGCCTGGTGGGGCCGGAGGGATTCAGCACCCAGCCCGAGGACCTGCTAGTCTACCGGCACGACGCCATCGCCTACTTTGCCCAAGGCGACCCGGCGGCGGTGGTGCTGCCCACGGGCACCACCCAGGCCGCCAAGGTCATGGCCTATGCCTCGCAACACGGCATCCCCCTGACCCCGCGCGGGGCGGGCAGCGGCCTCAGCGGCGGCTGCACCCCCGTACGAGGGGGCATAGTGCTGGACACCAAGCGGATGAAAGGCATCCTGGAAATAAACCGGGGCAACCTCACCGCCCGCGTGGAAGCGGGGGTGGTGCTGGCCGACTTCCAGCAGGCGGTGGAGGGCCAGGGGTTTTTCTATCCCCCGGACCCCCAGAGCAAGAGCGTGTGCACCCTGGGAGGCAACGTGGCCACTCGGGCGGGCGGGCCCCGGGCGGTGAAGTACGGCACCACCGTCAACTACGTGCTGGGCCTGGAGGCGGTGTTGCCCGACGGCGAGGTGATAAGAACCGGCAGCGCCTGCGTAAAGCACTCGGCCGGTTACGACCTCACCCATCTGCTCACCGGCTCCGAAGGCACCCTGGCCCTGATAACCCAGGCCACCCTGCGCCTGCTGCCCAAACCACCGGCCACCTGCACCGCCCTGGCGGTGTGCCCCACCATGGACATGGCCGCGCGCATCGTCTCCGAGACCATCGCGGGCGGGGTGGTGCCTTCCATGCTGGAGCTTTTGACCACCGCCTCCTTGGCGGTGTTCAACCGCTTCGTCAGCCCTCCCCTGCCCGAGGAGGGCGAGGCATGCCTGCTCATGGAGTTCGACGGCACTGCCCAGGAGGCCTTGCGCCAGGCCCAGGAGATGGCCGATGCCTGCCGGGACATGGGAGCCATTGATGTGCGGGTGGTGCCCCAAACCGATGAGGCGGCGGTGTACTGGATGGTGCGCTCGCGTCTTTATCCCCTGGTAGTCAGCCGCTTCAAGCGGGTGGTCACCGAAGATGTCACCGTGCCCCGCGACCGTATCCCCGAATTTGCCACCAAGGTGATGGGTATTGCCCAAGAAATGGGCCTGGCCATGGGCCTTACCGGCCACGCGGGCGACGGCAACATGCACCCCACCATCCGCATGGACGAAGTGAGCGACGAGTTGCAAGCGCGGGCCGACCAGGCCATGGCCAAGGTCATCAAGGCCGGGCTGGCTCTGGGCGGGGTGATCAGCGGGGAGCACGGAGTGGGCCTGCACAAGGCACAGTTCCTGGAACTGGAGCTGGGCCGGGAGCAGGTCGCCCTGATGCGGCGCATCAAAAAGGCCTTTGACCCCACGGGCATAATGAATCCGGGAAAGATATGGCCTCCGGAACTGGAGACCTGATGCAGGGCTTGGAGCAATACCGGGAGGCCCTGGAGCGCTGCTCCCAATGCGGCTATTGCCAGGCTTCATGCCCCGTGTTTTCCCAGGAACTGTTGGAGTCCTACACCGCCCGGGGCCGCACTCTGCTCATCAAGGCCGCGCTCATGGACGGGGCCCTTCCCGTGGGCAAGCGCACCAAGGAGATCGTGGCCAACTGCCTGCTCTGCGGCACCTGCGCCCACACCTGTCCCGGCGGCCTGCCCCTGGATGAAATATTCGTGGCCGCCCGCAACCAACTTCGGCCAAGCGGCCCGGCGGCTTCGCTCAAGCGAAGCTTGCACCGCAAGCTCATGGAGCAGCGGGGGCACCCCGGCGCCCTGGGCAAGCTGGGGCCACTGGCCAAGACCATGGGCCTGGCCCCGGCCGACCTGCCCCAACCGGCGGCCCATCCCTTCCTGGCCGACCAGCCCGAAGTGTTAAAGCCCAGCGGCCAGATGCGGGCTCGGGTGGCCTGGTTCGTGGGATGCGCGGCCAACAGCCTACACCTGGACACCGCCCAGGCGGTGCGCAAGGTTCTGCTGGCCAACGGGGTGGAGGTGGTGCTGCCCCAAGAGTTGGCCTGCTGCGGTCTGCCCGCCCTGGCCCAGGGCGAGGTGGACATGGCCCAGGATCTGGCCCGACGCAACTTGGCTGCCCTTGCCGCCCAGGAGGTAGACGCGGTGGTCACCGAGTGCACCTCCTGCGTACTCATGCTGCGCGACAAGATGACCCGCCTGTTCGAGCCCGAAAGCCCCGAGGCCCAGGCCGCTCAGGCGCTGGCCCCCAAGGTCATGGAGGTGGGGGCCTTCCTGCATAAGCTGGGCCTTAGCCAAGCGCCCCAGGGACGCGACATCTCCTACACCCTGCACCAGCCCTGCCACGCCGCCGGTTTTGCCGCGCAGGTGCAGGCGGGTTTGGCCCTGCTGGAGCAGGTGCCCGGAGCCGATTACCGGCCCATGGCCGATCCGGCGGCCTGCTGCGGAGCGGGGGGCGACTTTTTCCTGAAAAACCAGGCTCTCTCCCAAGGGGTGAGGCAGAGTAAAATGGACCAGATAGAGCGGAGCCGGGCGGAGGTGGTGGTGACCCCTTGCCCAGCCTGCCGTCACTACCTGGGCCTGGCCCTGGGGCCGGACAAGGTTAAACATCCCCTGGCGCTGTTGGCCGGGGCTTACGAATAGCATTTACTGCTCGAGGTCAATGGAGATGATTACCCGAGGACCGCGACAATTACTGGCGGAAGTTCAAGAGCCCGGCCTGTGCATCGGCTGCGGCTCCTGCGTGGAGTTGTGCCCCTATTTTCGCAGCCACGGGGGCAAAACGGTGATGCTGCACGACTGCGACCTGCCCGAGGGCCGCTGTCATGCCTGGTGCCCCAAAACCGAGTTGGATCTGGAAGGCCTGGCCCAAGAGCTGTGGGGCGCGCCGTACTCCGCCCAGGGCATGGGGCCGCATCTGGCGGTGGTGGCGGCCAAGGCCGGACCGCGCCTGGAGGCTGGAAATTATCAGGCAGGCGGCACGGTGTCGGCCTTGGCCTGCGCCGCCTTGGAGCAGGGCCTGGTACAAGGGGCGATCCTCACTGGCGGCCGGGGCTTGGACACTGCGCCCACTTTGGCCACCACGGCCGAGGAAGTCATGGCCTGCTCGGGTTCCAAGTTCACCGCCGCACCTACTTTGGCCGCCCTGAACCGGGCCCAGGCCCAGGGGCGCGGCCCTCTGGCGGTGGTGGCCACCCCCTGTCAGGCGGCGGCCTTGGCCCAACGCCGGACCAAACCATCGCCCCTGCGGGGAATGGCGGGGCCTGCCGAGTTGGTGGTGGGCCTGTTCTGCAACTGGTCCCTGTCGCCCCAAGGCTTGGAGCGATTTTTGGCCCAACGGGTGGAACTGGAGCAAATCCGCTCCATGGACATCCCCCCGCCTCCGGCCGGAGTGTTGCAGGTTCAGACCACGGACGGCTCCCTGGAAATACCTCTGGATGAAATACGCGACCTTATTCCCCCCGCTTGTGCCGTTTGCCCGGACATGACCTCCGAGTGGGCCGACCTGTCCGTGGGCATGTACGAGGGGCGGCCGGGGTGGAACACCCTGGTGGTGCGCAACGAAAAAGCGCGGGCCCTCACCGAGGCGGCAGTGGAATCCGGGTGGCTGGTAGTGGAAGAATTCCCGGCGGACAACCAGGAGCATCTAATGCAAGCGGCAGAGGGTAAGAGAAGCCGTGGCCTGGGCGCCGCCCTGGCCCAGGGCCTACTGGGTGGTCCCGGCGATGACCAGCCCAAGGCCATCCGGGTGAGCCCGGAGCTTTACCAGGCCGTCGAGAGCGGGGAGGTGGCGTGATGCAGGGACAACGCCGAACCATGATGGGCAACCAGGCCATCACTCAGGGCGCCCTGGAGGCCGGGGTGCGGGTGGCCGCCGGTTATCCCGGCACGCCCTCGTCGGAGATAATCCAGAACCTGGCGAACGCGGCCGATGAGCACGGCCTGTACGTGGAGTGGTCCATCAACGAGAAGGTATCCCTGGAGGTGGCGGCGGCGGCCTCATTGGCCGGGCTGCGCTCTTTGTGCGCCATGAAGCAGAACGGGGTCAACGTGGCCTCGGACTTTCTCCTGCACCTGGCCGGCTCCGGCATTCGGGCGGGCATGGTACTGGTGCATTGCGACGACCCCGGCGCGCTCTCCAGCGTGAACGAAGGCGAATCGCGCCATTTCGCGCGCATGCTGGAGCTGCCCCTCTTGGAACCCAGCGATTTCCAGGAAGCCAAGGACATGACCAAATGGGCCTTCGAGCTTTCCGAGGAGATCGGCAACCTGGTGATGCTGCGCAGCGTCACCAGACTTTCACACGCCAGCGGCGGCGTGGTGCCCGGCACCATCCCCGCGCCCCAGGGCAAGGCCCGCTTCGATCACCACGGCACCCTGCTGGACAAGGGCCACGGCCCGGTGTCCTCCTCCCCGGTGGCCTACAAGCACCGCCTGCAACAGGAGAAGCTGGCCCGGGCGGTAGAGCTGTTCGAGGACTCGCCCTTCAACTCCTACGTGGGGCCGGAAAGCCCGGAGCTGTTGGTCATCACCTCCAGCATATGCAACCTTTACGTTAAAGAGGCCCTGGCCCTGCTGGACGCCTCGGGCCGGGTGGGAGTACTCAAACTGGGCACCACCTGGCCCCTGCCGCCCAAGCTGCTCCAGCGCCACCTTGAGCGCTGCGACCGGGTGTTGGTGGTTGAAGAGGTGATCCCCTTCCTGGAGGAGAACGTCAAGATCGCGGCGGCGGAGATGGCCGGGGAGATCGGAGCCAAACGCTTCTTCGGCAAGCGCGATGGCACCCTGCCCGCCCAGGGCGAGCTGAACCCGGACCTGGTGCTTAAAGCCTTGGCGGGCATCCTGGATCTGCCTTACCAGGCCCGCCCGAAGCAGTACGACCGCCTGGCCCAGGAACTGGCCCCCCAAGCCACCCAGGAACGTGATCTGGCCTTTTGCCCCGGCTGCCCCCACCGCGCCTCCTTCTGGTCCCTTAAAGAGGCCCTGGCCCTGGACGCCCGGGACGGCTTTATCTGCGGAGACATAGGCTGCTACTCGCTGGCCATGCGCCCCACCGGATACGGCATGCTCAAGACCCTGCTCGCCATGGGCTCGGGTGCTGGCATGGCCAGCGGCTTCGGCCAATTTGGCCGCTTCGGCATGGACCAGCCGGTGATGGCCGTATCCGGTGACTCCACCTTTTATCACGCGGTGATTCCGGCGCTGATCAACGCGGTGCACCAAAAGTCGCCCATGAGCCTTGTGGTGCTGGACAACAGCGGCACGGCCATGACCGGCTTCCAGCCCCACCCCGGCACCGAGGCCAACGCTATGGGCCATCCGGTGCCGCCAGTGGGCATCGAGGCCATCTGCCGCTCCCTGGGGGCTGAGGTCACGGTGTGCGACCCCTTTGACCTGGAAGCCACCCAGACGGCGGCGTTGGCGCTTTTGGCCGATCAGTCCACGGCCAAGGTGCTCATCCTGCGCCAGGCCTGTGCCCTGAGCCCCCAGCGCAAAGGCACCAAGCCCTACGACGTTAAGGTGGACCCGGAAAAATGCCTGGGCGATCAGTGCGGCTGCAACCGCCTGTGCACCAGGGTTTTCGGTTGCCCCGGCCTGGCCTGGGAAAAACAAAGCGGTAAGGCGCGCATCGACGAGGTGATCTGCGCCGGGTGCGGGGTGTGCGCCTCGGTGTGCCCCCAAGGGGCCATCATCAAGAGTGAAAGGGCCTGAGTCATGGCTACGGCAAAACTGATTCACGATCCCTACAATCTGATCATCACCGGGGTGGGCGGCCAGGGTAACGTGCTGGCCTCGCGCATGCTGGGCAACGTACTCACCAGCCAGGGCCTGTGGGTGACCATCGGCGAAACCTTTGGCGCTTCCCAGCGGGGCGGCTCGGTGATGAGCCACCTCCGCGTTTCCGCCGATGGCTCCTGGTCTCCCCAGATACCCGAGGGCAAGGCTCACATGGTGCTGGCCCTGGAGCCCCTGGAGGCGCTCAGGGTGCTGGTGAAATACGGCAACCCTCAGGCCAAGGCCATAGTCAACTCCCGGCCCATTCTGCCGGTGGCGGCCATCTCCGGCAAGGCCGAGTATCCCGCTACCGAGGAGTTGGAGGGCATGCTGGCCCAACTCACCGCCCAGCGCTGGAGCATCCCGGCCACTGAAAAGGCCATGGAGCTGGGGGCCAGCATCTTCGCCAACATCATTATGATCGGAGCCTTGGCCGCCACCGGAGACCTGCCCGTATCCCGCGAGGGCTTCGAGGCCGAATTGCTCAGGGCTCTTGGCCCGGCCAAGGTGCCGACCAACCTGGAGGCCTATGACCTGGGCGCGGCCATGGTGGGAGGCTAGCCAAGCCATGCAGCTTTCCCTGCCCCGCCGCCTTTGGTATGAAAACGACTCCCTGGATATAACCCTGCCGGACGACTGGCAGGTTGAGCTTTGCCCCATGGCCGGGGCCGGGCATCCGGCCCTTAGCCAAGCGAAAATCGAAGCCGCCCTGGCCCAGCCGGTGGGCTCGCCTCCGCTAAGAGAGTTGGCCCAGGGCAAGAAATCCGCGGTAATCGTCTTCGACGACATGACCCGGCCCACCCGCTGCGCCCAAATCGCCCCGTTTCTGCTGAGGGAGATGGCCGCCGCCGGGGTGCCCGAAGAGCGCATCACCTTTGTCTGCGCCCTGGGCACCCACGGGGCCCTGAGTTTTCACGAGCTGCGCAAAAAGCTGGGCCAGGACCTCGTGGAGCGCTTCCGGGTGTTCAACCACAACACCTATGAAAACTGCGACGAGGTGGGCGTCACCAGCCGAGGAACCAGGGTGCTCATCAACCGCGAGGTGATGGCCGCCGAACTCAAGCTGGCCATAAGCTGCGTCACCGCCCATCCCTATGCCGGATTTTCTGGCGGGGGCAAGATTCTCATGCCCGGCGTGGCCCACATCGACTCCATAGCCGATCACCACACCAGGGTCATGGCCCTGGCGCCTGAGCGCGTGGGCCTTGGCAAGTTCGCAGGCAACCTGGTGCGCCAGGACATCGACGAGGCCGCCGATCTGGTGGGCCTGGACTTTTCGGTGAACGTGCTGGTCAACCAGCGGGGCGAAGCCGCCGCGCTGGTGGCCGGAGACCTGCGCCGCTCCCATGCCAAGGCGGTGGAGCTGGCCCAGGGCTGGTACGCCACCTCCCCCCGGCCCCGGGACGTGGACGTGGTGATCTCCAACGCCTTTGTCAAAGCCAACGAAATGCCCATCGCCGTGGCCCTGGCTCGGGGAGCATTGAAGCCCGAGGGCGGCACGGTGGTGGTCATCGCCGACTCGCCGGAGGGCCAGGTGGTGCACTACCTGTTGGGCCGTTTCGGCAGCGGTCATGGGGGCCGCATGTATCCAGTGCGCCTACTGCCGGACAACTTCAAGCTCATCATCATGGCCCCCTGTATGGACCGCACCTTTGGCGACTGGTTCGCCAACCCAGAGGTCATCACCTTCAGCAAAACCTGGGCTCAGACCCAGGAACTGCTGGCAGGTGACTATGGTCCGGGCACCCGTGCGGCGATTTTGCCCAACGCAACCATGCAGTATTTCAAGAGTTAGACCGGGAGCACATCATGTCCGAACCCTTGGTTCAATATAAAATTGAAGACTTCATCGCTCATGTGACCCTGAACAACCCCCCCATGAACCCCCTCATCGCCGAAGCCAAAGAAGCGCTGCGCGAGGTGTTCCTGGAGTTGGAAGAGCGCAACGACCATGTGCGGGCGGTGGTGTTGTCCGGCGGCGGGGACAAGGCCTTCGTCGCCGGAGCCGACATCAAGGCCTTTTTGGACCTCACCCCGGAAACCGCCCTGTCTCGCTTGAACAATACCCACCAGATTTTCTCTCTGGTTGAAAATTACCGCTGGCCGGTAATTGCTGCCATTCAAGGCTTTTGCCTGGGGGGTGGATTGGAACTGGCCCTTTGCTGCGATATACGCTACGCTGCCGCAGACGCGGTGCTGGGTTTCCCCGAGGTTAACCTGTCCATCTTTCCGGGTAACGGCGGCATGGCCAGAGCATTGCACTTCTTGGGCTTGGGCCGCTTCAAAGAGTTGGTTTACAGTGGACGCCGCATAACCGCCGCGGAGGCCTACGAATACGGCCTGGTAGAAAAAGTGGTGCCACACGAAGAACTCATGGCCGAGGCCATGGGCCTGGCCAAGAGCATTGCTAAACGAGGCCCTCTGGGGGTGGCCGGAGCCAAAAAGGTGATCAACCAGACACGCGACCTGGCAGTGGAGCAGGCCCTGTCCGTGGAATCGCAAAATTGGTCCAAACTCGCCGCTACCCAGGACATGAAAGAAGGAGCCAAGGCTTTCGTTGAAAAACGAAAACCAATTTACCACTGCCGATGAAAAATGATGTTGACCTGCACGACAGCACCGTCGCTCTCCCGGCCGGTGTCTACTATGGTTGGTACGTGGTGGGCGTGGCCTTCTTGGCCAACTTCGCCGCGGCCGGCAGCCAATTTTATGCCTTCAACGCCTTCATGCTGCCCCTGTGCGAACTCCGGGGATGGACCAGGGCGGACATAAACCTAGCCCCCATCATCGGCTTTATCTGCGGCCTGCTGGGCCAATACTCCTACGGCAGCATCATCTCCATCACCGGCCCCCGCCGCCTCATGGCCATGGGCGCGCTGGTGTCCGCCGCCGCTTTCGTCACCCTGGGTCAGGCGCAAGAGCTTTGGCTTTTTTACCTGGCCTACATTCTATTGATAATGGGCAACGCGGCCATGGCCTCGCTGGTGGCCAACACCGCCGTGTCCAACTGGTTCGTGCGCCTCAGGGGCAGGGCCATGGGCATGGCCACCAGCGGCTTAACCATGGCCGGGGTGATACTCCCCTTCGCGGCCTACCATTTGCTGCACACCGTGGGGTTGGGATGGGCCTTCGCCATCATCGGCCTGGGCATAGCCTGCTTGGCTCCTATTGCTTGGCTGGTGGTGCGCGACTCCCCAGAGTCCTGCGGCATGCTGCCCGACGGCCAAGCGGTGGCTCCCCAGGACAGGGCATCCATCAAAATCATGCCTCAGTCCCAGGTGCCTCCCAGCCAGCTCATAAAAAGCCCCTCTTTTTGGAAGGTGGGCATGGCCTATGGCCTGGCCAGCGCTGGAGTTTTCGCGGTGGTGTTCCAGTTGGGGCCCCGTTTCCAAGACCTGGGCATGGACGGCGACACCGCCATGATCATGGTGGCTCTTACCTCGGTGGCGGGCACCTGCGGCAAGTTCACCTGGGGCACCCTGTGCGACCGCTTCCCGCCCAACCGCTTGGCCGCGGTAATGTTCTCCATGGTGGGGCTGGGGCAAATCCTGGGTCTGGTGGCCAGCGGACCCATCACCGTGGGTTTTTTTATCTTGGTATTCGGTTTCGGCATGGGGGGCATCATGTCCACCTTCCCCATCATCAGCGCCTGGTGCTTCGGCCGGGCCGCCTTTGCCTCGGTGTTTCGCCTGTTGGCCCTGTTCCTGGGCCTGCAGGCGGTGGGCTATGTGTTGATGGGAGGCTCCTTCAGTCTCACCGGCTCCTATGACGCCGCCTACCTGGTTTTCATCTTCGTGGACATGGCCGCCGCCGCCGTGATCGTCACCGTAAAGCCCTCCGTCTGGGCCCAACCCAGCGCATCGAATTAGGCCCGGAGCGACGGACCGGCCCAGGGAATCGTTCAGAATCAGGGAGCCACACATGAAAAAGCCGCTAAGCCAAGCCATTTTCGACCGTAGCGACCGGGCCATCAGCGCCATACGCCTGGGGGTTTTGGGGGGCACCGGGGTGGATATCGAGGAGGCCGGGCAAAAGCCCCTGATCGCCATCGCCAACTCCCAAACCGATTTCAACCCCGGCCACATGCACTTGCAAGGCCTGGCCGCCCGGGTCAAGGAAGGCATCCTGGCCGCCGGGGGCCTGGCTTTTGAGTTCAACGTGCCCGCCCCCTGCGACGGCCTGGCCGAGGGGCACGAAGGCATGCGCTTCGTGCTTCCCCAGCGGGAGTTGATCGCCGACACGGTGGAGACCTACATCCGCAGCATGCGCTTTGACGGGGTGGTCATGGTGGCTTCCTGCGATAAGATCATCCCCGGCATGCTCATGGCCGCCGCCCGCCTGGACCTGCCTACCGTGCTGTTGCCCGGCGGGCCCAGCGAAAAAGCCATACGCCAGCGGCGCAACCAAGTGGAGAGCGTAAAGCTGGCCGACTACGAGGACCCGGAAGACCGCATCGCTTGCGTAACCAGCGGCTCCTGCGGGGCCTGCGAGGTCATGGGCACGGCCAACACCTTCCAGTGCCTCAGTGAAGCCCTGGGCCTGGCCCTGCCCGGCTCGGCCACGGTGCCCGGCTACGCGGCCGACAAGCTGCGACTGGCCCGGGTTTGTGGCCGCCGGGTGGTGGAGCTGGTGGAGCAGGGCCTAAGCGCCCGGCGATTCCTGAACGCCGATTCCCTGGAAAACGCCCTGATGCTTTGCCAGGCCCTGGGCGGCTCCACCAACGCGGCCCTGCATCTGCCCGCCCTGGCCAAAGAGCTGGGCCTGGATCTGCCTTTAGAGCGCTTCAACCACTTCAGCCGCCAGGTGCCCACCCTGTGCGCCATCAGCCCCAACGGCCCCTACGGGGTGCTGGACCTGCACCGGGCTGGCGGGGTTCCCGCGGTGATGAGCCGCATCGCCGATGAGCTGCACCTGGAGGCCCTCACCGTGGCCGGCCTGAGCTGGAGAGAAATCACGGCGTCGGCCCAGGTGCGCGACGAGGCGGTGATCCCGCCCAGGAAGCGGCCCCACTTTGCTGAGGGCGGCACCGTGGCCCTGTTCGGCAACCTGGCCCCCGATGGGGCGGTAATCAAGCAATCGGCGGTGAACCCCGATATGCACAGCTTTGCCGGACCGGCCAGGGTTTTCGAGTCCGAAGAGGCATGCCTAGAGGGCCTGCGCGAGGGGACCATACTGGAAGGCGAGGTGGTGGTTATCCGCAACGAGGGTCCCAAGGGCGGGCCGGGAATGCCCGAGACCCTGGCGGTTACCGTGGGCCTGAACCAGTCGGGCCTTCAGCGGGTGGCCCTGGTCACCGACGGCCGCTTCAGTGGGGCCAGCCAGGGCCCCTGCGTGGGCCACGTTTCCCCCGAGGCGGCGATGGGCGGCCCCATCGCGGCGGTGATGACCGGCGACCTGATCCGCATCGACATCGCCCAGCGCAGCCTGGAGGTTGATATCACCCCCGAGGAAATGGCCAGGCGCTTGGCCGCCCACGAGCCCCGCCTCAGAGAGATTCCGCCTGGTTACATGCGGCGTTACGTCAAACTGGTATCCTCCGCCGCCCAGGGTGCGGTCCTGGATTAGCTCAGCACCCTCAGGGTCTGAAAATTCCGCAAATCTAATAGATAGGCCATCCCGGCCCGTATTCTGCCGGTGAGCCGGGCGTTTTGTAATGCGGCCTCCGTGCAAGCTTGCTTAGTTGTTTTTACAATCAATATAAATTACTATTATTAATATAGCCTATCCAATGTTTTTTGATGAGTTCCCTCCTGGGATTACAGGGTTTTGAAACCTTTATCAAAAGTGGATGGCCGTAAAAATGACTAATAACATTACTAAACCAATTGCCGCGGTCATCTTGGCTTTTGCCTTTTGCGCTCTGACCATCCACGCCCAGGCTGCAACCAAAATGAAGATGACGACCGATATCCCGGACGGCATCTCTACCCCAAACAAGTTGGAGACACGCATCGGAACCCTGACCCTGAAGGATGGGGTGCCGGACAGGGAAACCGCCCAGAAGGCATATGACAACCTCGACTTCCAGCGTGCGGTGCAGGCCTACCTCAACAGCATCCAGTTGGCATCCATGCACGCGATGCGCAAGGGCATCCTCGATCTGGGCCCAGCGAACACCACCGTGGTTCAATTCGCGACCCTCATGGATTCAAAAGCGCTTTTCCTTACGCCGAACACCACATCGGTATATATGATGGCCTGGCTCGACCTGAAGGCCGGGCCAATGGTAATCGAGACGCCGCCCAACGTGCTCGGCTTCATAGATGACTACACCTTTCGCTACGTAACCGATTTCGGCAACGCCGGACCGGACAGAGGCAAAGGGGGCAAATACCTTATCCTGCCGCCGGGCTACAAAGGCAAGGTGCCACAGGGGTATCACGTGGCCCGTTCACCAACCTATGGAAACTGGGTCGTCTGGCGCGGCTTCCAGGTAAAGGGCGACCCTGCCCCCGCCGTTGCGGCAACCAAGAAACTGTTCCGGATTTACCCGTTGGCAAGCAAGGATAAGCCCCCGAAGATGACTTTCGTCAATGTCTCGGGGAAGAGCTTCAACACGATCCACGCCATGGATTTCAATATCTTCGAAGAGGTAAACGACGTCGTCCAGGCGGTGCCGGCCAATAGCATTGATCCTGAAATGGCCGGTATGCTTGCGTCCATTGGCATCAAGAAGGGCCGGCCTTTCAAGCCGGATGCCCGAATGAAGAAGATTCTGACGGAAGCAGCCGACGTGGGGGCGGTCACGGTCCGCACACTGGCTTCACGGCCACGCGAAAATGCGTTCTACTACTATCCTGGAGAAAGCATCTGGACCACAGCCTTCGTGGGCGGCAGCCATGAGTTCCTGGATGCCGGTGTCCGCCTGCTGGATGCCCGCAGCTTCTTCCACTTTTACGCGACGGGCATCACACCGGCGATGGCCAAGGTGATGGTCGGCAAAGGCTCCCAGTATGCAGTTGCCTACCTGGATATCAACGGCAACCCTCTGGACGGCGGCAAAACCTACAAGGTCCATCTGCCACCCAACGTGCCGGCCAAGGACTTCTGGTCCTTCGTGGTGTACGACAACCAGACCCGCTCCATGCTCCAGACCGACCAGAGGTTTCCCAGTGTAAGCAGCGCCCGGGGGAGCGTCGTGCAGAACGCCGACGGTTCCTACGACATTTATTTCGGCCCCAAAGCACCTGCCGGCAAGGAGGGCAACTGGATCCAGACGATCCCTGGGAGAGGCTGGAACATGCTTTTTCGTCTGTATGGGCCGTTGGAACCATGGTTCGCAAAGACTTGGCGGCCGGGAGATCCCGAACTGGTCAAATAAATCGGGCCGTATCGCGTGGTATCAGAGACGGGCGGCCATGGGAGGGAGTCAATCGCCCGACGCAGCTTAAAAAACCAAAAGGCGTGACTCTACCAACAACAACCATAGCCGACGCCATTGATCGTGGCCAGCCAACTCCGCTGTAGCGAACCGTCCCGCCAAAAAACAGCGCTCGGGCACAATTGGCCGCGTTCCTTCGGATCAGTAAGTCCGCTTGACAGCAATGGCGGGCGATGCTATTGGATATTAATGAATTACGCGCCTGAAGGCGCGGTCCAACGTCCACAAAAAACGTAGAAATTACCAGCCAGAAGGCACGGGGAGCGGTAGCTCTCGAGGTGCCTTTTGGTTTTTTTATACCAGGCGAACAAGGCTGACCATGAAGACAGCACGCTGGTTATTCATGGAGGAGAGGAAATGGTTAGCCGAATCGCAAGGTTGTGCGCGGTGACCGCGCTGTGTGTGGGGTTGAGCCTCCCGGCCGGAGCCGGATGGGCCCAGGAAAAGAGCGAGGACAAGGCTCAAAAGACCGACGACGTGATGGTGGTGTCCTCGCCCATCATCGAGGGCGACCAGGTCAACCGCCTGGCCAGTGAAGTGACCGTTATAAGCGAGCAGCAAATAGACGACATGAACGCCGGAGACCTGCCCTCGGCCCTGCGCCGCACCCCGGGCGTGGTGATCAGCCGTCACAACCCGGTGGGCTCCTTTGGCGGCGGCTCCGGCGGGGCGGTGTTTATCCGGGGCATGGGCACCGGCCGCCCCGGCCAGGACATCGTAACCATGATCGACGGCATCCCCATGGTGGTGGGGGTGTGGAACCACTCGGTGATGGACATGCTCTCCATAGACAACGTGCACGCCATCGAGGTCTACAAGGGCGCCCAGCCGGTGCTTTTCGGCAACAACGCCTTCGCGGCCATCAACATAGTGCCCAAGTACAAGAAGGAAGACGGCTTCTACACCCACGGCAAGCTGGCGGGCGGCTCCTACAACACCCTGACCGAGGTGGTTGAGACCGGCGGCAAGATCGAGGGCTTCGACTACTACCTGGTGCAGAGCTACCGTTACAGCGACGGCCAGCGCGACGACGCCGGGGGCTCGCTGCAAAACTACTACGGCAACATCGGCTACAGCTTCAACCCGCACCTACGCCTGAGCCTGCTGGTGAACTACACCCACAACTGGTCCGAGGACCCCGGCCCCATGGGTCAGCCCGAGTTAAGCGACGGCACCTTCAAGACCCGTGACCGCATCAGCATCCTCAAGCTGGAAGACAAGTATGACTGGGGCTACGGCTATGTGAAGGCCTATTGGGACAACGGGCATCTGGACTGGCAGGAGCAGAGCGACGGCAGCGACACCCGCACCGACTACGACAACTACGGAGTGCGCATCAACCAGACCCTGACCATGTGGCAGGGCGGAGCCCTGACCCTGGGATTCGACCAGGACTACATCTCGGGCAAGGTGCTCACGGTGAGCGCCACGGGCAGGCAAAACGGCGGCGAAAAGGAAACCTTCCGCCTTTCCCAGCCCTACGCCGCCCTGAGCCAGGAGTTTAAGCTGGGCGAGGTGAGCTTCATCCCCTCGCTGGGCGCACGCTACTTTGGCCACAGCGAGTTCAGCTCTGAAACCGGGTACCAAGCCGGGGCCATCCTGCGCTACCAGGACAGCGAACTGCACGCCAACTTCGCCCACACCTACAACTACCCCGGCGTGTACGTGGTGCAGCAATCCAAGATGTTCTGGCACAACAGCCTCTGGGAGAACCTCAAGCCCGAGGAGCTGAACCACTTCGAGCTGGGCGTTTCCCAGAAATTCGCCTCTTGGGTAAAGGCCGGCCTCACCTATTTCCGGGACAAGGGCAGCGACCGCTTGGTGCTGGTCTACAACCCCGCCCATTGGGAAAACATCGGCGACTTTGACAACCAGGGCATCGAGGGCAACATTACCTTCTACCCGACGCGCGATCTGGCCTTGTTCGTGGGCGGCACCTACCTGGACCGCAGCCCCGAGGACACCCCCTACGCCCCGGAGTGGAGCGGTTCGGCCGGGGCCAACTGGCGCTTTCTCCCCGGTTGGATGGCCAGCGTGGACACCCAGTACGTGGATGAATACTATGTGAGCGACACCCGCTATGCGGGCTCGCGCAAGATGGTGGATGGCTTCTTGATCTTCAATGCCAAGGTCAGCTACAGCTTCCGGGTCAAGGGCGTGGACATGAAGGTTTTCGCCGCGGGCGAGAACCTGACCAACCAGGACTACGAATACAAGCCGGACTATCCCATGCCGGGCATCAACGGTATGCTGGGCGTGGAGTTCAGTTTTTAAACCAGCGAGGCGGGGCCGGAGCATACCGGCCTCGCCTTACCTGACCGGCAGTCGGAGGCAGACTACCAACTTATGAAACACCATCACGCCACATTGCCCGCCCCTGTGGCCGGAGACCTGGGAGCCGAGTTGATCTCCCGCTACGGCGCTGGCCTCAGGCGGCGCTACCTTATCCTGGTCGCCTTGGGGGTGGTGACCATCCTGTTGGCCTTGCAAGGGGTGGCGGTAGGGGCTTATGACCTTTCGCCCTACAAGGTGCTGTTGATCCTGCTGGGCCAGGGCGAGGGAGCTCAGTCGGTGGTGGTGTTCAACATCCGTCTGCCGCGCATAGTGGCCGCCATAGTCACCGGCTGGGGCCTGGGCCTGTCCGGCCTGGTGACCCAAAGCCTGCTGCGCAACCCCCTGGCCTCTCCCTTCACCTTGGGCATGAGCCACGGCGCGGCCTTTGGGGCCGCCTTTGCCATCGTGTTCCTGGGGGCCGGGGCGGTGAGCACCAGCGCCCTGTACAGCGCCGGGTCCGGCGATTTCATGTTCAGCAGCCTCTACGCAGTCACCCTGATGGCCTTTGCCGGAGCCATGGCCGCCACGGCGGTGATCATCCTGCTGGCCCGCATGCGCCAGATGAGCGCCTCGGCGGTTATCCTGGCCGGGGTGGCTATGTCCTCGCTGTTCATGTCCGGCACCATCCTCATCCAATACTTCGCCACCGAGGTGGAGATCGCCACCGTGGTGTTCTGGACCTTCGGTGACGTGGCCCGTTCCAACTGGCGCGAAATCCTGCTGCTGGCCGTGGCCACCCTGCTGGTGAGCGCCTACTTCCTGCGCCGCCGCTGGGACCTAAACGCCCTGCTGGCCGGTGAGGAAACCGCCCAGGCCCTGGGGGTGCACGTAACCCGTTTGCGCCTGTTGGGCATGTTTTTGGCCTCGCTGCTGGTGGCCCTGGCCACCGCCTTCCACGGCATCATCGCCTTTCTGGGCCTGTTGGCCCCGCACATCAGCCGCCGCCTGGTGGGTGGCGGTCACCGCCTGCTGGTGCCTTGCTCCGGCCTGGTGGGGGCGGTGCTGCTTTTGGCCGCCGACACCGTGGGCCGCCTGGTGGTGGGCTCGGGCAGCCTGCCGGTGGGAGTGCTCACCTCTTTCATGGGCGCGCCGCTGTTCCTGTATCTGTTGCTGAAGGGGAGGCGGCTATGACCCTGGAAGCCAAAGGCCTGCACTTCTACTACAACGGCCAGCCGGTGCTGCGCGGGCTGAACCTGTCGCTGGAACACGGCGAGATAACCGGCATCCTGGGGGTCAACGGCGCGGGTAAGTCCACCCTGCTCAGGTGCCTCAACCGCATCCTGCGCCCCCAAAAAGGTGTGGTCATGGTGGAGGACCGCGACCTGAGCAAGCTGGGCGGCGAGCAGATCGCCCGGCTCATCGGCTACGTGGCCCAGAGCCAGGAACGCGAACCGCTCAGCGTATTCGACGCGGTGCTGCTGGGACGCAAGCCCCACATCAAATGGCAGGCCACCTCTCACGACTTGGATGTGGTCACCACGGTACTGACCCAAATGGGCCTGGAACCTCTGGCCTTGCGCCAGGTGTCCAGCCTCAGCGGCGGCGAGGCCCAGAAGGTGGTTATCGCCCGGGCTTTGGCTCAGGAGCCCCACCTGTTGCTTTTGGACGAGCCCACCAGCAACCTGGACCTGCGCAACCAGTTGGAGGTCATGGAGCTGCTGATGCAAGCGGTGCGCTCCCAGGGCCTGGGCGCGGCAGTGTGTCTGCACGACATCAACCTTGCCTTGCGCTATCTGGATCGCCTGGTCTTGATGAAACAGGGGCAGGTGCATTCCCTGATAACCCCAGACGAACTCAACGCCGATATGATTCGGCAAGTGTACGGCGTGGAGGCGGTGCTGGCCGAAGTTGAAGGCCACCGGGTGGTGATCCCCCGCAGCGCCACTCCCCGCGAACCGGCCCGCCCCGCAACCCAGGTTCCCACCCAGGAGAAAGCATAATGCCGCATATCAACAACACCCGCCGCCTGGTCTCCTGCATCCTAGCGGGCTTGCTGCTTCTGACCTTGGCTCCTTTGGCCCAGGCCGCGGGCGCCATCCAGATCACCGACCTCACCGGGCGCAAGGTCACGGTGCCCCTGAACCCCTCGCGCATCGTGTGCCTGGGGCCGGGCTGCCTGCGCCTCATAGTCTATTTGGAAGCCCAGGACAAGGTGGTGGGCATCGAGGCCTTTGAGAAGCGCTTCCCCCATGGGCGGCCCTATTTTTATGCCAAACCAGAATTGGGCAAACTCCCGGCCATCACCCCAGGCGGAGTGGCGGCCATCAACAACCTGCCCGATTTGGAAGGGGTGCTCAAGGCCAAGCCCCAGGTGGTGTTCGTAACTTATCTGCAAAAGTCCAAAGCCGACCAACTTCAATCGCTACTCAACATCCCGGTGGTGGTGCTCTCCTATGGCCCCTTCGCCTCCTTTGACAAGGTGGTGCTGGATTCCATCCTTTTGGCCGGGCGCATCCTGGGCAAGGATAAGCGGGCCCAAGCGTTGGTGGCCCAGATGGAGGCATGGCAAAAGGACTTGGCCCAGCGCGGCAAAACCGCCAAGCAGCGCCCCGGAGCTTATGTGGGCGGCATCGGCTTCAAGGGAGCCCACGGCCTGGAAAGCACCGACCCCAATTACCTGCCCTTCCGCTGGGTGGGGGCCAAAAACCTGGCCGCCTCCCCGAAAAAGGCCGGGCACGTCATGATGGACAAGGAGCAACTGCTCGCCTTGAATCCTGAGTATGTTTTCGCGGACGGCGGCGGCTTGGCTCTGGTGGCGGCGGACTACGCCAAGAAGCCGGAGTTTTACAATAACCTGAAGGCCTTCCAAACCGGCCGGGTGTACGTGCTCCACCCCTTCAACTGGTACACCACCAATTTGGGCACCGCCTTGGCCGACGCCTATGCCATCGGCAAGATACTCCAGCCAGAGGAATTCAAGGACGTAGCCCCTCCGGCCAAGGCCGACGAGATTTACGTTTTTCTGCTGGGCAAGCCGGTGTACGCGGCCATGGCCAAACGCTATGGCCCCCTGGGCGGCAAGCCGCCGTTTTTAAAGAAAGACAAGTAATGAACCAAGCCAAGGCCGAGTTTTTCGATGCCCAGGTGGCCGCCGGTTGGGCCGCCGAGGAGTACGGCGAAGCCGAGCGCCCCAAGCTGGAGCGTTTGCTGCGGCAGAGCGAATTGCAGCCAGGGCACTGGGTGCTGGAACCTGGCTGCGGCACGGGACGCCTCAGCCAGGTGCTGGCCCAGGTGGTGGGGCCGGACGGCCATCTAACGGCCATGGACATCAGCCAGGGCATGGTGGCCGCCTGCCGCAAGCGGGTGGCCGGACTGTCCTGGGTGCGGGTGGAGCAGATGGCGGTGGAGGAGTTCCAAGCTCCCGCGGCCGGCTTCGACCGGGTGGTGTGCCATCAGGTGTTCCCTCACTTCGATGACCAGCCCGCCGCCTTGGCCCATCTGGTGAAACTGCTCAAGCCGGGAGGCATCGTGACGGTGGTGCATTTCATGCCCAGCGCGGCCATCAACGACACCCACCGCAAGGCGGGCACGGTGGTGGAAAAGGACATGCTTCCACCGCCCGAGGAAATGCGCCGTATGATAAAGCAGGCCGGGCTTGAATTGGAAACCCTGGTGGACGACGAGTTGGGCTATTTGCTCAAGGCCCGCTTGCGCTCCGCCTAGACGCTTTGAACTAATTTCTTCCCACGGGACGCCAACAGGAGGCTTTAACTTGGCTGGATGCGAACTAACCCCGGAACAGATCGAAAAGGCGGTGGAATTCCACGGCCACTGGTGCCCGGGCCTGGCCATCGGCTTGAGGGCCGGTGAATACGTGCTCAACCACCTGGGCCGGGCCGAAGACGAAGAGGTCGTGGCCATGGTGGAGACCGACATGTGCGCGGTGGACGGCATCCAGTCCCTCACCGGCTGCACCTTCGGCAAGGGCAACCTGCTGTATAAGGACCACGGCAAGCTGGCCTTCAGCTTCTACCGCCGGGGCGACGGCAAGGGCGTGCGTCTGGTGTTCGACGCCAACCGCCTGGGCAGCCCGGACTCGGAGTTCACCGAGCTTAACCGCAAGTGGCTGGGGGGCGAGGCCACTCCGGAAGAGGTGGAGAGGCTGATGAAGATGCGCCAGGAGCGCACCGACGACATCATGGGCTCGGACTTGACCGATATCTTCGCGGTCAAGGAGCCGGACGTGCCCATGCCCCACTCGGCCCGCATCCTCACCAGCCTGGTGTGCGAGGCGTGCGGCGAGTCGGTGATGGAGTCGCGCACCCGCCGTCTGGAAGGGCGCACCATGTGCATCCCCTGCTTCCAGAACCAGGGATAGTCGCGCGCTCCAGCCTTCGCTGTTTTTCGCCTGCCCCACCCAGTTAGAAACTTCACGGCCCCGCCCATTTGGGCGGGGCGAGGAGCACCACCATGCCCTCCCCTTTTAGGAGCAAGCGCGAAGCATCCGGCGAACAGCCCACTGGCGGCTCGCCAAACTTTCACCACGGCTTTTTATATCTGATCGGCTGCGGCCCGGGCGGCCCCCAAACCGCCACCCTCCAGGCCCTGGAAACCATGCAGCGCATGGACGCCATTTTGGCCCCAGCCCGCCAGGCGCGACTGTTCGCGGACTACATCGGCGGCATCCCCATCCCCTTCGACCCCTGGGAGGGGTTCTGGGATTACCAGGGCAAACACTTCGCCACCCTCGGCCCCGAAGAGGCCAAGCTGTTTCGCCAAAGGCGGGCCGGCTTGCTGGAGCGGCGCCTGGAGGAAATCCGGGCCATGCTGGACAAAGGCCTGGACGTGGGCCTGCTGGAGTTCGGCAACCCCTGCCTTTTCGGGCCGGGGCAAAGCTACGCCGAGCAACTCAAGCCCCAGGAGGTGATCGTGATACCGGGCATGGGGGCCGACGCCGCGGCCATGGCCGCCCTGGGGGCCAGCATCCTGCCCGCCCACGACGCCCGTTTCTTGCTCCAGGCCGCACCCTTCGTGCTGACCGGCCAGGGGCTAAAGCCCGATATGTCCCTGGATGAGCCCAGCCCCGAGGCCCAGGAGTTGTTGTCCTTGCTGGCCAAGCAGGAGCACAGCGCCATCTTTTACATGGCCCTGGCCGATGCGCCCCGCTTGTTCGAAATGTTGCGCCGCCACCTGCCGGCCAACCTGCCCTGCGCGGCGGTGTACTGGGCCGGAGACCAGGAGCGCCAGCGGGTGCTGAGGGGCACCCTGGAGTCCCTGCCCGCCAAGCTGGCCGACGATCCTGAGCGCTTCATGGGCCTGCTGCTCATTGGCCGCTTCCTGGAAGGGCAACCCTTTACCGCCGCCCACAACCGCTCCCCGGCCATGGCCGAGGCCACGCGGGATAAAATCTAGCCTGGCCGCCGGGCAAACCGCCATGGCCCTGTTGGGTGATTCGCTCTCGGAGTGCCTGTGTTTGACTGGGAGTATCCATCATCACCTAATTGGAGCTATGACATGATATTACCCAAGCAAAACGAGGCTTTTGAGCAGTTTCTTGAGACAGTTTATGAAAACGGCGTATTGACCCCGGAGACCACCACCTTGGTCTTTCTGGGAGCGGCCATGGCCATACGGTGCAAACACTGCGCCGAGCGTTTCATCGCCCATGCCAAAACGCTGGAAGTAAGCGACGAGCAAATGGGCGCGGTGGCGGCCATAGCCATGTGCGTGCGGGCGGGTAGCGCCCGGGCCCTGGCCTTTGACCTGGCCGAAGAACAGGACTGAGGGCCGCAAGGCAAAGGAGAGAACCATGAGCAGTGAAGAGCCTCAACCCAGGGCTGTATTCAGCGAGATACGTGAATATTACCTGGCCCAACTGGCCCAGGTCTGGGAGGGCATTGACTTCGCCACCCTGGGGGTGGAACAAAATGGCGACGCTGCGATCATCCCCTTTTTCGGTTTGCCCAACCGGGTGAGCCCGGATCAAGGTTTTCAGGATCATCGGGGAGAGCAGCCCTCCCACGCCACCTGCGTGGCCCTGGCCAAGTATCTTTTGCTGAATGCCGGAGGTCCCCAGTCGGGCGATGAATGGGTTGCCTTAAAGCAGTTCCCCGACGCCGCGCCGTTCGTGGAGGGCTTCACCAACACCGTGGAACGCCTGATATCCAGAGAGTTCGCGGGCAAACTTCAGAGGTTGTCCCAGGGATGCACCCAGTGGGGAGGCAAGGAGCACGACGCCGGGCTGTCCTATGATCTGGTGATGCGCCTGGACTCTCTACCCCGCATACCGCTGCTGCTGCTGTTCAACGACGAGGAAGACCCATTCCCTGCCCAGTGCTCGGTTCTGTACCGGCAAGACGCTCCCCGCTATCTGGACATGGAGTGTCTGGCCATAATGGGAATCACCTTGGGCCAGCGCCTGGTGGCTGGGCTCAAGGGCGGCTCCAAGCATAATTTGGTGGGATAAGCGCCGCCAGTCGCAAAAAAGGTGGCCCGGAACCGGGGCGGAGATGCCGTTTCCCACCCCGGTT
>JAIPDO010000045.1 GCA_021737645.1 Desulfarculaceae bacterium
AGTTTTCGGCGCAGCAGGGCCACCACCAGGTAGACCACCGCTTGGCCTGGGCCGTGGTAGGTCACCTGGCCGCCTCTCTCCACGTTGAACACGCTCATGCCCTTGGCGGCCAACTCCTCGTCATTCAAGAGGATATGGCCCGGTTCGGCGTGGCGGCCCAGGGTGAGCACGTGGGGGTGCTCACAGCAGATCAACATATCGCGTCCCTTGCCCTGGGCTCTGGCTGCGTGCAGGCGGCGCATGCGTTCCAGGGCTTGGGGGTAGGGGATGAGCCCCCAGTTGATTCGTTTGAATGGTTCGTTTGCCATGGCGAAACATGGTATCGCTCTCGCCGCTTATAGGCAAGGGGGTAGCTTGTGTTAGGCCCAAAGTGGAGTTATGCTGCTGGTAACGGCTAGTTAACCCAAGGGGGGGTGCCTCGTTATGGCGGCAGGCGGTAAAAAAATAGGTTTCTGGCCGGCGGCTGCCATCGGGGTCGGCGGCATGGTGGGGGGCGGCATCTTCGCGGTGCTGGGCCTTTCGGTGCAGCTTGCCCGGGGCGGCACCCCGGTGGCCTTTGCCATCGCCGGGATTGTGGCCCTGCTCACCTCCTATTCCTATGTGAAGCTTTCGGTGCGCTACCCCAGCCGGGGCGGCACGGTGACTTTTCTGGACCAGGCCTTTGGCCCCGCCTATCTGCCCGGCTCGGCCAACGTGCTGCTGTGGCTGAGTTACGTAGTAATGCTGGCCCTGTACTCCTTTGCCTTCGGCTCTTACGGGGCCACCTTTTTCTCCCCGGCCCACGCGCCCCTGGCCAAACATGTGCTCATCTCCCTGGCCATCCTGGTGCCCACCGCCCTCAACGTGGCCAGCGCCAAGATCATCGGGCGCACCGAGGTCTATGTGGTGGGGCTCAAGCTGGCCATCCTGTTGTTTTTTCTGGCCGTCGGCGCCCAGGGAGTGGACCCGGCCCGTCTGGCTCCCTCCACCTGGGTTCCCGCCTTGCCCCTGGTGGCCGGAGGCATGATCATCTTCGTGGCCTACGAGGGCTTCGAGCTCATCGCCAACACCGGCGAGGACCTGGGCAACCCCTCCCGCGACCTGCCTCGGGCCTTTTACGTGGCGGTTATATTCGTGATTTTGCTCTACGTGGCCATCGCCGTGGTGGCGGTGGGCGGGGTGCCCCTGGGCAAGCTGATCGCCGCCAAGGACTACGCCCTGGCCGAGGCGGCCCGGCCGGTTTTGGGGCAGGGGGGCTTCACCATGATCGCAATAGCCGCCCTGCTCAGCACCTTCAGCGCCATCAACGCCACCCTCTACGGCTCGGCCCGGTTGAGCTACACCATCGCCAAGGAAGGTGAGCTGCCCGCCGAGTTGGAGCACCAGATTTGGGGCCAGCCCTTGGAAGGCCTGTTCATCACCGCCGGGCTGGCCCTTATCCTGGCCAACGCGGCGGACCTCAACTCCATCTCCACCCTGGGCAGCGCCGGTTTCCTTATTATTTTCGCGGCAGTAAATGCGGCCAACCTGCGTTTGGCCAAAGAGACGGGGGCCATGCCCTGGCTGGCCGTCCTGGGTGTGGTGGGCTGTCTGGCCGCCTTTGTGGCCATGGTCTGGCAGAGCGTGAGCGATGACCCGGCCCAGGCCTGGGTTCTGGTGGGCCTGTTCGGCGGGGCCTTGGGCCTGGAAGGGGCCTATCGCCTGAGCGGCTTCAAGGGGCCGGGCAAGGCCGCCCGCTCGTAATCAAAACGCCACGCGCCGGGGTCGTCCCGGCCTTTGCAAAACTTCGCCGCCCCGCTAAACTTCCAGCCATGGACATACAAGGCATCATCTTCGACTTTGACGGCACCCTGGCCGAGCTGAACCTGGACTTCGGGCTCATGGCCCGGCGGGTGGAGGAGTTGGCCCGCGGCGAGGGCTTTTCCGGCCCCTGGCCCGAGGGCTATCTGCTGGAGGCCCTTACCGTGGTCAGCGAGCGCATGGGCGACGGCTTTGCCGGGCGCGCCGAGTTGGTCATCGAGGCGGTGGAGCTGGAGGCCGCCGGGCGGGGCCGCTTGTTCCCCTTCACCCGCCCTCTGCTGGCCCAGGGCCGGGCGCAAGGCCTGAGCCTGGGCGTGGTCAGCCGCAACTGCGGCGCGGCCATCCGCCACCTGTTGCCTGAGGCGGACCAACTCCATGCCTTCCTGCCCCGCGAACGCGCTCCCAAGCCCAAGCCCCACCCGGATCAGCTATGGGACGCCTGCCGCGAGATGGGCCTGGACCCAGGCCGCGCGGCCATGGTGGGCGATCACCCCACGGACATGCAGGCCGCCGTGGCGGCAGGGTGCCTGGCGGTGGGTGTCACCAGCGGACGGGTAGGCGGGGAGGAGTTGAAAGAGGCCGGGGCGACAGTGGTGTTGCCGGATGCGGGGGGGATATTAGGGCTATTGCAGGGAAAGCCGGTAGTGCTGGACGGGTGAAGAAAAAATAAGAAAAAAGAGTTTTGAAAAAAGGGAAGGGGGCGGCGCACAAGAACGATCGAACATCAGCAATCAGCGGTGGTTAGCAGACCGCCACCCCAAGGAAGCTCTCTGCTGTTCGCCGCCGGTCCACCGCAGCCCAACCAAAAACAGAACCGGCCCCAGGTGGAAACGGTCCTTTTTATCTGTCTCTTGATTCTTCTTTGATTGTCAGGCTATTGCGCCAGCCCGGCACAGCCAGGCGTTGGCAGGCAAGGCATCCGGCGAGCGACAGCCGGAGGCGTAGCTGAAATTACGTCGAGGCTGGAGCGACGCCGGTAACGCGGCATGCCGGCGTCCGGCGAAGCCGGCCTAACTCCGGCACACCGGATCAGCCACAGTCTTCTGCAGCTCGTCCAACTCCTCGGGCGTGAACATCTCCACCCCATCCACCGCCTCGGTGTTCCAGGCCGTGCCCGGGTTCATGGCCTGCAAGGTCCAGCTCATGCACCCATCCACCGCCTGGGCCATGCGCCCCAGCTCCTCCGGGCCGTGCCAGGACGGGCAGATGGTGGAGCGAAACTCGTGGGCCACTCCGCAGCCCTTGAGGTAGGCCAGGGTGTCGGCCACCTTGTCCACCTCGATGGCCTTGCCGCAACTGCGGCGATAGGCCAAAGGCTCCAGCGGCGCCTTCACGTCCATGGCCACCATGTCTACCAGGCCCGCCTCCACCACCCGCTTGACCACCTCCGGCCGATAGCCGTTGGTGTCCAGCTTCACCTTGAAGCCGGTTTGGCGTATTTGGCCCAGCAAATCATCCAGGCCCGGATGCAGGGTGGGCTCGCCTCCGGAGATCACCACCCCGTCTATCCAGCCCACAAAAGGCCTGAGCCGATCCAGCACGCTGTCCACCGGAAAGGTCATCAGGCTGTCGGGATCGGAAACCAGGGTGAAGTTGTGACAATAGGGGCAGGCGAAGTTGCAGCCCGGCAAAAACAGCACCGCCGAAATCAGCCCCCGCCAGTCCAGAAAGCTGGTCTCAATGAAGCCCTTGATGACCGGCGGTTCCTGGGTGCGGGCGGCGGCGGAATCAGGCATGTACCATGTTTTTCTTCAAGTACGACTTGATCTTGATGGCTCCGCTGATGTGGCTGGAGTCATCCAGCACCAAGATGGGTAGCTCCTTTTCGGCGATTTCCACCAGCTCGTGCCACGCCAGATGAGCCAACGCCGCCGGGTCCTCGGGGCTCAGCACGTCAACGGCGATGCCCAAGGAACCCATGTCGAACTTGTCGGTGATGTAGTGGCACTTCTCGCAACCAGGCTTGGTGAATAGAGTCATACGGTCGACCCTCCTTTTTTGTGGGCTTGCATGGGGGAGCCCTTTTTTGCAAAAAAGGCCTCCCCCAAACCCCCTCCCAAAAAACTCCGCGAAATTTCCCCGCGCTGGCCCAGGCCTGCGGCCTGACCGGCACGCGGGAAAATTTCCCTGTGAGTTGGGCGGTGGCTTGAGGTTGCCTTCATTAACCTTCCTCGAACCGCAGAAACTAACCGACCTTGGCCTCGTCCTGCGGCGGGGCCGAGAAGAAGCCTTGGTTGCGCCAACGGTCCCTTAGCTCACCCAGCTTGCCCTTGTTCCAGGATGAGACCCTGGTGAAGTAGCCGGTGATGCGGGTGATGTGGTCCATCTTGTCGCTGCCGCAGGAGGGGCAGGTGTCCAGCAGGCCCCTATGGTTCTTCTGGCAGTTGTTGCAGCAGGAGAACTCGGGGCTGAAGGCCACCTGATCGTTCTTGGTGTCCTTGAATATCTTGATGACGAAGTTGGCCATGGACTCTTTGGAGGGGTGCTGCTCGCCCAGCCACACGTGGGTGATGGCCCCGGCCTCGATCAGGGGATGGAAGCGCCCTTCCAGCTTTACCCGCTCGATGGGGTTGGTGTGGCTGGCCACGTTGAACAGGGTGGAGTTGGTGTAGTACACCTCGCCGGTGAACAGGTCGCCCTTTACCGCGTGCTTGGCCTTTTCCGGGAAGTTCTTCAGGTCCAGCTTGGCGAAGCGGTAGGCGGTGGACTCGGCCGGAGTCTGCTCCAGCACGAAGCGCATGCCCTCGCGCTCGGCGTATTCGTCGCACAGGTATTTCATCTGGGCGATGACCTTGAGCCCGAACTTCATGGCCTCTTCGGAGTCGTGCAGCTCCTGGCCCATGTGCTCAATCACCATTTCGTTTAGCCCCACCATGCCGATGAGGTAGGTGACCCGGTGCATCCTGAGGTAGGGCGTGCCGTCGAGCTCCATGGCCAGCAGGGCCAGGGGCCCCTGGTTGCCAAAGCTTAGGAGGCGCTCGATGAACTTTTTCTTTTGCAGATGGGCCTGGGCCGCCAGGCGGATTCGCTGGCGCAGGATCTGGAACAGCTTGGTGTCGTCTCCGGCGGCCTCGTAGGCGATGCGCGGCAGGTTTACCGTGACGTTCTGCAAGGCGCTGTAGCGCATCTTCCAGGGGGTCTTGGCGTCGTCGATGTCGCTCTTTTCCAGCTTGAAGGAAAGGCGGCAGCACTCGGAGATCTTGGCTGTCTCGCCCCGGTCGAAGACGAAGTAGGTGTTGCCCTTGTCCGCGGCCACATCGCAGATGTGGTGCAAAAAGTCCATGTGCCCTTCGGTCTGGAAGAACTTCTCGGTGATGTGCACCAAAGGCTTGGGGAAGAAGAAGGGGCGGCCCGCGCCGTCGCCTTCCTTGTAGACCTCGAACAGCTTCCACACGAAGCGCTGGGCCTCTTTTTCGTACTCGGCGTAGGTCTTGCCGGTGTACTCGCCGTTGGGACCGATGGCCGGCACGTCCTCAAAGTGTTTGGGGACTTCCCAGTACAGGTTGATGTCGGTGAAGATGGCCTGGCCGCCGCGGGCCACCGCCTGCTGGCTGAACTCGAAGATGAGGATCTGGGCCAGTTGCTTCACCGCCTTGTCGCTCAGGCCCTCCAGGTAGGGCGCGAAGAACAGGTTCACCGCGTCCCAGCCGATGGCTCCGGCGAAGTTGGACTGCAGGGCGGCGGCGAACTTGACCATGTGGGCCAAAAGCACCTCGGGGTGCTTGGCCGGTTTGGCCAGGGCCAGGCTGGCCGGCAGGTTCAGGCCGTATTTCTTAATGTATTCCAGGCTCTGGCCCGAGCAGTAGGGCCGGTCCACGAAGCCCAGGTCGTGCAGGTGCAGATCGCCGCGCATGTGGGCGTCGCCCACGTCCTGGCTGAACACGCTGATCAGGGCGTATTCCTTCTTGATGCTTTCGGCCAGGGTGAGGTTGGTGGCCTCGGGCCCGTGGGGAACGTTGGCGTTCTCCTTGTTGGGCAGACGCAGCATGTTGTCCACGTCGTACAGCGGCACGCCCAAACGGGTGTGCCGGAGGCGCTCGTGCTCCAGGCCCCGCTCGATGAGCTTGGTGTTGACCAACTCACGAATCAGGGGAGCGGTGACCATCTTGATGCCCGCGCTGGAAATCTGCTGCTCCACCTCGGTGGAGATTTCCTTGGCGGTGATGTCGTCAAGCTGGGTCTCCCGGATCAGGGCCTCCTCTATGCGCGCCCGATCCCAGGAGTCCATCTCCTCGGCGCTGGTGCGCACAAACAGGGCCATGTCAGTGGTTTCGGAGCTGAGGATGGGATCCTTTTTGCTGCCTTCCACTACCTTGAGCTCGGCCATCTATTTTCTCCTGCCGTCAGGGGCCACCGTTACCTAGCGGCCCGCCCGGAACTGGGGTTTGCCGAAGGAGCGGCCCGGTGCTATCCTGGCCCTATCCTTCGCTCGCATATCGTCCATTGGGTCCGCTTCGGGGGTCGGTCGGCGGTTGCCAGTCTTTTCACCTGCTTGTCCCACTGCGTCCCTCCCGAAATCCAGCGGCTCCCAAAGGCCGCCTCGCACCCGCTATGTTGTACGGCCCTTATCTTGACCCACAAGATGTGGTGGCGTCAACCCTCAATTTGGTTTTTTGCAAAAAAACCAGTAATGGGTATCATTAACAAGATAACCCACTGCCATTACTAGTAAGTTGGGAATTAATCCTGGCCAGGCTTCTGTTACAATTATGTAAGCCTTGTTCCGAGGTCGCTGCCGGGTTATAAGGGTTTGTAATTCCAAGCTTTGGCCCCAGGTCTGACCGCCGGGGCCAAAAAACCGGCCCTGGCCGGGTTTGGGGCCGCGAAGCCGGAGAACCATGCGCCTGATGCACCTACATGAGCGCCTTTCCGCCCGGGGCGGGGCGGATCGCCATTTGCTCAGCCTGCTCAAGCATCAGCAGCTTCGCCACCAGACCTTGCTGGCCGTGGGTTTTGACGATGATTCCCTGCCCGCCGAGGAGCGTGAAGCCATCGGTCCTTGGGTGCGGGTCAAGGGCTTGGCCCGCCGGGGCCTGCGCCGGCGGGGCGAACAGGCCGCCTGCCGCCGTTTGTCCAAGGCAATCGCCGATTTCGCGCCTGATCTCATTCACATCCACAATCTTATGGACCCGGCCCTGCTGGAACTGGCCGCCGCCGGCGCCCCCACGGTGATGACCGTGCAGGACCACCGCCTTTTCTGCCCTGGCCGGGGCAAGCTGACCCCGGACGGCCACCCCTGCGCCGAACCCTTGGGCCAGGCCTGCCTGGCCTGCTTTGACCAGCCCGACTACGGCCGCCGCATGCTTGAGCTCACCCGCAGCCGTCTGGCCGCCCTGGAGGGTATGGCCCAGGTGCTGGTGCTCAGCCGCTATATGGCCGGTGAACTGGACCAGGTGGGGATGCAACCGGAGCGGGTTGCCGTGCTGCCGCCACCGGTGGATCTGCCCCCGGCCCCGCCGGAAAGTGAGCGGGGCTATCACCTGCTGGCCGGGCGTCTGGTGGGGCGCAAGGGCCTGGCCCAAGCCCTGGAGGCGGTAAAAATGCTCAAGCATCCTGTGCCCTTGCGCATAGCGGGCGACGGCCCCCTGGCCGGGGAGTTGGCCCAAGACGCCACGGCTTCGGGGGGCAGGCTGCTCTTTGAAGGCTGGGCCGATCGTGCTAGGATGAGCCGACTTTTGTCCGGCGCGCTCAGCCTGTGGCTGCCCAGCCTGTGGGCCGAGCCCTGGGGCATCGTGGGCCTGGAGGCCCTGGCCCAGGGCACCCCGGTGGTGGGGGCTGATGTGGGCGGGGTGGCCGAGTGGCTTGGGGACGGCGAGCGCGGTTATTTGGTGCCGCCCGGCGACGCCGTGGCCCTGGCCCAGGCGGCGGACACCCTGGCCGCCGACCCAACCGAGGCCCGGCGCATGGGCCAAACGGGACGTCGGTGGGTGGCCGCGCACTTGCAGCGGGAAGATTTAATGGAGCGTTTGGGGGAAATCTATTTACAAGCCATTGATCGGGGAGCGGCGTGAACCAGCCTGACACCTTTGGGGCCGACCCTTCGGTGCGGGCCATGCGCCGGGTCTTCGGGGCCATGGAAGTGGCCCAGGCCGAGCTGTTGGCCCGTTTGGGCGTATCTCCCCTGGAGCCGGGGCTGCGTTCCTGGCGGGAGCAGGCCCGGCGGCTGTTCGAGGCGGCCTGGCCCCGGGCCGCCGCCCAGGGGCTGGTGAGCGGGCCGGAGCAGGCAGCCCGGCTCTACCTTCTGGCC
This sequence comes from Desulfarculaceae bacterium, assembly GCA_021737645.1. GTDB lineage: Bacteria > Desulfobacterota > Desulfarculia > Desulfarculales > Desulfarculaceae > Desulfoferula. The sequence goes on from JAIPDO010000045.1 coordinate 8,027, forward strand.
CTGGTACGGGCCATGGCCTCGGCGGGCCGCCCGGTGCCGCCCGCTGATCTGCCCGCAGACCCGGCCCTGGAGCGCCTGCTGGGGGAGGTGGGCCGGTGATCCGCTACCGCCTTTTCGGCCGCTGCCGCATCTACCACGACCCGGTGAGCCCGGTGCTGCGCGCTCCGGCCCAGATTGGCTGGGACGCCTGGTTCCGCGACATCGACCTAAAGACCCCCCGCCGCCTCAAGGGCCCGGAGCTTTTGCGCCGCACCAAGGGCTGGTGGACCGTGGACCCCGGCGAGATCCAGCCGGTGGTGGAACGCTTCGGACGGCTGGTGGTGGGCGATGGCGGCGAGTTGATGGTGGAGTTGGACGACTTGGAACAGGCCCAAGGCCTGCAAGGCGCGCTCAATGAAAATTTCGGGGACCAGGTTTTCCTTTCCCCCTGAGGCTGAGCATGAATGAGCCGCAAATGGTTTTTGAGCAGGATCAGGACGGGGTGTGGGTGGCTTTTTGCCCCGGCCTGCCCGGCTGCATCAGCCAGGGAGCCACCCAACAGGAAGCAACGGCCAACTTGACCGAGGCCATGGAGGCCTTTCGCGAGTGTCTGGAGCGCCGGGGCGAGAGCCTGGCCGATTGCATGGGCCGGGAGCATGGCTCATGAAAGGCTGGCCGGTGGTTTCCGGGCGCGAGGTCATCAAGGCCCTGGCCGGGGTGGGCTATGAGCCCAGCCACCAAAAGGGCAGCCACGTGGTGCTCAGGCGCGCCCGGCCGCCCCACCGCAGGCTCACCGTGCCCGAACACCACGAGATAGCCAAGGGCACCCTGGCGGCCATAGCCAGGGAAACCGGCCTGGGCCCGGACCGGCTGAAGCACCTGCTGGCCGCGGTCTAAAATGGCCCGCGCCGGGAGTGCTTGGGGATATAATAAAAAAGAAGTCCCTTATCCACACAGGAGGCTGAGATGGTGACATGCAAGCCGGCTGAAAATGGCGGCGATAAGGAACTGGAGCAGATGCGCGACCGTGTGGCCGAGGCGGCGGCCCGGCTATACGAGAAGAAGGGCCGTTCGGCCTCGGTGGAGGATATCGCCGTGGCCTCGGGCCTCAGCGTGCCGGTGGCCTACCAGTTCGTAAAGAAGCCCGCCGACATAATGCTGCTGATCATGGAGCGCCTACAGGCCAAGTTTTGCAAGGGAGTGATGACCAGCGTGGTGGAGGGCGCCCCGGCCCTGGACCGCCTGCTGGAGGCCATAACCCAGTTCTACCGGGTGGTGGAGACCGATGCGGCCAAGGTGACCCTGGTCTACCGCGATTCGCTCACCCTGGACAGGGAGGGCCGCAAGCGCATCATGCAGCTGGAGATCGATGTGGTGGAGGTGTTCAAGGCCATCCTGGACGACGGCGTGGCTTCCGGCGAGTTCCGGGTCATGGACACCGACCTAGCCGCCTACGACATCGTGATGGCCGGTCATAGCTGGGCCCTGAAGCGTTGGCACTTCAAGAAGCGGGAGCTTAGCTTCGAAAAGTTCCTCAGCCGCCAGCAAGACTTGTTTGCGGCCATGGTCAGGGTTTAATTGGCTTTGTACAAGCACATAGTCTGTTGCCTGGACTTCAGCTCCCAGGCCCAGGAAGCTTTTGACACCGCCCTGAGCCTGGCCAAAGACAACTCGTCCCGCCTGACTCTGTTGCACGTGGTGCACTCGGGGGCACCGGTGGTGCCCGGCGAAAAACCGCGCGCCGCCCGCCGCCTGAGCAAAGAGGAGCTAAAAGAGCGCCTGGGGCGGGAAATGCGGGAGCGCTACCAAGAGCATACGGGTGGCTACCCCGCCGAGGTGCGCCTTCGGCGCGGTTTGCCCAGCATCGAGATATTGGACGAGCTTAACGAGTCCGGGGCCGACCTGGTGGTCCTGGGGGCCGAGGGCCTCAGCGGAGTGGGCCTGGTGCTTCTGGGCTCCACCGCAGAGCGGGTAAGCCGCCGGGCCTCCTGCGCCTGCCTCATCGTGCGGCGGCCGGTGAGCCAGTAGACGACCCAGCCAAGGCTTCCAACGCGAGGCGGCTCCCCATGGGGGCCGCCTTTTTTGGGGCCGCCAAAACCTAGCCGACCAGTAAATTATTCTTGACCCGCCGGTAATTGGTTGCTAGCGGTGAAAACAGGGACGGCTTTAATTGGAGGCGGTCATGCTGCTCACAAGCTGGCAAAAGCGCATCTTTCGCCCGGAGTGCAACCCCGGCTTCGAGTCGGTGCACTGCATCGCCCACCTGGACCAGGACGTGGGCCAGGCCCTGCCGTACCTCAACAGCCACCTGGGCGGCTTTTCCTTTCAAACCGACCCACCGGCGGTGACTTTCCGAGTGCACGGCAAGCTCATCACCGTGCACAACGATCGCATCGCCATCAACGCCCTGGCCGACGAGGCCGAGGCGGACAAGATTCTGGCCTGGTTGAAACGGGAAATAAATCAGGTGTGGGAACAGCGCGCCGAGATTGAGCCCTCCACCCAGTCCGCGCCCCAGCCCCAGCCCCTGGAGGTGCTGAGGCTGCTGCCCAACCAGGCCGGTTGCCGCCGCTGCGGCCAGCCCACCTGTTTGGTGTTCGCCACCCTGGCGGTGCAGGGCGCGGTGGGGGCGGGGGATTGCCCCGAGTTGCAGCCCGGCCCGCGCCAGGCCCTGGAAAGCTATCTGGGGGAGTTTGCCCTGGATTGGTGAACCGTCGGCCTTGAATTTTCCCGCCTAAAACACCACGGTAATGGTGCCCGGCTCCTCGGCCTTCACCTCGCCGATCACCGCGCCCTTTATGCCCCGCTGGGCCAGCATGGCCAGAGCGGTGTCCACTTGGCCCGGGTCCAGGCCCATGAGCATGCCGCCGGAGGTCTGGGCGTCGGCCAACAGGTCCATGACGATCTCCTGGGCTGGTCCCTGGGTGCGCACCTTGGAGGCGCAGAAATCCTTGTTGGCGTGGCTGCCCAGGGGAACCAGGCCCATGGAGGCCATGTCCTTGGCCTCGGGGATAATAGGCACCGCATCGGCCTGGATCACCACCCCCACGCCCGAGCCCTGGGCCAGTTCCAGGGCGTGGCCCATTAGCCCGAAGCCGGTGATGTCCGTGGCCCCGCTCACCTCGCAGGCGGACATGACCTCGGCGGCCGGGGCGTTGAGCGCGGTCATCACCGCCACCGCCTGCTCCATCGCCTGGGGCGAGGCCAGCCCGGCCTTGAGCGCCGTGGCGATCACCCCGGTGCCCAGAGGCTTGGTCAACACCAGCACTTGCCCAGGCTTTAGCCCGGCGTTGGTTACGATCTTGTCCGGGTGCACCACCCCGGTGACGCTCAGGCCGTATTTCAGCTCCGGGTCTTCCACCGAGTGCCCCCCGGCCAACACCGCGCCCGCCTCGTGCACCGCGTCCATGCCGCCGCGAAGAATCTCGCGAAAGGTCTCCACCGGCAGGTCCTTGACCGGGAAGCAGCAGATGTTCATGGCGGTCAGCGGCCGCCCGCCCATGGCGTACACGTCGCTCAGGGCGTTGGTGGCCGCGATGCGCCCGAACAGGTAGGGGTCGTTGACGATGGGGGTGAAGAAATCAAGGGTCTGGATCAGGGCGATCTCGCCGGTCAGACGAAACACTCCGGCGTCGTCGGCGGTGCCCAGGCCCACCAACAAATCAGGATGGCTCTCCAGGGGCAGCCCCTGGAGTATGTTGGCCAGGTCGCCCGGACCTATCTTGGCCGCTCAACCGGCGGCGCGGGCTTTCTCGGCCAGCTTAATGTCGGAGCCCATGGCTTGGCTTCCTCGTGGGTGAGGTGGTTTAGCGGCGCAGGGTGGCCCGCAGGCGGTCGGGATTGGTCAGCAGCGCCAGGGCCTCCAATGGCCCGGTGGTCACCACGTCGGCCGCCATCAGGGCCTGGGGGGCGGCTCCCTCCGGGCCCAGCACCGTGATGCCCAGGGCTGCGGCGGCGAGCATCAGAGCGTCGTTGGCTCCGTTGCCCAGGGCGGCCACCCGCCCGGCCCCCAGCCCTTCAACTATAGCCTGTTTTTGCTCGCCTTCACGGCCGGAATCAATGCGGGCCACCTTGACCAGGGGCCCGAAGAGCTGGTGGGCGGTGCCAAAGGTGTCGGCGGTGACCAGATGACAGGTCAGCCGGGCGGCAAGCACCTCCACCGTCTGGGCCACGCCGGGCAGCAAGGCCCCGTCCAGGGCCAGGGTGCCGTTGAGGTCCAGCACCAGGTGCTCCAGCTCCAGGCTGCGCCATCCCGGCACGTCCACGCTGATGGCCACCGGGCTACTCTTCTTCCATGCCGGCCATGCACAGGGACATGAAGGCTTGGGAGGCCGGCGAGTGGGTGCGCTTTTTGCGGGTTACCAGATAGAACTGGCGCTTGAGTTGAATGCCGTTCAGCCCCACCTCCACCACTTTGCCCGCCTCCAACTCTTCCACCATGGCCCGGCGGCTGAGGAAGCCCAGGCCCACCTGGGAGCGCACCGAGTTGAGCACGGCCATGGTGGAGCCCATCTGGGCCACGATGTTCATGTCCGTGGGGTCCACCCCGGCCTTCTTTAGGGCCTTGGCCAAAAACATGCGGGTGCCGCTGCCTGGTTCGCGGAAAACCACCGGAACTCTTTTCAGTTCCGCTGTGTCCAGGTCATCGCCAAAGGGATGGCCGGGCCAACCGGCCAGGGCCAAGTCGTCCTCCATGAGAGGGCTGTAGGCCAGGCGATCTTCCTCCACTACCGCGCCCACCACCCCGGCCTCCAGCTCTCCCGAAAGCACCGCGTCGGTCACCTGGCGGGTGTCGCCAATGTGCAGGGTTACCCGCACCTCCGGGTGCAGCAGGCGGAAGCGGCCGATGAAGGCCGGCAGCACGTATTGGCCGGGGATGGTGGAGCCGCCCACCACCAAGTCGCCTCGCAGGCGGCCCAAAAAGGCGTCCACCGAATGCTGGGCGTCTTCGACGCGCATTAGGATGTCACGGGCATGGACGTAGAGCAGCTCGGCTGCTTTGGTGGGTAGTATCTCCCGTCCCAGGCGGTCGAACAGTTGCACGCCCAACTCTTCTTCCAGGCTTTTGATGTGGCCGCTCACCGTGGGCTGGCTCAGGTAAACTTCTTCGGCTGCGCGGGAAAAGCTACGTTTTTCGTATACTTTGGCGAAAACTTGTAAACGGCGGAGGTCCATGATGCCCACCCTTAGTATTGGAAATATCTTGGGCAGATATAGGTTTGGCCAAGGATAGCAGCCTTCAAGATGGGGGTCAAGCCGGCGGTTTGCAGGGTAGGGGCGGCCTAAAAAAACCCAAGGCCCCGACGCTGGGCGCGGGGCCGGGCCTAGCCGGTTAAATATCTGAAATCAGGGGCGAGCCCTTAAAGGTGGCCCCCGCGTGAGCGGATAATGGACCAGACCAGCCACAAGCCGATGACTCCGCTGATCACATAGCCCACCACCCCCAAAGCGGGCAGGCCGAAGATCTTGGGCTCCACCCCGGTGGTGATGATCATGGAGCTGCCCACGATGAGCGCCGCCACGATGAGCCCCACCGTGACCCGGCTGGCCCCCTCCTGCAGGGCCTTGGTCAAAGGAACCAGGCCCTCGTGCTTTAGTTGCAGGGACAGCTCACCATTTTCCAGCTGGTCCACCAGGTTTTCCAGCCGCCGGGGCAGGTTCTGGATCAGGTGCAGGGCATCGCCCAGGTGGGCCAGCAGCCTCTTGGCCACGGCATCGGGCCGCCAGCGCTCGAAGTAAAGGCGCCACACAAAGGGCCGGGCCGCCTCCACGGGCCGGAACTCCGGGTCCAGGGCGCGGGCCACCCCTTCCATCTCCAACATGGCCTTGTCGGCCAGGGCGTATTGCATGGGCACCTTCAGGCGATGCTGGCGCATGATCTCCATCATCTCCAGGATCAGCTTGGCGGTCTCCACCGGCTCGCCCTGGGTGTTGACCATCTCCAGCAATTCGGCCACGTCCCGTTCCAGGGTGGGGTCGTCATAGTTCCTGGGCACCACCTTCATGTCCACCCAGGCCTTGACCACCGCCTTGGCGTCGCGGTTCAAAGTGGCCATAAGCAGGTCGCAAAGCAGATAACGGTCTTCATCGCTCAGGCGGCCGGCCAGGCCCCAGTCCAGCACCGCCAGCTGGGGCCGCCCCTGACCGTCGCGGGTGACCAAAAGGTTGCCCTGGTGGGGGTCGCCGTGGAAAAATCCCTGGAGCAGCACCTCCTCCATCATCAGGCGCACCAGGTCCAGGCTTAATTGTTTGCCTTCCTCCCGGCTGATCCCGGCTTTATCCGGAGGATCGCCCTTGACCAGCTCCATGGTCAAAAGGCCGGGCCGGGTCAGGTCCTGGTGGGGCTTGGGGATCAGCACTCCGCTGTCCGGCGATAGCTGGGCCTGGGCGGTGCGCATGTGGCGCGCCTCCAGGCTGAAGTCCAGCTCTTGGCGCAGGGATCGGTCCATCTCCCCTACCAGGGCGGGCAGGTCGTAGGGGGCCGCCACCTCCAGCTCCTTGTCGGCCAGCTTGGCCAGGACCATCAAGAGCTCCATGTCCGCCTCAATGGTGCGCATGATGCCCGGCTTGCGCACCTTCACCGCCACCTCGCGGCCGTCGTCGGCCCGCACCGCCCGGTGCACCTGGGCCAGGGAGGCGCTGGCCAGGCACTTTTCATCGAACTGGCTGAACACCTCGGCCATGGGACGGCCCAGGGAGCCTTCCACCTGGGTTTTGATGTCGGAGAAGGAAATGGGGGTCACCTGGTCCCGGAGCTTGCTGAGTTCCAGGATGAACTCTTTGGGCAACAGGTCCGGGCGCTGGGAGAGCAACTGGCCCAGCTTGACGAAGGTAGGCCCCATTTGTTCGGCGACCATGCGCAACCTGGCGTAGACGCTGTAGCGGCCGGCCAGTTTTTCCCCGCCGCTACGGGCCCCGGTGCCCTTGGAACTGGGCAGGCCCAGACGGTCCACCAGATCGGCGAAGCCGTGGCGCACCAGGACCATGGCCAGTTCGGTGACCCGGCCCAGGTTGCGTATGGTGTCGAGCATCCTCTTAGGACTTTTCGGGCGGGGAGGCGGCCTTTAGCTCGGCCAGCTCTTTTTCCAAAGCGGCCACCCGTTTGCTCAGGGCATCCAGTTCTTCCTTGGAGGCCAGGTTGAGGTTCATGGCCGCCTCGCGGGCCGCCTCGGTGAGCTTGTCGCCCATGGCCTGGGCCTGGCGCTTGGACTCGGCCACCACCTCGTCCGCCATCTTTTCGGCCTCTGCCGCGCTCAACTCGCCCTTTTCCACCGCCTGCTGCATCAGGTGCATGGCTTTTTCTTTGGTAAGCACCGCTGCCCCCAGGCCTGCCAACATAAGATTTTTCATAGTTTCGAGCATTTTAGGCTCCTTGGGTTTGGGCGCCGGGCGCCGTGGGAGCGCTTGACGCCCCTGGGCCGGTGCCGATATGGTTAGCCAGTGGAAGAGTGGTTGGGGGCCCGCTTTGCTCTACATCATGACACCGCACCATCCTCCTACTAAGACTCATCCTAAATGTCCCATCTTGAGGTGTCAATTTTGACCGCACCCGGCCACAAAGTATGTGGAGTTTAGGTGGGGAGTATTTTAAACAAATGGCCCCAAGGGCTATCGGTGGGCGCCAAGCTGGCCGCCGCCCTGGTGCTGGTGGCGTTGGTTTCCTCCCTGGTGATCGCCGGGGTGCAGCAATGGTACCTCCGCCATTCCGCCGAGAGTTACGCCAAGGCCCATCTTAGCTCCCACCTGAAGCAGGTGGTGGACATGGTGGAGCGCACCCAGGGCAAATACGCCGATCCGGTTGAGGCCATGCGCCGGATTGGGGCCGGTCAGCTTCCCGCCTCCCACAGGGCAAACGACCTGCTTATATTTGGGATCAACCCCCAGGGCGATTTGGTGGCGCCTCCCATTGGGGACCAAAGCATGTTGCCGCCCCCGGAGATTCTCAGACACATGGCCAGCTCCGCCTGGGGAGCGTTTAGCCTGACCGGCAATGACGGCCGGCCCCTTGCGGTGGCCTATGACCGGCTGCCCAGTGGCGAGCTGATTCTGGCGGTGGCCTCCTCCCGCGAGCCGCCGGTGGGCATGGACGAGCATTACCGGTGGGCCGCCTCTTTGCTCACCGCCTTGTTGGTGGCCGTCATCGTGGCCTTTACGGCGCTGCTGTGGAGCCGCTGGTTTTTGACCAGGCCCCTGCGCCGCCTCACCCAGGAGGCGGAAATGGCCGCTCAGGAGCTGGTGCCCCCGGTAGCCATGGAGCGCTCCGATGAGTTGGGGCGGCTTTCGGTGGCTTTGGCCAGCCTAACCAGTTCGGCCCGGGACATGGTGCAAAAGGCCCAGGAGGAGAAGGCCCGTTTTGAGCGCCTGTTCAGCCAAACCAAGGACGGCGCTTATATCGTGGACCACAACGGCCTGATCAGCGACGCCAACCCGGCCCTGGTCAGCATGCTTGGCCTGGAACGGCGGGAACACCTGTTGGGCAAAGACAGCCAGGCGACTTTTTTCGTGGACCGAGAAGAGGCCCAGCTTTACCTGAACTCCTTGCAGGCCCAAGGCTATGTGCAGGATTTTCCCGGCACCATGCGCCGCATGGACGGCTCCACCTTCGAGGCGCTGATCACCGCTACCTGGGCCGGGCAGGGCAAGGCCCGCTTCGGCCTGGTGCGCGACGTCACCCAACTGCGCAAAGATCAGATGGCCCTGCACGAAAGTGAGGCCCGCTACCGCCGCCTGGTGGACAACGCCCCGGACATCATCTACCGCTGGTCTTTGGAGCGTGGCCGTTTTGAATACCTCAGTTCCGCGACCCACCAGATAACCGGCTACAGCGTGCAGCGCATCATGCGCGATGACCCACCTCTGCTCAAGGCCATCCACCCCAAGCACCGGGGCCGGGTGTTGACCCACTGGCGCGGCGTCATCCGGGGGCGAGGCCCCACGGTGGGCGAGCAGGAGTTCATGATTCTGGACGCCAAGGGCCGCACCCGCTGGCTCCGGGAGAAGTCCATCCTGGTGCGCGACGAGTTGGACAAGCCCCTGGCCCTGGAGGGCATCGCCACCGACATAACCGAACGCAAGCTGTTGGAGCAGGAGCTAAAGCGCGGCCATCAGATGGTGGCCAACACCTTGCAGGGGCTGCCCACCGCGGTGATGGTGCTGGACCGGAAGCACAAGGTGGTGCACTGGAACCGGGCCATGGAGCGCCTCACCGGCTTCAGCGCCGAGGAAATGGTGGGCACCAGCCGCCAGTGGGAGCCCTTTTACCTCAGCAAGCGCAAGGTGCTGGCCGATCTGGTGCTGGACGACTTGGCGCTGGAAGGCAACCTGGAACGGGTCCTCAAGAACAACGGCGAACTGTCCATGAAAAAATCCACCTTGGTGGACGGCGGCCTGGAAGGGGAGGGCTTCTTCCCCACCCTCAAGCCCAACGGCCGCCAACTCTATTTCTTGGCCGCGCCCATCCGCGACCCCGAGGGAAGGATCGTGCGCGCGGTGGAGACCCTGGTGGACCTGTCGGACAAGCGCCGCCTGGAGCAGGAACTGCGCCGCTTATCGGTCACCGACAGCCTCACCGGCCTTTACAACCAGCGCTTCTTCTACGCCACCTTGTCCCGGGAGATGCTGACCGTTCAGCGCTACGGCCACTCTTTTTCCATCCTGATGGCCGACATCGACTTCTTCAAATCCTACAACGACCGCTTCGGCCATCTGGCCGGGGACCAGGCTTTGGTGAAATTTTCCCAGGCTCTGCAGCGCTGCGTGCGGGGTATGGATTTGGCCTGCCGCTACGGCGGAGAGGAGTTCGCGGTGCTTTTGCCGCGCACGGCCATGGCCGAGGCCCTGGCCGTGGCCGAGCGCTTGCGCGCCGAGGTGTCCCGCTCGGATTTTACGCCCGAAGGCCACGCCGGCGGCGACGGGGAAGGCGGCAAGGCGGTCCGGTTGACAGTTAGCGTGGGAGTGGCCACCCTGGGCCCATCCGAGGAGTCCCAGGGGGTGGTGCGCCGGGCGGACGACGCCCTGTACGCAGCCAAGCAGGCGGGCCGCAATCTGGTGGCCGCGGATCTCAGGCAGGGCCGGATCAAGGTCCTGCCCAGGGGATCGCAAGTTCTTAATTCCGTGGAACAGGGCTAGCGGATCACCAGTTTAAAGTCTTCCCGGCCCGGCGCGCCGGTCACCAAGAGGGTGGCCTGCTTTTCGCCGGGTGCCAAAAATGGCTTTCCCTTGGCATCGTTGACCGAGAATTTCACCAGATACAAGTGGCTCCAGGGACCCCAGAAGGGGTAGATGGCTTCGTGGATGGCGGTACGCTTTTTGATCTTGCGCACGTCTACCGGCTCGACGCGCTCACCCTTGGCGTTGATCAGATACACCCGCCAGTTGGCTTCCTGGTCGTCCAGGTTGTTCCACTTTTTGTCGGGCACGAACACGCTGGCCAGGATGGTGTTGTACTTTTCATACTCCGCGCGTTGGTCGGCCAGGTCCTTGGCCTTTTGCTCCGGGGTCCAGGCAAAGGCTTCTGCCCGGCGATCCACCCAGGCGGCGCGCACCGCCCAGTTGGCCGGCACCACGTCGGCGAGCATCTCGGTGGCCGCGCCGTGGTGAATGGAACCCTTGACCAGGTACTTTTGGAGCACGTTGCCAAAGGCCACGTCGGCCGGCCGGGGCCGGGGGTCGTACTCGTGGTAGGCGTCCTTGACCGAGGAGCAGCCCACCGCCGCCATTAGAGTCAGGGCCAGGATCACTGCCGCCGTACGCGCCGCTAGCATGGGCCTTCTCTCCTTCGCCGTAAAAATAATTCCCAGGCGCTAAGGCTGGTCCTTGCCCAGGATCTGCTCGAAAATATAGTCAACCTGCGATAGATGGGCCTGGGGGTCGAACAGGCCGTCCAGGATTTCCCCGGCCTTTTCTCCCAGGGCCCGGCTCACCTCGGGGTCGTTTTCCAGACGCTGGCGGAAGCTGCCGCCCTCGGTCCAGGTGGCCATGGCGTGCTGCTGCACCAGGCGGTAGGCGTCCTCGCGGCTAATACCGCTCTGGGCCAGGGCCAAAAGCACCTGTTGGGAGTGGATCAGCCCGCCGGTGAGGTTCAGATTGCGCTGCATGTTCTCGGGGTACACCGTGAGGCGTTCGATCATGCCCGCCATACGCTCAAGGCTGTAGTGGGTCAGGATGTCCGCGTCCGGGCCTATGGTGCGCTCCACCGAGGAGTGGCTGATGTCGCGCTCGTGCCACAGGGCCATGTTTTCCAACGCCGCCAGGGCGTAGCCCCTGAGCAGGCGCACCTGGCCCGAGAGATTCTCGCTGCCGATGGGGTTGCGCTTGTGGGGCATGGCGCTGGAGCCCTTCTGGCCCTTGGCAAATGCCTCCTCGGCCTCCAGCACCTCGGTGCGCTGCAAGTGGCGTATCTCCACTGCCAGGCGCTCGATACTGCCGCCTATGATGGCCAGGGTGCAGAAATACTCGGCCAGGCCGTCGCGGGACACCACCTGGGTGGAGGCCACCGCCGGGGTCAGCCCCAGCTCGGCCATGACCATCTGCTCCACCTCGGGGGTCACGTTGGCGTAGGTGCCCACCGCCCCGCTTATCTTGCCCCTGGCCGCCGCGTCGATGGCCTGCTCCAGGCGCCCCCGGTCCCGGGAGAACTCGGCGTAAAAACCCACCAGCTTTAGCCCGAAGGTAACCGGTTCGGCGTGGATGCCGTGGGATCGGCCCATCTGGATGGTGTACTTGTGCTCCAGGGCCCTGGTCCCCAGCGCGGCCAAGAGCCGGTCCAGGGCGGTCAGGATGAGTTGGCCCGATTCCTTTATAAGCAGGGCGTAGGCCGTGTCCAATACGTCGCTGGAGGTGAGCCCCAGGTGGATGTAGCGGCTGGAGGGCCCCACGTGCTCGGCCACGTTGGTAAGAAAGGCGATGACGTCGTGGCGGGTCTCGGCCTCGATCTCCTCCACCCGGGCCACTTCGAAGGCGGCCTTGGTTTCTATTTCGGCCAGGGCCTCGCTGGGGATGCGCCCCAGTTTGTTCCAGGCCCGGCAGGCGGCCAATTCCACGTCCAACCACTTGGCGTAGCGGTTTTCATCGGTCCAGATGCGGCCCATTTCGGGCAGGGTGTAGCGCGCGATCATTGTCTGACTTTCTCTCCGTTGTCTAGGCCCCCCTAGATTCAAGTCCATCCTACGGCCATATGCCCCGGCAGTCAATGCAACCGGGCCGCTTGACCTGACCCCCTTGGGGACTTAGCTTGGGGAGGTACGCTCATCACAGGAGGACCACCTTGCCCCCATCAAGCCTTTCCCCAGGCGATCTTGCCGTTTTCGCTTTCATTTGGGCCGCCTGGTGCGGGCTGCACAGCCTGCTCTTGGAGCGCCGCCTCAGGGCCTTCCTGGAGCGGCTGTTACACATGAGCATACCCAAGTACCGCCTGGCCTACTCGGTTTTTTCCCTGATAAGCATCTACCCGGTGCTCAAGTATTCCAGCTACCTGGGGGCGGTTTTTCCGGTGTGGTGGCCCGGAGCCTGGATGGGTTTGCAGCTCATCATCTGGGCGGCGGCCATCGGCCTGCTCATGTGGGCCTCCTGGGGCTTTTCCCAAGGCGGTTTCGATCTGGCGGGCATGAAGGCCGCCTTTGACAAAACCCCCGAGACCCACCGCCTGATCACCGGCGGGGCCTACGCTCACATGCGCCACCCCATGCACGTGGCCGCCTTTTTGGTGGTGTGGTGCCGGGCCCTGCACGGCTGGCCGGACGTTATCATCTCTCTGATCCTCACCGTTTACATAGCCCTGGGCACCTGGCACGAGGAGGCCCGCCTGCGCCACCAGTTCGGCGACCAGTACCGGGCGTACGCCCGCCGGGTCGGGTTGTTGCCGTCTATGGGGTATGGCGAAAATATCTCCGGCCGCTGAGACGGGGAGCGGAGTCGTCGGGGAGAACGGTGAGTGAGCTTTAAAACCGCCGTTCCAGCCTGGACGCCGGGGTGAAAGCTGGGCATACTGGGCCTGCCTCCCCATGGCTGGAACGATCCAAACAGCGGCATGGACACGCTTGGCGCCCATAATTTGAGAAAGCTGATAAAGCTCCCCCCCGTAAAAGGGGCCGCCCCTGGAAGCTCAGCGGAATAAATTTTAGTTGGCTCTATTTAGTTGGCTCTAAATGAGCACGGCCGGGGCAGGGCGTCACCGATATCAAGATATAAGGAGCAGTTGAATTGGCTTTTGCTACATCTTTTCGAGCTTGCCTGATTGCGTTTTTATTGGTCGCCTTGTCCAGCCCCTTGGCTCAGGCTGGGCAATCCCCCAATTGGAGGTTCCCGGCGGAGTTTGAAAAACAAGAGGCCGTGTGGATGGGCTGGCTTTCCAAGGAGTACGTCAAGGGCTATAAGACCGACCCCGTACTGCTGGAGATGGCTCGGGAGTTGGCCTCGCGTCTCAAGCTGCGCGTCTGCGTGCCGGATGAAGCCCAAAAACGCCATGTACAGGCCCTACTGGCCAAGGGCAAGGTCAACCTGGACAACGTCACCTTCTACACCGTTCCCTTCACCATGCTTTACTGGCGGGACTTCGGGCCCATATTCACGGTTGATCAAGCCGGCAACAAGAGTATCGCGGACTTCAACTTCAATTGCTGGGGCTATTTCCCCCTGCATGACACCCAGGCTCGCATGATGGAACGCATAGACCGCACCGTGGCCCGGGACCTGAAAATCCCCAGTCGAATGACCAGATTGGTAAGCGAGGGGGGAGACCGGGAGTTCAACGGCAAGGGCACCTTGTTGGTGACCGAGTCCTGCGAGTTCCAGCGCAACCCCAACCTGTCGCGCCAGGATATCGAGGCGGAGCTGAAGCGGACCCTTGGGGTCACCAACATCATCTGGTTGAAGCAGGGGACCGTGGACGACGACCCCTATAACACCAGCACTCTGCCGGGCCCCGGCGGCAAGGGCGTGGCCTATCGCAGCGCCGCGGCCAACAATCACATGGACGAGTATTGCCGTTTCGTGGCTCCGGACACCATCCTCTTGGCCGAGGTAAGCCAGGAAGAGGCGGCCCAGGGGCCGGTGGAAAAGGAAAATCGACGCAGGATGGAAGAGAACCGCGCCATTTTGCAAAAGGCGAAGGACCAGGACGGCAAGCCCTTCAAGATTGTGCGCATACCCATGCCCCAGACGCTCTACTTCACGGCCCAGCCCAGCGACGAGGCCTATTATTCCCTGGCCGCCTATCCCGCTTACCGGGACGGCACCAGCTTCCCCTTGGGCCATCCAGTGACCATTGTTCCCGCCCAGAGCTATTGCAACTTCCTTATTTCCAACGGGCTGGTCCTGGCCCAGAAATACTGGCAACCGGGAATGCCTCTCTTGGCAAAGGAAAAAGACCTTGCCGCCCAGAAAATCCTGCAAGGGCTTTTCCCCAACCGCAAGGTGGTGGCCGTAAACACCCTCGCTATTAACTTCGGTGGCGGCGGCATCCATTGCTCCACCCAACAGGAACCGGCCACGGCCAAATAAAGCCGGCCCCGAAACGGGAGGCCGCCCATCGAAGCAGGGCGGCCTCCATTGCCAAAGTGAAAGGTGCGCCATGTCCGACCCCTATGTTCACGGTTACACCACCCGCGAGGCCCAGCGCCTGGGCGACCAGGCCGGCACCCTGGCCGAGCTGCTGCATGAGGGCACCCACTACCCCGCCGGGTCCAAGGTCCTGGAGGCGGGTTGCGGCATCGGGGCCCAGACCCGCTTCTTGGTGGAGGGCAGCCCCGAGGCCCATTTCACCTGCCTGGATATCTCGCCCGAGTCCCTGGCCCAGGCCGAGGCCCAGGCCGCCGAGAACGGCTGGGAAAACCTGGAGTTCGTGCGGGGCGACCTCTACGACCCCCCCTTTGCCCCCGCCAGCTTTGACCATCTGTTCGTGTGCTTCGTGCTGGAGCATCTCACCCGGCCGGTTCAGGCCCTGACCGGCCTGGCCCGCCTGGTAAAGCCCGGCGGCAGCATCACGGTCATCGAGGGTGACCACGGCTCCTGCTACTTCCACCCCGACGGCGAGCTGGCCCGCCGGGCCTGGCAATGCCTCATCGACTGCCAGGCCGCCCTGGGGGGAGACTCGCTCATCGGGCGGCGGGTGTACCCCCTCATGACCCAGGCGGGAGTCAAGGATGTACAGGTGAGCCCCAGGGCGGTGTATTGCGACGACTCCCGCCCCTCCTGGGTGGAGGGCTTCGTGCGCCGCACCATCATCCCCATGGTGCAGGGAGTGCGCGGCCAGGCCCTGGAAACCGGCATGATGCAGCCGGACGAGTGGGACCAGGGCATCGCCGAACTGCACCAGACCGCTACTGCTCAGGGCAGCTTTCTTTACACCTTTTTCAAGGGAGTGGGCCGGGCGGCCGCTGTCTAACGGCCAGTGGTTGCCGGGCCTTTCGGCCCCGTGGCCGACCCCGTGGCTGCGCCGGAAAACTTGCACCCATGCCCTACAGCTACTAATATGATGACGTAGCTGTGTTATCTGGGATTAATATTTATTACGGGCGGATTTGGCCGCCGGTGAGGGGTGTGTAATGAAAATCAAAAGGCTGGCCCATATCGGCGTGGCGGTAAAAGACGTGGACGAGGTTCAAAAGGTCTACACCGAGATGCTGCCGCTGGAGATGGACTCCAGCGATGCGGTGGGCGAGTTGCGCACCGGTTTCATTCCGGTGGGCGAGACCTCAATAGAGTTGGTGATGAGCACCACCCCGGACGGGGTGATGAGCAAATATATCGATAAAAAGGGCGAGGGGATGCACCATCTGGCCTTTGAGGTGGATGACATCGACCAAGCCGTGGCCGAGCTCAAGGCCAAGGGTGTGCCCTTGACCAGCGAGGAGGCCCGGCCCGGAGCCCATGGAAGCCGGGTGGTGTTCTTGCATCCCAAGGCCACCCGTGGGGTTCTGATCGAGCTGGTGGAGTACCCCCAAGGCCACTAACCAGCGGTTCTCTTGGAGACCAAGACATGTGGGAATATACGGACAAGGTTAAAAAGTACTTCACCGAGCCGGTCAACGTCGGCGAGATACTCGATGCCGACGGAGTGGGCGAGGTGGGCAGCCTGGCCTGCGGCGACGCCCTGAAGCTCACCTTCAAGCTGGATGAGCAGGGCAAGATCGCCGACGCCAAGTTCCAGACCTTTGGCTGCGCCAGCGCCATCGCCTCCAGCAGCGCGCTGACCGAGATGGTCAAGGGCATGACCCTGGATGAGGCCGAGAAGCTCACCAACAAGGACATCGCCGATTTCCTGGGCGGCCTGCCCAAGGAAAAGATGCACTGCTCGGTGATGGGCGAAGAGGCCCTGCAAGCGGCCATCCGCAACTACAAGGGCCTGGAGCCCCTGCCCAGCGAAGAGGGCGAGGTGGTGTGCCAGTGCTTCGGGGTCACGGACAAGGAAATCGAGAAGGTGGCCCTCAACAACGACCTGCACTCGGTGGAGGAGATTACCAACTTCACCAAGGCGGGCGGCGGCTGCGGCGAGTGCCAGGACAAGATCCAGGCCATCCTGGACCGCCTGTGGGACACCGCGCCCAAGCAGCCGGTGGAGGTGAAGCCTCCGGCGGCCAAGAAAAAGAAGCTCACCAACATCCAGAAGATGAAGCTCATCGAAGAGACCCTGGAGCGCGAGGTGCGCCCGGCGCTCAAGGCCGACGGCGGCGACATCGAGCTCATCGACATCGACAGCGACAAGGTGCTGGTGTCCCTTAGGGGCCGCTGCTCCTCCTGCGCGGCCAGCCAGGCCACCCTGGGCCAGTTCGTGCAGAGCAAGCTCCGCGAGTTCGTGAGCGAGGACCTGGTGGTGGAAGAGGTGAAGCCATGAGTGAGCGCGTGGTCTACATGGACAACAACGCCACCACCCAGGCGGCGCCCGAAGTGGTGGCGGCCATGCTGCCCTTCTTCGGCGAGTATTACGGCAACCCCAGCTCCATGCACAACTTCGGCGGCCAGGTGGGCGCCAAGGTGGACACGGCCCGCGGTCAGGTGGCCCAACTTTTGGGAGCCTCGCCCGAGGAGATAGTCTTCACCTCCTGCGGCACCGAGAGCGACAACACCGCCCTGATGAGCGCCCTGGCCAGCCAGCCGGGCAAGCGCCACATCGTAACCACCAGGGTGGAGCACCCGGCGGTCTTAAACACCTGCCAGGGCCTGGCCACCCAGGGCTATGAGGTCACCTTTCTCAAGGTGGACCGCCAGGGCAACTTGGACCTGGAGGCGGCGGCCGAGGCCATCCGCGAGGACACCGCCCTGGTCAGCGTGATGTGGGCCAACAACGAGACCGGGGTGATCTTCCCGGTGCCCGAGATCGCCGAAATCTGCGCGGCCAAGGGCGTGTTGTTTCACACCGACGCGGTGCAGGCGGTGGGCAAGGTGCCCATCGATCTGGCGGGCAGCGCCATCAGCATGCTGGCCTTGTCCGGCCACAAGCTGCACGCCCCCAAGGGCATCGGGGTGCTCTACATCAAGAAAGGCACTCCCTTCGTGCCCTTTATAAAGGGCGGGCACCAGGAGCACGGCCGCCGGGCGGGCACGGAAAACGTGCCCTACATCATCGGCATGGGCAAAGCCGCTGAGCTGGCCCGCACCCGCATGGACGAGGAAAACACCAAGGTCAAGGCCCTCAGGGACCGCCTGGAAACCGGCCTGCTGAAGATAGATGCCACCATGGTCAACGGCGACCCGGAGCGCCGCCTGCCCAACACCAGCTCGGTGAGCTTCGAGTTCGTGGAGGGCGAGGGCATCCTCCTGCACCTGTCGGCCCAGGGCATCTGCGCCAGCAGCGGCAGCGCCTGCACCTCCGGCTCCCTGGAGCCCAGCCACGTGCTTCGGGCCATGGGCGTGCCCTTTACCGCGGCCCACGGCTCCATCCGCTTCTCGCTCAGCGTGTACAACACCGAGGCCGACGTGGACCACATTTTGGAGCACATGCCGGGGATCATCGAGCGCCTTCGGGCCATGAGCCCCTTCTGGGCCAAGCACCAGAAGGCCCAATGCGCCACGCCCGGATACGTGGAGCCATAACCCGCTTGTCACCAAAATGTGGGGCGGCGTTAACCACACGAATTAAGGCAGTGCTACAGTTAAGGAAAATCGCCTTGGCCGCCGGGTAGGGGAATCTCCCTTGCCCGGCCCGGCCAAGGATATTAATTGATTTAAATCTCCCTTCGAGACCAGAGCGCAGCCGCCCTCGCCGCCCTCGGGCCTCGGGCAAAAGCCAGGTTGGGCTCTTCAAGTGAATCAACAATTCAACAACCGATTAGCCGTCTCCACGGTCTGGGCCAAGGCCCGCTCCCTGGAGGCCGCGCCCCACGGCCCCGGCCCCGAGGCGGCGGCCATCCTGGCCGTGTTGGACCAGCTCGACCTGGATCTGGTGGAACTGGAGTACCGCCTCACCGGCGAGGTGATCGAGCGCCTGCTGCCCGAGTTCAAGGCCCGCGGCTGGCGGGTGGGGAGCGTGCACAACTACGCCCCCCTGCCGGTGGGAGTGCCTCGGGACAAGGCCAGCGGCGATTTGTTCAACCTGGCCTCCCCGGACCGCGCGGAGCGCGAGCGCGCGGTGGCCTACACCCTGCGCACCATGGAGCTGGCCAGCGATCTGGAGGCTGCGGCGGTGGTGCTGCATCTGGGAGAAGTGAGCGGCGTGGTGGACAAGGGAGTCATCCGCCGGGCGGCCACGGCCGGGGCCATGACTCCGGAGCTTGCGGCTCACATGGAAAAACGGGCCGTCCACGCCCCGCGCCATTTGGACGCGGTGAGCTTTTCCCTGGAGCGCCTGGCCGAGCGGGCCGCACCCCTGGGGGTGGCCCTGGGCCTGGAAAACCGCTACCACGCCTATCAGATACCCTCCCTGCCCGAGCTGTCCATCTTGCTGGAGCGCTTTTCGGGCGCGCCCCTGGGCCTGTGGTACGACTGCGGCCACGCCTGGGTGCATGAGCAGGCCGGGATCGTCCCGGCCTCGGACTGGCTGAGCACCCTGGGCCCCGGCCTGGTGGGTTGCCATCTGCACGATGCGGTGGGCCAGGACGATCACCAGGCCCCCGGCGCGGGCAAGATGGACTGGCCCGCCCTGACGGCGGCCCTGGCCCAAGCCCCGCTCAAGGTGCTGGAGGTGGCCTCCGGGGCAGAGGCCGGGCAGATGCGAGACGGCGTGGCCATGCTGAGTGAGATGTTCGCCCGTGCGCAAGATGAATCCAAGGAGGCATCGGCATGAAGACCGCGGTAGTGGTGGTGGACATGGTCAAGGACAACCTGGAGACCAGCAAGCACGGGGGCATTGCCGAGCGGGGCAAATCCATCGTGCCCATGGTCAACCGCCTCACCGCCGGGGCTCGCGCCAAGGGCTGGCCGGTGATCTTCGCCACGGACAGCTTTTTGCCCGGCGACTATCTTTTTCGCGGGCGCATGAAGGACCACAGCCTCCGGGGCACCGAGGGGGCCGAGATCAGCGGCCTGCTCGACCAGGAGCCCGAGGACACCTGGCTGCCCAAGCGGCGCATGAGCGCCTTTTTCAAGACCGACCTGGACCAGACCCTGCGCCTTTGGGGGGTGGACCGAGTGGCCGCCTGCGGGCTGATGACCCCCTACTGCGTGCTGACCACCGCCCTGGACGCGGTGTGCAACGACTTCCACGCGGTGATCGTGGAGGACGCCTGCACCGCCACCAGCGATGAGGCCCACGCCAACTGCCTGGACCTGTACCGCAAGAGCCCGCTGCGGCCTTTGTTCACCGTGCAGACGGTTGACGATTTGCTGGGTAGCTAGCCCTTGGGCACACTTGAAGAAACAATTCGTACCCTACAAACTTATCAGTCGGTTTCTGGATTTAAAAAAATTCAGGAAAAAAGAGAGCTGATTGATTCTGTTGATCTGTTCAACAGGGGTGCGTATGGTCCATTCTTGGATGCCTGGGTACTAGTGAGAGTGGCTGCCGTAATGGAAGAAGAGCTTGGAAAAATAAAAATTCGTCTTGTCCCGGAAACAGAACAATTCCCAGATGCAAAAATGCTGATTGGCCAAAATGAATATGATTTTGAAATAACCGAGGTTATGGAACCAGGAAGAAAAAGAGGAGATGAATATAAAGAGAAACACGAAAACAAGGTTAAAGGTACCAACGAAGAAGTACAACTAGTAGGGCACCTCTTCGATGAAGGAAGCAGGCAAGGGGCAAAGTGGATAGCTAATGGCATAGAGAGGAAAGTAAAAAAAAGATACAGTGTAAAATCCCATCTAATTATTCATGCGAATTTTCTTTGTTATGAACTTATTCCTGACCTCTTGGCTGCCGAATCTATGGTGTATCGAGATGCATTTGAGTCAATCTGGATCGTGCATAACAACGCTGTGCTGCAACTTTTCGACAGCAAGGTGTTTGGAAAAACTGATTCACTCTGGCACCCTTACGAAATCGCTGGAAAAAATTAGGTGAGACACGAATTGAGGAAGGGGAAAGGTAGTTT
Organism: Desulfarculaceae bacterium; assembly: GCA_021737645.1. Classification (GTDB taxonomy): domain Bacteria; phylum Desulfobacterota; class Desulfarculia; order Desulfarculales; family Desulfarculaceae; genus Desulfoferula. The sequence goes on from JAIPDO010000045.1 coordinate 28,474, forward strand.
GTTCAATGACCTTCAAGAGATAAACCGCCGCCCAGCACCCTGGGAGCGCTACACCGCGGATCAACTCTGGACCGACCCCTGGGTGTCCGGGCAGATGCTGGCCTTCCATCTGGACGGCACCAACGCCATCGCCTCGCGCAGCAGCGAGTTCATCGGACGGGCGACGGGGTGGATGGCCGGGCGCTTCGGCCTGGGGCCGGGCAAGCGGGTGGCGGATTTTGGCTGCGGGCCGGGACTCTACGCCCAGGGCCTGGCCACCACCGGCGCGGCGGTCACCGGGGTGGACTTTTCGCCGCGCTCCATTGCCTATGCCCAAAAACAGGCTGCTTCCCTGGGCCTGGAGATCGACTACCGCTGTGAAAACTACCTGGAGTTCACCGGCGAGGCGCGCTTCGACCTGATCACCCTGATCTACGGCGACCTGTGCGCCCTGAGCCCAACCCAGCGGGCCAAGCTGCTCAAAATATTTCGTGAACTGCTGCGCCCCGGCGGGGCGCTGCTATTGGACGTGTTCTCCCTGGCCCGCTTCCGGGGCCTGGGCGAATCAGCGGGCTACGAGTTCTGCTTCGGAGAAGGCTTCTGGGCCAGTGAGCCCCATTACGTTTTTCAGAACTCCTTCAAGTACGAGCCCCAAAATTTGGCCCTGGACAAATACACCATCGTGTTGCCGGGCGAGCGCCGGGAGATATTCAACTGGCTCCAGCACTTCACCCCCGAGGACCTGAAAAGCGAGATGGTCGCCGGGGGCTTTGATCTGGTGGATACCTTGGGCAGCGTGGCCGGCGATGCTTACGACTCGGAGGCAGATGAGTTCGCCATGGTGCTCACCGCCGCCTAGCCTCTTCCGGTTAGCGCATAAAAAGCCCCCCCCCCCCTCCCG
>JAIPDO010000110.1 GCA_021737645.1 Desulfarculaceae bacterium
CTCTTGGCCTGTTGCCCCCCTTTCTTCATGGCCTGGTCCAGGCCCTCGGCGGACTGCTCCGCCTGCCCAAAGGCCTGTTTGGCGCTCTCGGCGAACTTGATGAGCTTGACGGTGCCCTGATCGTCCACCACCAGCTCGATGCCTATGACGCGGTTATTGTTCATTGGCGAGCTTGCCGGGATTCCATGTCCGCTTCCTGGCGGGCACTGTGAATGATAAGGAGCTTGGTCATGAGGCCCTCGCGATCACCTTCCGGGCCGGGATCCAGATCCAGCCACTGCAAGACCCTGATCACCCCGGCCAGGTCCAGAAGGGGCGGCCGGAGCCCGGGCTCGCTGCGTAGCGAAAAACCCATTCCATTGCCCACCCCGTCCAAACGGTTTTCAGGCGGCTGGGTTACATTCTGTATCCAGCCGTAGGCTTCCCAGGCGTCGTGATTGCCCGGCCAGAGCTCCACCTCGGCCAGCGGGCAGGGATCTTGTCCCTCTATTGGGTCCACGCATTCCGGGCTTTCTCCCGCATCCAAAAGCTCCAGACAGCCTTCGCAGTCCATTCGCCCGGGGGTGTACCACCACCGGGCGAATTTCCTCAGTTTCCCCGCTCCTCCTTTTCCCGGGCCTCGATGAAGGCCTCAAGATCATCAACCGCGTCGGAAATCAGCTGGAAGAATTCCCCGCTGTAGAGCAGCAACGCCAAAACGTTGTTTTGGTCAAAGGGAATCTCCTCGGGCAGCCCTTCGGGATCCACCGGCAAAAACTGCAGCACCACCTTCTTGGTCATGCCCCGCCAGCCGGTGACCGCCCGAGCCAGCTGTTTGTGGGTGGCGTTGTAGGCCGCCTCATCCTGCACGATTTCGCTGCCCTTTACCGAGCGCAGGCGCTTGCGCAGCTTGCGCCAGGCCTTCTTGCCCAGGTACTTCACATCCACCTCGGCGCCGGGGCGCACCTCGATGGTGCGGGCCAGCTCCTGGAGATGGTCCTGGGCGTGGTTTAGCAAATTGAAGGGGCGATAGGCGTCGTTGTCGCTCATGAAAATTTCCTTTCTCCCTCGTAAACAGGCTAGAAGTAAGTGACCTTGGCCTCATCCTCGTTGGCAGCGGTGGGCAACCCCACAACCTCCAGGTTGAGCTCGCGCCAAACGTTGTCTCCACCCAAGGAGGGGGTGTTCATTTCCGCCTGGGGCAGTTCGAACTTCACCCGAGATCCAGCCGAAGCTCCGGCCTGCAGGATGATGGCTCCCTGGATCTGATTGCGGGCCCGGCTGAAAAAGCCCGCGTATTCCCGGCGGAAGCGACAGGAAAGTTGGCCGCCAGCGTCTCGCGCGCCACCCTCGATATCGCTCACGAACTGATCACTGGTGAGCTCCTGGTCATCCTGGACAAGGTTGTTGTTCAGGTTGCCGGTGGCGCTCATAATTTTCAGGTCTGCCCCGTCCAGGCTAACCGTGCCGCTCCCAGCCTCCACCTTGGTCCCGCTCCAGCTGGGAGTGGGCAAAAAGCCCTTGACCACGACTTCGGCCGCCGGCGGGCTGGCCAGGGCCGGGGAGATGGTGATGGTGTCGGCGGCGGTGTCCACCGCGGTGATCACATAGCCGGCGCCGGTGTTGTCATCGCTGCCCACCTGCACGTAGGCTCCGGCCATGAACAGCAGGGCCCCGCCGGCGGCCAAGTTCAAGACTTGGGTGGTGGATCCGGCCACCGTCTCGCTGGTGCCCGCCAGCATCACCTTCTTGGCCATTCCGCCGAATCCCAGGCTGAGGTAGCCCTTGGATGCGAAATTCCAGGAGAGGTTGCCCACCTTGCAGCCGGCCGCGAAAAACCAGGTGTGCCCCTCCTTCCAACACAGGCTGAAGCTAGGCAGCGCGATGGCCGGCTCATACACCACCGAAACCCCGGCGTTGACCGTCTTCTTGCCCAGGACGCACTCCATGAGCACGTCTTCCTGGGGAGGAGTGCCCGCCGCGCCGGAAGGGCGGGAGTAAAGCTTGAGATCGATGGGAGCGGCCGGCGTCTGGTCGCGGGCGCGATCCGGCTTGGAGCGACTGTTTTGAAGCTCCTCGCTCTCGGTGAAAGACTCCGGCTGGGAGCCGGTAGGCACAGCGGTCACCCGGATTGCATCGGTGGCCGCCGGAAAGGCCAGGGTGCCGAAGGTGGTTTCTTTCTTTACAAAAACCTCGGTTTCCTTGACCAGCGCCTTGCTGTTAGTCAGCGCCATTGCTCACCTCCTTGCCCTTATGGCTTAGGGCCGAATCCTCGGCCGGGGCCGGTGCGGTTGCCCTGTGGCCGGCTTCCTTTTTGGCGGCCTTGGGTTCATCCCAGGCCTCGCTTTTGAGCAGGTGGGAGGCCACCCGCGCATCAACGGTCAGTTCCTTCCCAGGGGCCGCCTCCCCGTAGCCGGACACCACCTGGACCACGTGCGAAACATTGATCACGGTTATTCGCTCGCTCATGAAAGATCCTCCTCGATATGTACGGCCAGCTCCAGCCAGGCCACGGCCTTAGTGGTTCCTTCCCATTCCGGATAACCCATCCGAGTGGCCCCCAGTTGCGACTGCAGGCAGGCTCCGCCCAGATAGGGATTACTCTCCAGGGCGGCGCGGACCTTGCGCGAAAGGGCCAGAACGGTGTCTCTGGCGGCCCTGGCGTCTCCCTTGTTGCGGCCGACCTCCTGAACCACACCGATATCAATCTTCTGGCCCAGATCCAGACTGGTCACCGGAAGCTCCTCCGGCTCAAGGGGCTTTTCCCCCGCTATTTCGATCACCACCGCCGGATAGCTCTTGGGGACGTCCAGCTCGTTATCCAGGACCTCGGCCACGCCATCCACCGCCGCGATGATGCTCACCAGGTTGTCGATCACTCCGCTCATACAGTCCTCAACACCTCAGTCAAAAAATCCTCTATCTCCGGCGCCGCCAGATCCGCGGCCCGATCCAGGAAGGGGTTGGGCTTTTGGCCGGCCACGCTGCGTACCGGATGGGCCGCCCCGGGCCAGAACAAAGCCTTCTTGTTTTTGGGGTAGATGCGCTTTTTGTGCGGGCCCCAGATGCCCGTACCCTGGTGCACGTACTTGGCGTAAGGCGCGTCATTGGTGACAAAAACTGTTCCACCGTCCTCGTTGCGCTTAATGGTGATGGCGTTGACCAGGTTCCCGGTGGCGTGAGGGGCCTCTTCAACCGCGTAGCTTTCCAAGAGCTGCAGGGCAAAAAGAGTCCCGCGCTGCACCCGGGCTTCAAAGTCGCTGGGGAGCGTCAGAACGTCGCTGAGATCGACCCTAAGTGTCGACATCCAAGTCCTTCACCACCCCGGCCAACGCGGCGGGGCTCTGCAAATAGGGCTGGGCCAGGCGCTCGGCCGCGGCCAGATGATGGGCGGCCAGAGTCTCCACCTGGGCCGGGGTCAGATAGCTGCTCTGGCCTTCGGTATGGCTGGCCCCGCCCACGAAACCCATGCCCTGATAGTTGCCCGCCAGGGAGGCGAACATCTCAGCCAAAGCCAGGCGGGCCTCGGCCAGCTTCAGGGCCGCCGCCCGGTCAGCGTCGCTGGGGCTGGCCGCCCCGGCGTCGCTGTAGGCGGTGGCCCCCACCCAGCGCTTGAGCCGCAAGGCCGCGGCGCTGAGGTGGGGGGTAACCGTGGCGGCTTCCACCTTGTCCGGCAGGTTGCCCACCTGCCGGACATATGCTTCGTCAATCAAAGGCACTGGTAGCTACAGCACCGTGGCGGCCACGTAGGCCTCAGGCTCCCAGGGCACCGGCAGGGGCCGGCTCTCGGCCAGCAGCCACAGCACGCTGGGATCCTTCTCCAGCCAGGACTTGGAGAAGAACTCATCCATCACGTTGGCCCCGGCGTCCAGGTCCAGGATCAGGCCGAATTCGATGGTGAAACGGGCCTGGCTGTTGATGAGCACCGCTTTGTTGGTGCCTACGATCTTGGTTTTGGTGCCCGAGGTAGCGGTGTACTCGAAGGGGTACTTGTAGACGTCCAACCCCTTGTAGGGCCCGATGTACTCCGTCTTGAAGTCCGGCCGAAGCTCGCCCACGATGATGTGGCGCCGGTCGTACTCCGCCCGCACGTTGTCATCGGCCAGGAACTTTTCCGCCGCTCCGGTGCCCAAGAGCAGCAGGTCCGGCCCGGAGCCGTAGGCCGAAAGGATCAGGTTGGCCCAGGTCTCGATGTTGGCCGGAATGTCGGCGCTGGAGCCGCCCCACACGTCGTTGCCGGTGAGGGTGGGCTTGTGCGCGGCGGGCAACAGATAGTCCACCTGGAAGGCCAAGTTGTCCTGGCTTACGGTCAAGGCCCCGGTGCACAGGGCCTGGGCGCACATCCACTCGATGGTGCGATCGATGCGCTGCTTGAGGTCCTTGGCCTCCATGCCCACCTTTTGTTCCTTCCAGGCGTTGATGTCGCCTCCGCCGGTGGCATAGATCGCGGCGCCGGGTCCCCGCTCGGTGAGCAAGGCCTGGGCGGGCAAGGACTTTTTGGGGCGCAGCCGGGGAGTCTTGACCGCCCGCTGCTCCCGGCCCAACTGCCCCACCACGGTCCCGCCCTCGATGGGCGAAACGAAAGGCACCAGCTTCTGGTTGCCCACGGTGATGTCCACGTCGATGGTGTCGCTGGGGTTGGTGTTGCGCACCTTGAAGACCAGCTGCTGCAACATCCGCGGCGGCAGCTTGATCTGGTTGATGGCGGTGGTAAGGGCCCGCCAGTTCAGAAGGCCCAAGCCGAGAGGGGTATCCATGACCTATTTCCTCCTTTTCCCCTTGCGGGGAGGGTTTACGCGCCGGTGACCGCGATGGCGTAGACGCCGGCGGCTTCCAGCTGCTCCAGGGCGCGAGCCTTCTGGGCGTCGGTGATGCTGGCGGGCCAGACCAGAGCGGTCTTATAGACCTCTCCGTGCACGATGAACACGCCCGCCTCATCGGCCGAGCTGGCGTCCACCGCCTCCGGGGCCACCGCCGCGGCCTTGGCCTTGCCCGCCGCGTCGTGGCTGTAGCTGGCGGTGATGGCGCTGTCGTCGTCCGGGGCGGTGACAAAGACCAGGTGGCAGAAGCCGCTGACGTAGTCGATGAAGCCGATGCCCACCCCGGTGCCGGACAAGACGCCCTTGCCGTCGTCGGTCATTTCCTTGGAAGCGGCCCCCACGGTGGCTCCGATGGTCACCGAGCCGGGGA
>JAIPDO010000113.1 GCA_021737645.1 Desulfarculaceae bacterium
TCCCCGGCTCGGTGACCATCGGAGCCACCGTGGGGGCCGCTTCCAAGGAAATGACCGACGACGGCAAGGGCGTCTTGTCCGGCACCGGGGTGGGCATCGGCTTCATCGACTACGTCAGCGGCTTCTGCCACCTGGTCTTCGACACCGCCCCGGACGACGACAGCGCCATCACCGCCGGCTACAGCCACGATGCCGCCGGCAAGGCCAAGGCCGCGGCGGTGGCGCCGGAGGCGGTGGACGCCAGCTCGGCCGACGAAGCGGGCGTGTTCATCGTGCACGGGGAGGTCTACAAGGCCGCCCTGGTTTGGCCGGACAGCATCACCGACGCCCAGAAGGCCCGGACCCTGGAGCAGCTGGAAGCCGCCGGCGTCTACGCCAGCGCGGTCACCGGCGCGTAAACCCTCTCCGCAAGGGGAAAAGGAGGAAATAGGTCATGGATACCCCTCTCGGCTTGGGCCTTCTGAACTGGCGGGCCCTGACCACCGCCATCAACCAGATCAAGCTGCCCCCGCGGCTCCTGCAGCAGCTGATTTTCAAGGAGCGCAACACCAACCCCAGCGACACCATCGACGTGGACATCACCGTGGGCAACCAGAAGCTGGTGCCTTTCGTTTCGCCCATCGAGGGCGGCACCGTGGTGGGCCAGCTGGGCCGGGAGCAGCGGGCGGTGAAGACCCCACGGCTGCGCCCCAAAAAGCCCTTGCCCGCCCAGGCCTTGCTCACCGAGCGGGGGCCCGGCGCCGCGATCTATGCCACCGGCGGAGGCGACATCAACGCCTGGAAGGAAAAGAAGGTGGGCATGGAGGCCAAGGATCTCAAGCAGCGCGTCGATCGCACCATCGAGTGGATGTGCGCCCAGGCGCTGTGTACCGGGGCCTTGACTGTGAGCCAGGACAACCTCGCCTTTGAGGTGGATTACCGTCTGCCTGTGGCCCACAAGCCCACCCTTACCGGGGACAACCGCTGGGGCCAGTCGGCGGCCGACATTCCGGCCAACATCGAGACCTGGGCCAACCTGATCCTCTCGGCCTACGGCTCCGGCCCGGACCTGATGCTCTTGGGCACCGGGGCCGCGGAAAAGTTCCTGGCCGACGAGAAGGTGCAGGCCGAGTATGACCGGCGCCACATCATCGTGGGCGAGCTGCGGCCGGACTTCAAGACGGAGTACATCGGGCCCTACAAGGGGCTGGACGTCTACAAGTACCCCTTCGAGTACACCGCGACCTCCGGGACCAAGACCAAGATCGTGGGCACGGACAAGGCGGTGCTGATCAACAGCGCGGCGCGTTTCACCATCGAGTTCGGCCTGATCCTGGATCTGGACGCCGGGGCCAACGTGATGGACGAGTTCTTCGCCAAGTCCTGGCTGGAGAAGGATCCCAGCGTGCTGTGGCTGCTGGCCGAGAGCCGGCCCTTGCCGGTGCCCTGGGAGCCCGAGGCCTACGTTGCCGCCACGGTGCTGTAGCTACCAGTGCCTTTGATTGACGAAGCATACGTCCGGCAGGTGGGCAACCTGCCGGACAAGGTGGAGACCGCCACGGTCACCCCCCACCTCAGCGCCGCGGCCTTGCGGCTCAAGCGCTGGGTGGGGGCCACCGCCTACAGCGACGCCGGGGCGGCTAGCCCCAGCGACCCCGACCGGGCGGCGGCCCTGAAGCTGGCCGAGGCCCGCCTGGCTCTGGCCGAGATGTTCGCCTCCCTGGCGGGCAACTACCAGGGCATGGGTTTCGTGGGCGGGGCCAGCCACACCGAGGGCCAGAGCAGCTATCTGACCCCGGCCCAGGTGGAGACTCTGGCCGTCCAGCATCTGGCCGCGGCCGAGCGCCTGGCCCAGCCCTATTTAAAGAGCCCCGCCGCGCTGGCCGGGGTGGTGAAGGATTTGGATGGCGACGCTTAGAGCCGATCTCAGCCAAGTGCTGACCCTTCCGGATGACTTCGCGGAGCGGGTGGGGCGCGGATCTCTGGCCGCCCTGCTGGCTATCGAGAGCGTGGCGGTGGAGGAAGCTCCCCACGCCACCGGCAACCTGGTCAACGCCATCACCGTGGAGGAGACCCGGGGCGGAGGCCATGTTTTCGTCTCCGGCGCCGCTCCCTATGGAGTCTACGTGCATGAGGGCACCGGCATCTGGGGCCCCAACAAAAAGCGCATACGCCCGGTCAACAAGAAGGCCCTGTATTGGCCCGGCGCCGCCCATCCGGTGGCCAGCGTGGCCGGCCAAAAGCCCAACCCCTTCATGGATCGGGCGGCCGACCTAGCCAGGCCCAAGGTGGAGCAAATTTTTAGCGAGGTGATGAGTCTATGAGCGCCCTTTTGGATAGCCTGGCCACTCTAATGGCTGCCATTCCAGGAGTGGAGGAGACCATCACCAACGCTCTGGACAAACCGAGCAAGGACTCTGTGGTGGTCCTGGAATACGTGGGTGAAGTGCTCCAGACGCCGCAAGAACTGCCGGTGACCTCCGTGGCCCTGGGCCAGAAGGTGGCCATCGGCTTCCACGTGGCAGTGGGCCGCGACAAGGGCGAGGCCGACGCCGCGCGGGATCTGGCCATGAATCTGTCGCGCCAGGGCCGCCTGGCCCTGGAAAAGGACAACAAGCTGGGCGGCCTGGTGCAGGCGATGGAACTGGGGGCCACCCGCTTCAATTACGCCGCCTGGCACGGGGCCGACTACGCCGTGGCCGTCCTGGACGTGGCGGTGCTTACCGAGGAGGAGATCGCATGAGCGACAAGGTGACCGTGGTCAACGTCTCGTCCGTGGCCCAAACCGTGCCCGGCTACGGCCAGGCCGCTCCCGGCGAGGAGATGCAGATGGAGGGGCGGGTGGCGATTCACCTGCTCAACAGCGAGGCATGGGAAGAGCCCAAGCCCCAGAAAAAGACCGCCGGCCGCGCCGCCGGCCAAACGGCTTTGGCCGAGACTGCGGCCGATGACAAAGGTCCCGAAAGGAAGGTGACTGATGGCGCTGACTAACCACAAGGCCCTGGTCAAGGAGACCGAGGTCTTCGTCAAGAAGGAAACCACGTTCGGGGCCCTGGCCTTTCCGGCGGCCACCGACGCCGTCCGGGTGACCGCGGTGCCCACGGCTCCTCAGCCGGGATCCTTCACCGACAGCGAGGAGTTGGTCAACAGCCGCTCCAAACCGGGCCGGGCCCGAGATCAGACCCCGGCGGCCAACATTGACCTGAAGCTTTACTCCCGTCCTTCCGGGGCGGCGGGCACCGCACCCCAGGAGGACGTGCTCATGGAGTGCGCTCTGGGCAAGAAGACGGTCAATGCCGGGGTATCGGTGGTGTACGAGCCGGCCATCGCTCTGCCCAGCTTCAGCTTGTGCTGGAAAGAGGGCCACACCTGGTTTTTCGCGGCCGGCTGCAAGGTGGGCAGCCTGGCCTTTGATTTCGCGGCCAAGGGCTACGTCAACCTGGGCTTCGGCGGCATGGCCCAGAAGGTGCTGTTCGCGGGCACCAGCGAAACGGTGGCCGCCTCCACCACGGAACTGATCAAGCTGGCCGCTGGCGGCGCCTTGTTGTTCATGGCCGGGGCCTATGTCCAGGTGGGATCCGAGGACAACGGCGGGGCCGGCTACCTGATCACCGCAGTGGATGTGGGCAACGACACCATCAGCATCTCCCCGGCCCTAAGCTCCGCCCCGGCCGCCGACGTGGTGGTCAAGGGTTTCTTGCCTACCCCCAGTTGGAGCGGGACCAAGGTGGAGGCTCGCACCGGCACGGTGACTCTGGACGGCGCCAGCCTGACCATCATGAGCGCTTCCGGCAGCCTGGACAACAAGCTGACCCAGGACGATGCGGAACTCACCAGCGACCACTACGTGAGCGATATCGAAGGCGACGTGCGTGATGCCGGCGGGAAGCTCTCTTGCCGTTTCCGGCGGGAGTTCGCCGGCTTTTTCAGTCGCGCTCGCAACCAGGTGCAAGGGGCCATCGTGCTGCAGGCCGGGGCAAGCGCCGGATCCCAAGTGAAATGGGAGCTGCCCCAGGCCGAGATGAATACTCCCGACCTGAGTGGAGACAGCGTGTGGCGCGATATCGCCGTGGAACTGGTGGGCCTGCCCACCTCCGCGATGGAAGACGAAATCAAGGTGACCTACCTGTAGGCACCGAACCAAAAGGAGAAAAGCGCTATGAGCGAGAATTTCGACCTGCTCAAGGCTGTCAGCCAGAACCAGCAGGAGCTGAGCCGCACCATCGAGGTGCGCCCCGGGGTTGAAGTGGACGTGAAGTTCCTGGGCAAGAAGGCCTGGCGCAAGCTGAACAAGCGCCTGCAGGCGGTGAAGGGGAGCAAGGTGGCCCAGGATGAGGCGGCCTTCAACGCTACCCATTCCGAGCTTGCCAAGGCGGTAACCGGCTGGCGGGGCATGACCAAGGAGGCGGTGCTGGAGTTCCTGCCCGTGGATCCCGCCGCCCTGCCTGACCAGATTCCCTTTGACCCAAAGAACGTTCTGGCCCTGCTGCTGCATAGCGGGGAGTTTTTCTCGATCATCGCCGAGGCGGTGGATGATCTGGGCGCCTTCCGGGAGACCTCGGAAGAGGAGGCACGGGGAAACTAACTGAGTTCGCCCGGTGGTGGTTCACACCCGGGCGGATCGACTGCGAAGGCTGCCTGGAGCTTTTGGAACCTCACGAGCTGCCCCTCTGCCTGCAGCCGGTAGAGGGGCAGGAACCATGCCCTTTGGCTGAGTTGGATCTCTGGCCGGTGAACCAGGAAGCCTGGCAGATCTACGAGTGGGCCGGCCAGGTGACTCAGCCTCCCCAGGGCCAACTGGCTGCGGCCGGCAACGGATTGGCCTTCCAGGTGGTCACCGATCCCGGCCTGCAACCCCCGCCGCTGGATTTGCCGGGGGTGATCCGACTCCTGGAATGGCTGGGCCTGAGTCCTGAGGACCAGGAAGAACGCGAGGGCCTGATGAACAAGCTTCTGATCATCCACGCGGCCCGCCAAGAGGCCAATCAACAAACCCGGCAAGCACAGGTCAATGGCTAACAATCGCGTCATAGGCGTCGAGCTGGTGGTGGACGATCAGGGCACCGTCAAGCTCATCAAGTTCGCCGAGAGCGCCAAACAGGCCTTTGGGCAGGCGGAGCAGTCCGCCGAGGGCCTGGACCAGGCCATGAAGAAAGGGGGGCAACAGGCCAAGAG
>JAIPDO010000046.1 GCA_021737645.1 Desulfarculaceae bacterium
AGCTCAGGGACATCCTGGTGCGCTCCTTTGGCGAGGTGCACGCCATCGCCAAAAAGGAAAAGATCAACATGCGCACCGCCGCCTACATGCTGGCCATCGGCCGAGTGGCCGAAGCCAAAAGGGTGCGCGGCATCTTCCCATAGCCGATAGCGCCCGGGCCGCCTACCTCGGGGTGCGGCCCGGGCGCCCTCACCTTTCAGCCGCCCCAAGCCGCCCTCTCCCCCGATATAACATATGTTTTCCTACCATAATCCAGTGTAATACCCGACTGGGTTTGGATATAATTGCGCGGATACGGCGGCATGGCCAACGGCGCTGGCGGGGGCGTGGTTCTTACCGCATCAAAAACAACAGTTTTGGGGAGCACGGTGTTGAGCAGATATTCGGCAAGTATCGGATTGGCGATCCTGGCCATGGCGGGCATGCTGCTTTTGCCCGCCGGACCGGCCACGGCCAAGGGCGGGCCTCCCGAATCCGCCCCGCCCCCCAACGTGACCGTAAGCGAAGTACCGGAGATGGAGGTCAACCCGGCGGCGGAGTTCGTGGGCCGGGTGGAGGCAATCCAGACCGTGGACCTGAGGGCCAGGGTGGAAGGCTACATCACCAAGGTGTCCTTCACCGAAGGCGGCGCGGTCAAAAAGGGCGACCTGCTCATCCAACTGGAGCAGGCCCCTTACCAGTCCCGGGTCAACGAGGCCAAGGCCCAGGTGGCTCTGGCCCAGGCCACCCTGGACAAGGCCCTGCGCTACATCAAGCGGCTCAAGTCGGTGCGCTCCGGCGGAGTGGCGGCCACGGACATGGACAACGCCCTGTCCGCCGAGGAGACCGGCCGGGCCCAACTCCAGCAGGCCAAGGCCAACCTGCAACAAGCCGAGCTGAACCTGGGCTACACCACCATCACCGCGCCCATCGGCGGGGTGATGGGCCGGGCTCAGTACACCCTGGGCAACCTGGTGGGCCCCACCTCCGGGGCCCTGGCCCGCCTGGTGCAGCTCAACCCCATCCGGGTGGTCTACTCGGTCAGCGAAAACGAATATGTGACCGTCAGGATGAAAGCGGGCGACCACCCCGAACAGATCCCCGCCGAACTGGTGCCCCGGCTCAAGCTGCCCGACGGCCAGATGTACCCCCAGGCGGGCAGGCTGGACTTCACCGAACCCCAGGTGGACCCAGGCACCGGCACCATCGCCATGCGCGCGATTTTCTCCAACCCCCACCAGGTGCTTTTGCCCGGCCAATACGTCACCGTGTTCATTAGCCGACGCAAGCCCCGGCGCATGCCGGTGGTGCCCCAGGCTGCCGTTTTGGAAGACCGCCAGGGGCTCTACGTGCTGGTGGTGGACAAAAACGACAAGGCCCAGCGGCGGGGCATCGTGCGCGGCGCCCCCCTGGGCACCGGCTGGGCGGTGGAGTCAGGCCTCAAGCCAGGCGAAACCATCATCGTGCACGGACTGCAAAGGGCCGTACCCGGCCAGACGGTGCGCCCGGTGCGCGCCGCCGGGCAGTAGCCTAGAAACATGCTCAGCCGCGTATTCATAGAGCGTCCCCGCCTGGCCATCGTCATCTCGCTGGTCATCGTCATGGCCGGCGTGCTGGCCCTGTTCAGCATCCCGGTGGCCCACTACCCGCGCATCACCCCTCCGGAGATCAGGGTGCAGGCCACCTACCCCGGAGCCAACGCCGAGGTGCTGGCCAACAGCGTGGCTTCGCCCATCGAGGCCGGGGTCAACGGGGTGGAGAACATGCTCTACATGAGCTCCACTTGCTCCAACAGCGGCCAGTACACCCTCAGCGTCTACTTCGAGGTGGGCACCGACCCGGCCATCGCCCAGGTCAACGTGCAAAACCGGGTGCAGCAGGTAGTCTCCCAGTTGCCCACCGACGTGGTGGACCAGGGCGTGCAGGTGCGGGCCCGCAGCTCCGACATCCTGGGGGTGCTCAACTTCTTCTCCCCCAAGGGCACCCACGACGTCCTGTACATGAGCAACTACGTGAGCATCAACGTCAAGGACGCTCTGGCCCGGGTCAACGGGGTCAGCGAGGCGCGCCTGTTTGGAGCCCTTGACTACAGCATGCGCATCTGGATGGACCCGCGGCGCCTCACCGCCCTGGGTATCACCGCCGACGATGTGATCGCGGCCATAAAGAAGCAGAACATCCAGGCCGTGGCCGGCTCCATCGGCACCGCTCCCGCCGGGGCCAGCCAGCAGGTGCAGTACACGCTCAGGGCCGAGGGCCGCCTGAGCAGCGTGGAGCAGTTCAAGAACATCATCGTGAGCGCCAACCAGTCCGGCGGCCTGGTGCGCGTCAAGGACATCGCCAGGGTGGAGCTGGGAGCCTCGTCCTACACCCGCACCTCCACCCTGAACGGCTCCCCCGCCCTGGCCATGGGCGTGTACCAGACCACCGGGGCCAACGCCCTGCAGACCGTGGAGCGGGTGCGCCAGGAGATGAAGCGCCTGGCCAAGCGCTTCCCGGCGGACATAGAATACGAATTCACCTACGACACCACCCGCTACGTCAGCGCGGCCATCAGCGAGATCGTCACCACCCTGATGATCACCTTCCTGTTGGTGGTGGCGGTCACCTTCCTGTTTTTGCAGGACTGGCGGGCCACCCTCATCCCCTCGCTGACCATCCCGGTGTCCTTGGTGGGCACCATCGGCCTGTTGTTGGCCATGGGCAACAGCATCAACACCATCACCCTTTTCGCCCTGGTGCTGTCCATCGGCCTGGTGGTGGATGACGCCATCGTGGTGGTGGAGAACGTCCAGAGGGTGATGGTGGAGGACAAGCTGCCTCCGGTCAAAGCCACCATCAAGGCCATGGGCCAGGTCACCGGCCCGGTCATCGCCACCACCCTGGTGCTGTTGGCCGTGTTCGTGCCGGTGGCCTTCACCCCGGGCGTCACCGGCAAGCTCTATCAGGAATTCGCGGTTACCATCTCCACCGCGGTGGTGCTCTCCAGCGTCAACGCCCTTACCCTGAGCCCGGCCCTTTGCGCCACCCTGCTGCGCCAGCCCAAGCCCGTGACCTGGGGGCCTCTGTTCTGGTTCGGCCGCCTGCTCTCGGCCTCCCGGGAGGGCTACGTGCATGCAGCCTCCTGGCTGGTGCGCCGCCTGCCGGTGGCCGCTATGATCCTGGTGCTTATCTGCGCGGCAGCCTACCTGTTGTTCGCCAGCCGCCCCACCAGCTTTTTGCCCAAGGAGGACCAGGGCGTCTTTTACGTAAACGCCCAACTTCCCGAATCCGCCTCCCTGGAGCGCACCCGCAAGGTGATGCATCAGGTCAGCGACATCATGGGCAGGATGGACGGGGTGCAAAGCACCATCGCCATCAGCGGCCTGAGCTTCATCTCCGGCAACAACGAAAACGTGGGCATCGCCATCTGCGTGCTGAAGCCCTGGGACCAGCGCACCACCCCGGAGAGCCACCTGAGCGGGCTCATGGCCCAGGCCAGAAAGAATCTGACCGCCATACCCCAGGCCGAGCTTTTCGTATTCTCCCCCCCGGCCATCCGGGGCCTGGGGCGCACCGGCGGCTTCGACTTCCGCCTCCAGGCCCTGGGCAACCAGACCCCGGCCCAGCTGGGCGCGGTGACCCGCGCTCTGGTCATGGCCGCCAACCAGGACCCGCGCCTGAGCCAGGTGTTCACCACCTACTCCGCCGACGTGCCCCAGATATTCATCGACCTGGACCGCACCAAGGCCGAGGCCCTCAAGGTGCCGGTGGCCAGCGTGTTTTCCACCTTGCAGGCCCAGTTGGGCTCGCGCTACGTCAACGACTTCAACCTGTTCAACCGGGTGTTCCAGGTGAAGGTGCAGGCGGAACAGGAGTTCCGCGACGCGGCCGAGGACATCCAGCGCCTGTACGTGCGCAGCCAGACTGGCAACATGGTTCCCCTGCGCAGCCTGGTCAGCTTGTCCAAGATACTCGGGCCCCAGGTGATAACCCGCTACAACCAGTTCCCCACCTCCCAGATAGACGGCTCGGCGGCGGCCGGGCTCAGCTCCGGCGAGGCCATGGAGGCCATGGAGCAGGTGGCCGAGCGCACCCTGCCCCAGGACTACGCCTATGAATGGTCCGGCCTGTCCTATCAGGAGCGCGCCAGCAGCGGCCAAGCCCCCTTCCTGCTGGCCCTGGCCTTTTTGTTCGGCTACCTGTTTTTGGTGGCTCAGTACGAAAGCTGGACCATCCCCCTGGCGGTGATCACCTCCATATCGGTGGCCAGCCTGGGGGCCTTGCTGGGCCTTTGGCTGGGCGGGCTTAGCCTGAGCATCTACGCCCAGATCGGCCTGGTGCTGCTGGTGGGGCTGGCCAGCAAGAACGCCATCCTCATCGTGGAGTTCGCCAAGACCCAGCGCGAGGCGGGCCTGTCCATTCCCGATGCAGCGGCCATGGGGGCGCGCATTCGCTTCAGGGCGGTGCTCATGACCGCCTTCTCCTTCATCATGGGGGTGTTCCCCCTGGTTATCGCCGAGGGAGCCGGCGCGGCCAGCCGCCAGGCCATCGGGGTCACCGTGTTCTCGGGCATGGTGGCCGCCACCCTGCTGGGCATCTTCCTTATCCCCTCCCTTTACGCCGCCTTCCAAGGATTGCGCGAACGCCTCAAGGCGCTGGCCAAGGGAGGCCAAAGTCATGTGGCTTAAGGTCACGGCGCGTCCGGCCCTGGGCCTGCTGGCGGCGGGTCTGATGCTCCTGGGCGCCTGCGCTCCGGTAGGGCCGGACTACACCCCGCCCCCGGCCAAATCCCCGGACGCCTGGCACAGCAAAATGCAGGAGGGGCTAAAGGCAGCCCCCACCCAGGCCCAGGAGCTGTCGCGCTGGTGGGAGGCCCTGGACGATCCCGTGCTCACGGGGCTCATCGCCCAGGCGGTTCAGAGCAACCTGGAGCTGAAGCAGGCCGTGGCCAGGGTGCGCCAGGCCAGGGCCTTGCGCGGGGTGCGCGAGGCCGGGCTGTGGCCCACCGTGGACGCCGGGGCCCTGGCCCAGCTCCACCGCGACAGCGCCTCGGGCGACACCGGCACCATCGACCAGTTCTACAGCGCCGGTTTCGATGCCGGGTGGGAGCTGGACGTGTTCGGCGGGGTGCGCCGCTCCATTGAGGCGTCCCAGGCCCAGTTGGAGGCCAGCGAGGCCAATCTGCGCGACGTGCTGATCACCCTCACCGCCGAGGTTGCGCTCAACTATGTGGAGCTGCGCACCTACCAGAACCGGCGGCAAACCGCCCAGGCCAACCTCAAGAGCCAGGAAAACACCTACGGCTTCATCCGCTCCCGCCTTGAGGCCGGGCTGGTCAACCGCCTGGCCCTGGAGCAGGCCCGCTACAACCTGGAAAACACCCGATCCCAAATCCCCAACCTCACCAGCGGGGTGGAGGCGGCCATGAACCGCCTGGCGGTTTTGATGGGTCGCGCACCGGGGCAACTATCCACCCGCCTGGCCAACCCGGCCCCGGTGCCGGTGCCGCCGGTCTCGGTGGCCGTGGGAGTGCCCGCCGAGGCCCTGCGCCGCCGCCCGGACATCCGCCGGGCCGAACGGCAGCTGGCCGCCGAGACCGCCAAGGTGGGGGTGGCCGAAGCCGATCTCTACCCCAAGTTCCGCCTGTTCGGCTCCATAGGCCTGGAGGCGGTGAACTCCGGCGAGTTGCTCAACCTCTCCACCAGCGGAGCGTGGAGCTTGTTGCCCTCAATGTCCTGGAACATCTTCGACGCCGGGGCCATCCGTAACCGCATAGCCGCCCAGACCGCGGTGCAGGAGCAATACCTGCTGGCCTACGAGGCCACGGTGCTCTCGGCCCTGGAGGAGGTGGAGAACAACCTCACCGGCTACGCTCAGGAGCAGCTGCGCCGCCAAAGCCTGCGCCAAGCGGTGAACGCGGCCCAAGAGGCCGAGGGGCTTTCCCAAGACCTGTACGTTGCCGGGCTGATCAACTTCGACAGCGTGCTGGACGCCCAGCGCTCCCTGCTCACCTTCCAGGACCAACTGGCCATCAGCGAGGGAGTGGTCACCGCCAGGCTCATCGCCCTGTACAAGGCCCTGGGCGGCGGCTGGGGAGCCATGCCCACCAATCCACCACCGGCCAAGGCCCCGGCCAAGCAGTAGCCTCCGTTCGCGCCACGCAAAAAGGCCGCCCAATGGGGCGGCCCTTGCCGTTTTCGGTATCAGCGGGGAGCTATTGGGCGGCGCGTCCCTGGAAGGCCTTGATGCGCTGGGCGATGTTGACCCTCAGGTTCTCGTAAAACAGCGAGTAGTCGTAGCAGTGGTAAACCCCGGGACCGAAGGGCATCTGGGTCAGGAGCTTGGTGTCCTTGGGAGCAACCACCAGCCCGCCGTCCTTGTTCTGGGCCGAGGTGAAGTGGGGGATGCTCAGGTCCTTGCCCTGATCTTCAAAGAACGCCGCACCCAAATTTTGCGAAGCCGGAACCAACTTGCCGTCGGTGGTCCAGGAGAGGGGGTTCACCGAGATGGCGCCGGGCAGGATGGTGGGAGCCTTTTTCTGATAACCGGCGGCCACGCTGTTGTAGGTGACGATGCAGCCGGTCTGGGCGGCGGAGCGGCAGATCTTAAAGGCGGGGTGCTCCTTGAGGTCGTCCGGGGTAATGGACCAGCCGATGAAATAGGCGGCCACCATCTTTTTCCTGAACAGCGGCTTGGCCAGATTCTTGCGGGCAAAATCCGTCAGCAGGTTGGAGCCCTGGCTGTGACCGGCCAGGATAAAGGGCTTACCCTGGTTGTAGTGCTTCAGGTAGTAATCAAATGCCGCCTGCACGTCGCTCAAGCCCATACCCAGGTAGTGGCCCTTGTCGGCCTGGCTCATGGTGAGCACCTTGCCGCTGGCCTGGCGGTAAAGAGGCGCGAATAGGTTGGCCTGGCCCTTGAACACGCTGGC
Organism: Desulfarculaceae bacterium; assembly: GCA_021737645.1. GTDB lineage: Bacteria > Desulfobacterota > Desulfarculia > Desulfarculales > Desulfarculaceae > Desulfoferula. Next base: position 6,893 of record JAIPDO010000046.1, read on the forward strand.
CTGGCTGCGCACCGTGTACTTGGCGCCTTGGAGCATCTGGGCATCGTTGACCTCGGCCAACAAGCTCTTGCCGTCGTACACCGTGGGGTAGACCCAGAACACATCCACCTTGTGATCGATGCTCTGGGGCAGGCTGAGCCAGTTGGCGGCCTGGGAGTAGTCCGGGCCTTGCTCCTGGGCCGCGGCCAACACCGGGGCCTGGGCGCCGGGCAGGCACACCGCTCCCAGCAAGAACAAGACCATCCCCATAGCGGCGGCGAATTTTCTAAGCTTCATGTTGTATTCTCCATGCGGCAGGCAAAAAAACCGGGTTCAAAGGCAGGCGGCGGCCCCCGCTTTGGGAGCTGCCGCCTGCTTTTTTTCCTAGCAATACTTGGCCCGGAGGCCCTTGTCAACGAATTCGGGGCCTCATCCCTAGCCGCGCGCCTTGAGGCGGCGCAAAAAGCCCAGATGATGCTTGCCGCCCAGGCTGAGGTGGCGATAGAGTTGCAGCTTGGCCAGGTCCTCGATGAACATCCAGGCCAGGCAATAGCCCCACACTAGGCCCACATAGCTCCAGGGTATGGGCTCCACGATGATGCCCAGGCCCACGATGAGCACCGCCACCAGCTGGGTGCCCAGCACCGCCCACAGCAGGACTCCGGCGGGGTGCGGGCGTTTCCAAAAGGGCTCCTTGGTGCGCACCACCAACAGGGTGAGGTGACCGGCCACGGCCAGCTTGAGGTAGATGAACGATTGCAACTGGGCCACCGTGAGGCCCAGGTATTCCCGAGCGATCACCAGCAACAGGAAAGTCTCCACCACCCCGATGAGCCCCAGCACCGTGGAAACGGTGAGCACCCGGCGCATCTTCCAGCGCACCGGCTGGGGGCTCAGCCAGGTGTTGTCGTAGGCTATGGTCATGATGGGCAGGTCGTTGAGCAGGGCCAACAGGATCACCAGCACCGTGGTGATGGGGTAGATGTTGAACACCAGCATGGCCAGCACCACGAAGAACATGATGCGGATGGTCTCGGTGATGCGGTAGATGGCGTAGGAGTTCATGCGCTCGAATATCTTGCGCGCCTCCTCCACCGCCCGGATGATCACCGAAAGCCCCGGCGCGGTGAGCACCAACGAGGCCGCCGCCCGGGCCGCGTTGGTGGCCCCGGACACCGCCACCCCCACGTCGGCCTGCTTGAGCGCCGGGGCGTCGTTGACCCCGTCGCCGGTCATGGCCACCAGATGGCCCCGCTGCTGCAAGGACTTGACGATGCCGAACTTGTGCTCGGGAAACACCTGGGCGAAGCCCTCGGCCTGCTCCACCTTTTCGCCCAGCTCCAGGGGCGGGTTGGCCGGATCGATCTCCCCGCTGAAAAGTTCCTCGGCCACCTGGATGTTGGGGCGCATGTGCAGCTGGCGGGAGATCTCCCGGGCGATGGCCAGGTTGTCGCCGGTGACCATCTTAACGTTGATGCCGTGCGCCTCGGCCTGGGCGATGGTCTCGGCCGAATCGTCCCGAGGCGGGTCGTACAGGGGCAGCAGTCCCAGGAAGCGCCACTTGCCGCCCTCGTCGGTGCGGGCCACCCCCAGGGTGCGGTAGCCCGTGGCGGCCAGCTTGTCCACCGTCTCCTGGGCTCGCCGGCGCTCCTCGCCTTCCAGGCCGCAGAGGTCGGCCATGACCTGGGGCGCGCCCTTGCTGCATTTAAAGCTCACGCCGCCGCCCTTGATGGTGGCCTCGGTGCGCTTGCTCACCGGATCGAAGGGCGTAAACTTTTCCTGCTGGTACTGGGACAGGGCCGACTGATCTTTTAGGCCCCCCAGCACCGCATCGTCGATGGCGTCGCGGTTTTCTTCCTTGGAGGCCAGGCTGGCGGCCAGGATAAGCTCTTGGGCGTCGGTGGCCGCGAACACCTCCGGCTCGCCCAGGGTGAGCTGATTCTTGGTCAGGGTACCGGTCTTGTCCGAGCAAAGCACGTCGATGCCCGCGATCTCCTCGATGGATTGCAAACGCGAGACTATGGCCTTTTCCTTGGCCAGGGTCAGAGCCCCAAGGGCCATGGTCAGCGAAAGCACCGCGGGCATGGCCACGGGAATGGAGGCCACCACCAAAATCAGCACGAACTGGAACACTCCCAGGGCCGAGTCTCCCCGCACCAGCTGGGTGAGCACCAGGGCGGTGGCCAGGCCCAGGCTTATATAGATTAGATAGTCGCCGATGGTGAGCACCGCCTTTTGGAAGTGTGACGGCGCCTCGGCACTCTCCACCAGCTTGACGGTCTTGGCGAACTTGGTGCGCTCCCCGGTGGCCACCACCAGGGCCTGCATCTCCCCCTGTTTGGCCACCGAGCCCGAATAGGCCACGTCGCCCTCGGCCTTGTCCACGGGCAGCGACTCTCCGGTGAGGGCCGACTGGTCCACGCTGAGGTACTCGCCCTCAAACAGCATGAGGTCCGCGGGAAGGATGTCCCCGGCCCGAAGGCGCACCACGTCGCCGGGCACCAACTCCTCGGCGCTTATCTCTTGCCACTGGCCCCCGCGCCGCACCCTGGCCCTCAGGGCCAGCTCGCCCTTTAGCGCTTCCAGGGCGTTGTCCGCCTTGCGCTCCTGCCAAAAGCCCACCGCCGCGTTGAACACCAGCATCACGCAGATGATTATCATGTCCGACCAGTGGCGCACGATGAGTGAAAGCACCGCCGCCGCCTCTATCATCCAGGGGATGGGCCCCCAGAAATAGCCCAACAGCTTGAGTAGGGCGCTCTTCTTCTGCTCCACGATGGTGTTGAGCCCCACCTGGGCCAGGCGGCTTTTGGCTTCCTCGGGGGAGAGTCCCTCCTGCCCGCTGTTCAGGCGCTCAAAGGCCTCATTCAGGCTTAAGCCTTCCGTGTCTTGGGATTCCAGAACCAGTTTCGGCATGAGTCACGCTCCCTATGTCCTGTTCAACATATGCGTTTATTTTATACCTGACTGACAGGCGACGCATAATCGAGGGGGCAAAGGGGATAAGCGAACCACGGGTGGCCAGCCCGGACGTTTCATCAAGGCTGGAGGACAGCGCAGTATTGCGTCTCTTGGCCAGGGCACCCGGCACAGCTAGGAGGTGCTAGGCAAGGCATCGGGCGAGCGAAGCCCGCAGGCGTAGTCTACCTACGACGAGGACCGAGTGACGCCTACAACGCAGCCATGTGGGGTCGGGTCAAGTCACCCGGCACAGCCAGACGCCGCAGGGCAAGGCGGCAGGCGAACCAGGGACACAGGCGTAGTCTACCTACGCCAAGGACCGAGTGGCGCCGACAACGCGGCCATGTTGGGTCTGGCTGTGCCGGCTAGGGCAGCAAATAGCAGCAGTTTCCACTCACCACCTTGAGCATGGCCTCGCCCTTGGCGGCGGGAGGCGGAGACCCGAAGAGGTCGCGGGGCGGCGGCGAGTTCTCGTCCAAGGCCACCCGGCTGGGCGCCAAGCCCAGGGCCAGGCCCAAGAGCTGGGGATAGAGAACCACCCCGGGCAGGGACTCCTTTCCCTGCACCGCCAGGGTTTCGTGGGCCCATTTTACCTGGAGCAGGGTGTGGGGGCAGTCCACGTTGAGCACCTCGGCCCCGCTGTCGGCAAACTCCTTCAGGCGCATCATGATGGTGGCCAGGGAAAGCTCCGGGTTGCGCTCGCGCAAGGGGCCCCCACAGCACTTGAGCCTGCCCTTCCAGGGCACGGCCTCGGCCCCCACCGCCTTAAGCAGGTCCTCGATGAGGCTGGGGGCGAAGGCATTGTTGTCAAAACCGGTGATGCGGCTGGGGCGCAGGGCGTGGCAGCCGTACATGGTGGCCACCTTGAGCCCTTCCAAAGGGCGGGTCACCAGGTCGCTGATTTCCTCCACCCCCACCTCGGCGTGCAGCACGCTCTGCAAATGGCGCACCGAGGTGGTGCCCTGGTAATCCAGGCCCTCCAAGGCCAGCTTGGTTTTGACCATGGCCAGCAACTCCGGCTGCTGGGCCAAGAAGCTCTGGGCCCGTTTGAGGCTGCCCAGGCAGCACTTGCACAGGGTGATCACCGGCACGCCCTTGGCCTCGGCCAGGGCCAGGTTGCGCGCCGCAGCCAAAATGAAGGAGTGGAAGTGCTGGTCCCTGAGGGGATAGCCGCAACAGTTAAACTCCACGGCGGCCAGCTTGAGACCCAGCGCCTTGAGCACCGCGCGGGCGGAGGTTTCGTATTGCGGGGCGTAGCTGGGAATCTTGCAGCCCAGAAACAGGGCGTAACGCATATCAGTTCTCCTGGGCCATGGCGGCCTGGGACGCCAGGTAGCGAAGCTCGTACATCACATCGGTGACCTGCACCAGGTTGGGGCAGGCCTCCTGGCACTCGTAGCAGGTAAGGCAATTCCACACCATGCGCGCTCCCATGGCCTCTTCCTTTAGGCCCAGCTTGAGGCAATACATGATCTGGTGGGGCAGAAGGTCCAGCTCCTGGTTGGGCCACTCGGACATGAACACCAGGGGGCAGGCGTTGGTGCATTCGCGGCAGGAGTAGCACTCTGCGAAGCTATTGGCCTGGGCCGAGTGCTTCAGCTCCTTTTGGAAGCCGTTGGTGTTGACCAGCACCTCCTTGCGGCCGCGGCTGGGCAGGGCCGCCTGACCGGCAAAGGTGGATATCTCCTGGAGCGGCGCGCCCAGGCCCTCGTCAGCCAAATCTTCTTTGAGAGCGGTCCACAGGTCGTTGAGGTTGATACCCAGGGGGCACAGCCGGGTGCAGCGCTGGCAGTTGGTGCAGATGTAGGCCCCGTCGCGCATGGCGGCCAGGTGGGCCCGGTCGCCGTTGTTGCCGTGCACCTTGGCCGATAGGGAGGCTAGGCGCTCCGAGGGCAGGATCTCGTCGTTGGGCATCAGGCGCAGGGTCACCGCCACCGAGCAATGCACCGTGCAGGTGCCGCAGTGGGTGCAGGCGTCCAGCTCCAGGGCCCGAAGGGCGGCCCGGGCCGCCGGGTTCATGGTGGCGCGGTCGGTGGCCGCGTTCACCGCCAGGATGACCGGCCCCACGATGAGGTGCAAAAACTTGGTAAAGGGCAGCATGGCCAGGCCCAGGAAACAGGCCAGGAAGTGGATGAAGTACATCACCTGAGATGCGTCGACCCGGTCCAGGGCCAGGGCCACGGGCCGCAGGATCATTGACAGGCCGTAGGAGGCAAAGGCGTAGGCCGCCGGGGAGTGGCATTCCACGCAACTGTCTTGGTTCAGCTCCCGGCCCAGGGCCATAAGCTCCGCTCCGTCACCGGTCTGCCCAGGAGCGAAGACCACCCCGTATTCCACGGCCCACACCGAGCGCAGAGCCTTTATCTCCTGGGGATCGTCCAACCCGGCGTACTCGCTGACCATCTGATCAAAGCTGGCGGCCGAGGTGATCTTCAGGGCCTGAAGGGCAAAGCCCGAGAGCAGCACCACGGCCAGCAGGATAATGGCCAGCCGGTCGCGAGTCCGGGTGGTCAGGCGCAGGCCCCGCACGAAGATCCGCCGCAGGATGATCAGCCCCACCCCCATGAGCACCATCACCCCCAGGGCCTCGCGCAGCCACAGCCAGGGGTCCAGGGTGGGGTAGTAATCGCTGAACAGCGACGCGGTTATTTGCTCGCCCAGGGCGTGCAACAACAGCAGGCCCATGAAGCCCACGAAAAGAAATAGGTGGGCCACCCAGGCCAACCCGCTGTGGCGCAAGGAGCGGCCCTGCAACAGGCCGTCCAAGATCAGGGCCCGGAGCATGGGCCCAATTCGCCGGCTGAACACGGTTCGGCCCAGCCCGGCCAAAGCCGCCCCGGCCCGCCGGCCGGGGGAATATTGCCGGTCCTGTTGGTCCACCGAAATGGTGAGCCAGGAGCGAATTTTGTAGATCAGGCCCGCTAGGCATATGGCCAGCGCAAGATAGAGACTTAAGCTGAAGAACATGTGGCAAGGCCTCTCAAGTTATATTCACCGCAAAGCTGCCAAACGGCCCCGCATCCTTGGCGCCGCCGATCCCTCATCCCTAGCGTCGGCAACCCCCTCTTCCGCCGCCCCGGCCTCCCCCCCCTCGGCCCCGTCCGCCGCCGGGCCCCACGCTCCTTCCCTGGCCCCGGCCCATGCCCATGCCTCCGCCGGCGGGACCGGCTGGTGCGGCGGCGGAGACGGCCCCCGTGACTGCCTGGGCCATGCGGCCCTGCTCATAGGCGGCCAGGGCATCGGACACCCGGCCCTGGGCCCCCTGGATCACCTCGATGCCCGCCGCCGCCAGGGCGTTCATGGCCTTGGGCCCCACCATGCCGCTGAGCACCTTGTTCACCCCGGCCTTGGCCAGGGATTCGGCGGCCTGGATGCCCGCCCCGGAAGACATCTGCCCGGCGGCGGTGTTGTCCACGGCGAACACGTTGCCGCCATCGTCTTTCACCACGAAATAGGCGGCCCGCCCAAAACGGGGGTCCACCCGGCTCTCCAAGGTGTCGCCTTGGCTGCTCACCGCGATCTTGGCCATCAGCTCCTCCTTTCGCCCAGCATGTCTCGGACTTCGTCCACCATCCCCTGCCAGGGAGCCGCCTCGTCCCGCTCGCGGCGCAGCAGCTCCACCAGGCGGCCCGTGTCTGCTGCGGCCATGAGGCGGGGGTCCCAGGGCATGCTGCCCAGGAACCTCACCCCGAACTTGCCCGCCGTGTCCCGGCCCCCGCCCTTGCCCAAAAACTCCACCTGCTCGCCGCAATGGGGACAGACCAGCCCGGCCATGTTTTCCACCAGGCCCAGCACGGGCAGCTCCAGCTTGCGGCAGAAATCCATGGACTTGCGCAGATCGGCCAAGGCGATCTCCTGGGGAGTGGTCACCAAGACCACCTTGGCCCCCTCCACGTTCTGGGCCACGGTAAGCGGCTCGTCGCCGGTGCCCGGCGGGGCATCGATGATCAAAAAATCCAGCGCCCCCCAGGTGACATCCCCCATGAGCTGGCGGATCACCCCGATCTTCATGGGCCCCCGCCAGATGACCGAGGCGTCCTTGTCGGGAATAAGCAGCTCCACGCTGATGACCTTGAGGCCCTCGTCGATGATCACCGGCTTGATGAGCTGCTGGTCCACCATCACCTCGGCGTGGCCCTTGAGGCCCAGCATGCGGGGGATGGAGGGGCCGTGCAGGTCCACGTCCAACAGGCCCACGCTGTGTCCGGCCAAGGCTAGGCCTACGGCCAACTGGGCGGCCACGGTGGATTTACCCACCCCGCCCTTGCCGCTCATGACCACCAATTTGTGCTTGATGTCGGCCAGGTTGTGGCTGAGGCGCTGGTCCAGGGGGTCCAACTCGGATTGCAATCCCGTGCCCATGGCCGGGGTTGAGGTTGCTTGGCTCATGCTGCTGTCTCCAGGGCCCCGGCATAGGCCCCGGCGTGCTGGAGACGCCGGGGCCAGGGGCTCGCGCAGGCGAAGTTAGGGTTAAGGCAAGTCTCTCCCGTTCAAACGCTACGGAGGCTTTCGGTGGCCTGTACGGGACAACAGGACCACGGCAGGTATGATCTAATTCAAGTTACGTACCAGAAGGGGTAAAACTGGATAACGTTTGGTTTTTAATAGATTATTTTGGGGAAGGTAGTGAGGTGCCGGCGGAGGAGTGCATTACTTTATGAAATGTTTTATTTCATTTTGAAATGATAGCGACCGAGTGTGAGAGCCCCGTCAATCTAAGACTCGATGCCGTAGGCCTTCATCTTGCGCCAAAGAGTGGTGGTGGAAATGCCTAGGGAAGCCGCCGTGCGGCTCCGGTGGCCCCCCTGGCGGGCCAGGGCCTCCACCACGGCCTCCCGCTCCCGCTGAGCCAGGTTCAGGGGATGGGGCTCGTTGTCCAGATGTGCCCCATTTTGCAGGCCCGCCGGCAGGTGCTTGATATCCACCGCCTGGCCCTGGGCCAGGACCAGGGCGTGCTCCAGGGCATTTTTCAACTCCCGCACGTTGCCCGGCCAGGAGTACTCCATGAGCCGCGCCATGGCTCCCGGCGTGACCTTGCGCACCGGTTCGCCGCGCTCGGCGGCCAGGCTTTCCAGAAAATGATGGGCCAACAAGGGGATGTCCTCGCGGCGATCTCTCACCGGCGGCAACCTTAGCTCCACCACGTTTAGCCGGTAATAGAGATCCTGGCGGAAGTCGCCCCGGGCCATGCCTTTTTCCAGATCCCGATGGGTGGCGGCCACCACCCGCACCTCGGCCCGCTGGGCCTTGTTGCTGCCCAGCATGGTGTATTCCCCGCTGTCCAGGGTGCGCAGCAGCTTCACCTGGATGCCCGGTTGCAGATCACCCACCTCGTCCAGGAACAGGGTGCCGCCCTTGGCCGCGGCCAGCCGCCCCTGGCGGTCGCGGTCCGCCCCGGTGAAGGCCCCGCGCACGTGGCCGAAAAGCTCGCTCTCCATGAGCGCCTCGGGGATGGCCGCGCAGTTCACCGCCACGAAGGGGCCCTGGTGCCGGTTGGAAAGGTCGTGGCAGGCCCGGGCCACCAACTCCTTGCCGGTGCCCGACTCCCCCCGGATAAGCACCGTGGCCCCGCTGCGGGCCGCGCCGGGCAACACCGTGAAAAGCTGACGCATCGGCTCTGATTTGCCCTTTAGGTCGCAAAAGGTGTAGCCGGCGGTGAGCTGCTTGCGCAGGTGGTACACCTCGCTGAGGTCGCGGAAGGTTTCCACTCCGCCCACCACCCGGCCCTGGTCGTCGCGCAGCACCGCCGTGCGGATGCGTAGCGGCAGGCGCTGCCCCTGGGCCCCGGTGATCTCCACGTCCATTTCCAGACCGGGCTCGCCGGTGGCCATGGAGGTGCGCAGCGGGCAGGAGGTGCCGCAGATGGTCGCCCTGAGCACCTGGTGGCACTTGCTGCCCACCGCCTGTTCGGGGCTGATGCCGGTTATCTCCTCGGCCGCCTTGTTGAAGCTGACGATGCGCATCTGGGGGTCCACGGTGAACACCCCTTCGGTGATGGAATTGAGGATTAGTTGATTCAGGGCCGGGGAAGGGGCTCTGGGAGTGGAGTTGCGCAAAGGGATGCTCCATGGCAAGGGAGGGAGTGGTTGGCCTGTTAGAGATACTACTCCTTTCAATTTGAAATGGTATGTTTTTTTAGGTGATTTGCCGGGCAAAAGTCCCTGCCCCCGGCCCAGTTGCGAGTCACCACCTAATTTTGCGGTATTTATCGCTGGTTATATAACATCATCATTAAAGAGACACCTTTGCGGGAGGTCAACTCCTGGACTGTCTCCGGCGGATGGGTTATGCTGCCTTCACGGTTGACGGCAAAAAAACCATTCCAAATTATGGATGTAATTCGGGCTCATGGGGCTGTTGCTCATGGCGCGGGGAGGAAAATAAAATGAAAAAATCCCTCTGGGCTTCAATGATCCTTTGTTTTGCGGCTACTTTCATGTTGAGCGGCCACAGCGCCCTGGCCGCCAAGCAATTCGTCACCATCGGCACCGGCGGAGTCACCGGAGTCTACTTCCCGGCGGGCAAGGCCATCGCCAAGCTGGTCAACGCCCAGGGCAAGACCTACGGCCTCAGGGTAACCGTGGAGTCCACCGGAGGCTCGGTGTTCAACATCAACGCGGTCATGAACGGCGACATGGACCTGGGCGTGGCCCAGTCGGACCGCCAGTTCGAGGCGGTCAAGGGCCTGAGCGAGTGGAAGGAAAAAGGGCCGCAAAAAAACCTGCGCTCGGTGTTCAGTTTGCACTCGGAGACCTACTTCATGGTGGCCTCCGATGACAGCGGCATAAAAACCTACGCCGATCTGGGGGGCAAGGACGTGGCCGTGGGCAACCCCGGCAGCGGCACCCTACAAAACTCCAAGGATGTGCTGGCCGCCTACGGCCTGAGCCTGGACGACCTGGGCAAGTCCGAGTGGATCAAGGCCTCGGAGTCGGCCAAGCTGCTGCAAGACGGGCGTATCGACGCCTTCGCCTACACCGTGGGCAACCCCGCCGGGCTCATCAAGGAGGCCACCAGCGGCCGGGTCAAGGTGCGCTTCGTGCCCGCCTCCCCGGCGGCTCTGGACAAGCTGCTGGTGGGGCGGCCCTATTACGTAAAGGCCGCCATCCCGGTGTCCTTCTACCCCATGGGCCTGGACAAGGCCGATGTGCCCACCTTCGCGGTCAAGGCCACCCTGATCACCAGGGCAAGCGTGCCCGACGAGGTGATCTACGCCATCACCAAGACGGTGTTCGAGAACCTGGACCAGCTAAAAAAGCTGCACCCGGCCCTAAGCGGCCTGGCTCCCCAGGCCATGCTGGAAGGCCTCAGCGCCCCGCTGCATCCCGGCGCCCTGAAATACTATAAGGAGGCGGGCCTCAAATAGGCGCCCGATCACCGGAACCAGTGCCATCCGCCCTTGCCCCAGAGACAGCCCCCGGCCGATCCGGCCTGGCTCAGGCCCAGGCTGCCGCCTCGGCGGACCTGGGGCTTCGAGAGCCCACCGGCGGCCAGCGTCACCTCATCCCCGTGGTGGCCGCCGGGTGGTCGGTGTTCCAGCTTCTGCTGCCCTCGGCCATCCTGCTGGAAACGGTGTATATCCGCGCCATCCACCTGGCCTTTGCCATGGTGCTGGTCTTTCTCAGCTTCCCGGCGATTAAAAAGCTCCCCCTGGGCGGGCATTTAGGCTTCCTGCGCAGCCGTAGCTGCATCCCCTGGCCGGACCTGGCCTTGGCCCTGGCCGCCGGGCTGGCCGCCCTGTACATCGCCATGGACCACCATGGCCTGTCCCTGCGCCAGGGCGACCCCCTCACCCGGGACCTGCTGGCCGGGGGGGTGCTGGTGGTGCTGCTTTTGGAAGCGGTGCGCCGGGCCCTGGGACCGGCCCTGGCCGTGGTGGCGGTGGCCTTCATGATCTACGCCTTTTTCGGCCCCTACATGCCCGATGTCATCGCCTTCAAGGGGGTGAGCCTATCACGATTCATGGGCCAGGAGACCATGTCCACCGAGGGCATCTACGGCATCCCCCTGGACGTATCGGCCACCATCGTATTTCTCTTTGTGCTGTTCGGGGCCATGATGAACCGGGCCGGGGGCGGGGAGTATTTCGTGCGCCTGGCCTTCAGCCTGCTGGGCTCCTTTAGGGGCGGCCCGGCCAAGGCGGCGGTTTTGGCCTCGGGGCTCACCGGCATGGTATCGGGATCATCCATCGCCAACGTGGTCACCACCGGCACCTTCACCATCCCCCTGATGAAATCCGCGGGATACCCGCCCAAGAAGGCGGCGGCCATCGAGGTGGCCGCTTCCACCGACGGCCAGCTCATGCCCCCCATCATGGGCGCGGCGGCCTTTATCATCGCCGAATACTGCAACCTGCCCTATCTGGAGGTGGTGCGGGCGGCGGTGGTGCCGGCGGTTCTTAGCTACCTCACCCTGTTTTTCATCACCCACATCGAGGCCTGCAAGCTGGGGCTCACCAGCATCCCCCGCCGGGAGCTGCCCGCCTTTTGGCCCACCCTGCTCCAGGGCCTGCACTTTCTGCTGCCCCTGGCGGTGCTGCTGTACCAACTCATCTACCTGCGCCACAGCCCGTCGTTGGCCGTGTTCAACGCCATCGTGTTCCTGGCGGGGCTCATTTTCGCCCAAGGCATCTGGAGCGCGCGGCGAGAGGGCCAAACCACGGCGGAAGGGCTGCGCCGGGCCCTGAGCATCATCTGGCTCTCGCTGGTGGACGGCGGGCGCAACATGATGGGCATCGGGGTGGCCGTGGCCGGGGCCGGGCTCATCGTGGGGGTGGTGAACCTGGGCCTGGGCGGGCTGATCACCGAGATCGTGGAGCTTATCGCCGGGGACAACCTCTACCTGCTGCTGGCGCTCACCGCCCTGGCCTGCCTTATCATGGGCATGGGCCTGCCCACCACGGCCACCTACATCGTCATGGCCTCGCTCATGGCGGTGGTCATCGTGGACCTGGGCCCCTCGGTGGGCCTGGTGGTGCCGCTTATCTCGGCCCATCTGTTCGTGTTCTACTTCGGCATCCTGGCCGACGACACCCCACCGGTGGGCCTGGCCGCCTACGCGGCCAGCGCCATCGCCCGCTCCAATCCCATCCCCACCGGCTTGCAGAGCTTCGCCTACGACATGCGCACCGCGATCCTGCCCTTCATGTTCATATTCAACTCCCACCTGCTTTTGATAGGAGTAGACTCATGGTTAATGGCGGCGTGGGTGATACTCAGCGGGTTGGCGGCCATGTTCGCCTTTGCCGGCGCCACCCAGGGCTATCTGGCGGCGCGCTGCCGCTGGTACGAATCATTGCTCCTTCTGGCCGTAGCGGCGGTGGTGCTGCAACCGGCGGCCTCGGCCCGTTGGCTGGGCCTGGCAACGGCACAAAGCGCCCAGGCCCTGGGCACCGCCCTATTCGTGCTGGTCTGGATCTGGCAAAAAATACGGGCGGCCAGGGAAAGGGCAAACTGACGCTCCGCCTCCGAGCCTTGCCCCACATATTGAGCCGGACGGCAAAACAGCGGGTGGTGATCCATGTATGAAACCTTGGCCATAATGGCCGTGTTCATCTTCCTGTACAGCGCGGTGGCCGGTGGCATAGAAAAAAAGCCCATGAGCGGGCCCATCATCTTCCTGGCCTTCGGCGTCTTGGCCGGGCCCATGGCCCTGGGGCTCATGGAGTCGGACATCACCGCCGACATGCTGCGCCACTTCGCCGAACTCTCCCTGGCTCTGGTGCTTTTCACCGACGCGGCCAACGCCGACATCACCACCCTAAAGCGCAGCTTCCGCCTGCCGGGGCGCATGCTCTTGATCGGGCTTCCCATCACCATCGTGCTGGGTTTTTTGATCGGCCTGCTCTTCTTCCCCGGAATGCCCCTGTTGAGCGTGGCCCTGTTGGCGGTGATGTTGGCCCCCACCGACGCGGCCCTGGGCAAGGGCATCTTCTCCAACCCCAAGGTGCCGGTGCGCATCCGCGAGGCCCTGAACGTGGAAAGCGGGCTCAACGACGGCATCTGCGTGCCCATCCTCTATTTGTTCCTGGCCCTGGCGGTGAGCACCGAAATTCATGAGGAACCAGTGAACCTGGCCCTGACCCTGTTGGCCCGGGAGATCGGCATCGGCCTGGCCGTGGGCCTGGGGGCCACCGCCCTGGGCGTGGGGATTTTGAAGCTGAGCACCAAGCGCCGGTGGGTGCAGGAAAACTGGCTGCCGGTGCCGGTGGTGGCCCTGGCCTTTGCCTGCTACGCCGTGGCCCAAAGCCTGGAGGGCAGCGGCTTCATCGCCTGCTTCGTGGGAGGCCTGCTGTTCGACGTGATGTTCAAGGGCGGCAAGCACGAGGTAATGGAGGCGGCCGAGGGCATGGGCAACACCCTGGCGCTGATCACCTGGGTCATCTTCGGCTTCGCGGTGGTGGGCCAGGCCCTGGACGGTTTCAGCTGGTCCATTGTGATCTATTCGCTGCTCAGCCTCACGGTGATCCGCGTGGCCCCGGTATACCTGTCCCTGGCCGGCACCGGCGAGAGCCACTACGGCAAGCTGTTCATGGGCTGGTTCGGCCCCCGGGGCCTGGCCAGCATCGTGTTCATCATAATAGTGTGGGAAAAAAATCTACCCGGCGGGATGACCATCGCCATGACCGTGGTGTGCACGGTGATCATGAGCGTCATCGCCCACGGCCTGAGCGCCAACCCCATGGCCAAGCTGTTTGGGCGCTTCAAAATAGAGTGAGGGAATAAGCCGGTCAGCCCAAGACGGTTTTCAATGCCGCCTTTATGAGCTCTTCCAGAGAAGCGCCCGGCTGAGCCTCCTTTACCGCCCGCTCCACGGCCTTCTTGGCCTTGGCCTCGGGATAGCCCAGGTTCATCAGGGCGCTCACCGCGTCGTCGCTCATGGGCGTGGACGGCTCATCGGGGGCATCGCCTTCGCCGGTGTCCTTGGGCAGGCGGCCCTCCAACTCCACCACCAGGCGGGCGGCGGTTTTTTTGCCCACCCCGGGTATGGCCGTGAGCCGCACCGCGTCACCGGCGCGCACCGCCTTCCAAAACTCGGCCGGGGGGATGCCGCTGAGTATTGCCTGGGCCACCTTGGGGCCGATGCCGCTGACCGTGATTAGGTTGGCGAAGGCCTGCCACTCGGCCTCGCTCAAAAAGCCGTGCAAGTGGATGTGGTCGTCGCGCACGATGGTGTGGATTAGCAGGGTGACCGGGCTGCCGATCTCGGGCAGGTCGCAGAAGGTGGTGAGGCTAACGAACACCCGGTAGCCCACCCCGCCGCAGTCCACCACCACGTGGTCGGGACGGCGGGTGAGGATGGTGCCGCTGACCGAAGCGATCATTTCAGGCGCTCCAGGGTGGCCGCCAGACGGCGGCTCTGCAAATGGGTCAGGGCCAGGGCCAGGGCGTCGGAGGCGTCCAGGGGCATCTTGCTCTGGCTCGATCCCACCAGGCGCAGGGCCATTATCCTTACCTGCTCCTTGGTGGCCCGGCCGTTGCCCACCAAAGACTTCTTAACCGTGGCCGGAGGGTATTCGTGGATGCTCATCCCGGCCCGCACCCCGGCCAAGATGGCCACCCCCCGGGCCTGGCCCAGCACCAGGGCGGTGCGTGCGTTCTTGGCGGTGAATATCCCCTCCACGGCCATCTCGGCGGGCTCAAGCTCGGCTATGATGCGGGCCAGCTCGGAGAAAATATAGCCCAGCCGCTGGGGCACCGGAGCCCCCCTGGGGGCGGTGATGGCCCCGGCCCGATGCAGGTTGATGCGTCCCCCGGCTCCCGAGGCAACCACCGCGTAGCCGGTGCACCGGCTGCCGGGGTCCAGCCCCAGCACGGCGGGGGCGGGGGCCTGGGGCATGCCTACTCTTCTTCCAGCTCGGCCAGAATTTTCTCGTCGATGTCGAAGTTGGCGTAGACGTTTTGCACATCGTCGGCCTCGTCCAGGGCGTCCATGAGGGCCAACACCTTGGCCGCCTCGCCCTTGTCGGTGATGTCCACCATGGTGGTGGCCTGCTTGGTCACCTCGGCCTCCACGGGCTCCAGCCCGGCGGCGATGAGGGCCTCGTTGAGCGGGTTGAAGTCGCTGGGGCTGCAGTGCACCTCCCACACGTCGCCCTCGTCCACAACGTCGTCGGCCCCGGCCTCCAGGGCCGCTTCCATCAGGGCGTCTTCGTCCACCGCTTCCTTGTCGAAAGTGATGATGCCCTTGGCCTCGAACAAATAGGCCACCGCGCCGGCCTTGGACAAGGAGCCGCCGCGCTTGGTCAGGGTGTGGCGCACCTCGGCGGCGGCCCGGTTCTTGTTGTCGGTGAGGCACTCGATAAGAAAGGCCACCCCGCCGGGGCCGTAGCCCTCGTAGAGGATCTCCTCGTAGGTCACCCCGTCCAACTCACCGGTGCCCTTCTTGATGGCCCGGTCCATGTTTTCCTTGGGCATGTTCTGGCCCTTGGCCGCCGCCACCGCGGTGCGCAGCCTGGGGTTGCCCTCGATATCGCCGCCCCCCGCGCGGGCGGCCACGGTTATTTCCCGCATGAGCCGGGTGAAGATCTGCCCCCGCTTGGCATCGGCGGCGCCCTTCTTGCGCTTGATCGTGCTCCACTTGGAGTGACCGGACATATGATTCTCCTGAAACTAGAGGCTTTCTCCCGGGCGGGCCGGTTTACGGCCTCTGCCCAGTATGTAAATTTCCTTGCTGGCCGAGCGGCTGGCATCGGGCTTGTGTCCCTTGCCCAGCTTGAATGCGCCCTTGACCTGCCGGATCAGCTCCTCCACCCCCGGGCCGAAAAAGACCTTGGCCAGAAACGACCCGCCCGGCTTAAGCAGGGCCAGGGCCATGTCCAGGGCGGCCTGGCTCAGTTCCAGCGACGCGGCGGCGTCGCGGTCCTTTATCCCGGTGGTGCGCGGAGCCACATCGCTGAGCACCAGATCGAACACCTGAGTGCCCGAGCGCTCCCGCACCTGGGCCGGGGTCAACTCCAGCAGGTCGGCCTGGATGAAGCAAAACCCTTGAGGCATGCTCACGCTGGGCTCTTGCAGGTCCACCCCCACCAGGCGGCCGGAACGGCCGGTCTTTTGGGAGGTATACTGCAACCAGGAACCTGGGTGACAACCAAGGTCCAGCACCGCCTGTCCGGGGCGCAACAACCCGTATCGCCGGTCCATCTCCTGGAGCTTGAACACGCTGCGGGCCGCGTAACCCTGGCTTTTTGCCCGGCGGTAATAGGCGTCTGTGCTTCCGGGACGGGTCATGGCTGGTCAAATCTAGCACAGGGGCCGAGCGGGTACAAGGGGCCAGAAATGCTGAAATGTCGCCCGCCGGAGGCCTTGGCGGCGTGCCAACCCTGGGCTATAGTGAAACCAGGAGAGGCCCATGGATGACTTGGCTCCAGAGATATTTCGCCAGCGCCTTTTGGTGGAAGGCCACTACCGGGCCGCCCTGGACGCGGCTGCGGTGGAGGGCTTTCTGCCGGGGCTGGCCCGGGCAATGAAGCTGACCCCCTACGGCCAGGCGGTGGTGCATGCCCCGGGCGGCCGGGGCCAGGAGATCAACCAGGGCTTTGACGCCTTTTTGCCCCTGGTGGACAGCGGCATCGCCGCTTATTTCTGGTCAGGGCCTGGCTTCTTTAGTATCGTCGTCTATTCCTGCGCGCCCTTCGTGCCCCAGGCGGCGCTGGATTTTTGCCGCGAGGCCCTGGACGCCCAAGGCCCCCTGGCCTGGAAAGAGTTTTAAGCCCCGCCCCCCGAGGCGGGAAGGAGTATATGGCCCATGTTGCTCATCGAAGACTTGCAGGTGGAACTGGCCGGCAAGCTGCTCCTGCGCCACGTTGACCTGGAGATAAAGCCCGGCGAGACCCATGTGCTTTTCGGGCCCAACGGCTCGGGCAAGACCTCGCTGCTCATGACCATCCTGGGCATGCCCGGCTATGTGGTCAAACACGGCCGCATCGTGTTCAAGGGCGAGGACATCACCCACATGCCCATCCACGAGCGGGCCACCCTGGGCATCGGCATGGCCTTCCAGCGCCCCCCCACCATTCACGGCCTCAAGACCCGCCAGATGGTGGGTATCTGCGCCCACGGACGCGAGGTGGATGTTCAAGGGATGGCCGAAGAGGTGAATTTCAGCCACTTTTTGGACCGCGAGGTCAACGCCGGGCTCTCCGGCGGGGAGATCAAGCGCTCGGAGCTGTTGCAGCTCATGGCCCAAAACCCGGACCTGATGCTCTTTGACGAGCCCGAGTCCGGAGTGGACATGGAAAACATGCACCTGGTGGGCGAGACCATCGCCCATCTGCTGCAAAAGGACAAAGCGGTCTACCACGCCAACGGCGAGACCATCGCCGACAGCCGGCGCAAGCGCTCCAAGATGGGCCTGATCATCACCCACACCGGCTACATCCTGGACTACCTGGAAGCCGATTCGGGCCACGTGCTCTACAACGGCATACTTTCCTGCCCCTCCAACCCCCGCGAGATATTGCGCTGCGTGGCCCAAAACGGCTACCAGGAGTGCGTCAACTGTATGGTGCCCCTGAGCGCCCACCTTCTGGAAGAGCTGCCCACGGCCAACGCGGACTGACAAGGAATATCTAAAAATGGCTGACCAAAAAGAGCTGCGCCAACGGGCCGAGGCGGCCCGAAGCAAGGTTGCCGCCATCGGCGACGACCTGGATATGAGCCAATACGAGCACCAGGCCGAGACCCACCAGGCCATGGCCGAGGACGAGCTTTGCACCCTGCCCGCCCAGGAGCAGCAAAACCTGCTGTTGTCCGGGGTGGATGTGAGCGGCAAGGACCGGGGCGGCACCTTCATTATGAAGGACGCTTCGCCCCTGCACTGCTCCAGCAAGCAGGACGGGGTGGAGGTGCTGCCCCTCAAGCAGGCCCTGGAGGTGCATCCCTGGCTTTGGGACTATTACTGGAAGCTGGTGGATGTGGACGCGGACAAGTACACCGCCGCCGCCGAGTTGGACCTGCACGACGGCTACATGATCCGGGCCCTGCCCGGAGCCAAGGCCATCCATCCCATACAGGCCTGCCTGTACATGGACCAGGACAACATCCAGCAAAACGTGCACAACATCATCATCGCCGAGGAGGGCTCGGAGCTGCACATCATCAGCGGCTGCGCCACCGGCCCCCACTTGAACAAGGGCCTCCACGTGGGGGTGAGCGAATTTTTCGTAAAGAAAAACGCCAAGCTGTCCTTCACCATGATCCACAACTGGTCCGAGGGAGTGGCGGTGCGCCCCCGCTCGGTGGCCACGGTGGACGAGGGCGGCCTGTATCTGTCCAACTACGTGTGCATGCGCCCGGTGAACAACCTGCAGATGTACCCCACCTGCCACCTCAACGGGCCGAACGCGGTGGGCCGCTTCTATTCCATATTGGTGGGTTCGCCCACCAGCGACATCGATGCCGGGGGGCGGGTGATCCTCAATCACCCCGGCTGCCGGGCCGAGGTGGTGAGCCGGGCCATAACCAACGGCGGCAAGATCATGGCCCGCGGCCATCTGGTGGGCAAGGCGCCGGGCATCAAGGCCCACCTGGAGTGCCGGGGCCTGATCCTGGGTGGCGGGGCCATGCTGGCCGCGCCCTTCCTGGACGGCTTCGTGGACGGAGTGGAGATGAGCCACGAGGCGGCGGTGGGCAAGATCGCCCAGGAGGAGATCAACTACCTCATGGCTCGGGGGCTCACCGAAGACGAGGCCACCGCCACCATCGTGCGCGGCTTTTTGAGCGTGGACATCCCCGGCCTGCCGCCCCAGCTCCAGGCGGAGATAGACAAGGCCATCAACGCCACCGACGAGCACGCCATGTAGGGCGGCATCGGTTTTATATTCTATGGATGTCTACAAGATATACGCCCTGCGTTACGCCGGGCCGGAACAAAGCTCCCAGGCCCTGCTCATGTGGAACCGGGACTGGGACCACAAGGTCCAGCGGGCCTATTATTTCTGGTGCCTGCTGGGGCCACAAGGCCCGGTCCTGGTGGACTGCGGGGTGAGCCCGGAACGGGCGGCCCAGAGGAACCTCAAGAACTACGTCAATCCGGTGGAACTGCTCAAGGGCCTGGGGATCAAGCCCCATGAGGTGCGCCACCTGGTGCTGAGCCATCTGCACTGGGACCACTGCGGCGGGGCGGGGTTGTTCCCCCAAGCCCAGGTGCACCTGGGCCGGGCGGAGTGGGACTTCTGGAGCACCAGCCCCTTGGTGGGGCGCTCGATTTTCACCATCCTGCACCAGCCCGGTGACCTGGCCGCCCTGACGGCGGCCCAGGAGCAGGGCCGCCTGCACCTGCACACCGGCGACGCGCCCCTGGCCCCCGGCCTGGAGCTCATCGCCGCGCCCGGTCACAGCCCCGGCCTCATGGCCCTGGAGGCTCGGACCTCTCAGGGCGAGGCGGTGCTGGCCAGCGACTGCGGCCACACCTTTGCCAACTTCGCCGAGGATTGGCCCAGCATCTTCATCTTCGACCTGCCCGCCTGGCTGGTCTCCATGGAGCGCCTGCGGAGCCTGGCCGCCGGGCCGGAGCTCTTGTTCCCCGGCCATGACATTAGAATGAGCGAGGATTACCCGGAGGTGGCCCCAGGCGTGACCCGGTTGGTTTAGGCGGCGGCTTCGCCGCAAGCCCCATGAAAAACCCTCACCGGGATGCAATAACCGCCTGCTTCGGTTATGCTTAGCCCATCAACCGCTTCAAGCGCCCGGCCCGGCTGAAACACCCCATACTTGCCGCCGCCGGTCCTCCAAATTTTTTTCAAAAAATTTGGGCCAACCCCTTGCAAAGCAAACACTTGGTGCTTATGGTTCGTGTACTAGCACTCAGTGTCGGAGAGTGCTAATAAATGCGCTTCAAGGGCCCCGAAACAGTCGGGGCAAACTAATTTCGCTATAACGGTTATTTAAGGAGAGGCACGCATGAAAATCAAACCGCTGCAGGACCGCGTGATCGTAGAGCGGCTGGAAGAAGAGACCAAAACCGCCGGCGGCATCATCATCCCCGATTCCGCCAAGGAAAAGCCCCAACAAGGCAAGATTCTCGCAGTGGGCCCGGGCAAGGTCATGGAAAACGGCACCAAGCTGGAAATGTCCGTGAAAAAGGGCGACACCGTGCTGTTCGGAAAGTACTCCGGCTCCGAGGTCAAGATCGACGGCAAGGAAGTCCTGATCATGCGCGAAGACGACATCCTGGGCGTCATCGCCTAACGCGCGCCTTTCACAATCCCTATCTAAGAAAACCAAGATCCAGTTTGGAGAGGAAGATAATACTATGGCCAAAGAGTTGAAATACGACGTAAAGGCCCGTGAGGCCATGATGAAGGGCGTCGACGCCCTGGCCAACGCGGTCAAGGTAACCCTGGGCCCACGCGGCCGCAACGTGGTTATCGAGAAAACCTTCGGTTCGCCGACCATCACCAAGGACGGAGTGACCGTGGCCAAGGAAATCGAGCTGGAAGACCGCTTCCAGAACATGGGCGCCCAGATGGTCAAGGAAGTGGCTTCCAAGACCTCTGACGTGGCCGGCGACGGCACCACCACCGCCACCATCCTGGCCCAGATCATCTACCGCGAAGGCTCCAAGCTCGTGGCCGCCGGGCACAACCCCATGGCCATCAAGCGCGGCATCGACAAGGCCGTCGAGGGCGTGGTCGCCGAGCTGCAGAAGATGTCCAAGGCCACCAAGGACCAGAACGAGATCGCCCAGGTCGGCACCATCAGCGCCAACAACGACACCACCATCGGCAACATCATCGCCGAGGCCATGAACCAGGTGGGCAAAGAGGGCGTCATCACCGTGGAAGAGGCCAAGAGCATGGAGACCACCCTGGAGGTGGTCGAGGGCATGCAGTTTGACCGCGGCTACCTGAGCCCCTACTTCGTCACCGACCCCGAGAAGATGGAAGCCAACCTAGAGGAGCCCTACATCCTCATCCACGAAAAGAAAATCAGCGCCATGAAGGACCTGCTGCCCGTGTTGGAGCAGGTTGCCAAGAGCGGCCGTCCCCTGCTGATCGTGGCCGAGGACATCGAGGGCGAAGCCCTGGCCACCTTGGTGGTCAACAAGCTGCGCGGCACCCTGAACGCCTGCGCCGTCAAGGCTCCCGGCTTCGGCGACCGCCGCAAGGCCATGCTTGAGGACATCGCCATCCTTACCGGCGGCACCGTGATCAGCGAAGACCTGGGTGTCAAGCTCGACGGCGCCACCCTGAAGGACCTGGGCACCGCCAAGAAGGTCACCTTGGACAAGGACAACACCACCGTCGTCGACGGCGGCGGCTCCCGCCAGGCCCTGGAAGGCCGCGTGCGCACCATCCGCGCCCAGATCGACGAGACCACCAGCGACTACGACCGCGAGAAGCTCCAGGAGCGCCTGGCCAAGCTGATCGGCGGCGTGGCGGTGATCAACGTGGGCGCGGCCACCGAGACCGAGATGAAAGAAAAGAAAGCCCGCGTGGAAGACGCCCTGAACGCCACCCGCGCGGCCGTGGAAGAGGGCATCGTGCCCGGCGGCGGCGTGGCCCTGCTGCGCTGCTACGACGCGGCCGACAAGGTGCGCGACAAGGTCAAGGGCGAGGAGAAATCCGGCGCGGACATCGTCAAGCGCGCCCTGGAAGAGCCTCTTCGCCAAATCGCCATGAACGCCGGCAAAGAGGGCTCCATCGTGGTGGAGAAGGTCCGGAGCACCAAGGGTTCCGAGGGCTACAACGCCCAGACCGACACCTACGAGGACCTGTTCAAGGCGGGCGTCATCGATCCCACCAAGGTAACCCGTTTTGCCCTGCAAAACGCCGCTTCCGTGGCCAGCCTGCTGCTGACCACCGAGTGCATGATCGCCGAGAAGCCCAGCTCTGACAAGGGCGGCGCCCCGGCCATGCCTGGTGGCATGGGCGGCGGTATGGGCGGCATGGGCGGCATGGGCGGCATGTACTAGGCCGACCCCACTTAAGCCAAGCGACCCAAAAAGCCCCCGCTCCTCGGACCG
>JAIPDO010000047.1 GCA_021737645.1 Desulfarculaceae bacterium
CAACCCCACCAAGGCACGCAACCCGCTACGCAATATTTTCCCCCGCCCGGCTCCCTGGCCGGGTACCAAAACGCCCCCCCCCAGGGGCCGTTTAACGCGCGGCCGCCGGGGAGGCGCGATAAACCAGTGCCTAACGGGCCGAGGTCAGGTTGCGCTTGATGCGATACACCTGGCCCGGCTTGAGGTCCAGATCCAACTGATGCTCATAGTTCAAAAGGCTCACCGCCGCCGTGCCCATGCCTCGGGTGCGCAACGCGTAGCCGCTCACCTGGAACAAATAGGAGCGCTTGCCCGTGGGGGCCAGGAAGGTCACCTTGCGCACCAGGGGATTGACATTGGGGATCACCTTGAAGCTTTGGGGCTCGGTGGGCTGCAATAGGGGCAGCGGCCCCTTGGGAACGATCAAGTTTACTCCCCAGTCCCAATAGACCCACTCGCCGGGATATTGCAACAGGGCCGGGTCGGCCTTGGCGGTAAGCTCCACCTCTATACGGGCCGGGTTGGGGCCGGGGTCCAGGTACACCGGGGCGCAGGCAACCATGAAAACGCACAGGCAGGCCAAGGCGTACAATCCGCTTTTGCGAGACAGGGGGCGTTTCATTTTTCTCCTCCCAATACGGGCGACTCTGGGTGCTCGGGCTTGCGGACTCACCGTCCGGCTAAATATTTATTATACTGGGAGCGGAGGCCGGTGAGAAATCATTCGATACCCGGCGGGGAAGGTGCGGGTTGGGTGCCCGCCTGGTTTCGGTGGGCAAGCGAGAAAGGAAAGGCGTCATGGTCACCATCTTTGAATGGATCGCGGTTTTCAGCATCCTGGCGGTCACGGCCATCGGCGGCTATCTGCCCCTGACCCACCCCGAGCGGGCCCGCCGGGTGAGCGGCTTCCCCATCGGCCAGTCCTTTGCCGCCGGAGTGTTTTTGGCGCTGAGCCTGGTGATAATGCTGCCCGCAGCCACTCACAACCTGGGCAAGGCCTTTCCCGGCCTTGACTTCCCGGTGGCCTCGGTGGTGGCCATCCTGATCTTCGCCGCCCTGCTGTGGCTGGAGCAGAGCATACGCCCGCCCCGCGAGGGGGCCCAGGGCCAAGCGGCCCTGTCCACCCCGGCCTTTCCCCTGATCATGACCGGTCTCATCGCGGTGCCCTCGTTTTTCCTGGGGGTCGCCCTGGGGGTGAGCGACCTCATCGCCGGGGTTATGATCCTGGCGGCCATTTTGGCCCACAAGGGCACCGCCGGTTTCGCCCTGGCCCTCAAAATGGCGCGCAGCACCATGAGCCGCGGCCAGAGCGTACTGGTCTACTGCCTGTTTGCCTGTTCCACGCCGGTGGGAATTTTGGTGGGCGAGCAGGTGAGCCACTATTTGAGCGGCCAGGTGATGGCAATGGTCAAGGGAGGCATCCTATCGCTGGCGGCGGGCACCTTCCTGTACATGAGCACCCTGCATGAGCTGGAGCACACCCCGCTCATCGCCGACTGCCGCACCAGGAAGGGCTTTGCCGTCATGCTTCTGGGGTTCGCGGTCACCGCCCTGGTGCGCCTGCTGTTGGGCGAGGCCCACCACTTTTAAGCGGACAAAAGCTCCCGGCTCAACTCGAGGTTGCCCAGGGTAGCGGCCTGGAGGCTGTTGAAGCCGTGGGCAAGGCCCGCGTTGAGGGCGCCCACCGTCTCCCGCTTATGGGCCTAGCGAGGCTACTTTTCCGAATCCCGGCGGCCCTGGTCGGCCCGTTTGCGCTCGGTGATGTCCTGGGCTATGCCGAACAGCTGGTTGTACCCGCCCCGCCCCTGGAGGGTCGCACTCCATCCGTGGACATAGTGCATGGAGCCGTCGGGCCAGGGAACCCTGGCCTCTATATAAAACGGTTGGCCGGTTTCCATCGCCTGTTGCGCCAGCCGCTCGAACCGCGCCCAATCATCGGGATGAATGATCTTGTCGTGGTCGTCATAGGGAGGAACGCCCTTGGCCGGGTCCTGGCCCATGATCTCAAACATCATCTCAGACCAGTGGGCCTCCCTGGTTTCCTGGTTAAAACTCCAGTAGCCCAAGCGGGCGGTTTGCTGGGCCAACTCCAGGGCGGCGCTGGTTTGGCGCAAGGTGGATTCCGTTATCCGGTGACGGCTTACGTCCCGGATCACGGATATGAGGCACTGGCGGCCTTCCAGCTCAAAGGCCTCGGCCGACCACAGGGCATAGCGCAATTCGCCGTCCTTGGGAGTGTATTCGATCTCAAAATCCCTGAGGATGCCCTGCTCCTGGAGCAGGCGCACCGCTTCATGGCGCCGGTGGCCGTCGGTCCAAAAGCCCACCTCCTTGGGGGTGCGTCCCAGCACCTCGCCGCGGGTATAGCCGGTAACCTCGGTGAAGGCGTCGTTCACGTCAAGGAACACCCCGTCCTCCAAGGTGGTGATCGTCATCCACACGGGGCTGTTCTTGAACACCAAGGAGAATTTCTCCTGGCTCTTGGCCAGGGCCAGCTGGGCCTGCTTGCGCTCGGTGACGTCTTCGGCCACCCCCAGCACCCGCGCCACCCGGCCGTCCGGCCCGCGCATGCACACCGCCCGGCTCCTGATCCAGCGCACCAAGCCATCCTGACGCTGAATGCGGTACTCCACGTCGGTGTCGGTGCCGCGCACCCGGTGATCGGCCAGGGCCCGCTCCAGCACCGGCCTGTCGGCCGGCAGGACCATCTCCAAGATGCCCAGGGGGTTGGCATACATGCTTTCCTGGGTGTGGCCGAAAATTTCTTCTGACGACGGACTGATGTACTCCAGTTGCCCGGTGTGGGGATCGCGCACCCAAAACACTTCTCGGATGCTCTCCACCAGCTCCCGGAAGCGGGCCTCGCTGGCGGCCAGGGCCTCCTGGGTGCGCTTGCGCTCGGTGATGTCCACCCCGGCCCCCACCAGGGAACTCGCCCGCCCGTCGGAGTAGCGCACCGGGTTCACGTACATGTCCACCCACACCGGATCGCCGTTTTTGTGTAGGTAGCGCAAATTCATGCGCAGGCTGCCCGTCTCGCCCTTGATAAGCTCCACCACCTGGCGGGCGAATTTTTCGCGGTCCGCCGGGTGGGCTAAGCCCAGGTTGTCCGAAAGCATCATTTCCCGGCGGGAATAGCCCAAAAGCGCGCAAAGGGCCGGGTTGACCTCCAGCCAGCGCCCGTTTAGATCGGCCATGCCCATGGGCACCGAGCTGTTCTCAAAGATGCCGCTCAGGCGCTTGCGGGTTTCGGCCAGCGCCTCTTCCGTCTCCACCTGGTGGGTGATGTCCCGGAGCACGGCCAACCAGCCCCCGGGCTCCCCGGGGGAGGTTTCCTCGGCCACCGCCGAAAGCAAGACCTGGATGAGCCCGCCGTCCTTGCGCACCATGGTCAGGGGCAAGTCTTCCAGGCGGCCCTTTTGTTTAAAGCCGAGGCGGTGGGCCTCGCCGTAGTCCCGCTGGGATTGTTCGGTGAAAAATTCAGTCTCCAGGCGGCCCAGCACCTCGTGGCGCTCATAGCCCAGAACCTCCAGCCAGCGGTCACTGACATTGACCACCCGCCCCTGGAAGCCGCAGGAGTGCAGCATGGCCGGGGTGCGCAGATACAGTTCCCTTTGGCGGTCCTTGGCTTGGGACAGCAGCCGTACCTGAGCCCGAAGCTGGTTCAGTTCGTTTTTATCGTCAAAATTCTTAGGGGAGGATTCGCCCATGCCCTCACCTGCCTGGGGCCGGCCAAATTGCTCGCCCGAACACCGCGCATCACTGCCTTGGGGTTCGGTCACTTAGCCTTTCTTTTGGAATGCTTCATTATTCTAGCTTAGGACACCCCCCGGTTGTCCAGATAGGATCAAAATACCGGCGGCAATATTAATGGTCAGGGCGCTGGGCCAGGGCCAGGGCCAGGCGGTAATAAAGCTCCGAAGCCGCCGTAACCTGGCTGAAGCTAACCCACTCCTCGGGGCGGTGGGCCGCCTCCAGGCTGCCCGGCCCCAGGATGATGGGCTTTACTCCGGCGGCCCAGAGCTGGTTGGCGTCGGAGTGGCTGCGGAAGGCCCCGGGCAGCCAGGGACGGCCCATGCTGCTCACCGCGTTTTGCAATGCCTCCACCACCGGCCCCCGGGGAGGCAGCTCGTAGCCGGCCTGCACCGTCTCGAAATTCAGGCGCAGGTTCAACCCGTCGTCGCTGTTTTTCTCCGCGGCCACCAGCTCCTCTATCTCAACGGCAACCTCGCTGGCCTGGGAGTTGGGGGGCAGGTGCAAATCCAGCCAGGCCTCGCACTCCTCGGGCACCACGAAGCCGCCTCCGCTGCTGAACAGGTCGCGGATGTTGTAGATCACTTCCGGCCGCTTGTTTTGCAGATGGGCCGTGAGGGTCAGAAGCAGGCGAAGCATATCCTCCACCGCCTTGCGGCCTCCCCCGGCCAGGGAGGCGTGGCGGCGCTCGCCCCGGGTCACCAGCTTCAACTCCATGTAGCCGTAGTTGTGCAGGCAGGGCTCCAGGCGGGTGGGCTCGCCCACCACCGCCCAGGGGAAGCGGTACTCGTTCACCAGGGCTTCGGCCCCGTCGCCCGCCTCTTCCTCGCCCACCACCAGGGCCAGGGTAACGGGCAGTTCGCGCACCCCCTGCTCCCACAGGCTGAGCACTGCCTCGATCATGGCCGCGCAGCCGCCCTTCATGTCCGCCGCTCCCAGTCCCCACACCCGGTCGCCCTCCTGGCGGTAGCCGAAATCCTCCAGCTCGTGAGCGCTCACCGTGTCGATGTGCCCGATCAGGGCCAGCTCGGCCTCCTCGCCGCCCAGGGGCACCACCAGGTTGCCCCGCTCCTCGTCCACCTCCTGGCGCACCACCGGCAGGCCCCGGCGCCCCAGCCAGCCATGCAGGTACTGGCACAGGTCCTCTTCCTTGCCCGAAGGGCTGTAGATGTCGAGCATGGCGGCCAAGAGCTTCTTCAGGCGGGCCTGGTTGATGGGCGAATCGTTCACGGGCCCTCCTCCGTGCTCCTGGGGGACGGCGCGCGCCGCCCCGAAAGGTTCAGGCTCATGTACAAGTGCTCCGAGGGCTTGCCGAAACCCAGCTTGCGGAAAAAGCGGATGGCCGACAGATTGTCGGCCTCGGTGTCCACCATCATGATGCGCACCCCGGCGTCCAGGTAGCGGTCGCGCAGTTGGTTGAACAGGCGTGAGCCCACGCCGTGGTCCTGCCAGGCCGGGTCCACCCCCAGCCACACCAGGTGGCCGTATTTCCAGGCGCTGCCGCTCTTGGTGATGGTGGTGCCCAGGGCGAAGCCCACCATGCACTCGTCATCCTCATCCTCGGCCACCAGGCAGAACTCGGTGTCGCGGGTGAACAGGCCCACCACCTCGAATTCGTCCCAGGTGCGGTAGAGATTGGGCACCTCCTCGGCGGTGAACAACTCCTCGCCCAAATGGAACACCGGGGCCAGGTCGTCGATTTCCATGGTGCGAACGGATATGCCGGGGCGTTTTTTGCCCTCGTTGTCGGTGCCTACGTGATAGCGCACGTCCCCCTCGCTGCTTGCGTGGTGATGTATTTCTCTATTTTAGCGCATGGTTGGCCGTGAGTCAGGCGTGACAACCAGGCCCGGTTTTCCTGGCCTCTTCAACCCACCGCATTACTGCGGCAGACCAGCAGCACAGCCATGCGATTTTATCAGGCGGCCAAGCGGCACAGCCAGGCGGCGGCGGGCAAGGCATCCGACGAGCGCGGGCCGCAGGCGTGGCAAAAGCTACGTCGAGGCCCAAGCGATGCCGGTAACGCAGCCCCCCGTCGTCTGGCGAAGCCGCAGCTACGAGCGAACCACCGCGTCGCGCTGGGGGTCGAAAGGATTGAGCCGCACCGCCAGGGAGAACAAATAGGGATGGCGGCGGCTGAGATGCCCGGCGTAGGTGAGCCAGCGCATCACCAACTGGCGGTACACCCGCTTCAGGTCCCCGGCCAGGTGAGCGGTGTCGCTGGCGGGCAGCTGGGCCAGGGCCCGGCGGTGGTACAGCTCGTCCTTGAGGTGGAACACCGCCCGAAGGCACTCGGTGAAGCCGTCGTCCTCGCTGATGGCCGGGTTTTCCAACAGGCGCAGCAGCAGGCTGGTCTTGGAGGCCAGGAGCTTGCGTATCTCGGCCAGGTCCACCAGGTTTGGCTCCACCTCATAGTCATAAGCCACCAGGCGCTCCTGCAAACGGCTGAAGTCCGTGGGGCTCCAGTCGGCCTTGACCCTCAGCTCGCCGGAGAGCTCGCTCCGCTTGGGGTCGCCCTGGGTGAGCAGGTGCAGCAGGTCCGAGCCCAACTCGGAAAAGAAGATGCCTTCCACCATGTAGAGCTTGAGTTCGCGGGCCGCCTTTTCCCGGCGGCTGAGCAGCATCTCGGTGAAGTTGGCCACCACCCCCATGAAGGTGCCCACCCCGCCCAGGATCAGGAAGATGGCCAGCACCTTGCCCAGGGCGGTGTGGGGGCTGATGTCGCCGTAGCCCACCGTGGTCACGGTGACGATGCTGAAATAAACCGCGTCGTAGAAAGGCAGGTCTTCGGCCAGGGTGAAGCCCACCGTGCCCAAGACCAATATGCCCAGCATGACCAGCAGGAAAGCGCGCAAGCGAAAGCGTATTTGATCCATGACCAACCCAGATGAAAAGTCCAAAGCTTGCTTAATGATAGCACCGGCGGGGGGGGCCGGGTCAGGGGCTGTCGAAAAAGGCCTCCCAGCTCATGCGGTGGTGGTGACCCATGGTCACAAACATGAGGGCCCGGCCCAGGGTGGAGCGGTTCTGGTAGCCGGTTAGGCGCAGCACCGGTTTGCCGTTCAGGTCCAGAAAGATCGTGGTGGGCACCTGCTTGATCTCGTAGACCTCCATGAGGCGCGGCTGCTTGGTCACGTCCACCAGCACCGGGTAGGCCTGTTTTTGCAAGCGCCCGGCCAGGGCTGGGTCGCTGAAAACCAAGCGCTGCATCTTCTTGCACAGGTAGCACCAGGGAGCCGAAAAAAACAGCACTATGGGGCGCGGCGTTTGCCGGGCCAGTTCGGCGGCCTGGTCGTAGCCCAGCCAAGTGAGCCCGCCACCCTCGGCCCCGGCCGGGGCTGGGGCCGAGAGCAGCACGGCAACGAGCAGTATAAAAGCCGCCCACCGGTTCCTCCCGGCCGCGAGGGGTGGTGGGCCGGGGGGAGCCGGGGCGGCGGAGATACTAGGGAGGGCAGGCAATGGCCTAACGGCTTTCCATGAACTTTTCCAGGCTTTGGCGCCTGTAGGCCCGGCTTTGCACGAAATCCAGCATGCCCAGGAAGCTCTCCATGCCCATCACCCCTTTGTGGCGATATACCTCCTTGCCCGCTGGGCTAAGAAAGACGTAGCTGGGAGTGTAATCAGAGTTGTAAAGCTTGGCCGGGGCCGGATTCTTTTCCACGTCCACCTTGGCGGCGATAAATTCGCTGTTGAGCTTTTCGATTACCGCCGCCTGCTTGTAGACCTTTATCTTCATCTCCTTGCAACGGTAGCAATAGGGCAGATGAAAATAGATCAGCATGGGCTTGTCCTGGGTTTTCTGGGCGGCCAGGGCTGCGTCGTAGTCCAGCCAGTGAATGCCGCCTTGGGCGGCCATGGCCGGGGCCACCGCCCAGGCCAAAACCGCCAGCAGGACAATACCAACCAGGGCGCTGAGGCGTGGCATGGCTCTTGTCTCTCCTTTATGTCTAGAAACGATAGCTCACCATAACGTGCACCGTGTCCTGATAGTGGCTCACCTCGGTCCCGGAGAAGGGGTTGGTGGGAGAAGGAGCCCCGGTGTTGGTTTGGTCGGTGTTGAACCCGTGCTCCAGGGCCACGTCGAAGTCCCATTCCTGG
Source organism: Desulfarculaceae bacterium (assembly GCA_021737645.1). GTDB lineage: Bacteria > Desulfobacterota > Desulfarculia > Desulfarculales > Desulfarculaceae > Desulfoferula. The sequence continues at coordinate 7,831 of JAIPDO010000047.1, forward strand.
TAGGTGTAGGTGAAGCCCGCGGTGATGTGGTGCTGCACGATGGCCGGGAACAGAGGGTTCAGGGTGTCATCGGGCACCGGGTTCTGGCCGTAATTGTAACCGGCCCGCACGGTCCAGGTGTCGTTGATTTCGTACTGGGCGCCCAGGGCGAAGATCCACTGGTCCTTCCAGTCCATGATGAAAGGCACGGTGAGGGTGTCGTATCCCGAGGGCACCGGGGTGCTGGGATTGGAGGCGGTCACGGTCACGGTCTGGATGGCCGAGGACCAGTTGACCCAGCTGATGTCAAATGCCAGAAGCCACTTGGAGGCCGGCTTGAAAGACACGCCCACCTTGGCCTGACGGGGCCAGGTGAAGTTGTCCATCTTGGCGTCGCGGTAGTTCACCTGTCCCAGGCCCGGCCCGAAGTTGAAGCGCATCTCGCCGCCGTCCAGGTCCATGGAGCTCTCGCTGGTGTAGGTGGCGCCCACGGCCCACTGGTCGTTGATCTGGTAGCTGGCGCCCAGGCGCCCGGCGATGGTGAAGGACGAAAGGCCGGTGACGTGCTGTCCCTGGGTTCCCCGGGGGAAGAAGTCGTAGTCGATGGTGGCGTAGCCCGCGAAGGCGGTGAGCCCCATGGTCAGCTTGTCGGTGACGTTGTAGGCCACGGTGGGGGCCAGGCGCATGAAGGCCACCTGGGAGTACAGGCTGTCGTCAGCCCCGTTGAAATTTTTGACGTTGTTGAAGTCCACGCCCATGCCGCCTTGGGCGAAAACGCCCACGCCAACCGACCAGCGGCTGGTGCCGATGCGTTGGGCGTAACCGGCGAAAGGCAGGGGGAACAGCTGAAACTCGTTGTCCACCCCTTCCTGACCGGGCAGGGTCACTTCCATCTGGGGGTTTAGAAACGCCCCGCCCACGCTGACCACCCGGTTGCAGGTGGTGGCCAACTGGGCCGGGTTGCCGGCGATGGCGGTGCAGCCGGCGGGCACGGCCACATCGGCCCCGCCCATGCCCGAGGACACCGCCCCGGTGCCGATCATGTTCATTCCATTGGTGGCCCAGGCCCACGCCGGTGCGCTAAGCACCAGCAGGGCGGTCAACATTGCTCCCAGCATCCTTTTCATGACGGGTCCCTTCCTTCTCAATCCCATGGTTTAAATAGGTTTGGTGGAACCGCCAAACGACACCCCTCGGTTCCCTGTAATGCGGCGGATTGCCATCCCGCCGCCTCCTGCTGTTGTTTTGTTTTGTCGGGCCCCCGCTAGCCCGGGGGCCCGTTGTACGCTAAACGAAAAGGGAGATATTGCAGCCGGTGGCGTAGTTCAAGAAAGTGGCCGCGCCGCCCAGCTCGATATCGTCGATAAGCTCCTCGCGCTTGATGCCCATAACGTCCATGGTCATCTGGCAGGCGACGATCTTGACATCGCTCTCCACGCAGGTTTCCAGAAGCTCGGGGATGGTGGGCACACCCACCTTGCCCATCCAGCCGTTCATCATCTTGGTGGCCATGGCGGTCATGCCCGGCAGCATGCCGATGATGTTGGGCACCGGCACGGGCATGGCCGGGTTGCCGATGGGCGGCACGCCCAGGTGGGCGTTCTTGCCCTTGCGCAGGATGTCCAGGCCGTAGAAGGTGAAAAACACTTGGCAGTCTATGTCCAGGGCCGCGCAGGTGGAGGCCAAAATCAAGGGCGGGTAGGCCATGTCCAGGGTGCCCTTGGAGGCAATGATGGCCGCCTTGGAATTTTTCTTCATTGCAGCGTCGAACTGATCGTCCACCGCCTTTTTCACCGCCTCGTCGATATAGCTCTGAATTTCCTGTTCCATGGCAAGGCTCCTTTCGACCTAGAGACCTATTAGATGGCCCTGGCCCCCGCTTGAGTTCCGGCGGAGCGCTCGGCGCCCTCCCGGATGCAATGAATAATCTTGTAAACCTCGGGCCGGGCGATGCTGTAGTAGACGCAGGCCCCCTCGCGCCGGGCGTCCAACAGGCCCCGCACGCGCATGGCCTTGAGATGTTGGCTGGTGGCGGCCTGGGCCGCGCCGATGGCCTGGCTGATCTCGCCCACGTTCTTGGCGCCCGGCTCCAGGCACTGAGCTATTCTTATGCGCATGGGATGCCCCATTACCTTGAGCATTTCCGCCGCGTCATCGATAAAGCATTGGTCCATAAATTTCTCCTGGGGCTTAATTTAATTATTTTTATATTAATATATTCATATATGCAACTAAAAATATATATCCCCTATTACCTAGTGATATATTCCCATTTTTAATTATTGTGGGACTAAACGGCCGCTCAGAGCAAGCGGCTCCCTCCACGGGCAGTATCCACCAGGTTTTTTAGCTGGGCATAAGGCTGAGCTCCCACCAGCAGACGGCCCCCGGCCAAGAAAGAAGGCACCGCGCTGATGCCCACCTTTCGGCTGTAGGCCCAGTCCTCATCCACCGCCGAGGCGTAGCGCCCCGACTCCACCACTTCCAGGGCTTCGTCAGGCTCCAGGCCCACCTTGGCAGCTTCCTGGGCCAGCACCGCCAGGTCGTAGATGTTTTTGCCCTCCGCGAAGTAGGCGTGGAACATAGCCATATGGAAGGCCTCGCCCTTGCCTTGCTCCTCGGCCCACTTGCCCAGCTCCTGGGCCCGGCGGCTGTTGAAGGTCATGGTGCGCATGCCCCAGGCCAGGCCCTCGTCCCTGGCCACGCCTGCCAGGCGGGCCAGCATGGCCGGGATGTCCATGCCTCGGCCCTGGAAGAGCTGTTCCATGGTGTTGCCCTGGGGCGGGGTCTCCGGGTGCAGGGGAAAGGCGATCCACTTGATGGCGACGTTCTCTTCGGCGACCAGTTTTTCTATACGCCCGGTACAGAAGTAGCACCAGGGTCAGATGTAGTCGCTGAACACCTCAAGGGTCAGGGGGGCGTCGGGCATGGTTTCTCCCTATAGGCAAAAGGCTTATTAATAGGTTATCGCAACAATCTGAATTGGGCAAAAGGGCGCGTAAAATAAAACACCGCCCCCGATGCCCTAGGGCGGCGGGGGCGGTCGAAATTATCGGCCTAAATCTATCTAATATCCCAAATCCTCGCCCACCAGAATCACATGGATGCGGTTCGGCACCATGGAGCCCTCGATGATGCTCCAGAAGTTACAGATGCGTTTGGGCGCGCGGCAGTCGGCGCACAGGCCGTTTTTGTTGCAGGGGGTGTCCAAGTTCAGGCGCATGGCGTTCACCGGCGCGGCGTAGTGCTTTACCCGGGCCTTGGCGGTCTCCAAGTCCGGGGCCACCTTGTTCATGCCCACCACCAAAACCACCTTTTTCGGGCCGAAGGCCATGGCCGCCACCCGGTTGCCCATGCCGTCCAGGTTCACCAGGCGGCCGTCCAGGGTGATGGCGTTGCTGGAGGCGAGCATCAGGTCGGCGGTCATGCCCTGGCGGCGGATGGCGATGCTCTCTTCCGGGGCCAGTCCCGGCTTGTAGGGGTTGAAGACCGTGACGCCTTCCATGGCCTCGATCTTCTCCCAAAGGCCCATCTCCACGGTGCTGCAGGAGCCGCCCCGTAAAACGCTTCCCCCGGCGGGAATCATGTCCAGAATCTGCTGTTTGGCCTGGGCGGCGTCGGCGGCGTAGGAGCCGGCCATGCGTCTTTTTTCCAACCAGGCGATGATGCCCTGGGCCACGTTTTCATTCCATTTTTGCTGATGGGCGTCCACGTTATTCCTCCACGTGCTTGGGTCAAAGAAGACGGGGTTTAATCATTAAAACGTAAGCATCGGTAACCCGGCCCGCAAATATTCGGTGAGCGGCTTACCCATGTAGATAACCTTGATGCCCAGCTCTTCCAGGCGTGGCGCCACACCATATTGGTCGGCGCAGGCCCGGCAGGCCAGAAGCTCCACCCCAGCCTGCTTCATCTCCTCCAGCTCGGCCTGCAACTCGGCGTCCTCGGCGATGAGCGCGGCCGAGGGCCCCCAAACCACCAGGCGCACCGCCGGCCACCATCCCTGAAGCCGCGAGTTCTTGGCGTACATGAACACCATGTTCTTGGCCACCTCGCGGTCGCGGGAGGTCCAGATGATCACCAGGGTGTCCGCTGAATTTTCCATGCTCTGCTCTCCTTGGTGGCGCTGGGCCGGGGCTGATTATTGTTTGGTGGTTTTATTATGCCCCATAACCGGCCTCCCGTGAAAAATCTCCGCGATGTCCGGCCCTTGTGCAAAAAAATTACCCGGCAAATCCAGATACGCGGCAACTGGAGTTGCACACCGGCACCTTATAACCTACTATATTAATAGAGATTAGGGAAAAAGTTAATCTCCTCCGAATGGTTGGCACGCCCGATGCAACTTAACCAGGGCAAAGACAACCCTCAAAGGAGGAAAGACATGAGACGTGCAACTACCTTTATCCTGGCCGCAAGCTTCACCCTTCTTCTGGCCGCGGGCGCCATGGCCTGGGGCGGCGGCATGGGCGGCGGTTGGGGCGGCCACATGATGGCCCCCGGCTACCACATGAACCAAGGCAACGGTTACGGCCCAGGCTACCGGGGCCAGGGCTACGGTCCGGCCAACTGCCCCGGCTGGAACGCCTATCAGGGCGGCAACCAGGGCCAAGGCTACTACGGCCCCAATCAGGGCCAAGCTCCCAACCAGGGCTACGGCCGAGGCTACCGGCAGGCTCCGGTAACTCCCCCGGCCGACAACCTGGAACGTTAGTCATATCCCCGGGGGTCCGGGCTTTCGGGCCTGGGCCCCCACCTCCCCAGGAGGTGAAGCATGCCCCAGATCATCAAGCAAACCGAAGCCTGTCCCGTGTGCCAAATGCCGGTGAAGACCGACGGGGCCGAGTTAGTGGAAAAGCGTAACGATCGGCTCTACTTCTTCTGCGCCCCCGGCTGCCGGGACAAGTTCATGGCCGGGGCCTGCTGCGCCAAGCCCAAGGGCCGCTGGGGCCGCTTTCTGGAGCGCCTGGCCAAGGCCAACGAGAAGGAGTTCGGGACCTCTGGCCCTTCCTGCTGCGACTAGCTTATCCTTACGGGCGGGAGGCCCCTCACCATGCACCCCATCTTGTTCAACCTGGGGCCCATGCCCATCCACACCTACGGGGTGCTCCTGGCCCTGGGGGTGTTGCTGGGGCTCGTCGCCCTGAGGAGCAACGCCCGGCGCATGGGCCTGGACCCGGAGGCCGCCCAGAACGAGGCCCTATGGCTGGTGCTGGCCGGGCTGGCCGGGGCCCGCCTGGCCTTTGTGCTGCTGGAGCCCGGCCCCTTGCTGGGCAATTTGGGCCGCTTTGCCTTTATCTGGCAGGGCGGCCTGGTGTTTTACGGCGGCCTGGCCGCCGCCTTGCCCCTGGTCATTTGGCGGGGGCGCTCCCAGGGCTGGGGCGCGGCCGCCTGGGCCGATCTGTTGGCCCCTTCCCTGGCCCTGGGCCAGGCTCTGGGCCGGTTGGGCTGCTTCTTCTCGGGCGACAGCTTTGGCAAGCCCTTTGACGGCCCTTGGGCGGTGGTTTTCAGCGCCCCCCATTCCCTGGCCCCCACCGGCATACCCCTGCACCCCACCCAGATCTATACCGCCGGGGCCCTGCTCATCATCTTCGCCCTGCTGACCTGGCTGCTGCCCCGGCGGCGCTTCGCCGGGCAGGTGGTGCTTACTTACGGCCTGCTGCATGGGGTGGCCCGTCTGGTCATCGAGCCCTTCCGGGCCGACTGGCGCGGCGCGGTGGTGGCCGCCGGCATGACCCCCACCGGGCTTTTCGCCCTGGGCCTGGCCGTGGTGTGTCTGCTGGGTTTGGTGTGGGGCCTGCGGCGCGGCGCCGCCCATCCGACCTGACTTAAAAGGGCAAATTCTTGGAGGTCAGCGGCCCCGGTGCCCGCTCCCAGGGCATGGCCATGGGGTGCTCGGGTATGCGCACATGGAAGTGGGAGCCCTCGCCGGGCTCGGAGTCCACGGTGATGGACCCGCCGTGCTGCTGCACCGTGTCGTTGGCGATGAACAGGCCCAGGCCGGTGCCCGCCGAACCCTTGGAGGTGAAGAACAGGGTGAACATGTTCTCCAGGGTCTCGTGGTCCATGCCCTTGCCGTTGTCCACTATGTCAAACACCAGCACGTCGTCCTCGCGGCTCACCTGAAACAGGATGCGGCGGCGGGGCTTGTCCTCGTCGTCGTCCAGACAGGCGTCCACCGCGTTTTCCAGAATGTTGATCATGGCCGGGTTCAGGGCGTTGGGGTCCACCTCGAAGCGGCCCAGGTCCGGGGCCAGCACCAGTTTGAAGTCCAGGCCGTGCTTCTTGGCGGCGTACTCCCCGGCCACCGCCACCCCCTTGGCGAAATCGGCCACTTCCACCTGCTCGGTGTCCAGCTCCCGCTCCTTGGCGTAGTAGAGGATGTCCAGGACGGTGCGCCGGATGCGCTCGGTCATGCGCTCCACCAACTCCCATCCTTTGGACACCCGGTCCATGTCGCCCCGTTCCAGCCCGGCCCGCACCTTGTACATGCCCCCGTCCAGGGCGGTCAAGAGGCCCTTGACCCCATGGGAGATGGAGCTGATGACCATGCCCAGGGAGGAGAGGTGGTCTTGCAGCTTGCGGATCTGGGTGATGTCGGTGGACATCTCCATGACCTGGTTTATCTCGCCCTGGGCGTCGCGCAGGGGGGCGGTCCAGGTGAGCACGTTGAAGCGCCGCCCGTCCGGAGTGCGCAACACCTGCTCGTATTGGTGGGACTGGCCGTCTACAAAGGTGTCGGCCACCGGGCAGTCGGGGCAGCCCTCGCAGCGGCCCTGGTACACGTCGTGGCAGGTCTTGCCCACCAACTCGCCGAACTCCTCCTTGAAGCGCCGGTTGGTGGCGGTGATGGTGAAGTTGTGGTCCAGCACCGAGATGTAGCAGGGCACCTCGTCGAAAAGCTGTTGATATTGTTGCAGGGTGTCATAAAACCGGGCGGCCCGGGCGCTCTCCTCCCCCAGTGGGGGCAAAGCTGCAGGCAGGCCTCCGTTGGGGGTGTGGCCCGACAGGTAGGCCAACTTCTTTCGCACCACCAAACGGTCCTGGGCGCGGCGAAGGGCCACCCCCAGGCGGTGGGGGCTCACCGGCTTGATGAGGTAGTCGCTGGCCCCGAACTCCAGAGCCCGGGCCCCGCGTTCGATGTCGGCCAGCTCGGCCAGAAAGATCGTCTCGGTCCAGGGATGCTGGGCCTTGAAGCGCCGCACCAGCTCCAGGGCCTCGGCAGGGTCGGAGCCGTCATCCAATATGCTGATGGCCGGCTTGTGGCGGAAGGCCAGGTCCAGGGCCTCTTCGGAGTCGGCGGCGAACAGGGAGGTGTGGCCCCAGCCGGAAAGCTGGGCGGCCAACTCCCGGCCCAGCTCGCCCGGAGCGATGAGCAGAATCTTGTCGCCCATGACGGCGGCCCCGGCCGGGCCTAGGCCTCGCCCAGGGCCTTTTGCACTATGTCCGCCAGCTCGGCGGGCTCAAAGGGCTTGGCCACTATGGCCGCCACCTTGTCCGGGTTTATGGCCCGGTGGGGGGAATGCTGGCCGGATATCACCACGATGGGGATGCCCCTCAGCGCCTCGTCCTTGCGGAAGCGCTGGTAAAAGCGAGTCCCGTGCTCCTCTGGCATCTGCAAATCCAGGGTGATGAGGTCCGGCTTTTGGCTCGCGGCCATGGCCAGGCCCTGCTCGCTGCCGGTGGCCACCAAAGTCTCGTAGCCCTGGTCCTGGAAGATGTCTTCCAGGTACTCGGCGACGTGCTTCTCGTCCTCGATAATAAGTATTTTTTTGGCCATCTAGACTCCTAATACATGCGGCCGGGGACAAAGCCCAGGGCACGGCCCCAGGCCCCGCGATCACTGCCGTAGGGGGTTGGAGTTATCGGCTTAGTATCATACCGCATTATAGCTTATTCAACTGCTAGGATTTAAGGGCCCTAAAAAAGGGAGAGGACCGAAGTCCTCTCCCCGTAATGGCTCTAGGGTTGCCTCAGCAGGCGCCGCAGCAGCCGTCGCCGCAACTGCCGCCCTGGGACTGGGGCAGGGGCTTGGAGCTGGAGAGCATGAAGCCCTGCTGCCCATCGTCGGTGAGGTAGTCAAGCTTCATATCGCCCACCAACTCCGCAAGCTTCTTGTCGACCACGTAGCTCACGCCGTCAACGTCGAACTGATCGTCGCCGTCGCGGGCCTGGTCCACGCCCATGGCCAACTGCGATCCGCTGCAGCCGGACTGCAAGAAAATGCGGATGGGGGGCTCGAGATTTTTCTCGGCCATCACCGCCTTGAGGGCTTCGCTGGCCGCGGGAGTAACTTCCATCATGACTAAAGTGCCTTTCGCTAGGGGTTGTCTTTGATTTCAAACATAAGGCCCAAACCGGCTTAATGCAAGCAACCCCCTAGAGTTCCATGTCCAGGTCCACGCCCAGGCGCTCCCACTGGGCCTCGCCCTCGGCCTGACCCTTGGCTATCTCTTCCTCGGTCCAGGGTTCGATGACCAGGCAGTCGGCTATAAGCTCCCAGATGTATTTCACTTCGTACTTATAGTCCGTGTAGTACTTGGGCAGGCGTTTCATTAGCTGATCGTGGCAGTTGGAGCAGGCCACCACCACCACGTCGGCCCCGGACTCCTTGATGGACTCGAATTTCTTGCGCCCGTGCCAGGCCGCGTCGTCTTCCCAGGGCAGAGGCCAGTTGCCGCCGCCCGCGCCGCAACAGTTGCCGTTCATGCGGTTGGGGTACATGTCCACGAAGTTGTCCACGCACTGTTCAATGATCCAACGGGGCTCGTCAAAGTAGCCGTGGCCGAAGTGGCTCTGAAGCTCCCGGCCATGCTTACAGGAGTCGTGCCAGGTAAAGGTCTTGCCCGCGTACACGCTCTTGTCCAACTTGATGCGCCCCGCTTTGATGATCTCCAACAGGTAGTCATAGAGATAGACCCAGTTGGTGGTGTTGTCTGGGTCGTCGAACTCGCACATCTTCATGCCGTTGCGGCAGCCGTAGGAGCCGCCGCCGCAGTCGGGCATGATCATGCGGCCGATGTTGAACTCTTTCATCATCTCGATCTTGCGCTGGGCCAGGATGCGGGTGGCCTCGTAATTGCCGGTGAACAGGCCCCAGTCCACCGCCTCCCAGTTGTTGCTGGGGATGGTCCAGTTTTCCTTGGCCGCGTAGAAGATCTTCCACCACCAGTACATGTCCTCGAAGTCGCCGAAGACCTCCTTGGAGTTGGGGAAGAACAGGATGTCCGCGTCCTGCTTGTCCACCGGCACGTAGAAGCCGGGGCAGCATTCCTCGGCCATCTCCACGCCCATGTCGGCCATGGTGAAAAGATAGTCGTCCCGGGGGATGGCCATGTTGTTGCCGGTCTCCAAGACGTTGATCACGCCCTTGTGCAGGATGCCCGGCACCTTGTCGCGGGGGCGCAGGCTCTTCATGTAGCCGAAGATGGCCGGCATGTCCAAACCCATGGGACAGGCGGCGGCGCAGCGGCCGCAGCCGGTGCACAGCCAGGGGAAGCGGCTGTCCACCACCTCGTCGATCATGCCCAGGGCCAGCATGCGGATCACCTTGCGGGTGTCCCAGCCCTGCATGTCCTCTGCGGGATTGCCGGTGATGGGGCAGCCCCCGGAGCAGGTGCCGCAGGTCAGGCAAAGATTGAGGTTGGCCCCGTTGAGTTTTTCCAAGGCCTCGTCGGGCAGCTTTTTGGGTCGAATAAGTTCAGGCACGTGTCACCTACCGTCTGGGGGCCGGGGCGAACCCGGACCGATGTTTTGGAGCCGGCCGGAGGCGCCCCGGCGGGCCTAAATTATCTCTGGCCGTCGGCCCTAGGCGCCCACGGCGGCTTTCTGGGGCTGGGGATACAACGGCCCCAGCTCGCGAATTCTCTGGGTAAAGTCGATGCAGGTTTGGGCGAACTGGGGACCCATGGCCGAGGAGTTGAAGTACATCTCCACCCGCCCCGGCTCTATGCCCATGGCCTCCAGCATGCCCTTGACCTTTTCCACCCTCTTGAGAGCCTTGTAGTTGCCGTTCACGTAGTGGCAATCGTCCAGCAGGCAGCCGGAGAGGAACACCCCGTCGGCCCCGTCCTCTATGGCCCTGAGCAGGTAGAGCATGTCCACCCTGCCGGTGCAGGGCACCCGGATGATGCGCACGTTGGGCGGGTACTGCAAACGCATGCTGCCCGCCAAATCGGCGGCGGCATAGGAGCACCACTGGCAGCAATAGGCCAGAATCTTGGGTTCGAACTCTTCGGACATAACCATCCTCCCCAGGTGCCCGGCCCGGATGGGCGGCCCGTCCAGGGGCGGTGGCCCGGGGGCTGGAGGTCGAAGCCGGGTTTTTCGCGCAGCATCTCCGGCAGCTTAGGCGCAAGGCCTTTTCCCGAACCCACCCGACCGCCTGTCCCCGGCGGTCCGCCGGGACGGGGCTCAGGTGAATCCCAGAAACAAATACATGCCGGGTAGCCTCGCTTAATCACTAGTTAATGGAAACTAGCCGGAGGGGGGGCGGGTGTCAAATAGGTAATAACTATTGGGGATTTACTTGTACCCCGGCCATTATCAATAGGCCGATTATCGCCGGACCCGCCGGGAGAGCCGGGCGCAGGCCGCGGCGGCCAGAGCCAGGGCCGGGATTAGGATAAAGGCGTGGCCAAAGGCGGCCTCCAGGGCGTCCAGGGGCAGGCCCGCCTGGGTGAAATGGACCCCGCCGCGCACCAGGGAGCCGGGCAGGGACAGGGAAAAGGCCTGCTCCACCCCCACCACTCCGGCCAAGGCCCCCAGGCCCAGGGACAGGGCCAGGTGGCCGCTCCCCCAGGCTTCGGTCAGCCAACCCAGGGCGCGGCCCAACAGCAGAGCCGTTGCCGGAACCAGGGCCAGGAGCAACCCGGCGGTGAGCGTGGTCAGGCCCAGCAGGTCTATCAGATAAAAGGGCAGCAAAAACAAGGCCGCCCCGGTCAGTGCCGCCCAGCAAAAAAGCGATGCCAGGCCCCAGGCCAAGCCCCGCTCCCGCAGCGCGGTCAGCAAGACGATGGGCTCCGGAGCCCGGCGCTCCCAGGGAAGCAGGGTGGCCAGGCATCCCACCCCCAGAGCCAGGCTCAGCCAGGGCCGCAGGTCGGCCGGGCCGTGAGCCTTGCCCAGGTCCAAGGCGCTGATTACAAAATACAATCCCCCCATGAGCAGCAGAGCGCCCACCAGGTCCAGGCTGCTCTCCCGGTTGGCCGGAGGCGAGGCGGGCAAAAGCTTCAGGCCCGCGAGAACCACCGCCGCGCCCAGGGGCAGGCTGAGCCAGAACACCGGGCGCCAGCCAAGGTGCCCGGCCACCAGAGCGCCCAGCACCGCCCCGGCCATGGCCCCCAGCGCCCCGGCCAGCGCGGCCAGGCCCAGCCCCCGGTCCGGCCCCACCAGGGCCAGGCCCGCCGCGCCCATGAGCGCCGCGCCCAGGCCCTGCACCGCCCGCGCGGCGACCAGCTCGCCCATGCCCGGCGACAGGCCGCACAACAGCGACCCCACCCAGAACAACCCAACGCCCCAGAGCAGCAGGCGCTTGTGCCCCATGCGCCGCACCAAGCCCTTGCCCACCGGGAAAAGGCACACCCCCACCAGCAGATAGACCGCCGTGACCTTGGAGGCCAGGGTGATGCCCACCCCGAAGTGCAGGGCCATGCGCGGCAGGGCCAGGCTAACCGCCAGAAAATCCAGGCCGACCATGAAGGCGGTGGCCGCCACAAGCGCCAGGCACCACCAGCGGCGCTTGGGCTCCAGGGCGGCCAGGGGGCCGAGGTCGGCAGAGGCGGTGGGTGGCATGCTTCTCCTGATTATTTAGCCGGACAAGGCAGCGATCATGTAGGGCAGGATCACCACCACCAGCAGGGTGGTGAGCACCGGGCGCAGCAGATTCCTGAGGTTGCGGTTGCCCTCCCGGAAGGCGCTGTAGGCGTGGTTGGCCGAAGAAAGAATGAGGAAAATGAGCAGCACACTCATCAGCGCCGCCTGGGCCATGGTCCCCCAGCCCAGGGCATAGGCCAGGATGCAGGCCAGGGCCAGGGCCAGGTTGTTGAGCCCGGACTGGCGCTGGTAGCCCCCTGCCCCGCCGTAACCCGAGATTTTCGAGGCCGCCTTGCCGAAAAACAGGCTCTCTATGCCCGACAGTCCGGCCACGGCCAACACGGTCCAGATAGTGATGATGCCAAACTGCTCCTGTGGGCTCCCCCCCACGTAGTTGGCCCAGAAGATGCCGACCCCGGCTCCGGCCCAGCGGGCGTATTCCAAGACGTCGTTGACTTTCACGGGCCCTCCTTGGCAGGTTAAGGTGGTCAGCCTCCTTTGAAACCACGTATGCCCCCTAGGAGGCAAGCCTTTTCTGGCCGGCCACCCCGCCGGCAAGAAAGCGACACCTAAAAAGTTAGTTGACCCGAGGGGCCTTGCCTATTAGAAATGAGGAACCATTCACGACCGCGCCATTCGGCAAGGAGGCCCCCTTTGGCAGTTCACGTCGTAGAACATCCCCTGGTGCGTCACAAACTGGGCATCCTGCGCAGGCACGATCTGAGCACCTCCAGCTTCCGGGCCCTGGCCAGCGAGGTGAGCCTGCTTCTGACCTACGAGGCCACCAAGGACCTGACCACCGAACCCAAGACCATACGGGGCTGGGCGGGCAAGGTGGAGGTCGAAGAGATCAAGGGCAAAAAGATCACCGTGGTGCCAATCCTTCGGGCCGGGCTGGGGCTCATGGACGGGGTGCTGGACATGATCCCCGGCGCCAAGGTGAGCGTGGTGGGCTTTTACCGCAACGAAGAAACCTTGCAGCCGGTGCAGTATTACGTGAAGTTGGCCAAGCAGATAAAGCACCGCATGGCCCTGATCCTGGACCCCATGCTGGCCACCGGCGGCACCCTCATGGCCACCATCGAGCTGCTCAAACAGGCGGGCTGCTCCCAGATCCGGGGCATTTTCCTGGTGGCCGCGCCCGAGGGCATCGCCAGGGTGCAGGCGGCCCACCCGGACGTGGACATTTACACCGCCTCTGTGGACGACGGCCTGGATGAAAACGGCTACATCCTGCCCGGCCTGGGCGATGCCGGCGACAAGATATTCGGCACCAAGTAAGCGGCTGAAACGCAAATAATTTCCCCCACCCCTCAACCAGGGAGAGGCTATGAGCGAACTTTCCACACCCGAATACCATTTCTCGCCCAAGGGCCTGCTCCTGGGGGCCCAGATGCTCTTCGTGGCCTTCGGGGCCCTGGTGCTGGTGCCGCTACTCACCGGCCTCAACCCCAACGTGGCCCTGTTCACCGCCGGGGTGGGAACCCTGCTGTTCCAGATAATTACCAAGGGCAAGGTGCCGGTTTTCCTGGCGTCTTCGTTCGCCTTCATCGCCCCGATCATCTACGGCACCCAGACCTGGGGAGTGCCGGGCACCCTGTGCGGCTTGGCCGCGGCGGGCGGGATGTACGTGGTCATCAGCTTCGTGGTGCGCATCGGCGGCCCGGACATACTCAATAAGGTGCTGCCTCCGGTGGTCACCGGCCCGGTGATCATGGTCATCGGCCTGGTCCTGGCCCCGGTGGCGGTGAACATGGCCCTGGGCAAGACCGGCGACGGCTCGGCGGTGCTGTTTCCCCAAAACACCGCCCTGATCATCTCCCTGATATCGTTGGCGGTGACCATCACCATCTCCCTGCTGGGCAAGGGCTGGCTGCGCCTGGTGCCCATCCTCATCGGCATCGCCTCGGGCTATGTGCTCTCGCTTTTCTTCGGCATCGTGGACTTTTCCGCCGTGGCCAAGGCCCCCTGGCTGGCAATGCCCGCCTTCACCCTGCCCACCTGGAACCTGGAGGCGGTGCTCTACATCGTGCCCATCGCCATCGCCCCGGCCATTGAGCACTTCGGCGACATCCTGGCCATCGGCGGCATCACCGGCAAGGACTACCTGAAAGATCCCGGCATCAAAAACACCATGCTGGGCGACGGCTTGGCCACCAGCCTGGCCTCCTTCCTGGGCGGCCCGCCCAACACCACCTATTCCGAGGTGACCGGCGCGGTGGCCCTGACACGGGCCTTCAACCCGGCCATCATGACCTGGGCGGCCATCGTGGCCGTGGCCCTGGCCTTTGTGGGCAAGCTGGGGGCCTTCTTGCTCACCATCCCCGCCCCGGTGATGGGCGGCATCATGGTGCTCTTGTTCGGAGCCATCATGGTGGTGGGCATAAACACCCTGGTGCGGGCGGGGCACGACCTCATGCATCCGCGCAACATGACCATCGTGGCCCTGATCGTCATCTTCGGCACCGGAGGCATGGCGCTGCCCATCGGCAGCTTCAAGCTGGCGGGCATCGGCCTGGCCGGCGTGTTGGGGGTGGTGCTGAACCTGGTGTTGCCCGGCCGCAAAAAGGCTGACGCCTCGGTGTGCGCCCCTGGCGAAGAAAAGCCGGATGAGCGCATTCTAATGGATTAGAAAAACCATTTGCCGCTCCCCAGCCGGGCCCTCGGGCCCGGCTTTTATTGTGCCCGCATATCCCCCACAAAACATACCGTATGGTATTTATATAATGTTATAGTTACCATTTAGTTGCCATATAAAACATTTACTACATTTTTGTAGTTTAGCTTTTTACTGACATAACAGCCCGTTACCCAATCACAATCCCGCCTTGCCGCCCATGGCACAGCCATTGCTTTGATGAGCCACATCCAAAATAAGACACCCCAGCCTGCCCCCACGGGGCAGCCATAGTGGAGAGGAAGTCATGACCAGGCAAGAAGCGACCGAAGCCATCATCGCGGCCAAGGCGGCCAAGAGTCTCACATGGGAAGCAATCGCCCAGGCGGTGGGCGGCCATCCGGTATTCGTCACCTCCGCACTGTTGGGCCAAAACAGCCTGGAGTCCGAGCAGGCGGCCAAGGCCGCCGAGGCCCTGGGCCTGAGCCCGGAAGTGACGGCGATTCTGCAAGAGTGCCCCATGAAAGGCTGCCTGGACGCGGCGGTGGTGGCCGACCCCCTCATCTACCGTTTCCACGAGATCACCCAGGTCTACGGCACCACCATGAAGGCCATCATCCACGAAAAATTCGGCGACGGCATCATGAGCGCCATCGATTTCAAGATCGACGTCTCCAAAGAGGAAGACCCCAAGGGCGACCGCGTGGTGATTACCTACAACGGCAAGTTCCTGCCCTACAAAAAGTGGTGATGCCCCATAAGACGGCTACCCCGGAAAAATTTAGAGCGCATTAGATCGCAAGGAGACCGCGACCATGGCCAAGCACGACGACAAGCCTTCAGTAACCAAGAGCGTAAAAAGCCTCAACGATCCCTTTGACTTCGGGGTGTCCCTAAAACACCACGGCCAAGGCTCCAGCGCCGAAAGCCGCCCGGTGACCGGCAGCGAGGACATGATCGACCGGGCGGTGGAAAACACCGTGGTCAAGGCCATATTCAAGGGCAACGACGTAAGCCGCCGCCGCTTCATGAAGGCGGTGGGCGCCTCGGCGGCCATGGCCATCATCGGCAATTTCTTCCCCCTGGACGCGGCCAAGGCCTGGGCCAAGGACACCTCCGGCCCCCTGGAGAAAAAGGCGCTCAAAATCGGCTTCATCCCCATCACCTGCGCCACCCCCATCATCATGGCCGACCCCATGGGCTTTTACGCCAAGCACGGCCTGGAAGGCACCCGGGTGGTCAAGGCCGCCGGTTGGGCCATGATCCGCGACTGGGCGGTGAGCAAGCAGGTGGACTGCGCCCACATGCTCTCGCCCATGCCCCTGGCGCTGACCCTGGGGGCGGGCTCCCCGGCGGTGCCCTTCCTCATGCCCGCGGTGGAGAACATCAACGGCCAGGCCATCACCCTGCACAAGAAGTACCTTGGCAAGGTCAAGTCGGCCAAAGACATGAAGGGCTTCACCTTCTGCGTGCCCTTTGACTACTCCATGCACAACTTCCTGTTGCGCTACTACCTGGCCGAGGGCGGGGTGGACCCGGACCGCGACGTGAAGATCCGGGTGGTGCCCCCGCCGGAGATGGTGGCCAACCTGCGCGCGGGCAACGTGGACGGCTATCTGGCCCCGGACCCCTTCAACCAGCGGGCGGTGTACGAGGACGCCGGCTACATCTTCATGCTCACCCGCGACATCTGGCCCGGCCACCCCTGCTGCGCCTTCGCCGCCAGCCAGGAGTTCGCCACCACCATGCCCAACACCTTCAAGGCGGTGTTCAAGTCCCTGGTGGACGCCACCCACTACGCCCACAAGGCCGAAAACCGCAAGGAGATCGCCAAGGCCATCAGCCCGCGCAACTATCTGAACCAGCCCAAGGTGGTGGTGGAGCAGGTCTTAACCGGCAACTTCCCCGACGGCAAGGGCGGAGACATCAGCGCCCCGGACCGCATCGACTTCGATCCCTTCCCCTGGGACTCCATGGCCGTGTGGATCCTCACCCAGATGAAGCGCTGGGGCTACGTCAAGGGCGACGTGGATTACAACAAGGTGGCCGAGCAGGTGTTCCTGGCCTCCGACTGCCGCAAGATCATGAAGGGCGAAGGCTACCAGGCCCCCGCGGAAAACTACAAGAAGCACGTGATCATGGGCAAAACCTTCGATCCCAACCAGCCCGAGGCCTATATCAAGAGCTTCGCCATCCGCCGGACATCCTAAAAGGCGAGTTATTTATCTCCCGCACGACCATATAGGTGAAAACCATGAGCAACTCCAACCCAAGCACCCTTAGCGTCCCTTCGGCGGCAGCGGCCCCCCCCTCGGGGGGGGCGGCGGCCGGTAAGCGGATTGTGCTCAAGGCGGTGGACTCCGGCCCCCCGCGCGCCGCGGCAGGCGGCCTCGGGCAGAGAGTGGGCGGCAACTGGATGGTCCTGAGCCTTTTTTGCCTGCTGCTGTTCTTGGCCCTGTGGCAGCTCTACAGCACCGTGGGCAACGAAAAGTTCCCCGGCCCGGTGGTGGTGGCCGAACACGCTTGGTACTTCCTGTCCGATCCCTTTTACGACAACGGCCCCAACGACCAGGGCATCGGGTTTTTGGTGGGCTTCAGCCTGGCTCGGCTGGCCACGGGCTTCTTGGCCGGTTCGGTGGTGGCGGTGGTCCTGGGAGTGATCCTGGGCCTCAACCGCACCCTGTTCAAGGCGCTCAACCCCTACATCCAGGTGCTAAGGGCCATCTCGCCCATCGCCTGGATGCCCCTGTTGCTCTACACCGTGCAAAACAGCGGCTGGACCGCCCTGTTGGTGGTGTTCATGGCCAGCATGTGGCCCACCCTGGCCAACACCGCCTTCGGCGTGAACAACATCAAAAAGGAATACTTGAACGTGGCGGCCATCTTACAAATGCCCACCATGAGCAAGGTGTTCCGGGTGATCCTGCCGGGGGCGGGGCCGGCCATCGTGGCGGGCTTGCGCATCTCCATGGGCAGCGCCTGGGTGGCCATCGTGCCCGCCGAGGCCCTGCTGGGCTCCCTGGGCCTGGGCTACTTCGTGTGGAACGAATGGAACAACCTGGACATCGCCAACGTCATCTTCGCCATCTTGCTCATCGGCGCGGTGGGCGTGATGCTGGACATGCTCTTCAACCGCCTGGCCAAGTCCCTGGCCTACACCGACTAGCGCAGGGAGGTGCTGTAATGAAAATGCCACTGCTCAAAGTAGAAGGCGTCTCCAAGTATTTTCAGGACCCGCGCAGCAAAAACGAGTTCTGCGTGTTCTCCGACCTGTCGCTGAGCGTCAAGGAAAAGGAGTTCGTGGCCGTGTTGGGCCACTCCGGCTGCGGCAAGTCCACCCTGCTCAACATCATCGCGGGCATAGAAAAATCCAACGGCGGGGTGGTGTTTCTGGATGGCAGGCAGACGGTGAAGCCCGGCCTGGACCGCATGGTGGTGTTTCAGAACTTCGCCCTGATGCCCTGGCTGAGTGTGCAGGGCAACATCAAGCTGGCGGTCAAGGCCGCCTACCCCGAGTGGGACAAGGCCAGCATAAAACAGCGGGTGGACAAGTACGTGGAGATGGTCAACCTGACCGAGGCGCGCAACAAAAAACCGGCCGAGCTCAGCGGCGGCATGCGCCAGCGGGTGGGCCTGGCCCGCGCTTTTTCGGTGAACCCGCGCATCATGCTCCTGGACGAGCCCTTCGCCCAGATCGACGCCCTCACCAGGGGAGTGATCCAACAGGAGCTGGTGCGCATGTGGGAAGAGACCGGCATCACCATCTTCATGGTCACCCACGATGTGGACGAGGCCATCCTGCTTTCCGACCGGGTTCTGCTGATGACTCCCGGCCCGGGAGCCACCCTGGCCGAAGAAATAACCATCCCCTTCGCCCGCCCCCGCACCCGCGACCGGCTGGTGGAAGACCCCGCTTTCTTTAAGCTGCGTGACCGTATCGTGGCTTTCCTTGGTCATCGCCAAGCCGCGTAACCAATTTCCCTCCTGATGCTGGGCCGGGGCCGTTGTGGCCCCGGCCCTTTTAGCTCCAGCCCAGCCTGGCCAACCCCTTTCCCAGGCGTTAAATTTCCCTCAGGGCTTGACTGCTCCTATAATATTTAAAATAAATATTGTCCTGACCGGCCACCGGCCGGCCGCTGCCCAGAGTGGAATCAACAACATGGACGCCAAAGCCTTAGGCCTTTTGATACTGGCCCACTTGGTCACCGACACCACCACCGGAGCCCTGCCCGCATTTCTTCCCATCTTGAAACAGGTGCATGCTCTGAGCTACGCCCAGGCCGGAGCCCTGATAATGGTCATGAACCTCACCTCCTCGGTGATCCAGCCCCTGTTCGGGCACCTCACCGACCGCCTCAGCCTTCGCTGGCTGGTGCCGGCGGGGGTGGCCGTGTCCGGGCTCAGCTTCGGGCTAATCGGCGTCTGCCCCAACTACGTCGCCCTGATGGCGGTGGTGGTCCTCTCCGGCCTGGGGGTGGCCAGCTTCCACCCAGAGGCCTTCAAAGGGGTGCTGGGCTCCGCCGGTTCGCGCAAGGTGGTGGGGGTGAGCTGGTTCATGGTGGGGGGCAACGCGGGCCTGGCCCTGGGCCCGGTGATGATCATGGCCTTCTACGCTTGGGGCGGGATGACCGGCACCCTGCTCTTCGGTATTCCCGGCGTGTTGGTGGCCGGTGTAATTCTGGCCTATTGGCGCCACCTCACCCGCAAAAACGGCAAGCTGCCCCATGAGCGGGCCCAGGCCGAGCGCCTGCCTCTGCGGACCCGCTTGAAGCCCCTGGGCATCCTCATGGGCGCGGTGACCATCAGGGCCTGGGTGCACACCGGCATCGCCACCTTCATACCCTTTTATTACGTCAGCGTGCTGCACGGCGACGCGGTGACCGGCGGCTCGCTGCTCACCATCTTCCTGGCCGCCGGAGTGGTGGGCACCGTGGCCGGAGCGCCCCTGGCCGAAAAGGTGGGGCCCAAGCGCTTCTTCGTGGTCAGCATCGCCATCATCACCCCCCTGATGGTCTGGTTGCAGATGCTTGAGCCGGGCCTGTGGCTCTACATCGTGCTGGCCCTGGTGGGCGCGCTGCTCCTTTCCACCTGGTCGGTGGTCATCGTCATGGGCCAGCAGATCCTGCCCGACCGGGCGGGCACCGTCTCGGGCATGCTGGTGGGCTTCGCCATGGGCCTGGGCGGCATCGGAGCCACCCTCATGGGAGTGGTGGCCGACCATTGGGGAGTGGCCACGGTGATGCACATCGTCACCGTGCTCCCCCTGCTCAGCGCCCTGGTGGCCATCTTCATTCCCGTAGGCAGCCGGGACTACGCCAAGACGGCCCAGGCCTAGGCATCTGGCAATCAAAAAGGTGGTGACCGCCATGGAAATCGTCAGTCTCGCAAATGCCGAACATTACACTTGGGGTGAAGTCTGCGACGGCTGGCATCTGCTGAAATCAGGCGATCTCAGCGTCATTGAAGAGCGCGTCCCGCCCGGCGGGGCCGAGGCGCGGCATTACCATCAGCACGCCCATCAATTTTTCTATGTCCTTTCCGGCCGGGCCACCATGGAACTGCCGGAGAAAACCCTTATCATCGGTGCGCGGCAGGGGATATCAGTGCCGCCCCAAACGCCCCACCGGTTGTTGAACCAAGACAAGGAAGACCTTGTTTTTCTCGTCATGTCCGCTCCCCCGAGCCACCAGGACCGGGTGCTGGTGGATTAGCCCCCGGGAAAGCGGGTGACTGATCCGGCTTGTTCCCAGCCTAAACCCAGGATTAATGCTGGCCATTGAGGCCAAATAATGGCAGAAAATTAAATAGGCAGAGCCTCCCGGCCCAGGCAGTTCCCAATCAAGCTGAAGAGGAAGCGATTATGCAAGCCGACAAAATTGAAATTAAAAAGGTGATGGCCGCCATCGATCTCTCCAAATACTCCGAGGACACCTTCTTGCACGCCCTTACCCTGGCGCGGGCCTTGGGGGCGGAGCTGACCCTGGTCAACGTCATCAACACCCGCTACCTGGACTCCCTGGAGCAATACGGCGGGGCGGGCCTGGGCCTGGACCGCACGGAAATCGTCCAGCGCACCATCAACGACCGCAAGGAACTGATCGAAAAGGATTACCTCTCGCGGGTCCAGGGAGTTGACACCAAGCTCCTATTCAAGGAAGGCCTGCCCTGGGAGGAGATCATCCACGCGCTCAAGGAAACCGGCGCGGACATGCTGGTGGTGGGCAACAAGGGGCGCGGCGACGTGGCCGGGGTGCTCTTTGGCAGCGCGGCGGAAAAGCTGCAACGCCACGCCTCCTGCCCGGTCTTGACCGTGCGCGGCCCGGAGCACATGCGCGCCGCCAAGTAGCTTCCACCATATAGGAATCGACATCGACCGCGCCCCGGGCCATCAAGGCCGGGGCGCCGTTTTGGGCCCGCCTGGGGGGAAAATTTTTCTCAATC
>JAIPDO010000105.1 GCA_021737645.1 Desulfarculaceae bacterium
CGGCCTTTTTGGTGAAGCTGAGTACCAGTCCCGAAAGGTTGGTGAGCTTGTCCACCAGGGCATGAGTGGCCGAGGCCAGTTCCTCGGGAGGCACCACCTGGTTGACCAGGCCGATGGCCTTGGCCTCCGCCGCGCCGATCACGTCGCCGGTGACTATAAGCTCCATGGCTTTTTTGTAGCCCAACTGGCGGGGGAAGACCAGGGCGGCAATCGGCGGGAACACACCCACCATAATCTCGGGCTGGCCGAACTTGGCCTTTTCGCTGGCCACCACTAGGTCGCAATAGGCGGCCAACTCGCAGCCGCCGCCCAGGGCCGCGCCCTGCACCGAGGCCACGGAAACCACCCCCAGCTTTTCCATGCGCCGGAAGATGCCGTGGAACACCTCGATCATCTCGTTGACCTGGTCGCCCAAATGCTCGCCCACATCCACCCCGGCGCTGAAGGCCTTGCCTTCGGCCTGGATGAGCAGAACCTTGAGCCCGGCCGGGGCCAGGCTGTCCAGGGCCTGATTCATTTCTTTCATCATGGCGATGTTCAACACGTTCAGGGGCTCGCGGCACAGGGTCAGGGTGGCCACCCCGTCCTCAACCGCCAGCTTGATGTGCTCGTAGGCCATGGTTGTTTCTCCTGTCTTGGGGTCCAAATAAGAGGGCCGGGCACAGCTGCCCGGCCCTCTGGCGTTGTGTGTTCGCTGGGGCCGCTTACTTCTGGGGCTTGCCCATGACCTCGGCGAAGGTCTCCTCGCCCGCCTCGGCGCCATTGGCGATGAGCTGGCGGAACTTGATGAAGTCGATCACGTCGGTGCCGGTGATCTTCTTGGTGTTGAAGGCGCCGAAGCCCAGGAAGGCCTCGTAGTTCATGTTGGCCATCAGCCAGTGGCGGTTGGGCAGCTTGGACTGGTCCCAGAAGTACTTCTTCTTGGCGCGGATGCCGTCGATGGACTTCATCACGCAGCCGGGGAACAGGTTGGCGAAGGTCCAGATGATCTTGTTGACCTCGCCGTCGAGCATGGCGGCGTCCCGGGGCAGCTCCTTGAGCTTGGCCTTGGCCTCGCCCAGGGCGGCCCGGTCCTTGAGGAACTCGCCGTAGACGATCTCGCCGTCGTCAACGTAGCGGTCGGTGATGATCATGGGGTTGCGCACGAACTTGTCGCCGTCCTTGAGCACCGGGACCACCTTGGAGACGAGGTTTTTGGCCCTCATCTTGTAGGCGCTCCACATCTCGCAGGACACGCAGTTCCACATGGCGTCTTCCATGTTGAGCATCCAGGGCAAGAAGTCGGTGGAGCCGCCGTCCGGGGCCGAGCCGTGGCGGGCGCCCGCTTGGCCGAAAATGGCCAGGTCGCTGGTCACCGCCAGGTCGCAGGCCATGCCGATCTCCTGGCCGCCGGCCACGCGCATGCCGTTTACCCGGCAGATGGTGGGCTTCTTGCACATCAGGATGCTGTCCACCATCTCGTTGAACAGGTCCATGTACTCGCCGTACTCGTTGGGCCGCTTGGAGTAGTACTCGCTGTACTCCTTGGTGTTGCCGCCGGTGCAGAAGGCGTCGAAGCCGGTGCCGGTGAACACCGTGGCCACCACCGAGCGGTCGCCGCTGGCGGCGCGGAAGCCGGCGATGACTCCCTTGACCATGGGGGTGGTGTAGGAGTTGTACTGACGCGGGTTGTTCAGGCGCACCTCGGCCACGTACAGGTCCGGCACCTCTTCGCCGCTTTTGGGGTTGATCAGGGGCTTTTTGGTGTAGACCACGCAGGGGGCGTCGTCGTCGGTTCCCCAGTAGCGGCCCTGTACCATGTCCTCCTCGAACAGGAGGTGATTCTTCAGTTCGTGTTCTCTGGGCATCCAGTCAAGAGGCATGTTTTCCTCCTAAAATCCTCATAAGGTGATAAAGGGTCAAACTATATATCCAGCGTCAGGGGCCTAGAAATCAGGCTCCAGCACCTGGCGCTTGTCGAACAGGCCCGCATGCTGCTGCTCGAATACCTGCTCGATTTGGCTCATGGGTTTTGTCTCCAGGAAGGGCTCGATCTGCACCCGGCCGTCCTGGACCATCTCCAGCACTTTGGGGTAATACTCGGGCAGGCAGCCCCAGGTGCCGATGATCTCGGCGTCGAAGGCCATCAGCTTGCTGAGCATGTACTTGTTGGTCTGCATGCCGAAGCCCACCACCACCAGCTTGCCCAGGAAGGACAACAGGGCCAGGGCTATCTCCTGGCCGCCGCCGCTGCCGGTGCACTCGAAGATTTTCCAGCCCACGTTTTTGGCCACTCCGACCTGCTTGCAGATGTCGCCGAACTCGCCCTTGATCTGCTTGATGTCCTTGTCTTTGGAATTGATCACGTAGTCCACGCCGTAATTCAGGGCGCGGTCCAGCTTGGCCTGGTTGCGGGCGATGCCCACCACCACCTTGGCCCCCAGGGCCTTGGCGATCTGGCCCATGTACACGCCCACCCCGCCGGTGATGCCGGTGACGATGACCAGGTCGCCTTGTTTGAGCCCGGCGCGCATGGCCGCCTGGTAGGGGGTGGTGCCCGCGTCGGCCACCACCGCATAGTGGCTCAGGGGATATTTGGCATCCTCCAGCACGCACAAATCGCCCGCCGGAACCGGGATGTGGCTGGAGAAGCCGCCGTAGACGCCCAGGGAGTTGCCGGGCATCTTTTGGGCCAGGCAGCGGTTGCCTCGGCCTTCGTCGCAGATGGGGCAGTTGCCGCAGGGCATAACCGCCGGAACGATGACCTCTTTGCCCACCAGGGCGTCCGGACCGGCCAGGACCGTGCCCGCTATCTCGTGGCCCAGGGTCAGGGGGGGCTTGCTCACCGTGGGCACGCCATCATAAAAATAGCCCAGGTCGGTGTGGCACACGCCGCAACCGGCCACTTCCACCAGGGCGTCGCCATCGGCCAGCTCTGGCATGGGGATGGTGGTTTTTTGCAGCACGCCGGGCTTGCCTTCTTTGCCCGGCTCCACCATTTGCCAGGTTTGAATCTTGTCGGGTATGGCCGCCATTTTCGCCTCCTCGATTTCTTGCTCTATTGGGCTCGCAAAAGGTTGCCCGCCCCCAGGGGGCGCGGTCGGTCTCTAGACCATGCCGTAGCCGCCATCCACGCAGATGAGCTGGCCGGTGATGTAGTTGGCCTCGTCGCTGGCCAAAAAGACAAACGCCGGGGTGATGTCGTCGGCCTCGGCGAAGCGTTTTAGCAAAATGCGGTTCATGTAGATGTCCCGCAGCTTTTCGTCGGTGCGGATTTTTTCGGTCATGTCCGTGGCCACGATGCCCAAAGAAATGACGTTGCAGCATACGTTGAAGTGGGCCATCTCCCGGGCGATGGATTTGGTGAGGCTGATCACCCCGCCCTTGGCCGCCGAATAGTTGGCTTGGCCCACGGTCCCCACCACCCCGGCCACGCTGGTCACGTTGATGATCCTGCCGTCCTTTTGGGCCTTGAAGATGGGTTGGGCCGTTTTGCTCATCATCCACACCGCCTTTAGGTGGATGCCCAGCACTTGGTCCCATTGCTCGCCGGTCATCTTGTGCAGCATGGCCGGGCGGGTGAACCCGGCGTTGTTGACGATGATGTCCAAGCCGCCCAGGTCGTTCATGGCTGCGTCCACCAGGGCCTGGCAGTCGGCCTCTTGGGCCACGTCGGCTTTCACCGCCACGGCCTTGCGCCCCATGTCCTGCATTTGCTTGACTAAATCTTTGGCCGGGCCCTCAGAGGAGCTGTAGTTGACCACCACATCGGCTCCCTGGCGGGCATAGGCCAGGGCCACTGCCGCGCCGATGCCCCTGGAAGATCCGGTGACGATGGCTTTTTTTCCGGCTAGACGCATGGGGCCTCCAGTTTTTTCGCCCGGACCAGGCACAGGGGCTTCCCGCGCCTCCGGTTCCCTTTATGGTAAGGGAAAGTGGTGTTAGAATGTAACTTCAATATAGCTACGTTGTAACTATTGGCAAAAGTGGGCCAAGGTGTCAAGAAAAATTGATATGGCAGCAGGGAAAACGGCTCTTTGACACCTCGGCGACACTGGGCTAGCCTGGAGGCCGTTCGCACGATTTGGAGGTTTTAATGAGCCAGCCAGTGCTGTTAGTGGAAGATCACGGCCCGGTGCGTCTGTTCACCCTGAACCGCCCTGAAAACCTCAACGCCTTGAACCAAGAAATGATGGCCGCCATGCGCGAGGCCCTGGAAGACGCCGCCGCCGATGACAAAGTCGGCGCGGTGGTGCTCACCGGAGCGGGCCGGGCCTTCAGCGCCGGGGCCGACTTGGCCGGTTTCGCCAAAATGGCGGTCGAAGGCGATCAGGCCGCCCGGACCCGCTTCACCGGGCTGGAAGGCCCCCGGGCCCTGGCCAACTTCCCCAAGCCCATGATCGCGGCGGTCAACGGACCGGCGGTGGGCTGGGGCCTCACCGTGAGCCTGATGTGCGACCTGCGCCTGGCCAGCCAGGAGGCCTATTTTTCCGCAGCCTTTGTCCGGGTGGGGGTCACCCCCGAGTTCGGCTCTTCGTTTTTGTTGCCCGCCATAGTGGGCCTGGGCCGGGCCATGGACATGGTGCTCACCGCCCGCAAGGTGCCCGCCCCCGAGGCCCTGGCCATGGGCCTGCTTACCCGCATGACCCCGCCCGAGGAGCTTTTGCCCACGGCCATGGAGTTGGCCGGGCAGATCGCGGCCATGCCCCGCTCGGCCATAGGCATGGCCAAGTCCCTGCTGCGCCACGGAGCCGAAACGGGCCTGGAGCAGGTCTTGGATTATGAGATGCGCTGCTTCCGCGCGGCCATGGCCTCACCGGAGCACAGGGCAGCGGTTGAATCCATGCTGGAAGCTATAAAAGCACGTAAGAGCTGACCCCTTGCGTCTGGGTATCCATCTGTCGGTGGCGGGCGGTCCCATGCGGGCCGCCCGCGAGGCCCGGTTTCTCGGCCTGGAGTGCCTGCAAATCTTCGCGGGAACGCCGCGCACCTGGAAGCAGAAGCCCCTCAAGAAGGCCGACGCCCTGGCCTTTCGCCGGGCCGCCGGCGAGGCCGGGCTCAGCCCGGTGGCCGTGCATGCCCCCTATCT